>NZ_CP126158.1:1414225-2121337 GCF_030127145.1 Halobaculum halobium
CCGACGAACGCGAGCGCCGGGAGGTCGGCGCCCAGCAAGAGCAGCTCCAGCGGGAGCACGAACACGGGGACGACCTTGTTGATCGGCGTGACGTACGACACCTCTCCGAGCGCGAGCGCGTTCACGAACAGGACGAAGCCGACGCCGACGCCCAGCACCGCCCCCGCCAGCGCGAGCACCGCGGGCGCGCCCAGCATCGCGGGGTCGGGCAGCGACGACGGCGACAGGCGGGTCGCGACGACCGGCGCGTACCACGCCAGCGCGCAGGCGTTCACGAGCACCGTCAGCACCGTCGCGGGGACGCCGGCGACGTAGCGCTTCAGTGCGAACAGGTAGACGCCCCACAGCACCGCGGCCGCGACGGCGACGCCGATTCCGGGAGCGACGAGTTGGAGCGGCGCGGCGATCGGGGACACACTCGGGGTCGACGGTCGGGGGTAAAAACGGCGCGGATGACGGCGAGGATAGCGGCCGACAGGGCGGGGGATCGCGACCGGTTGCGGGGTGACCGTGACTGGTCAGCGCGTCCCGCGCACGTACGTCTGTTCGTGCGCTGGGAACACCTCGGCGACCGCGTCGTCGCCGCCCACCTCGCGGAGCAGAGCGCGGAGTTCGCCCTCGTAGTCGGCCTTCGGCACCTCCTCGGAGGGACCGGACTCCACCTCCAGCGTCTCGTCGACGAGCCGGTCGACGGCGCCGCGACCGAATCCCGAGAGCGGTGAGATGTAGTCGACGCCGTGGCGGTCCTCCAGCGACTGGGCGAACGCCCGTGAGATGGAGGGTACGCGATCGTCGCGGCGGGTGCCGTCGGCGACGGCGTCCACGTCGCGACCGGCGACCGACTCCAAGGCGTGCTCGTGGACGCGCTGGATCCCGTTGCGGGGGAAGCCGTCCGCGCGCATCCGCTCGACCGCCTCGTGGGCGACCTCGGGGTCGAGGTCGTGGGTCTCGAACGGGAAGCCCAACGCCTCGGCCGCACGTCGGGCGTGCTCGTGGTCTTCGGTCACCCCGAAGTGAGCGGTGACGAGCGTCACCTCGTAGAAGCGATCGAGGACGAGCGCGGCGAGCGAGGAGTCTTTCCCGCCGCTGTAGCAGAGCGCGAGGTCCACGCGTGCGTCAGCGACGACGGATGTCGAAGCTCTTCTGGTCGGGCTGCAGTTCGCGCAGCAGCTCCTTCATCTGGTCCTCGTCGATGCGGCCGTTCACCCGGCCGCTGCGCGCCAGCGAGGTGACCTGCTGTTTCACCTGCGCGGCGAAGTCGGGTTTGCTCATCTCGACGGCGTTGAGCCGCTGGCGCGCGCCGTCGGTAAGATACTGCTTCAGCAGCGCCTCCTGCTGGCGCTCGGCCTGCTCTTGGGCCGCCTGCTGGGCCTCCGCGTCGCCCTGCCCCTGGCCCTGTGCTTGGTCTTGCAGCTCCTGCAGCTTCTGCTCGCGCAGTTCCTCCAGCCGCTCGTCGTCCGGAGTCTCGCTCATGTCGGATGAAAGTTGCCGGCGAGCGGTCAAAACGATTGTGGGTGGTCACCGGCGCGCGCGACCGCGACCGGGCCGGGCAGCCGAACCCGCCCCGACCGCGGTGCTTCACGGGTTGGGTGAGGGCGCGGCTGCACCGCCGAGGGGTCGGTCGTCGAAAAACGCGGACTACGGTTCGTCGACCCGACTTAGGCGTAGCGCTCGAGCTCGGGACGGTCGAGCTCTTCGAGCACCTCGCCGGCGACCTCGTCGAGGAACGAGCGGCCCTCGTCGGTGATGCGTCGACCTTCGCCCTGGGCGGTCTCGACGAAGCCCTCCTCTTCGAGCTGCTGGAGCGCGACGCGGATGATCTTGCGCGAGCCGCCCTCGTGCTCGGGGGGGCTCACGACGTAGCGGTTCGAGCCGTGCTTGGCGCCGCCGTACTCGGTGGCGAGGCGCTCGACGCCGACGGGCCCGCGGTCGGCGACCTTGCGCAGCAGCGAGGCGGCGCGGCGGAACCAGAAGTCCTCCTGCTGGGGCGGGAGCTCGCGGTCCTGCCCGGACTTGGTGAACTGCACCCACTCCGGCTGTTCGATGCGATCCTCCAGTCGAGCGGCGACCTCGTCGATGAGGTCCGCCGCCGGGACGTCGTAGAGGGTAACCATACGGGCGATTTCACCGTCGTTCCGTTTAAAGCCGTCGTATCACCCCTCGCGTGTGAGGCGTCCACGGGATCGGTGCGATCGGCCGTTCGCCTCGCCGCGCCCGGAGTCAGCCGACACTGTCGGCGCCGATCACGCTCACGACGGTCCCGCCGATTATCACCGGCACCCAGTAGACTGCGCCGCGATAGATGACCACGGCGCCCAGGGCCGCCGTCGCCGATACGGGCACCGAGGGAAGCGCGGCGAGGACGGCGACGAGCACGGCCTCGATGCCGCCGGCGCCGCCCGGCAGCGGCGTGACGCCGGCGATGGCACCCATCGGGACGACGAACAGCATCGCCGAGAACGGGACGGGCTGGTCGATCGCCAGGAACGCGAGATACAGCGCGATCATCTGGAAGATCCAGCCGAGTGTCGAGGCCGCCAGCGAGACGGCGATCCCCGTTCGGTCGGTGGCGACCCGCTCGATGGCGCCGAAGAAGTGGCCGATCCGCGACTCGACCGACTCCTCGGTCGGCGCAGCGAACACCGGAACCACGCGAGCGATCCGGCGGATGAGCGGGACGAACGCGGCGACGATACGACGCTCCAGCGCGTAGCGGTTGCGCCAACCGAGGTAGACGAGCCCCGGGACGAGGAGCGCGAGCGCGACGACAACGCCGGTCGCCAACTGGAGGCGGGTGCCGAACGTCGTCTCGGTCGCGAAGTACGCCGCGCCGACGAGCGCGAGCGTGATCGAGGGGACGAAGTTGAGCGTGTCCACGCTGGCGATGGCGGCCAGTCCGCGCTCGTACTCCGTGTCTGCCACCTTGGCGATGAGCAGCGCGGTGACCGGTTCGCCGCCGGCCTGCCCGAACGGGGTGACGTTGTTGGAGAACATCGCGCCGCTGAACACGAGGAACGATCGCACGACGGACAGCTGGATGCCGAGCACGCCGAGCACGGTCCTGAGCGCGACGGACCACGCGACGAGCCACCCGAGCGTGACGACGATCACGAGCGCGACCGTGTCCAGCGAGGCGCCCCGGAGCACGTCGAGGAGGTCGCCGACGCCGACGAGATACAAGAGCGCGCCGAGGACCGCGAACGCGCCGAGAAACCCGACGACGGTGGCGCGTAGCTGGTCCGAATCCATGCCCGGACGGTCGCCCGGCGTCCGCTTCAAGCCTCCGAAAACAGCGGAGACAGGCGAGTGGACCCGTCGCCGAATCCTCGGTCCAGACAGGCCGGATCGTGTCGGATCGGACCGGGTCAGATCGGATCGGACTGGACCGGACCAGATCGAGGCCGGCTGCGTCGCCGCGAAGGGAAACACCGTAGGTGTCGGCGCGGAAACGGGGCGTCGATGGACGAACGCGAGGCGCTCGCCCGGCTGGCTGACACACTCCCTGGCGCGGGCGACGACTGCGCGGTCGTCGGCGACCGGGTGCTCACGACCGACATGCTCCACGAGACGACCGATTTCCCCGCCGGCGTCGATCGCTACACGGCCGGCTGGCGGTCGGTCGGTGCCTCGCTGTCGGACGTGGCCGCGATGGGGGCCGACGCGGAGGCGGCCGTCGCGGCCTACGGGGCGCCGCGGTTCGATCCCGACGAGGTCGACGACTTCGTGCGCGGCGCTCGCGAGGTGTGTGACGCGGTCGACGCCGAGTACGTCGGTGGCGACCTCGACCACCACGGCGAGTTCACCGTCGCGACGACCGCGCTCGGGCAGACCGACGACCCGGTTCGGCGTGGCGGCGCAACGCGCGGGGACGCGGTGTGCGTCACCGGCGCGCTCGGCCGCAGCGCGGCCGCGATCAGAGCGTTTGAGACCGGCGACGCCGACCGCGGGAACGAGCTGTTCCGCTTCACCCCCCGGGTCGCCGCCGGCGCCGCGCTGCGCCCGTACGCGACGGCGATGATGGACTCCAGTGACGGACTCGCGCGCTCGCTGCACCAACTCGTCGAGGCGAGCGGCGTGAGCGATCTGGGGATGGATATCACCGAGTCGTACGTCCCTGTCGACGACGCGGTCGCGGACGCATTCGACGACTCCGAGGAGCGTCAGGAGGCCGCACTGTTCTTCGGCGAGGATTTCGAGTTGGTGTTCACGCTCCCGGGCGACGCCGTCGACGACGCTCGCGCGGCTTCGCCGACGCCGATCACCGTGATCGGAAACGTGACCTGGGACGGCGTCAGGATGGGCGGCGAACCTCTTCCGAACCGCGGATACGGGCACGCGGGGGAGTGATCGCTGGCGACGTCGCGAGCGCGGCGACGTGGGAACAGCCTGCCTGGGTGGCCGCGGTCGGCCGTCGAAGACCCATCCTCAGATCGTCGTCACTTGGATCGGGACGAGCATGAAGCACAAGAGCCCCAAGGCGAAGGTGAGCACGCCGACGGCGATCCGCTTCGGGCCGAGCGCGGAGTCGTCGATGGGGTTCGCGGGGCCGCGGTAGGCGATGAACGCCGAAAACAGTCCCCAGAAGGCCCACAGGCCGACAGACTCGTTGAGCCCGAGATCGCGGACGAAGTAGAGGTACGCGGCGATGCCGAACAGCGCGGCGGGGACGGCCGCCGCGACCGTCTCCTGGCGCTGTCCGACCATCGCGCGGACGATGTGACCGCCGTCGAGTTGGCCGACCGGAAGGAGGTTGAGGACGGTGAAGAACATCCCGACCCACGCGCCCATGATCACCGGGTGCGCCGTCTGTGTGGGGTCGGAGTAGCCGGTCGGCTGGTTCAATACCGCGGCGATCAGGTCGAGCAGCGGCGGGTTGTTGAAGACGATGACCTGCCCGCCGCCGCCGAGCACCGACGGCGGGACCGCGAACGGCCCCAACGAGAGCCCGATGACGGTGACGACGACGGTCGCGGCGAGTCCGGCGAGCGGACCCGCAACGCCGATATCGAACAGCGCTTCGCGGTCGGGCATCTGTCCGCGCATGCGGATGATCGCGCCCATCGTTCCGAACGGCAGGATGAACGGGATGACATAGGGGAGCGACACGTCGACTCCGTGGTAGCGTCCGAGTGCGTAGTGGCCGAGTTCGTGCGTCAGCAACACCCCGAGCACGGCCGCCGTGAACGGCCATGCCTGGAGCACGGCGAGCGGGGTTTCCTGGATCGTCGACAGGGGGACGTAGTACCACGCCGTCGCGCCGACGAGCAGCGTCGACAGGACCGTCGCGGCCAACAGCGCGACGTTCAACCAAGGGATAGCCTCGAGCCCGTCGGAGTACGGACGGGCGACGAGCACGTCGAGTCCGGAGTCGGTAGTGACGGCCTGTACTTCGTAGCCGGCCTCGCGGAACGCCGGCCAGACGCGACGGACGAGTTCGCGCTCACCCACGTCGCTGATGCCGTAATAGAGGATCCGGTCGTCGTCGCGCCGGACCTCCGAACAGTGGAAGACTGCGTCGAGTTCGGGGGGGCGAGGGTGGTCGGTTGCGGCCGCCTCACTCATCGTCGGACGTTCGCTGCGAACGCTGATAAGTCCTCGGCGCCGGCGCTGATGGCGGCAGCGGGATCACGACGAATGTGGGACGGCGTCGAGAACGGATCCATGGCGAAACGGGATGGATCGGCCGCAGGAAACGGTCGGTGCGCGGGAGCGGGGACCACCCGTGCGTCGGGGACCGATTCGGGGGCGTCTGGTCGCGCTCGTCAGTTCGCCGGCTCGATGCGCCAGGTGGTCGCCGACGTGTACGACCACTTCTCGATGGAGAGCCCGCAGGCGGAGTCCTTGAGCTTCACCATCAGGGCGCCGATCTCTTTCGCCGAGAGGCCGACCTCGTCGGCGATGAACTTGCTCTTGAAGTAGAGCTCGCCGTCCTCGGCCTTCTCGCGCAGGAACGTCGCGAGACGCTCCTCCTTGGAGACGGTGTCGGTCGAGGCGCGGTCGGTGTCGGAGGGTTGCACGGTTGCGCTCATTGTGTCACCTCGATTCCTCCTACGGACACCTGAGGGTATATAAAGTCGAGTTCGTTGAGTGCGATTCGCCCCCGTTCAGGAGATTTCTGCCGTGAACGGACGGCGGTAAAACGTTTCACGACTCTTTTAGCGAGTCCTATATTATTCATAAACGGTTCTAAAGAACTCAGAAGGTCCATAGGAGTTGTCGGTCAACCCGGAGGTGACTCCACTATATTCACATCTAACAGCCTGTATTAATTTCGGACAAGGCCGCGCGCGGCGACGACGGACCGGGATCGGCCGGGGTCGGACCGCAGATCGAGAGGGCCCTCGTTAGGACGAGCGTTCGTGGACCCAGAACTCGTCGGACTCGGTCGTCTCCTTTTTGAAGATGGGGACCTCGTCCTTGAGGCGGTTGATCCCGTCCGAAACGGTTCGGAACGCCTCCGTTCGGTGGCCCGCCAGCACCACGACGAACACGATGTCCTCGCCGTCGGCGACGACGCCAACGCGGTGGTGCATCCGTACGTCGAACACCCCGTCGCGCTCCGTCAGTTCGCGCTCGATGCGTGCCATTCGGTCGGCCGCGACGCCCTCGTACTTCTCGAATTCCAGGGCCTCGGTGCGGTCGTCGTCGGAGGAATCTTTCGCACGGACGCGGCCGGTGAACGTCGCGATCGCCCCCGCCCGGTCAGCCTCCGCGCTCGCTTTCGCCTCGTCGACGAGCGCTTTAAGCGTGACGTGGGGCTCCGCGTTCTCGAGGTGGTCGACGAGGTCGCCGACCGCGAGATCGTCCGCATCGTCGACGCGCGCGACCACGTCGCCCGGAACCCGGTCGTCGCCGACGACGACCGTCGGGAGTCGGAGCTTCGAGAAGCCGGCGACGAGCGCGTAGTCGAAGTCGGGGGCGAGACGGTCGAGAAGTTCGGGGAACGTCTCACCGGCGCCAGCACCGGTCCACGCGCCGTCGTTGTTGAGTCGGTACGCCGCGCCGGGACCGGTTCCCAGATCGCCGGACTCGTCGCTCTCACCGTCCACATCGACGGCTCGCGCGGTCGTTCGGGCGGTCGTCTCGTCGTCGTCGCGCCTGATCGTCGCCACACGACCGTCGAGTCGCGCGGACAGCGGGGCCAAAAGATCGGCCACGTCAGGACCGACAAGCGAGAGCGCGTGCATATCGGAAGGACAGCGAGCAAGCGGCTTAGACCTTCGCCTCGTCGCGGTTAGTGGGCGGTCGAGACGTGGCCGACCGCGGCGCGCTCACCCGTATCGCCTGAGAGGACCCGAAACGGGGCCGGTTCGGGAGCCTTAAGAGCGAAACGGCGGTACGCGAGATCAATGAGAGTAGTCCTGTCGCTCGGCGGGAGCGTCCTCGCGCCGGAGCTCGACGCCGGACGCGTGGCGGCGTACGCGAACGCCATCGAGCGGTTGGTCGACGAGGGGTGTGAGCTGGGGGTCGTCGTCGGCGGCGGCGGCGTCGCGCGCGAGTACATCGGCGCGGCCCGGGATCTGGACGCCAACGAGGTCCAACTGGACCAACTCGGCATCGACGTGACGCGGGTGAACGCCCGACTGCTCATCACGGCGCTGGGCTCGTCCGTCGACCCGTCGCCGGCCCACGACTACGACGAGGCCGCAGACGCCATCCGCCGCGGCGACGTGTCGGTGATGGGCGGCGTCACGCCCGGACAGACGACGGACGCCGTCGCGGCGGCGCTCGGGGAGTACGTCGACGCCGACCTCCTGGTGTACGCGACGGGCGCGGACGGGATCTACGACGCGGACCCAAACGTCGACGAGTCGGCCACGCAGTTCGCCGAGATGACCCCCGAGGAACTGGTCGAGGTCATCGTCCCGATGAGCCGGGACGCCGGCGCCTCCGCGCCGGTCGACCTGCTCGCGGCGAAGCTGATCCAGCGCGCCGGGATGCGGACGGTCGTGCTCGACGGCCACGACCCCGAGGCGGTCGAGAACGCGGTCCTGCGCGGCGAGCACACCGGGACCGACGTGATCCCCGCCGGCGGGAAGGAGCCGTCGTACTGGGCGCAACGATGAGCAGCGAACCCACCGAACCCGGGACCGACGACGACTCCGCCGCCATCGACCCCCACGCGGTCGGCGGACGCGGCAGCGACGAGGGGGCGAGCGAACACCGCGCCTTCTGGGCCGACGAGGTCGCCGACGAGATCGAGGCGCGCGAGCCCGACGAGCCGATCGTGATCAAGGGCGGCGTCTCGCCTTCAGGCATCGCCCACATCGGCAACTTCAACGAGATCATCCGGGGGTACTTCGTCGCGGCGGTGCTTCGCGAGCGCGGTCACGAGGTCCGACAGGTGTTCACCAGCGACGACAAGGACGCCCTCCGGAAGCTCCCGCGCAAGCTCGCCGACATCGACGGCAACATCGTCGAGTTGGGCGACGTGAACGCCGGCGCGCTCGGTCAGAACCTCGGGAAGCCGTACACGGACATCCCCGACCCGTTCGAGGACGGCCACGACTCCTACGCGGCGCACTTCGCGGCGCTGCTGGAGGCGGACGCCGAGGCGCTCGACATCCCCGTCGAGATGGTGTCGAACACGGAGCTGTACGCCGAGGGGGCCTTCGACGACGTGGTCGAGCGCGTCCTCCGCAACGCCGACGCCGCTCGCGAGACGCTCGGAAGCTACCAGGACAAGGTCGACGAGGACTACGTCCCGTTCATGCCGCAGTGTGCCGAGTGCGGCATGCTCACGCAGGACGTGACCGAGGTCGACGTGGACGCCCGCGAGGTCCACTACCGCTGCTCGGGCATCGAGGCCGGCGATCGGTTCATGGAGGGCTGTGGCTGCGAGGGCGTCGCAACCTTCCGCGAAGGGAAGCTCCCGTGGCGCTTCGAGTGGCCCGCCCAGTGGGAGGTGCTCGGCGTCGACTTCGAGCCGTTCGGGAAGGACCACGCGGAGGGCTCGTGGCCCAGCGGCGTCGACATCGCCCGCGAGGTGCTCGGGAACGAGCCGCCCGTGCCGATGGTGTACGAGTGGTTCACGCTCAACGGCGAGTCGCTCTCGTCTTCGGAGGGCCACGTCGTCACCGTTCAGGAGGTGCTCGACCTCATCGAACCTGAGGTGTTGCGCTACTTCTTCGCGCGCACCCCGAAGAAAGCGAAGGACTTCGACATCGAGCGCCTGGACCAGTTAGTCAACGAGTTCGACCGCTTCGAGCGCGCGTACTTCGGTGATTCCGACCCCGACGAGCGGTTCACGGCGTTCGCCGAGCGGGCGTACCCCTTCGTCGTCGACGAAGTGCGAGCGGGCCGCGTCCGTCTGCCATACACCTTCGCGGCGGTGCTGGGTATGGTCGACGACCGCGAGTTCCGTATCCAGTTGGCAAAAGACGAGGGGCACTTCACCGACGAGACGCCGGAGTGGGCCATCGAGGACGCCCTCGACCGCGTCGAGCGCGCCCGTAGGTGGGCTGAGCGCTGCGACAACGAGTACAACTACCGGCTCCAGTCGGCGCTCCCCGACCACGAGTTCGGCGACGCCGTCGGGACCGCCCTCGACGACCTGGCCGACTTCGTCGCAGAGGGACACGACGGCGAGGAGATACAGGGTGAGATCTACGAGACCGCCCGGCGCCACGACGTAGACGTGGGCGACTTCTTCTCGGCGGGCTACCGGCTCTTCTTCGACGAGACGCAGGGGCCGCGGCTGGGCGAGTTCCTCGGGGAGTTGGAGCGCGACTTCGTCGTCGCGCGGCTCCGCCGGGAGGCGTGAGTAGCGAGGCCGCCCGAGGCGAACGCCTCGGGCCGACGTTCACGCGCGTTCGAAGCTGGGAAAACACAGATCGCCCGCGAGACGAACTGACCGGTGAGTCAGCGGAGGTTTCGGGGACCGAAACCCTTAGTGAGTGACGGCGAAACTGTCGGGTAATGCGGAAGAGCGGCCCCCCGCGTGGCCTCATCTCGTACATCGTGCTGGAGCTCTTAGAGGAGAAGCCGCGCTACGGCTACGAGATCCTCAAGGAGATCACCGACATCAGCGGAGGCCACTGGGAGCCGTCGTACGGCTCCGTCTATCCCATCCTCTACAAGTTCGAGGACGAGGGCTACGCCGAGCGGATCGAACGCGAGGACGAACCGGACCGGAAGTACTTCGCACTGACTGACGAGGGCCGCGAACACCTGACTGAAAAGCGGCGCGAGGTCGGCGGGAAAGCCCGCGACTTCGCGGACGTGATCTTGGGTTTTTACCACATGTACGTCGCGTTCTCGACCGACGAGCGCTTCCACGTCGACCCGTCGGACGACGACTGGCACTTCGACGACGAGTACTCGGGCTGGATCGCCGAGCAGGTCATCCGGCACCACGAGCGCGACTTCGGCGAGTTCGAGCGCATCCCCGACACGCCCGAGGAGTTCCACGCCCGGCACGGCGAGGCCACTGCGCCGGACACCGACGAGGACGAGGCGGCCGACGACGACCAGCCCGACAAAGCAGCCACCGACGGCGGGACGAACGCCTGAGAGGTCGAACGCCCGCTTCGGCCGAGTTCAGAGGAACTGGGGCGCAAACACGACGACCAGCAGCGCCGCCAGCATCGTGAGCCCGACAGAGGTGGTGAGCGTCGTGACCAACCGGTTCCGATTCGACACCGGGAGCCGGGAGACCAGCCCCTCGGCGCCCATTCGGAGGAGCCGGCCGCCGTCGAGCGGGTAGCCGGGGATGCAGTTGAAGATACCCAGTTGGATGTTGATCCAGCCGGTCCAGAACAGCACGTTCGCGAGGAGGAACACGGGTGTCTCGCCCAGCGGCGCGAGCGGACCAGTCACGGTGTAAAAGCCCGCGAAGTCGCCGTAGAACCCCGCGAAGTTGTACGGCAGCGCCGCGGAGACAGCGCTTGCCAGCGGGAGCAACAGCGCGGCGTACACCAGCCCGAGTGGCGTCCCCGCGATGCCACCGAGTCCGGGCGGAAGGCCGTCGGCGTCGCCGCCCAGCAGCGCGAGGTACGCCTCCGCCGGGTAGCGCTGGACACCGAGGTCGTCGACGACGACGCCGGAGACGCCGCGGGTCACGACGACCCCCACGCGCGGGTCCTCGTCGGTCCCGCCGAGTTCGACGTCGACCTCGCGGAACTGGCCGTCGGCGTACACCCGCAGCGCCACCGTGTCGCCGGCGTCGTACGCGTCGCCCGAGAGCGTGCGGTCGAGGTCGTCGTAGTCGAGGATCCGCTGGCCGTCGATCCGAGTGACGGTGAGCGTGCCCGAGAGGTCGGTCTGGGAGCCGAGCGGGCCCTCCGCGGAGACGTTCGTGACGTACGCGCCCAGCGGCGCGGTGACCTCGCCCTCCGTGGTGGAGACGCGGGCGACCTCGTGCTCGCGGGCGACCTCGCGGAACGCGGCGACGGTGTGGACCTCGGTGCCGTTGACGGCGGTGATCTGCGCGGCGTCACCGTCGGGGTCGACCGACAGTCCGAGCGGATTCCCCTCGACGGCGCCGACGACGGTGACGCGCCTGTCGACGGTGACCGTCTCCTCGCCGTTGACCGTCATCTCGACGGACGGGTCCTCGGTCGCCGCGAGCGCCGACTCGAACGCCGCGGAGTCCGCGACCTCGGTACCGCCGACGGCGGTGATCCGATCGCCGCCCTCGATGCCGGCGTCGGAGGCCGGGGCGCCCGCGTAGGCGCCGCCGACGGCGAGCCCCGCCGCGGGAGTGATCGAGGCGATCACCGGGCCGAACAACAGCGCGAACGCGACGGCGGTGACGGCGAAGTTATTCGTGACGCCCGCGGCGAACATCCGGCTGCGGGCGCCGCGGTCGGCGTTCGCCTGGCTCTCCTCGTCGGGTTCGACGAACGCGCCGATGGGGATGACCGTGAGGAGGACGAGCCCGAGCGACTCGATGTCGATGTCCTCAACGCGACACAGCAGGCCGTGACCGCCCTCGTGGACGACCAGCGCGATCAGGAGCCCGAGGACGATCTCGGGGGCGACCGCCGGGGGGAGAAAGTCGTTGAGGCCGGGGATGATGAGGAAGTTCGAGGGCTCGTTCGCCTGCGTCTGGACGGGGTTCTGGAGGGTCGCGAGCGCCGACCACACGAGGAACGCGAACATCGCGACCATGACGACGACCGCGATGCCGACGCCGAGGTTGCTCCAGGCGCGCCAGAAGCGCCTGGGCCCCGAGAGCCAGTTGAGGAACGCGCGACCGCGCTGGGTGTGGATCGTCGTCAGCGGCCCCTGGACGCGCACGGCGTCCGGGAGGTACCCGCGCGTGTACAGCGCCATGAGGACGACTGAGTACGCGAGGGCTCCCACGAGGACCCACAGGAGCGTGTTCATTACCGGGGACAAGTCTCCGGCGGCCAAAGGGGTTCGGGTCTCACCGCGGCCCCGGCGGCGTATCCGTCGGGCGTGGGGCGGGCCCCGCGGGCGCTCACAACCGCCGCTCGAGCACGGGGGCGTCGAACGGTCGCGAGTCAAGTTCCTGCAGACCGACCCGCTCGTACCCGCGGTCGGCGTACCACTCGAGAAGGAACGGGTGATCGGTGAACGAGCGGAGCCGGACGCGGTCGTGCCCGCGATCGGCGACGACGCCCTCCGCGTGATCCAGAAGGCGTGCGCCCAGCCCTTCGCGCTGGTGGGCCGGACGGACCGCGAGGCGGCACACCTCCGGACAGGGCCACCCGGGTCGCTCGCGGAGTTGGACCGCACCGACCGGGACGCCCGCGGGGGCCGCGGAACGAGCATCGGCGGCGGGAGCGTCGGCCGCGTCGACCACAACCCAGCACTCCCGGTCGGCGAGCCACGAGCGGACGTCGGTAGCGTCCGTCTCGGCGGCGCTCGACGGGAATCCTATCTCGGCGAGGGGGCCGTAGGCGGCGCGGTAGAGCGCGGCCAGCTCCGGGGGCGACGCCGACACGGCCGATGCCGACCGGATCACGTAGTCGGTCACGTGTGCCGATCCCACGGAGTCGACTAAGAGAGGATCGGTCGCGGCGGTCGGCGCCGGTCGGTCGAGACAGCGTTCGGTCGCGGCGACGAGCGAACACCGCGTCGCCGCCGCGGTGACGCAAGCCACAAGCCCCTTCCACTCGAACTGCGCGCATGGCGAAGCCCCCACGCACCGAAGAGGGTTGGTACGCGCTGCACGACTTCCGGACCGTCGACTGGGACGCGTGGCGCTCGGCGCCCGAGCGCGAGCGCGAGGCCGCCGTCGAGGAAGGCGTCTCGTACCTCGAGGAGCACGAGCGCGTCGTCGACGCCGAGGAGGGCGCCTCGGCCGTGTTCTCCGTGCTCGGGCACAAGGCCGACCTCATGATCGTCCACTTCCGGCCGACGCTGGACGCGCTATCGGCGGCCGAGCGTCGCTTCGAGTCGACGGCGCTCGCGGAGTTCACCGAGCAGTCGACCTCGTACGTGTCGGTGACGGAGGTCTCAGACTACGTCTCGGACAGCTACTTCGACGACGGCGAGGAGGAGACCGACGAGGGCATCCGCCGGTACATCGAGGGGAAACTGAAGCCCGAGTTCCCCGACGACGAGTACGTCTCCTTCTACCCGATGAGCCGAAAGCGCGAGGCGGAGCAGAACTGGTACACGCTCGGGTACGACGAACGCGCCGACCTCCTGTCGGCCCACGGCGAGATCGGTCGCGAGTACGCCGGGAAGATCAAGCAGGTGATCGCCTCGTCGGTCGGGTTCGACGACTACGAGTGGGGCGTCACGCTGTTCGGCGGCGACCCCGCCGACATCAAAGACATCGTCTACGAGATGCGCTTCGACGAGGCGTCGGCGAAGTACGGCGAGTTCGGGCCGTTCTACGTGGGGCGGCGCTTCCCGCCGACGGACCTGGGTGCGTATCTCGACGGCGAGCAGGTTCCCGCGGGCGAACGCGACGGTGAGTCCGCTCACGGCGGCCCGCACGGCGAGTCGGACGCCCACGGCGAGCACGGCCACGATCACGGCGACGACGCCGGCGGTCACCACGGCGGTCACGGCGAGTCCGGCGGCGACAGCCACCACAGCGGTGGCGACGGTGATCACGGCGACGACGGGAACGACGAGGAGGAGACCATCCGGTCCGAGTTGCAGGACCTGGACATCTACGCGGGCAAGCCCCACGGCGAAGACGTGTTCGCCACGGTGCTGTACTCGGAGGCCGACGCGGACGAGCTCTTCGGAGAAGTCGACGGTCTACGGAAGAACTTCGACCACTACGGCACGCACGTGAAGACGGCCGTCTACGAGGGGAACGAGGCCGACCGCGCGGCGGTCGTGAGCATCTGGGAGACCGCAAGCGCCGCCGAGACGGCCGCGGGCTTCCTCTCGGAGCTCCCGGGGATCGTCGAGCGTGCGGGCGAGGAGTCCGGCTTCGGGACGATGGGGATGTTCTACACCGTCAAGCCCGACTACCGCGAGGACTTCGTCGAGAAGTTCGACGTCGTCGGCGGCGTGCTCGACGACATGGACGGCCACCACGAGACGGACCTGATGGTGAACCGCGAGGACGAGAACGACATGTTCATCGCCAGCCAGTGGGCCTCCAAGGAGGACGCGATGGGCTTCTTCCGCTCGGACGACTTCCGCGACACGGTCTCGTGGGGCCGGGACGTGCTCGCGGATCGCCCGCGCCACGTATTCCTGGCGTGATACCGGGGGCGGCCCTCCCGGAGAACCACCAGACGACGTAGCATCGGACGGCACCTCAAAATATCCGAGCTGATGCCTGCGGACCGGGGTTTATATCGACCCTGGCGAGACGGATCGGTAATGACGGCCGACGAGGCCGCGGGCGACGACGATCGACTTCGGTCGCTGTACGCGGCGACGCGAGATCTCATGCGCGCGAAGAGCCGGCCGGCGCTGTGTCAGGCCGTAGTTGACGTGAGCGAGCGCGTCCTGGGCTACACGCTGACCGGCGTTCACCTCCGTGGCGACGACGGCCCGGGGCTGGTTCCCATGGCGTACCCCGACGCCGTCCGCGAGCGCTTCGAGAACGACCCGCCGACGTACGTCCCCGGCGACGAGGTGTACGGAGTGTACGAGCGGGACGATCCCCTCCGCCTCGGTGTCGAGGCGGACCGCCCGGCAGCGCCGCGTCGCGGGATCGTCGTTCCGATACCCGATCACGGCGTGTTGATCGCCGGACACGAGCGGCCGACCGACGCCCGCGACGTGTGTCTCGAACTGGTCGAGTTGCTCGGCGAGCACGCCGCGGTTGCGCTCGACGCCATCGAGCGCGAGGCGCGGCTGAACGGCCTCCACGAGACGGCCGGGGAGCTGATGGAGGCTCGCGATAGCGCCGCCGTCGCCGCGTCGGCGACGAACACCGCCCACGAGGTGCTCGACCTGCGGTTGAATGCGGTGTATCTCGAATCGAGTGACGGCCGCCGACTCGTCCCGGTGAGCGTGACCAGCGAGGCGCAAGCGCTGTTCGGAGAGGTGCCGGAGCTGTCAGCGGACTCGCTCGCGTGGCAGGTGTTCGAGTCGGGCGAACCCGCCCACCGGAACGACGGACGGGTGTCGCTCGGCGGCACGACACCCGAGCCGGCGATCCGAAGCGCGCTGGTGATGCCGCTGGGCGGTCACGGCGTCTTTCTCGCCGGGAGCACGCGCCCCGGTCGGTTCGACGAGCGCGACGTCGCGCTGGCGCGACTGTTCGCCGACACCGTCGAGGCCGCGCTCGACCGCGCCGAGCGAGAGGTGCTCGTCCGCCGGCGCGAGGGCGACCTCACCAGACAGAACGAGCGCCTCGACGAGTTCGCGAGCGTCGTCTCACACGATCTCCGCAACCCGCTCAACGTCGCCCAGGGCCGCCTCGAACTGCTCGACGACGAGTGCGACAGCCCGCACATCGGCCGGATCGAGACCGCACACGAACGGATGGAGGACCTCATCGAGGACCTGCTGGCGCTCGCGCGCACCGGGCGGTCGGTGGGCGACACCGAGCCGGTGTCGCTGGAGCGGGCAGTCACCGACGTGTGGCACACGGTCGACGGCGGCGGGTCGTTGTCGGTCGGCGACCGCGTCGGCTACGTCGATGCCGACGCGTCCCGGCTACGGGAGCTGTTGGAGAATCTCGTCCGCAACGCCGTCGAACACGCCGGCGGCGACGTCGTCGTGACCGTCGGAAGCCTCGGCGGCGGCCGCGACGTGGATCAGCGCGACAGCGGCGGTCGCGAAACCGCCGATCGCGGCTCCAACGGTCGCGGCTCCGGTGGGCGCGGCACTGGCCCCGACGGAGAGGGAAGCGGGTTCTACGTCGCCGACGACGGCCCGGGGATCCCCCCGGAGCGCCGCGACGCGGTGTTCGATCGCGGCCACACGACGGCCGACGACGGCACCGGCTTCGGTCTCGCCATCGTCGCGGAGATCGCGGGCGCCCACGGCTGGTCCGTCCGGGTGACAGAAGCCGCCGACGGCGGCGCTCGGTTCGAGGTCGTCGTCGAGGAGTGATGCGGAGTGAAAGTGAACGATACCGACAGGACAGCGCCGCAGTACGTGGGTTTCGAGGCGAAGTGAAGGGGTCGAACGGCGCGTCAGCGTCGCCGGAGGTAGCCCGCGAGGCCGAACAGGCCGCCGATCAGCGTGAACGCGGCCCAGCGGGGGCCCGACACGTCTCGGTCGACGGCGTCGCGGTAGACGAGCCACGCGAGCGCGACGTGGACGACGGCGGTGCCGCCGGCGAGCCGGGCGAGGCGGCGCGCGTACTGCCGGGTTCTGTCGTCGGTCACGCTGCGGCCCTCAGTCGGCGGGCTCCGGCGGCAGCACGCCGGCGCCGCGGAGGTCGTCGCCGCCGACGGACGTGCGGAAGTCCTCGGGGTTCATGCCGTCGTCGCGGCCGATCCCGAAGTTCTCGGCGTACAGCGCGTCGACGCGCTCGCGCTCCTCGTCGCTGAGGCGGGGCGTGTCGGGCGCGGCGGCCCACTCGTCGATGTCGTCGATCGAGCGGAACGTGGGGATGACGCTCGCGACCTCCTCGTCGTCGAGGAGGTACTGGATCGATGCCTGCCCCATCGTCCGCTCGCCGTCACGTTCGAGGAATTCGATGGCCTCGACCTTCTCCCAGCCCGTCTCGAACCACGCGTCCGGGCGGTGCGCGCGGTGGTCGCCCTTGCCGAGCTCGGTGTCGGGCCTCACCTGCTTGTTGAGCAGGCCCGAGGAGTGCGGGACGCGGGCGATGAGGCTCGTGTCTGCGCCCTCCTCGCGGATCGTGTCGAGGAAGTGGCGCCCGGGCGTCTGCTCGAACAGGTTGTAGACGGTCTGGACCGCGTCGAAGTCGAGTTCGACCGCGCGGTCGCCCTCGGCGAGCCAGCCGATCGAGGGGCCGAGCGCCCAGCCGAGCGCGTCGTACAGTCCCTCCTCGCGCATGGCGTACAGCTCCTCCAGCACCTCGTCGGTCACCTCGTCGACGTTCGCGTTGTGCAAGAACAGCACGTCGAGGTACTCCATATCGAGGCGGTCGAGGCTCTGCTCGACCGCGTTCCGGAGGTACTCCGGCGAGAGGTCCTTCGGGATCTCACCGTGGCCGGCCTGTGCGTTGTTGTAGAAGTCGTAGCCGACCTTCGTGCCGACGGTCACCTCGTCGCGGTACTCGCCGAGCGCCTCCCCGATTAGTTCCTCGGAGCGCCCGTGGCCGTACACGTCGCCGGTGTCGAAGAACGTGACGCCCTCGTCAAGCGCGTGCTGGACCATGTCGACGGCGTCCTCGTCGGAGCGGTCGCCCCACCAGTCGGTGCCGACGACCCACGCACCGAAGGCCACCTCGCTCACTTCGACGCCCGAGTTGCCGAGTTCTCGGTACTGCATGTCCCGCGCTTGGCACCGCCGGCACTTATCCGGCCCGGTTGTCGTGTCAGCTGTCGGTGTCGCCCGCGACGCGAACGCTTTTTCGCCGCCGAGTGAATCTACCGAGCCATGCACACGGCCCCGGTTCACGTGGGGGTACTCGCGGCCGACGAGCGGAGCGCGGAGCGACGGACGGCGCACTCGGTCGCCGGGCGGGTCGCCGCGGCGGTCGAGTCGGTCTCGCTGTCCGCGGTCGCCGCCGGCGAGGTCGACCTCGACGCGTTCGACGCGCTGTGGTGGCACCGCGACGCCCCGTTCGACGACTGCGACGCCCCCGTCGCCGACGCGGGTCCCGCGGTCCGCGCGTACCTCGAGTCGGGGGCGGGCTCGTCCTCAGCGCGCGGGCGCTCCCCGCGGTGGCGGCGCTCGGTATCGACCGGATCGCGCCGGACGCGACCGGCGCGACCCACTCGGACGACGTCGCGGGTTACCGGGTCCGCGCGACCCACCGCGACCACCCGTTGTTCGAAGGGTTCGACGGTCCGGAGGCCGCCGGGCCGCCGCGGATCCCGCTGGTCGGACCGGGCGGGGAGGCGGCGTACGCCCGCTACGACGACCTGCTGCCCGCGACCGGCGACGTGCTCGCGTGCGCGACCCACGGTGGCCATGACATCTACCACGAGAAGTCCGTGATCGAGTGGCGCGTCGGCGACGGCGCCGTCCTCGGCCTCGGCGGGACCCTCCGGTTCGACGGCCCCGACGACGGCCGCGGCCACGAGCGCGAGCGCCTGCTTCGGAACGCGTTCGCGACGCTTGGGCGCGAGACCCTCCCGGCGTTCACCGGTCGCCCGTCGACGCCAGAGGGGTTCGCCGCCCTCCGCGAGCGCCTCGCCGACGATCACCACCGGCCGGCGTACCACCTCTCGCCGCCGGCGAACTGGCTCAACGACCCGAACGGGCTGATCAAACACGGCGGCCGCTACCACGTCTTCTACCAGTACAACCCGGGCGGGCCATTCCACGACGCGATCCACTGGGGACACGCCGTCAGCGACGACCTCCTCCGCTGGGAGGACGAGTCCGTCGCGCTCGCGCCCGACCCTGACGGCCCCGACCGCGACGGCTGCTGGTCCGGCTGCACCGTCGTCGACACCGACGGCACGCCGACGCTGCTGTACACGGGCGGCCGCGGCCGCGACCAGCTCCCCTGCCTGGCGACGACCGACGACCACGGCCTCCGGTCGTGGGAGAAACACGCCGGCAACCCCGTGATCGAGTCGGCGCCCGCGGGTTTGGACGTGTACGAGACGGCCGACTGGGCCGCCGAGTTCCGCGACCACTGCGTCTGGCGCGAGAACGGCGTCTGGTACCACCTGATCGGGTCCGGCGTGGTCGGCGACGACGGCGACGACGCGCTCGACAACGCAGACGCGCTCGGCGGAGACGACGACCCCCGCGAGGGAGACGGCGCGGCGCTGCTGTACCGCGGCGAGAGCCTCGACGAGTGGGAGTACGTCGGCGTGTTCCACGCGGGCGAGGGCCCCCGCGGTGCGCCAGTCTGGGAGTGTCCCGAGGTGCTGACGTTCGAGGACGCCCGCCTGCTGCACGTCTCGGACGACGACCGCGTGGCGTACTACCTCGGCGAAACCGACCTCGGCGACCCCGCGGCGCCCGCCGGGAGCGACGCCGCCGCGCCCGACTTCGACGTGCGCGAGGCCGGGCTGCTCGACCACGGCGACTTCTACGCGCCGCAGTCGCTGTGGGACGAGGAACACGACCGCTATCTCACCTGGGGGTGGCTCCCCGAGACGCGCGACGCGAGCGCCCAGTGGGACGCCGGCTGGTCCGGCACGATGTCGCTCCCGCGGGTGATCGACACCGACGAGAGGGGTCGCCTGCGCCAACGACCCGCGTCGGAGCTGACCGCTCTCCGCGCGGATCACGTGCTGTCCGAGACGGTCGCGCTCGACTCGGAGGAGCGGCTGTTCGACGCCCGCGGCGGCGCCCTCGAACTCGACTGCACGCTCCGCCTCGGCGACGCCGACGCGGTCGGTCTCTCGGTGCTGGAGTCGCCCGCGGCGACCGAGCGGACCGTGATCCGCTACGACGGCGAGACGGTGACCGTCGACCGCGGCGACGCCGGCGGCGGCGAGCGCGTGAACCGCGCGCCGCGCGGAATGCCCGTCGGCGACGTGGGGCCGGCGGGAGCGGGCGGCGGCGGTGGCGGCGCGGGCGACGCCGTGTCGCTGCGGGCGTTCGTCGACGGCTCGACGCTGGAACTGTTCGCGAACGAGCGCCGCTGCCTCACGACCCGGGTGTACCCGACCCGTGCGGACGCCGACCGCGTGTCGGCGTTCGCGGTCGGCGGCGACGCGGAGATCGCGGTCGACGCGTGGACGATGGCAGGCACGTGGCCCACGTCGACCGGGCGGTAGACGAGCGAGGGGCCGTCCCCACCGACCCGTGATCAGCGCGAGGCGCCGTAGCCGCCGCCACCGGCGTCTTCGACGGGCGCGGGCAGGTCGGGGAGCGCTTCCCCGCGAATCGGGATGTGCCCGTGTGCGAGCGTCCCGAGCACGCGGGTTCGGTCGCCGTCGAGATCGATCCGGACCGTCGGGGAGAGCGTGCCGCCGAAGCGACGGAACTGATCTTCGGGCGGGAGTTCCGCGACCTGGTCCAGCGTGCGGCCCTCCAAGTCGTAGTAGTTGAAGAAGGAGGTGACGAGGAGCTCCTCGTCGTGCGGGAACGCGAGCCACGAGTACGTCTGGAAGGGCGCGTTCCCGGGGTTCGTGAGCACGAGCCCGGTGTCGTTGAGCGGGCGGTACTCGCCGTGCAGCGAGTCGGCGACGAAGCCGTACAGCGCGTCGAACCCCTCGATACCGGGCGCGAACGTGTGCTCGTGGCTGGAGACGAACAGGTAGTAGCGGCCGTCGCGGACGACGACGTGCGGGCGCTCAAGTTCCTGATTCACGCACGTCGAGTGGAGCAGCGGGTCACGGAGTTCCCACTCGGTCGGGTCGCCCGTGGGGGAGTCGGCGACCCCGACGGCGCCGTTGAACTCCTGCTGTGCCGGGTCGCCGTCGCAGGCGTCGCTCCCCTCGGGGACGGGGACGTTCGCCTCGAACAGCAGGTGGGTCTCGCCGGTCGCGGGGTCCTCGAAGAACCACGGGTCCCGGAAGGTGTAGATCATCCCGCGGGACTGTCCTTCGGTCTCGTAGCGGACCCCGTCGGGGCGGAGCAGCGACTCGTGCGTGAACGTACCCTCGACGCGGAGGCCGCCGCCGTCGGAGCCGCGTTGCACCTCGCCGTCGCCGGCAGCGTCCTCGACGGCGAGCGTGCCGCCGGTCGCGAGCGCGAGGTGCTGGGTGTAGCTCAGGTCCTCCTCGCCGGCCTCGCCGGCGGCGGTGTAGTAGCAGTACAGGTCGGACGGGCCCTCGCCGTCGGGGTCCCACAGCGCACAGCCGGCCCACTGACGCGAGCCGAGCGGCTCGCTCCCTTCGAAGACCGGGCCGGTTGATTCCCATGAGTTGCCGTCGGCAGAGTAGAAACAGCAGACCGTCGCCACGTCGTGGCGCTTGCCGGGCAGGAGGTCCCGTGGCGCAGTGAGCGCGAAGACGACGCGGTAGCCGCCGACCTCGGCGACGGAGCCGTCGCGCTCGCGCAACAGCCAGGTGTCCCACAGGTACACCTCGTCGCTGACGGGCTCTGCGGGCGGGTAGACCACCGGCTTCACCGCGTCGGCGTCGCGGGCGAGATCGCCCGCCTGCGCTCGGGTCCACGCCGGCGTCCGCGACCGAATCGACTCCGCGTCGGTCTCTCCTCCGCCGTTCGCCGTGCCGTCGATATCGGTCATTATCGGTCGCAGGGAAGGCGGGGCCTAACCGCTGTCGCTTCCGCGTGTGAAACGGGTTGGCGGCGACTTCGCATATCCGAACCCATTTGACTCGTGGCGGCGAATCGAGGTGGTATGACCAAGCGCCACGTGTCCCTCCCGAAGGAGGCGGACGAGGGGGTCACGGCCTTCATCGAGCGGGTGGACGACCGACTCTCGTCGGCGGAGGACACCTGCGAGGTGGTCCGCGACACGCTCGTGGACCTGTTCGGCGACCGCGACGCCTACGAGCGGTGGCGGGACGGCGGCGACGTGACGCCCGCCGAGCGCGTCCGGCTCCAGGGGTACGACCCGTGCAACGCGACGCTGGAGTCGGAGTACTACGCCGAGAAAGACGAGGAGCGCTACACCCGATCGAAACACCTCCAGTGGCTGTGGCGGCAGTTCGACGCGACGCCGATGGCCGACAACATCGCGTTCGCGCTGCGCTTCCGACAGATGCTCGCGAACCACCTGTTCGACGACGCCGGGGAGAACCTCCGGCTGTTCAAGGGGATCACCTTCACCTACGGCCACAATATCGAGATCGGCGACAACACCGTCGTCCACGACGACGTGCACCTCGACGACCGCGGGAGGCTCACGATCGGCGACCGCGTCTCCGTCTCGGACTCGGCGCACCTCTACAGCCACGATCACGACGTCGTCGACCAGACGCACGTCGACAACTTCCACACCATCGTCGACGACGACGCGCGCGTCACCTACGACTCGATGGTTTCCGCGGGCTGCCGCGTCGGCAAGAACGCCGTCGTCGGGGCGAAAGCCACCGTCCAGGGCGACGTGCCCGACCACCACATCGCGGTCGGCTCGCCCGCCCGAAGCATCCGCGTGAAGCCCGGCTGGGAGTCCGTCGCCGACCCCGTCGAAGAGAAGCTGACGAACCGGGCCGACGAGCGCCGGGTCGAGTACGACCTCCCCGAGGGCCTCGACGATTTCGACGAGTTCCAGCGCGACCTCACGCCGCCGGACGACGTGGATGCGCCCGATCCGGCGTAGCCGGCGCTCGCTTCGGTCTCACGCATTCTCCTCCACCCCGTACAGCCCTCTCCAGTTCGGGGCGACGATCACGCCCGAGGGTCCCGGTCCGGACCGGGGTAGTTCCCATCGCCGACCTCCGGATACAGCTTCTCGGCGTCGAACAGCGTCGCGAACGCCCGCGGCTCGCGAACGCTCACCGGGAAGCGGTCGTTGAGCCCCGCGCCCGCGCCGGGTGCGGTGAGCCGCTCGTCGAACGACAGCACGTGCATCGCGCCGCCGCGGAACGCCGACGCCAGCGCCGGGTGATCGCCGGGTGGCTGGACGATCGGTTCGCGCCACTCGTCGACCCGCTCGCGCCAGTCTGTCGCGATCTCGGGGCAGCGAGATCGGCGATCACCGCCTCCGCATCGTCGAGAAGCGCGTCGCTGGCGACGAGCGTCGTCCACGAGTGGCGCCGGAGGCCGTCGAGCGCCTCGCGGGCGTCGCCGCCGACCAGCAGATCCGCCGCCAACGCGTCCGCGTCGGCGACGACGCGCGTCGGCGAGGGATCGTCGCTCGGCGGGTCGAGCGAGCGATCGTCGGCAACACGGTCGCCGGCACACTCGTCGCCGGCGGTCTCGCGATCACGCCGCTCCGCGAGCGCCGACCGGATCGCCGCCTCGTCGACGCCGAACGCCTCCGCCCGCTCGAACAGCGCGGCCCACGTCTCCATACCGGATCCGGCGCGCCGCGGGACAAAAAGCCGAGGCGTTTCCCTCAGGTCGTCGATATCCGCCGCCGCGCCGCGTCGGCGACGAGGCCGACGAGGAACGCCGCGCCGACGTTCCACAGAAGGCCGACGCACCCGACGAGCGCGACCAGCGCGAGCGCTCGCCGGCCGTCCGCGTCGACCGCGCGCCGGCCGAGGTGGACGGCGACGACGAGGAGGAGCGCGCCGAGGACGGCCATCGGGAACGCGGCGACGACGCCCGCGAACGGGACGGCCGCGAGGTACAGTCCCCCGAGCACGAGGTTCGCACCGCCGGTGCGGGCGCCGAAGGCGTGCTTGCCGGCGAGGCCGCCCGACCCGTGACACATCGGGACCCCCCCTAGCGGGACCGCAGACAGGCACATCGCGCCCATACTCGCCGAGAGCCTGTCGGCCGACACGTCCGCGTCGAAGAGGTCCGACAGGAGGAGGCTCGTCGCGACGGCGGCGTTGCCGACGGTCATCGCGAGCTGGCCCGTCGTCGCCGACAGCGCGTTCGTCGTGACCGCGGGCGCGCCGGCCGGAAAGAGCGCGAGCGCGGGGAACTCGGCGGCGGGAACCCCGGCGTCGGCGACGGCGAAGACGAGGCCGACGCCGAGCACCGCGAGGGCGGCGCCCCGGCGGTACCCCGCCATCGCGACCGCGACGGCGACGCCGGCGGCCGCGAGCGCGAGCGTCGGGTTCGCCAGTCCCAGATCGACCCCCGAGCGGACGAGCACCAGCGCGACCGCCAGTTGGATGCCGCGGATCACCGGCTCGCTCACGTGCCGGCGGAGCCGCCCGATGGCCCCCGTCGCCGCCGCGAGGAGGAGGACGCCCCCCGCCAGCAGGCCCGCGGCGACGTACTCGCCGGCGGTGACCGTGCCCGCCAGCGCCAGTCCCGCCAGCGCCTTCATGGGCTCTACCGAGAGGGGGAGGCCGTACACGAGCCCCCACACGATCTGAAAGGCGCCGAAGAACAGCAGCGCGTGCGCTAACGACACCGGCGTGAGCGCTGCGAGGCCGACGACGATCGGAAGGACCGTAACCGAATCCCCCAACGCGCCGGTCCACTCGCCGGCGTCGAACCGGATCCCGTAATCGGCCGCTAATCGCTCCGAGATCGCCACGTTCGAGTGTTGCTGGCGGCGTACTTGAGGCTGTCCGGAAACCGGATCGACCAACGCCGAACGTGTTCGATAATCGGATATCGTTACGACGGTCGGTGTCAGTACACCAGTTCCCCGGAGATGAACTTCCGGGTGCGCTCGTCGGTCGGGTCCTCGAAGATCGTCTCGGTCGGTCCGATCTCGGAGAATCCGTCCCCGAGCAGGACTCCGACGCGGTCGGCGACCCGTTCGGCTTGGTGCATGTCGTGGGTCGCGACGACGACGCCGATGCCGCGGTCGCGGGCCTCGGCGATCGCCTCCTCGATCAGGCCGGTGTTGCGCGGGTCGAGGTCGGAGGTGGGTTCGTCGAGCAGCAGGTACGTCGGGTCGTACGCGAGCGCTCGCGCGAACGACACCCGCTGGGCCTCGCCGCCGGACAGGGACTCCGCCTCCTGACCGAGTTTGTCGTCGAGTCCGACCACGTCGAGCGCCTCCTCGACAGCCGCGGGCGTGCCGTTCGATCCGAGGACCGCCCGGAGCCCGTCGCGGAGTCGGTCGTCCCAGCCCCGGCGGACCCGCAGCCCGTACTCGACGTTTCGGGCGACCGAGGCGTCGAACAGGCTCGCCTCCTGAAACACCATCCCGACGCGCCGGCGCAGCGCCAGTCGCCGTTCCTCGTCGGCATCCCACACCGCGTCGCCGTCGAGTTCGACGGTCCCGGCGTCCGGTTCGAGGGACAGCGCGAGCATCCGCAGCAGCGTCGTCTTCCCGACGCCCGACGGCCCGATGATCGCGACAACCTCCCCGGGATCGACCGACAGCGAGGCGTCGTCGACGACGGCCTCGTCGCCGTACGCCTTCGAGACGTTCGAGAGCCGGATCACCGTCCGCCCACCTCGTCGGAACCGAGGCGGACGACGATCGCGTTGATCAGCAACACGAGCGCCACCAGCACCGCCCCCAGCACCATCGCGGTCTCGTACCGTCCTTGCCGAGCCTCGAGTTGGATTGCGGTGGTCAGCGTCCGAGTCTTCGAGACCCCGTCGGCGCTCGTGATATTCCCGCCAACGATGAGGACTGAGCCGACCTCGCTGATTGCGCGGCCGAAGCCGGCGAGTATCGCCGTCGCGATCCCGTATCGCGCCTCCTTGATCACAACAAGCGCCACGTCGATCCGGGTGCCTCCGAGAACGTGCGCGGCGTCGCGGACGTTCCCACTCACGCCCGTGAGCGCCGCGAGACTGATCGCCGTGATGGGTGGTGTCGCCAAGACGAACTGCGACATGATCATCGCCTCCTTGGTGAAGATGAGATCGAGCGCCCCGAGCGGCCCCTGGTTGGAGACAGCGAACAACACGAGGAGCCCGACAACCACGCTGGGGAAGCCCATCCCCGTGTTGATGACCGACTTCACGAACTGTTTGCCCGGGAAGTCGGTGAACCCCATCACGAGCGCGACGGGGATGCTGAACAGCGTGCTCAGCGTCACCGCGATGAGACTCACGTACAGCGAGACGTAGATGACGCTCGAAACGTATCCCTGCTCGAACGGGAGCCCGGCGACCGCCGGAGCGAGCTGTGCGACCGCGTCGAGGGGCATGCTCACCCGTCGGTCGAGTTGCTACTCCAGCCTTCCGGAACGTACTGCTGGAAGTTGGGATCCTCGGAGACCGCCTCGGGGAAGAACAGCTGCTCCCCGTTGACCTGATAGTTCGAGATGGCGTCCTGCGTCCCGGGGCTGGTTATCCAGCCGATGTACGCCATCGAAAGATCGTAGTTGGCGTTGTCGTGCACCCCGGGGTTGACCGCCATGATCCCGTACGGGTTCGCGAGGATCTCCGGCCCGTCCCCGATGGGCCCCTGCACCAGGATGACGAGGTCGATCTCCGACCGCTGGGAGATGAACGTCCCGCGGTCCGAGAGCGTGTACGCGTCCTGCTGGTTGGCGACGTTCAGCGCCTCGCCCATTCCGGTGCCGGTCTCCTGGTACCAGTCGCCGCCCGGCTCGGTCCCGGCGGCCTCCCAGAGGTTGAGTTCCTTCGTGTGCGTTCCGGAGTTGTCGCCGCGGGAGACGAACGTCGCCTCCGCCTCGGCGATGGCGGTCAGCGCCTCCGTCGCGGAGTCCATGCCCTGGATCCCGGCCGGGTCGCTCTCCGGCCCGACGATCACGAAGTCGTTGAACATGAGATCGCGGCGATTGACCCCGTACCCGTTGCGCATGAACTCGTCCTCGAGCCCGCGGGCGTGGACCATCACCACGTCCGAGTCCCCGTTGCGCGCCGATTCGAGGGCCGCGCCCGTCCCCTGGGCCACCGCGTCGACGGTCACGCCGTACATGTCCTCGAAGTCCGGGTGGATCTCGTCGAGCAGGCCCGTGTCGTACGTGCTCGTCGTCGTCGTGAGCGTCAGCGTCTCCCCGGAGACGCCCGCTTGATTCCCCTGTTCTTGTCCACCGCTGATACCCGCACAGCCAGCGAGCGCGCCCGTGACGCCCGTTGCGGCCGCCGCCAGGAACCCTCGTCTGCTCGCGGTTCCGTCCCGTCCGCCGTTCCGTTGTTCCGGCATAGAAACAACGATCCGGCACGGACACATATAGCTGTGGGAACCAGTTACGCCAGCCCGTGAATCCCGCCACATCGGAACCGATCGCGGTTTCGAGGTCCGGGACGGTATCCGCCATGGCGTCGGCGCGCGCAACGGTTTTCCGGCCGGTCACCGAAACGGACGGCGATGGGATCGAACGAGGCGCCAGCGCCCGGCGGCGGCGAGGGGACCGCGGGGTTCGAGGCGAGTCTCACCGCCGGCGAGGTGACGTTCGACGGTCGCGACGCCGCGCTGTTGCGCGCCATCGCGGCCGCGGGGTCAGTCAGCGGCGCCGCCAGCGACCTCGGACGGTCGCGGGCGCGGGCGCTCTCGCGCTTAGAGACATTAGAAGCGGTCTTCGGCGACCTCGTCGCCCGGAGGCGAGGCGGCGCCGACGGCGGCGGGAGTCGGTTGACCGAGAACGCCACGTCGCTGTTGGCGCGGTTCGAGCGGCTGACGGCCGCGCTGGCGGGGACCGCCGGCGCGGCCGAGTCGGTGTTCGAGGGCGCCGTCGCGGACAGAGACGGCGAGCTCGCGGTCGTCGAGACCGACGCCGGGACCCTCCGGGCGCTCGCCGTCGGCGACCCGGACCCGACGCCCGACGACGCCGTGCAGGTGAGCGTCCGCGCCGACGCCGTGACGCTGCACGACCCCGGCGAAACGCCGTCGCCGGACGCGACGAGCGCGCGAAACCGGTTCGCCGGCGTCGCGAGCGCGGTCCGTCGCGGCGACGCGGTCGTGGACGTGCAGGTTGATGTGGGGGCCGACGGCCCGCTCGCGGCGCTTGTGACGGTCGACAGCGCGGATCGGCTCGGGCTCCGCCAGGGGAGCGACGTCGTCGCGTCGTTCAAGGCGACGGCGACGCGCGCGACCGCGGCGAGGGCGACCGACTCGGCGGAATCGGGGGAATCGGCGGAACCGGGCGACTCGGCCGAAGGCACGGCCGAGCGCCTCTCAGACCCCGGCGAGTAGGTCGTCCAGGTCGCCGAGCAGTTCGTCGAGCGCGGCTCGGGCGTCCGCTTCCGGAGCGCGGTGGGGTGAGCGGGCGTGTCCGGCGGGCGCGCCGCGCTGGCGCATCGCGTACTTCAGGCCGGGGATGCCGTACTCGGCGGTGATCGCGTGGTTGAGGTCGACGCAGGCGGCGGTGAGTTCGCGGGCGCGCTCGCGGTCGCCGGCCTCGCTGGCCTCGTAGATGGCCGCGGTCGCCTCCGGCGCGATGTTCGCGAGGGCGAGCACCCCGCCCGTCCCGCCGGCCGCGAGCGCCTGCCCGAGCACGCCGCCCGAGCCCACCATGAGGTCGAAGTCGGCGGTGGCCGTGCGCTCGCGGATCCGCTGGAACGCCGCGATGTCGCCCGAGGAGTCTTTCATGCCCGCGACGTTCGGATGAGCGGCGAGCCGACCGACCGTCTCCGGGTCGAGGCTCGCGTCGGTGAACACGGGCACCGAGTAGAGGTACACCGGGACCGGCGACTCGTCGGCGACCTCCCGGTAGTACGTCTCCAGGGTGGCCTGATCGTGGTCGTAGTAGAACGGCGTGACCACCAGCGCCGCGTCGGCTCCCGCGTCGGCGGCGGCCGCGGTCGCCTCCAGCGTCTCCCGTTTTCCGGGGCTGCCCGTGCCTGCGAGCACCGGCACCGAGGCGGCGTCGGCGACGACCTCGATCACGCGGGCGCGTTCCTCGGCGGCCATGAGTTCGGCCTCGCTGTTCGAGCCACAGGGGACGAGGAAGTCGATCCCGCGGGCTTCGACCCAGTCGACGAGGTCGCGAAGTGCGTCCACGTCGAGGGCTCCGTCGGCGTCGAACGGCGTGACGAGCGGCGGTCCGGTTCCGTGCATGGCGGACGCGTCGAGCGGCCGACCAAAGAGCGTTCCCGTCGACCGATGTAGTGGACGTACCGAGTGGGAGAAACCGGGTCGTACGGGCGTCTGACGGACGGACGCTGTCTGACGTGGCTTTATTTCGGGGGAGCCAGATCCGCCGGACGGGCGCACGAAGAGAGACCGAACGTCGGCCGCCGCCCGCGGGGAGTTCGCGGCGGCGAGACCGGTTCGAGCGCCTCACACGCACGATCCGCGTCGCAGGCGCGCGGACCCCCGACGAAGCCTGTCAGGGCTTCGCCCTGCCTCTTTCCCCACCGCTCAGTTACCGAGCAGCGCCGTCCGAACGTCCGCGACGCGATCGACCTCCGCGATCACGGCGAGCCGATCGCCGGCCTCGACGATAGTGCCGGGCAGGGGGATCGTCAGCGATTCTTTGGCGCGGCCGTGGGCGTACACGCGGCCGCCGTCCACGGCGAGGTCGTTGACGCGTCCACCGATCACGGGCGAGTCGTCGTCGACCGCGATCGTCACGAGTTGGAGCTGCTCGGTGAGGTCGCTGATGGCGTTGAAGTTGCCGCCGAGCATGGCGGTTTTCGCGCCCGCGGCCCCGAGGCGTTCCGGGTAGATGATCTCGTCGACGGTCCGTTCGAACTCGTCGTAGATCTCCTCGTGGAAGTCCTCGGAGACGCGCATGACGGTCCGGCAGTCGCCCAGCTCCGTCGCCTCCATACAGATCTCGAAGTTCAGCTTCGGGTCCCCCGTGATCGCGCCCACGGCGTCCGCGTCGGCGACGCCCGCCTCGGTCAGCACCGTCGGGTTCGAGCCGTCACCCTCGACGACCCGGAGACCCCGGTCGCGGGCGCGTTCGACTTTCGTGTGGTCGTTGTCGACGACGGTCACGTCGTGACCCTCCTCGTCTAGCACCCGGGCGGTTCGAGCGCCGACCCGACCGTACCCCACGATGACGATGTTCATGCAGTGGTATGCTACGTCATACCACAAAGCGCTGTCGCCGACCCGCGTTCCAACGTGTCCCCCGACGGAGGTCTGCCCCACGGCGAGTTCTGGTCGCCCCCGAGTGCTGGCGCCGACTGAGTTCCGCCCCCGGTCGAGCGATTCCGTCGTGAGAAGTGAGTGCTAGCACGACCCACGACCGGCTTTTCTGGCCTCGTCGCCTCCGAACGGGTATGATGGCGACGACCCACGTTCTCGCGGGCGTGGCCGTCGGGCTCGGGACGCTCGCGCTCGTCCCGGAGGCCGGTCCGGTCGTTCTGGCGGGGGCGCTTGGCGGGCTAGCGCCCGATCTCGACCTGCTCGGTGCCCACCGGAAGGACCTCCACTTCCCCGCCTACGGGAGCGTCGCGGCCGCGGTCGCGGTCGCGGCGGCCGCGGTCGCCCCGTCGCCGGCGACGCTGTCGCTGGCCGTCTTCCTCGTTGCGGCGGCGCTGCACGCCGTCTCCGACGTCTTCGGCGGCGACCTCACCCTCCGTCCATGGGAAGCCACCGGCGACCGAGCCGTGTACGAACACCTCCGCGGCCGGTGGCACCGGCCGCGCCGATGGGTACGGTACGACGGGTCCCCCGAGGACTTCCTGCTGGGGAGTGCGCTCGCGCTCCCCGCGCTGGCGGCGCTCGATGGGCCGGCTCGGGCGGCGATCGTCGCCCTCGTCGTCGTTTCCGCGCTGTACGCGCTCGGCCGTCGGACGTTGGTCGATGCCGGCGAGCGCGTCGTCGCGGTGACGCCCGAGTCCGTGCTCGCGGCCGTTCCCGAGACGCTGATCGAGGACCTGCGGTAGGCCGACGGCTTTTGTCCGCGCGCCGCCGAGGGGCCGACATGGAGAAAGTGTCCCTCGCCGACGGGTTCGACTCCTTCGAGGAGCCGTGGTCGCCGCGACTCGCCGCCGAGTTGAACGGCCAGGCCCTGAAGCTCGCCCGCCTCGACGGTGAGTTCGTCTGGCACAGCCACCCCGACGCCGACGAACTGTTCTGGGTGATCGAGGGCGGCCCGCTGGACATCGAGTTCCGCGACGAGCCGACGGCGACGCTGGAGCCGGGGGAACTGCTCGTCGTTCCCGCTGGTGTCGAGCACCGACCCGTGGCACGCGCGGCGGCGAAGGTCGCGCTCGTCGAGCCGTCGGGCACCGAGAACACCGGCGATGCGGGCGACACCGGCGACGGGCGAACCAACGCCGTGACCGAACTGGCGACCGGCGTGACCCGCGGCCGCGTCGGCGGCGGCTCGGGCGACGTTGAGGGGGCAGAAGCCGACGGGGAGCGCGTGGACACCGGGGACATCGGCCGTAGCCGGTGACATCGATGTCCGCGAGCGGCTAAGTGGCCGGGTGCCGTACCTCGGGTATGGAGACAGACGACTCCGACGTGCCGCCGGCGGACCGTTCAGACATCCCCGTGACTGCCGAGAAGCCCGACAGCGCGATCTCGGTGACGGGAACCGACCACATCACCCTCATCGGGAGCAACGAGGAGGAGACGGTGCGGTTCTACCGCGACGTGCTCGGGATGCCGCTGGTGATGCGCCAGCCGAACCTCGACGCGCCGCAGGTGACGCACCTGTTCTTCGACAGCGGCGACGGTCGCATCATCACGTTCTTCGTCGAGGAGGACCGCGAGAACGCCCCCGGCCAGCGCCCCGGCGTCGGCGCCGTCCACCATCTCGCCTTTTCGATCGAGGCCGAGGAGCTGCCCGAGATCAAGGAGGCGCTCTCGGAACACGGCCATCGATTCAGCGAGTTCGACCGCGGCGCGTTCCACTCGCTGTACACCCGCGACCACAACGGGCTCACCATCGAACTCGTCGTCGACAAGTACGAACTGCCCGACGACCGCCGCGGCGAGGTGATGGCGCTCGCGCAGTCGAAGCGCGTCGCCGCCGGCGACGACTACGTCGACGACGAGCACATGGAAGCCGCCGTCGACGAACTGGGCATCGACGTGGTGAAAAACGAGGTCCCCGACGCCGCGACAGGTACCGGATTCCAGGAGTAGCGACCTCAGACGGCCCCGGCCGGGCGCCGTCGTTCGGTTTTTATATACTGTGGTTATCGGGGGCGATTCTATACGCGAGTATCTCGACTCAATTCAGTGTCACATTAGACAGAATATTTATGTTATCGGTGGGGTGGTACCGGCAGGGTGCGCCGGCGGAGCGCCGTCGGCCGGTCCACCGAAGACACATGTCGCACGAATCTAACTACACGTCGGACGGGCGCGAGGCGACCGGGCGGGCGGGTCGGATCGTCGAGTTGTTGACCAGGTACGGCGAGCGCACCGGGAACGCGCTCGTGTACAGTTCCGCGTATCTCGCGGTGATCGCGATGGCCGAGGTGGCGATCGCGATGGTGTTGCTGTCGCTGCCGCCGAACCCGGCGCCGGTGGTGGTCGGGCTGGTGACGTTCGCGGTGTACACGAACGACCGGGTGGCCGACGTGGATACGGACGCCGTCTCCGACCCCGATCGCGCGGCGTTCGTCCGGCGCCACCGCAACACGCTGTACCTGTTGGCGTCTGCCTCGTACGGGCTCGCGGTGGCGATCTCCGTGCTCGGCGGCCCGGTCGCGCTCGCCGTGACGCTGATCCCCGGCGTGTTCTGGGTGGCGTACGCCGCCGACTGGGTTCCGGGCGTCGCCCCGAAGCTCCGCCGGCTGAAGGAGGTGCTCGTCGTCAACTCGCTCGTCGTCGCGCTCGCGTGGGCGACGACGCTGACCGCGCTGCCCGTGGCGTTCACCGACGCGGCGGTCACCCCGGCGACGGCGGTCGTGTTCGCGTACTTCCTGCTCCGGTCGTTCGTCGACACCGAGATCCCGAACGTCGGCGACGTCGAGGCCGACCGCGCGATCGACGTGTCGACGCTTCCGGTCGTGTTCGGCGTGGCGACGACGCGTCGAATCCTCTACGGCGTCGATCTCCTCACGGCCGGCATCGTCGCCGCGGCGGCGCTGGCGGGCGTCATCGGATCGGGATTCGTGCTCGCGCTCGGCGTCGGGTTGGCGTACTCGCTGGTCGTCACGGCGCTGCTCGGCCGGGCCGACAACGACACGCTCGCGCTGGCGGCGGAGTTTGGCTATCTCGTCGTCGCGACGGCGCTGATCGGTCCGATCCTGCTCGTGTGAGCGAGCCGTCGACCGATCTGCCATATCATCGCGCGGCGCGCGACGGCGGAATTTATTACGGTGCTCCTCACAGCAGGAGGATACGTGCTCCCGTCCGGAACGCTGACGGCGGTGATGCTGGTCACCGTCGTCGTGGGGACGACGGCCGCACTCCTTGCGTGGCGCGAGCGACAGGAACCCGGCGCGGTTCCGTTGACGGCCATGCTGGCCGGCCAGGTGTGGTGGTCGGTGTTCTTCGTCTTCGAATTCCGGGCCGGGACCTTCGCGGGGAAGGTGTTCTACTCCGACATTCAGTGGCTCGGCGTCGTTGTGATCCCGGTCGCGTGGCTCCTGTTCGCGTTGGAGTACACGGGGCGCGACCACTACGTTCGGCCGCGGTACGTCGCGCTTCTGTCGGTCGTTCCGGTCGTCACGGTCGTGCTCGCGGCGACGAACGCGTCTCACGACCTGCTGTACCTGGACACGGAGCTCGTCACCGAGGCCGGACGGCAGGTGCTCGACCGGACCGGCGGCCCCTGGTACTGGGTGATCACGGGCTACACCTACCTGCTCGGACTGCTCGGGTCGATTCCGCTGTTGGGACTGGTCCGCAGCGACGCGCTCCCGTTTCGCGGCCAGAGCCTCGGGCTGCTCGTCGGAACGCTCGCGCCGTGGGCGAGCAACGTGTTGTTCCTGGCCGGCGCGGTCCCGGTTCCGAGCCTCGACCCGACGCCGGTGTTCTTCGCGGTATCGGGCGTCGCGTACCTCGGCGCCATCACCCGCTTTCGACTGCTCGGGACGAGCCCGTCGGCGAACCACCGCGCGCGACGGTTGGTGTTCGAACGCATGCGCGAGGGCGCCGTCGTCGTCGACCGGCACGACTACGTCGTCGATCTGAACGAGCAGGCGGCGGAGATCCTCGACGTCGATCCCCGCGAGGTGCTGGGGAGCCCGGCCGCCGAAGTGATCCCGCGCTACGAACAGTTACCCGAGGAAGGGCGCGCCTCCCGGCATCTCACGCTCGGCGAAGGGCTCCAGAGCCGCCAGTACGACGCGACGGTGACCGCCGTCGCCGACTTCCACGACCGCTCGCTGGGCGGAGTCGTCTCCTTTCACGACGTGAGCGATCACCTCCGGCGACAGCAACGCCTCGAGGTGCTCAACCGCGTGCTCCGTCACAACATCCGCACGGAGACGAACCTCATCTACGGCAACGCGGACCTCATGGACGCCGAGGGCGCTCACGTGGACGCGGTCAAGGAGGGCGCGATGCGGATCGAGGCGATCAGCGACAAGGCGCGCGACGTCATCGACATCTTCGAACGAGGCCGCCAACCCGGCCAGTCACTGATGCTGACGACGGTGGTCGAGGAGTGCATCGAGGAGATCAGCGACGAGTACCCGACGGTCACGGTCGACCTCGAATTCGGGTCCGGCGGCGACTTCGCGGACGGTCCGGACGCTGTCGACGCCGCGGACACCGCCGACGGCGCGTCCACAGATGACCCCGACGACGCGGCGGTCTCTCCGGTGGTCACGTCCGTGCTGAAGAACGTCGTCGAGAACGCCGCCGAGCACAACACTGCCGCAGACCCGTGGGTGCGCGTGCGGGCGACCTGTACCGAGGGGGTAGTCGAGATCCGCGTCGCCGACAACGGCCCCGGGATCAGCGACCACGAACGGACCGCCCTCGACCGCGGGAACGAGACGCCGCTGGATCACGGCAGCGGGCTCGGGCTGTGGCTCATCGCGTGGGGAACCGAGCTTGCCGACGGCGACCTGACGATCGACGACCGCGACGGCGGCGGCACCGTGGTAACGGTGCGCGTTCCGCGGATCGCGGCCGGGTCGCTGTGAGGAAGCGACCGCTTGCGACGTGAGAACGGGAGAAGCCTAGGGCGGGATTTGAACCCGCGCTCTCGTCCTTACCAAGGACGCGCTTTACCGCTAAGCTACCCAGGCGCGAGTAGGGATAGCCGGGAGTCGTCTTTAGGCGTTACGATTGGGCGGCGTCAGAGACACGCAGTATCACAGGACGGCACCCGGAGCGTCGTAGCGTCGCGGCTCCTCGATCAGGTGTCGACCGACGACGCGACGCGATCCTCGTCGGCGAGCGCGGCGATGCGGTCGCCGGTGGACTCCGGAAGCGATCCGATGGCCGGCATGCGGTCGTCGTCGCCGGCGGCGAGTTCGGCGGCGTACGACAGCAGGTCGTCCGGGGCGGATGCGCCGACAGCGGCGGTACCGGCGACGACCGCGAGTTCGAACACGTCGGCCTCCAGGTTGCGGTCCAGCGCCGCCGCCTCCTCGGCGTCGACGCCGCGGCGCCGCGTCTGGTCGCGGCCGAACGCTCGGACCGTCTCGACCGCCTTCCCCGCGGCGGCCGTACGAGCGAGGAGATAGAAGCCGCGCGAGACGGACACGTCTGCCGCCAGCACGTCGAGATCGGCGTCGATGTCGCCGACTGCGTCGAGATCGGCGGCCGCCCACGGCTCAGACTGGGAGAGCGATCTCGTGAGCCGCAGCCCCTCGTAAATGAGTTGGACGCCGGCGGCGTGGTCCTCGATGTCCGTCAGGTCCACGTCGGGGTCGAGTGCACGAGCCGACAACAGCGTGAGCGCTCCGGGCGTCATCTCGGCGTCGTCGAAGCGGTCGGTCAGCGCGTTCCGGAGCGCCGCCGGCTCGACGTCGCCGACCGACCGCTCCGCCGCGGCCCGGGTCCGCGCGGCGTCGTCCATCGCTCATTAGTAGACCGGGCACACGCAAAGACCTTTGGAAACGGGGGCTATCCCGTCCCGTGATTCGCAGCGAACGGGCCGCCGACGGGGAGTACCGGACCGTGACGATCGACCGCCCCGAGGCCCGAAACGCCCTCACCCCGGACGCGCTCGACGCGCTGGAACGGGCCGTCGTCGACGCCGACGAGCCGGTGGTGCTGCTGCGGGGCGCCGGCTCGGCTTTCTGTGCCGGCGCCGACCTCGAGGTGGTCGAGTCGCTGGACGACCCCGCCGCGTTCGCGGGCCACGGCCAGCGCGTCGCCGACGCGATCGAGTCGGCAGACTCGGTCGTGATCGCCGGGGTCGACGGGGCGGCCCGCGGCGGCGGCGTGGAGCTGGCGCTCGCGTGCGACCTCCGGGTGGCGACGGCCGAGGCGACGTTCGCCGAGACCGGCGCCTCCTTCGGGCTGTTCGGCGCGTGGGGCGGGACCGCCCGGCTCCCGCGGGTGGTCGGCGAGGGCGTCGCGCTCGACATCGCCTGCTCGGCGCGGGTCGTCGACGCCGAGGAGGCACAGCGGGTCGGCCTCGTCTCCCGCGTCGTCTCAGATCCGGTGACCGTCGCCCGGGAGGTCGCCGCAAATGACCCCGAGGCGCTCGCGGCCGTGAAGCGGCTCGTTCGCGCCGGCGCCCGCGGCGCCGAGACGGCGACCGACGAACGCGAGGCGTTCGCACGGCTCCACCGGGAGCGCTTCGGAGAGTGACGCGCGAGAAGAGCCGACCGGAGACCCGCGATGTGCGGTTTGAGGGACGACGCGGCGGAAAGCCCGTGTGGCGACCGCAACAGTTGAATCCGCCCGGCCGTGTATCTCGGGTATGACCGATGGACACGGCCTCTCGGATCACTCCTCGCTCTCCAGGCGACGGGCGCTCGGCGTCGTCGGCGCCGGCGCGGTCGCCGCGCTCGGCGGCTGCCTCGGCGGCGGTGGCGGCAACACCTCGCTCCCCGAGCGGGGGAACGACGAGCTGCTCGCGGACGTGGAGACGTTCCCGAACCAGGGGAACCAGCACGTCGAGCGCGGCACCGAGGTCGACTACAACACCCGTCCCCCGACGTCCGGTCCCCACTACAGCGGCGTCGTCGGGGCGGGATTCTACGAGGAGCCCCAGCCGATGGGCGACGTGGTCCACACGCTCGAACACGGTGCGATCGTCGCGTACTACGCGCCGGACGCGCTGACCGACGAGGCGCAGTCGAACCTCCAGGCGTGGGCGAACGACCACACCGGCACGTGGCAGAGCTTCCTCGCGATGCCGTACCCGTACGACGAGCCCGAGACGCCGTACGCGCTCACGGCGTGGCGCCACCTCCTCCGGATGGACGAGTACGACGCCGACGCGGTCGAGGCGTTCGCCGCCGAGTACATCGGTCGCGGGCCCGAGAACTCGGTTCGGTAGGAGCCCGAGACCGAAGGCGAGCGACCGGCTACACCGACAGTTCGTCGGGCGCGGGCGGCATCGCGCGCTTGTGCGTCGACGACTCGTACAGTTCCTGGACGCGGCTGACCTGTGCTGCAGTCACATCGAGCGCCCGGACCGTCGCAGCCGTCGACAGCGGGCCGTCGATATGGAGCGCGAGCACGGCGTCGAGGGTGTCGTAGTCGAGCCCCAATTCCTCCTCGTCCGTCTGGCCGGTCCACATCTCCGCCGAGGGAGTCTTCATGACCAAGTCGTGCGGAACGCCCGCGTGGGCGGCGAGCTGGCGGACCTGCTGTTTGTAGAGGCTCCCGAGCGGGTTGCAGTCGACCGCGCCGTCGCCGTACTTCGTGTAGTAGCCCGTCAACGCCTCGCTGCGGTTGCCCGTCCCGAGGACGAGACGGCCATCGGCGTTCGCGGCGAAGTAGTTGCACACCGCGCGGACGCGCACGCGAACGTTGCTCTCGGCCATCCGATCGGCGGCGGCGGCGGGGAGCGCGTCATAGAACGCCTCGGCGATGGGCTCGATCTCGATCACGTCGTACTCGATACCGAGGTCCTCGGCGACGCGCTCGGCGTCGCTCATGTTCTCCTCGGTGTTGACCGACCCGGGCATCACGAGCCCGCGGAGGTTGTCGGCGCCGATGGCGTCGACCGCGAGGTACGCGACCGTCGTGGAGTCGATCCCGCCGGACAGCCCCATCACCGCCCCGTCGGCGCCCGCGGCGTCGACCTGCTCGGCGATGAAGTCGGTGACGTGACCGTGCACTCGGTCGAGCTCAGCGTCGGCAAAGCGCAGGTCCAGCGGCGTCGATTCCTCGTCCAACAGGACGGATTGACTCATCGTGAGTCCGTACGTCGTCGGCGAACTAATAGGTCCCCTCGCGACGGCGACACGTGGACGCGCGTCCAGTTCCGCAGCGACGCCGGCGACCGATTAGTTGAAGTGTTGCGGTTCGGAACGTAGTCATACACGCACGCGCCGCGTCGCCGGTGGGATCGGCGAACGAGCGCCGTTGGCGAGCGATTCCGAAGGAATCGCGAACCTCGGGGCGCGAGCGAGCGAAGCGCGCCGTTGCGTTACAGAGCGAAGCGACGTACCGCTCGGGGCGTACGCACGCAGTAGGTGAGCGCCGTTGGTCCAGTGGTAGGACATTAGCTTCCCAAGCTAATAGCCCGGGTTCAATTCCCGGACGGCGCATGTCTCGAACGCCGATGAGAGGCGTCGCCGACGGGAATTGAAGTAGCCGAGTCGCGCGCAGCGAGGCGAGCACGTCTGGGCGTGGTTCAATTCCCGGACGGCGCATGTCTGGCGACGCTAACCGAAACAGCCACGGCGCCGCCGACCGCGACACGCGATATGCGAACCGTCTTCCACGTCTCGACGGTCGGCCAGCTCTCGTACGTCGACGCGAAAGTCACCAATCTCTTCGGCGACGATGCAGTCCCAGTCGACGCCGTCGCCGTCGTCGTCGACACCCCCGCGGTCATCGACGCGGCGGCGGAGGGCGACGGTCGCGAGCGCGTCGAGGCCGTCCTTGCCGCCGGCGGCGGTGGCGACGACACCGACGGCGCCGGGACGCAGACGGCAGTTCGCGTTTGCTCGAACGCGCTCCGCGGAGCGACGGCGACGCTGGACGAGCTGCCCGCTGGCGTCGAGGCGGCGTCTTCCGGCGTCGGCGAACTCACGCGACTGCAGGGCGACGGCTGGGCGTACATCCGCCCGTAAGCGCTCCCGCGTTCACCGGCACGAACATATATCATCCCGACGGGACGACAGCGACGTATGCCTCACAAGACTGGCGCCTCCCACGCGATCGCCGCGCTGGCGGCGATGGTGTCCGCCTCGTATCTCAAGGACGTGCTGAAACACCTCGTGAGCGCGCGCGACCTCGTCGCGTACGCCAACGTGGCGGGCGTACACCTCGCCGATCGGATCGGCGCGGCGAGTGTGATGGACACGGTGGCCGGCGGGGCCGCCGCGGTGCTCCTCGTCTTCCTCACGTTCGTGTGGGGCTGGGCGTACCACCACAGCGTCATCGGCTGATCACACCAGCCAGTCGGCCGGGTCGGCGTCGATCCGCTCGCGCAGCGTCGCGGTCGCGTCGGCGTCGTACCGAAGGACGCGCCGCCACCACGGCCCCTTGCCGGAGTCCGCCGAGAGGTCCGTCACGAGGTGGTTCGCGTCGGTTCCGCCCGCGGGCGTCGACAGCGGGACCGCGCGGTCGAACAGCCGCGAGCCGTCGGAGTCGCCGCGGACGAGCACGGCGGCGTCGAACGATTCGCGGCGGACGTGCGCGTTCGAGGCGAACCGCTCGCGGGTCGTCGGGTCGGCCTCCCGGAACTCGTCGCCGGTGAGCACCTCGCCCACGCGGAACTCGCCGACGAGGAAACAGCCCCACTCAGGGGGGAGCCACTCGACGCGGTCGCCCGCGGGACCCGACGCAGCGCGATCGCCATCGTCGGCGACCGTCAGTGTCGCGTAGAACAGTAGCGAGTCCCCGGGGTCGAGCGCTGAGAGCGGGCGGGCCTTCACGCCGTGCGGGTCGCCGTAGGTGTACGACTCGCTCCCGTAAACGCCCGCGAACTCCGGGTCGAGGTGAACCGGCAGACCTGCGGCGGCGTCCGGAACGAACGTCGTCAGATCCAGATCGGCGTACGTCGGGACTCCCTCGGCGGCCGACTCGCGTTCGGGGATCGGGACGTAGACGAACGACCCGTCGGGGAACACCGGCCCGCGGCGACCCGGGAGGTTCGTGTTGGCGGCGACGTTGATGGCGACCGCGCGGGGCATGCGATCGCGTTGCGCCGGCGACGGCTTAGCGTCGGCGACCGCGACGAGCGTCGGCGGCGGTTCGCCTCGCTCGGTTTCGTTCGGTGGTCTGCCCCGCTATCGCTCGGCAAACCACGCCGAGATCCTCGCGTTGCTCGGGTCTTGTCTACGTTCGGGGACGATCGTTCCTGAGACCACCTGAAGACTGCACTCGCTGCGCTCGTTTGTCTTCCGTAGTTCGTCTCACTGCCGTTCGACGAACCACTCCCCGAACTTCTCCAGCGCCCGCCCACGGTGGGAGATCGCGTTCTTCTCGGCGGCGTCCATCTCGGCGAGCGTCGCGCCGTCGTACTCGAAGATCGGGTCGTATCCGAAGCCGCCGTCGCCGCGTGCCTCGACGATCTCGCCGCGGACGACTCCCTCGAACAGCTTCACGGGGAGCGGTTCTGTCTCCTGGTCGTCGCGCTCGGCGCCGGTGGCGGCCGCGGTCACGCGGTCGTCGCGGTCGACGGGATCGGGAGTGGCCGCAAACGGTTCTCCGTCGCAGTACGCGAGCACGCACCGGAATTCGGCGCGGCGGTCGTCGAGTTCGGCGTCGACGAGTCGGCGGACAGCCTCGACGCCGAGGGTGTCCTCGGCGTACGCGGAGTACGGGCCGGGGAAGCCGTCGAACCCGCGGACGAACAGGCCGGCGTCGTCGACGAGCACGGGTTCCTCGGCGTGGCGGTACGCTTCGCGGGCGCCTCGGGCGGCGATGGGGGCGAGGTCGGCCGCCTGGATCTCGGTGTAGTCGAAGTCGAGCTGGGAGACGGCGTCGCCGAGGTACTCGCGGGCCTCGCGGACCTTCCCGGGGTTCGTCGTGACGTAGCGGAGCATACCCGCGCTCGGGTCGGCCGCGGCAAAGCCGCGTCGATGTCGCGGGGCGGTCCCGTGCGTCGACGCGCCAGGGTCGTGCGGCGTCACAGATGACGGCAGGGACAGCCACCCCCGAGACCCTTTTGACGCGGCGGGGCCGAACGGTGGACGATGAGCCACGAGCGGCCCGGCGACGGCCGCGACGACGAGGATCGCGCCCGGGACCGCGATCGGCGACTCGGCGCCGGGCGCGCCGACCGCGAGGCGGAGGTCGGCGAACCCGTCGTTCGCGGCGACCCGGCGGTCACCGGCGAGCGCGCCGAGCGAGCCGCGCGGTTCGACCCCGACGACCCCGACAGTCTCGAATCCGCAGCCGACACCGTCCACCGATTCGCCAGCGAGGCCGTCGCCGGCGACGACAACGTGGTGATGCTGCGCGGGGCGGCCGCCTGCGCCGCGCTCGTACGCGGGCACGGGTCGTACAAGGCCGCCGCCGAGACCGCCGGCGACGGCGTCCAGGTGTCGTTCATCCGCAAGTGGGCGCGCGTCCACGACCTCCCCGAGTCGATCCGTCGCCACGTCGCCCGCGGCCACATCGCGCCGACGGCGGCGAAGCACATCGCCCGCGTCGCCGGCGACGCGCGCTTCGATCTGGCGTGGGCGGTGCTCGACGCGGACCTCACCGTCCGCGAGGTGCGCCGTGCCGCGAGCGCGATCAACGACGGCGCCTCGCCCGAGGCGGCGCTCCGGGCCGAGGGCGTCTCCCCGGGGCGACTCGGCGTCGAGCTTCCCCTCGGCGTCTACCGGCGGCTGCGCGACCGCGCGTCGCTGGAGAACCGCGACCCGGGCGACGTGATCGCGGACGCGCTCGAAGAATACTGAGGGGAGCGAGTCACGTCGCGGTCGCGTCGCTCTCGCTCCCGTCCCCCTCGTCGCCGCCGAGGAATCGCACGGCGGCATCCCGTATCACGTCGCGTGCAGTCGCTACCTCCGCCCACCGGATCGTCTCGTCGGGGAAGTGCGCCTGTTCGATGCTTCCGGGGCCGAACACGACCGTCGGGATACCGGCCGCGACGTAGTGGCGGTTGTCGGCCCCGTACGTCGCGCCCGTTGGCTCGGTATCGGACAGCCCCGCGTCGATCATCGCCCCCTGCAACGCCCGAACGACGGGTTCGTCCGGAGCGATCTCGGCGGGCTCGAACATGATCGAGAAGCGGTCGAATTCGGGTGGGTGCTCGCGCAGCCAGTCGTCGTCCGCGACGACCTCGGCGAGTCGGTCGTCGAATTCCGCCTCCACCTCGTCGACCGTCTCCCCGGGTGCGACCCCGATCCGCCATTCCGCGGTCAGCGTCCCCGGCACCGTCGAGGCCCACGATCCGGCCTCGACGCGACCGCAGACGACGGGCCACGGCACGTCGAACGCCTCGTACAGCGGATGCGTGACGCGCTCGCATCGCTCGGCCTCCACCTCGGTGAACGCCCCCCTGATCGCTTCGAACAGCGGGAGCGTGTCGACGCCGTGCCACCGCGTCGCCGCGTGGGCGCTCCGGCCCGCGATCCGGAGTCGCTTCATCACGGTCCCCTCCGTCGCGGTGACGGGGCGAAGCTCCGTCGGCTCGGCGACGAGGGCGGCGTCGCGGTCGAACGGGTACGGCGAGTCGAGCGCCGCCGCGGCCGCGCCGATCCCGCCCTCCTCCTCGCCGGCGACCGCCTCGACGACGATCCGGCCGTCGAGGTCGCGTTCGCCGGCTTCGACTGACTCCCTGAGGTCGAGGGCCGCGTGAACGCAGGCGCCGACGGCGGCCTTCATGTCGGCGGCCCCGCGACAGGTGAGCGTCTCGGCGCCGTCGTCTGCCTCGCTCCAAACGGGGTCGAAGGGATCGCTCGTCCAGAGGTCGTCGTCAGCGGGAACCACGTCGAGGTGGCCGTTGAGGACCATAGTTCTCCCGGCGTCGGGGTCGCCGAACTCCAGCACGCCCGCGACGCTCGGACGCCCCGCGGCGTCGATGTCGGCGCGGTCGTCGGGGAACGACGGATGGGCGGCGAGTCGTTCGGGGTCGGCCTCCCACGTGTACGTCTCGAACCCGGCGTCCGCGAGGCGGTCGCGGAGCCACTCGGCGGCGGGTGCCTCGTCGCCGTCGGTCGTCTCGAACGCGCACAGCCGGGCCGTGAGGTCCCGTAGGTCGGGGACGGTCATGGGTGATCGTCGGCAGGGAGGGGTAAGGCCGTGTGGGTGGCGGCGTGGACGCCGCGGGAACCGCAGTCGGGTCGGTCGCCGTCGTTCGTAAACGCTTATGCGCGCACGTCGGTAAGGTCGGGCGAGGGCTGGTAGCTCAGTTAGGGAGAGCGTCCGGCTTTTAACCGGACGGTCGGGGGTTCGAATCCCTCCCAGCCCGTTTCTGTCCACCGCGACGAGCGAAGCGAGGAGCCGCGCGACGCAAATAGCGTCCGAGAGATTCGAACGACGGCACGAGTGAGCAAGGCGAACGAAATGCAGGAGGTTCGAATCCCTCCGGTTCGCTTCTCCCGTGAACACCAGTGTTTCCGGTCGACGTCGTCCGATCATCGAAGCCACAGCCGATTGGATAAGCTAACGGGGATCCCTGCTGAACTCCGTACTCAAGAGTTATATATCGCAAATAGCCTGAAATAAAATAGTATGCATTCCTGTCCGAGCTGTGGTGCCGGCGTGGAACCGTCGCACTCGTTCTGTGAGAAGTGCGGGGCGGAGATCGGATCGGCAGACACCGAGACCGCACCGAACACGGAGTCATTCGATCAATACGCCGAACACTTCGGACCCGAAGAGACTCCCCAGTACATTCTGAAAGGAGCGACGTTGAAAACCGAGGGCAATATCGACTCGGCGAAATCGTCGCTGAGTGGAGGCGGCGGTGTCAAGACGATCGTCACGGACGAACGCGTGTTCATCCACGTCGAAAAGCGAATAACGGGGGATGACATGCGAACCCTTCCGTACGAGTCGATCAACGCGGTGAACCTCGACACGGGGATCATCAATAATTTTCTGTCGCTTCAGACCGGTGGCGGCACGTACAAGGTGCAGGTGCTGGACAAGGAGGAGGCAAAAAACGCGATAGAGTACATCAGGACCCGCAAGCGTGAGCTGGCCCAAGGCGGGGGCGGTTCGACGAGCGATCCGGATCCGACGGAGCAGCTGAAGAACATCAAGGAGCTCCACGACCAGGGCGTACTCTCCGACGAGGAGTTCGAGACAAAAAAGCGAGAGTTGTTGGATAAGATCTGACCGATCGGGAGCCAGTTCCGGCGGCGTGTCCGGCCGAAGAACGCGGAGTCTGGCGTTCGATGTCGCGTCGCAATTTCGAGAGCGATCCGGAGAGACTCGTTACCCCTCCCCGTGGTACGTGCCGTCGTAGTGGCCCTCGTGGTCGGCGGTCGCGAGGACGAACTGCGCCACGCGGGCGCCGGGTTCGATCTCGATCCGGTGGCCGACCTGAAGCAACCCCTCGCCCCGGCCCTCGTAGCCGGCGTCCCACACCGCGGTGTTCAGCATGCAGGAATTGCGCAGCAGCGTCGAGCGCGGGTAGACGAAGCCGACGTGGTCGTCGGGGACCCGCAGGCGCTCGCCGTACTGCAGAACGTACGCGCCGGGATCGAGGCGATAGAGACCGCTTTCGGGGTCAATTTCGGTCCGGTCCCCGACGTGCTTCCCGTCGCGAGTGATCCGGCCCGGCTCGGCCTGTTCGGACAGCGCGGCGACGGTCAAATCGACGCCATTCGGTTGGATCTGGTCGTCGTCGACGGGGTCAACGTGGTCAGCGACTGTCGGTCCCGATTCGAACATACCCGAGGGAGAGACAGGCCGACCGAAAAGCCCGCCGGTCGGCAACCGACTCCCGAAGATGCGGATGCGTTTGTGCACAAATGGTTTCGCAGAAAGATCATTCGAGCATATTGGGAGGCAACACTCGCGTCGACTGTGCAAAAATTACCGGACAGAGCGACGGTCTATCACGAACGTCAGGGTGGAAACTCGCCGGATTTATATCCGCCGAGCGAGGATATGCGGACGATATGGGACAGACGATTACGGAGCAGATTCTCGACGATCACCTCGTCGAGGGCGAGTTGACCCCCGGCGAGGAGATCGGGATCGATATCGATCAGGTCCTCACGCAGGACACGACAGGGACGATGGTCTGGCTGCAGTTCGAGGCGCTGGACCTCGACGAAGTCCAGACCGAACTGGCCGCGCAGTACTGCGACCACCAGACGTACCAGTTCGACTTCAAGAACACCGACGACCACCGCTTCCTCCGCTCTGCGGCGGGCACCTTCGGCGCGTACTTCTCCCGGCCCGGCAACGGCATCTGCCACCAGGTCCACAAGGAGAACTTCGCGGCGCCCGGCAAGACGCTGCTCGGTTCGGACTCGCACACGCCGACCCCCGGCGGCCTCGGCCAGCTGGCGATCGGCGCGGGCGGCCTCGACATCGCCGTCGCGATGGGCGGCGGCGCCTACTACGTCGAGATGCCCGAGATCGTGAACGTCGAGCTGACCGGTGAGCTCCCCGAGTGGGCCACCGCGAAGGACGTCGCGCTCCACCTGCTGGGCGAGCTGACCGTCAAGGGCGGCGTCGGCAAGGTGCTCGAGTACACCGGCCCCGGCGTCGAGACGCTCACCATCCCCGAGCGAACGACCATCACGAACCTCGGCACCGAGCTGGGCGCCACGTCCTCGATCTTCGGCACCGACGAGAAGACGAAGGACTGGCTGGCGCGCCAGGACCGCGAGGAGGAGCACGTCGAGCTGTCGCCCGACGAGGACGCCGAGTACGCCGAGACCATCGAGGTCGACCTCTCCTCGCTGGAGCCGCTCATCGCGACGCCGTCGATGCCCGACAACGTCGTTCCCGTCCGCGAGGTCGCGGGCGAGGACGTCGAGCAGGTCATCATCGGCTCCTGTACGAACGGCGCCTACGAGGACATCCTCCCCGGCGCGAAGATGCTGGAGGGCCGCGAGGTCGCCAAGAAGACCGAGATGATCGTCGCGCCCGGCTCCAAGCAGGCGTCCGAGATGCTCGCCCGCGAGGGCTGGACCGCGGAGATGATGGCGGCCGGCGTCAACTTCTCCGAGGCGACGTGTGGTGCCTGTATCGGCATCGGCCACGTGCCCGCCTCCGACTCCGTCTCGCTGCGCACGTTCAACCGCAACTTCGAGGGCCGCTCGGGCATCGAGGACGACTCGGTGTACCTCTGCTCGCCCGAGGTCGCGACCGCCGCGGCCATCACCGGCAAGATCGTCGACCCACGCGATCTGGCCGACGAGCTCGGCGACCTCGAGGCGCCCGGTCTCGAGATGGGGACGAAGTACGGCCCCGGCATGGGCGAGTCCGACCCGGACATCATCAGCCCCGACGAGGCCGTCGACGACGGGCTCATCAAGGGTCCGAACATCGGCGACGTCCCCCTGAAGGACGAGCTCGCATCCGACATCGAGGGCGAGGCGCTCCTGAAGATGGAGGACAACATCACGACCGACCACATCATCCCGGCGACGGCGGACATCCTCAAGTTCCGCTCGAACATCGAGAAGCTCTCGGAGTTCACGCTGTCGCGCGTCGACGACACGTTCGCACAGCGCGCGCTGGACGCCGACGGCGGCTTCCTCGTGGCCGGCGAGAACTACGGCCAGGGTTCCTCGCGTGAGCACGCGGCCCTGTGTCCGATGTTCCTCGGCGTCGAGGGCGTTCTCGCACAGAGCTTCGCCCGCATTCACAAGGCGAACCTGTTCAACTTCGGTCTCGTGCCCCTCACCATCGACGAGGAGACGTACGAGAACATCGACCAGGGCGACGACGTGGAGATCGTCGACGACGTGGGCGAGGGCGTCCGCAACGGCGCCACCGAGTTCACGATCCGCGTGAACGACGACTGGGAGGCCACGGCGCACCTCGACGCCTCCGAGCGCGAGCGGGAGATCCTCGCGGCCGGCGGCAAGCTCTCGTGGACGAAGCAGCAGCACCAGTCCGGCAGCGGCGCGGCGCCCGCCGACGACTAACGCGAGACGGCGACGCAGTCTCGGACGGACAGCGGCGAGGTGTCCGCGGCCGACCTGAGAGCGACCGGGTGACCCGAGCCGCCCACGAACGGACCCGCTTTTTATTCAGCTCGTCACACCGCGGAGCTGCTGATTCGGACCCAGCATCGCGAAGCGGTTCCGGTACTGCTGTCACGAAGCGGTACCAGTACTGCCATCAGCCGCTGTTGACCTGCACGCTAACCGAACCCCTCCTGCTTCCGGTGGTGTCACACGCCCGCTCGCTCGGCCTTCGGAGGACCCGCTTCGTTCGACGTCCGCGCGCTCGTTCGCTTCGCTCACGAGAACTGCGGCTTCGCACGCGGTGCAGCACGATTTCGCCACCGAGCGAGCGCGCATCCGTCCGCCACCGACTGACCATCCATTCGTCCGCCGATCAGCGCCGCCAGTTCACTTATCACCGCGAACTCCCAGGGCCTAGCTGTGACCACCTCGCGCGGCGCCGCCGCTGGCGACGACGCGGACGGGAGGGCGCAGCTCCGACCCGCTGACCGGGCGGATCTCCTCGGCGTCTTCCGCATCGAGAAAGCCGTGTTCGCCCAGCCGTGGCCGTATGCGGCGTTCGAAGGGCTGCTCGATGCGCCCGGGTTCCTCGTCGCCGAGGACGAGGCGGACCGCGACCGTTCCCCGACGGCCGCGAGCGAGGGCTCTATCGACGCCGGCAACGTGCTCGGCTACGTCGTCGGCGACCTCACCCCGAACCACGGGCGGGACATCGGCCACATCAAAGACCTCGCCGTTCACCCCGGCGAACAGGGGCGAGGGCTCGGCCGGCGGCTGCTTCGGGCGTCGCTGTCGGCGCTGGCTGCGGCGGGTGCCAGCGTGGTGAAGCTGGAGGTGCGCGAGGGCAACCACCGCGCCCAGTCGCTGTACGCCGACGAGGGGTTCGAGCCCGCCAGGCGGATTCCGCGCTACTACGGCGACGGCGAAGCGGCGTTCGTGATGCGGTTGGACGTGGGCGAGTGGGTCCGCGGGCGCAACGCCGACGGGTCGTAGCCGGACGCCGGCGCCTCGGCGCGCCGGCAGACAAGGCGGCAACCACGACCGTCGCGGCCCGGGACGGCAGCCGTTTTCACGCTCGACGCCCCCACGTGGAGTATGGGATACGCCTGTCCGGTGTGTGAAACGCCCCAGCGCGACGGCGAGCACCTCGCGAACCACCTCGCGTTCACCGCGATGCTCCACGGCGACGAGCACGAGGACTGGCTCGACGCGCACGTCGACGGCTGGGGCGACCGCACGCCCGCGGACCTGGCGTCGACCGTGACCGAGCACGCGACCGAGACCGAGTACGACGAGGTGTTCGAGGACACCGCGGCCGGCGCAGGGGACCACGGGCACGCACACGGCGACCCCGCACAGCCGGAGGTAACCGACGATCCGACGGGCGGCGCCGCGGACGCGGTCGTCGACGACGCGGTCGAGTCCGTCCTGGAGGAGGCACAGGAACTGACCGAGGAGATGTACGGGCTGGACGACGAGACCGCCGGCGACGACGACGCCGGGGAGTAGCCGTCTCGAGAGCCCGAAAGGGAACGACTCTTTGATGCGACGCCCGCAACCGGCGGTATGGACACCGAAGGGACCCTCGCCCCGGCGACGCCCGCCGACGCGCGCGAGGAGTACGACACGCTCGTTCCCGCCGCGAAGGTCGCCGTCCGCGAGGCGACGAAGGCGATGGAATTCGACCGCGAGGAGTACGCCGACCGCGTCACCGGCGAGGTGATCGAGACGGTCCGCGACGCGCTGTTCGCCTCGCTGTTGCGCGTCCACGTCGGCACGCGCGAGGAGTACGAGGCGTGGCTCGACGGCCACCCCGAATACGAGCCCGACGAGGCCGGAAGCGACAACGTCGACAACGTCGCCTGGCATCCCGTCGAGTTCGCGCCCGACGGCGACGGCCCCAAGCCCGTCGTCGCGGCGACGTGGCAGGCCGAGCGCGAGGCCGCGCTCGGGACGCTCCGCCGGCGCGCGTTCGGCCGGGCGTACCGTCCGATCGTCGACGACGACGCGAGCGACGAGGCCGACGCGGAACCGGAGCCGTAACGGGTTTTCGCCGTCGGCCCCTACCGCGTCCATGCGACCGGTCACGCGGACGTTCCTCGCGGCGATTCTCGTCGTGCTCGTCGCCCTCCTCGCGCTCGGGGCGCTCCCGTCGTATCTCGGGTCGGGCGACCCGTACTACCTGGAGGCGACCCCGACGGCCGAGAGCGAGGGCCCCGCCTACGAGCTGAACGCGACTGACGGCGGCGTCGCAGAGCAGCGGTTCCAGTACTTCTTCTCCGCGACCGAGGCGGACGACGGTCGCTCTGAGCCCTACCGACGCGGGGCGTTCGGGCTGAAGGAGGACTTTGCGCACTCGCCGTTCGACGAGCTGGCGACGTTCCGGGAGTTTGCACCCCGAGACGCTGTCGACGGTGACGCGGTCTTCGTCCGGTACAACGATACCCGTTACCGCGTAACCGTCGTTCAACCGTGAGCGACGACACCCGCGACCATCCCCACGACGGCGAGAACGACGCGAACCGCGCGGCCGACGCGGCCGATGCGACCGACGCGACCGACGAGTGGACGAGCGACGAACCCGCCTTCGGCGACGGCCGCCGCCACGACTGGCCGGGCGAGCCCGACTGGCCTGTGCTGGAGACGGTCGTCGAGTACGAGACGGGGTGGCAGACCGCCGGCTACGACCTCGTGGAACACCCCGACGGCTCGACGAAGAAGTACTACTGGTCGGAGTTGGCGACGGCGGTCGTCGTCGTCGCCCGCGCCGGCGACGACCTCCTCGTGGTCGAGCAGTACCGGCCGACCGTCCGCAACACGCAACTGGAACTCCCCGCGGGAATCGTCGAGGCGGGCGAGTCGTACACCGAAGCCGGCCGGCGGGAGCTACGCGAGGAGACCGGCTTCGCGGCCGACTCCCTCTCGCTGCTGGGAGAGGTACAGTGCACGACCGGGCTGTTGCGCCACACCCGCGGGTTCGTCTTCGCGGAGGGACTGGAGCCAGTCGGCCAGGAGTTGGACGACAACGAGTACCTCGTCCCGCGGACCGTCCCCGTCGAGGAGGTAGTCGACGTGGTCCGCTCTCCTCCGACGAACGACGCGACCCTGGAGGGGATCCTGCTCGCCCGCGAGGAGGGGCTGCTGTAACCGGAGCGCCCCCGATCGGTGGTCGCGTGCGGGAGTCGCCGACGGCGGAGCGCTTTTCACCGGGCGACGGCACCCCACGAGCATGGACGGCGAAATCACCCCCGAAGAGGTCGAGCGGCTCCTCGCCGAAGGCGCGGACGTCCGCGTCGTCGACATCCGCTCGCCGGGGGCGTACGCGCGCGGCCACATCCCCGGCTCCGAGAACATCCCGTTCAACCAACTCCCGACCCGGGTGGCGTCGCTGTCCGGGAGCGAACGCATCGTGACCGTGTGCCCGCACGGAGAATCGAGCGTCCAAGCGGCGCGACTCATCGCCTCCTTCGAGGGGACGACCGACGCGGTCGTCGAGAGCATGAAAAATGGGCTGACCGCCTGGGAGGGCGAACTCGAGGCCGGTGCCGCCGACGGCTCGGGCGATGCGGCCACGGCCGACGACGGCCCCCAGTCACCCTTTGAGCGCGGGCCCGCCAGGGCCGCGAGCGATCCCGCGATCGCCAGCGCCGCCGCGGCCGCGCCGACGCCGAACCCGGGAGTGGAGACGCCGCTGTCGCCGGGACCGTCGGTCGCTCCGCCGTCAGGATCGGTCGCGGCGGCGGCCGACTCGACGGTCAGCGACGCGCTCGCGTCGCCGACGGAGACGGTGTAGGTGCCCGGCTCGCCGATGCGGATCGGCACCCGGAGCGTCGCGGCGGCGTCGGGCGCGACCCTGGCCCGTTCGGTCGCGACCGTTCGGCCGTCCACGCGGACGGCGAGGTCGCCGTCGGCGGGGACCCTTCCGTCAGCGACGACCGCAGCGGTCACCAGCACCGCGTCGCCCGCCGCGACCGTCGTCCGGTTCAGCGACACGCCCGCGACCGTCGGCGTCGGCGGCTCCTCGACGAACGCCTCGTAGGTGTGTCCGCGGACCGTCAGCGCGTACGTTCCCGATTCGTTCGGCGTCCACGACAGCGGGACAGTCGCGTTCTCGCCCGCCGCGAGCGTCCCGTTCGCGACGGCGACCGTGCGGTCGTTGGCCGCGAGCGCGACCCGGTAGCTCCCGTCGGCACCGCCGTCGTTCGAGAGCGAGACGGGGACCGTCAGCGTCTCGCCGAGGGCGATCCGGACGGGCGAATCGAGGCTCCCGTTTCGATACGGTCCGCCGACCGTGAGCCGCGCCGGCGCGTCGACGAGGATCCGCGCGACCGGGGTACCGAACGCCGCCTCGTGGTCCGCCGCCGACCACATCGCCGGTGCGGCGTCCGTCCGGACGACTCGCGCGGTCTCGTCGGCGACCGACTCGTCGCCGGCGTCGGCGACGATCGCGAGGAACCGATCGCCGGACACGGGATCGGATTCGGCGTTCAGCCGCGCGAACACCGTCTCGAACGTCGCGGCGCCGTCGCTCGCCAGCCGGATCCGGCGGTCGGTGTCGCCTGCGACGAGCGCCCCCTTGCGGTACGGCGTGGCCGTCGTCCACGTGTTCGGGTCCGCGAGCACGTCGTCGCCGTAGGGCGCCGCCGCGCCGCGTTCGAGGTGGTCGGCGAACGCCGGGAAGTCGATCAGCCCCTGCTGCAGCGCGAGCCGGGCCGCGTAGTAGTCGGCCGACCCCTCGATCAGCCAGCGCGTCTCCGCGGTCGGCTCGAACGACTGGCGCGTGTGGACGTACTCGTGGAGCCACGCGCTTCGCGCGTCTGCGAGCGGCTCGTCCGCGCGTACCCACGCGTCCGCGTCGCCCGTCTGCAGCCCGGCGACCGCCCAGTCGACGCCGGTCGGCGCGGCGACGACGAACACCGACTCGTCGCGGTCGCCGACGCGGAGCGAGTCGGACGCCGACGACAGTGAGTCGAGCAGCCGCTCGGGCGACGCCGCCATCGAATCGGCCGACTCCGCGGGGACGACGAGCCGGAACGTCTGGCCGTTGGCGGTTCGCTCGCGGACCGCGTGCTCGCCGAGGAACGCGACGCGCTCGCCGACGGCGCCCGGTCCCCCGGTGGTCGCCTCACGCGAGAGCCCCACGGTCTCGCCGCGATAGCGCCACGACACGCCCGTCCCGGGCACCGCCACGAGCGCCCACGGGCCGGGGTCGGCGAAGAGGTAGCCGCGGTCGGCGGCGGCGGGAGCGGTCGCCCCGCCGACGTTCGCGTCGAGTCGACGATGGCCGAGCCGTGCAGACGTCGTCGTCCGGTTGGCCGGGAGCCGATAGCGGATCGTCGGCGCGGTCGTCTCGCCGTCCCACTCGTAGGTGTCGCCGCCGGCGGCCGCGAAGCCGTCGGTCGTCACCGCCTCTGCCTCGGACGCGATCGTCGCCTCGACTGCGGTGACGCGGTCGGGGAGGCCGAACCGGAGCGTGACCGCGACTGACCCCGGCCTGTCGGGGGTGAGCGCGAGCGTCGTCGTGAGGTGGATGTCGTCGCCGGCGGTCGTCGCGGCGGCCGTCGAGGCGGCGGACGCTCCTGCCGCCGTGGTGCCTCCGGTCGCTGCCCCCGGAGCGTCGCTTGTCGAGAAGTCGGGCGTGGCGTTCCTAGCAACCGTGGCGTCCGCGTCGACCGCGTCACCAGTGTCAAGCAACTGTTCGGTCGACGACGACGGCGCGGCCGCGACCGCGGGCGCGGCGAGCGCCGAGAGCAGACAGACGACGACGAGCGCGGTGAGGCCTCGCTGCTGCATCGACCGGCGATAAGCCGACCCCGGCTAAAGGCGTTGGCGTCGCGTCAGGCGACGGACCGCAACCGAAGTCGACCGCGGCACCGCCGCTGGCGATGTAGAAAACGAGAAACCGAAACGCGACTGCTCGAGTGCGGCTGTCAGGTCGGTCCGATGGTCACGCGACGTTGAACCCCTTGTCGCGGAGGAATCCCTCGACGCGGCCGCTGTGGTTCCCCTGCAGTTCGATGGCGCCGTCCTCGACGGTGCCCCCGCAGGCGAATTTGGACTTCAGATCGCTGGACAGCGAATCCATGTCCACGTCTTTGGGATCGAATCCTTCGATGACCGTTACCTCCTTCCCGTACCTGCGCTCGTCGATGCGGATCGAGATCTCCTGGGACTCTTTGGCGACGTCCTCGCAGACGCAGAGTTCCTCAGGCAGTCCGCACGTCGAGCATACCTCAGACATTTCCGGTCGAACGTACAAGAGCGCCGTATTAAATCCTGTCGGGTGTTCGCATGCGAATCGCGACGCCGCGCGCGATCGACGACCCCCGGAGAGTCAGGTCGGCTTGCCGGCGCCGCCAAGCCGGCGAAGGACGGGGGCGTGCTGGCGGATCAGGTCGTCGACCGCCTCGACGGCACGCCGCGCCTCCGCCTCGTCGACGCCGCCGCCGTAGCGGGCGCGCTCGTGCGCCTCTGCGACGGCGTGGGCGCGCTCCCCGAACCGATCGCGAGAGAGCGCCTCGACGTACTGGCGCGGTGTCTCGCCCGGCCGGCGCGACCGGTAGACGATCGACGCGAGGTACTCCAGTCGCCGGAACGCCCGCTCGGCGTCCGTGTCCGGATCGGCGCTCGACTGGTGGAGCAGCCAGACCGCCCGCCGGATCCGCCGCGTCAGCCCGAAGCGGCGCGCGCCGGCGACGATGCCGACCGCGGCCGCGGCGCCGACGGCGACGTCCTCGCGGGTTGGGGTCCACCCTCGTCGCCGTCGCCGCCCGCACCGGATCCGCCGCCACCGGCAGGAGTCGCGTCTCCGGTGAGTCCCCCGGCGGCGGTGGCGATCGTCACGTTACCGAACTCGTCTGCGCCGGGGTTGACCGCGCCGATATCGGGCGTCGACTCGCCGGGAGTCGACCCGGTGTCGGGCGTCGAGGTCGGCGTCTCGTAGCTCCCGTTCTCCGACCCGGCCGCGTCGACGTTGTCGGCGCCTTCCTCGCGGGCGGTCTCGACGCTGGCCTGTTCGGTGTCCTCACGCGGCCCCGACGGCGTCGGATCGAACTGGACCCAGCCGCGGTCGGGGAAGTACACCTCGACCCACGCGTGGGAGTCGAGGCCGCGGACGACCCACTCGTCCTCGCTCACGCGCTGCCCGGGCGTGTACCCGACGACGAACCGAGCGGGAACGCCCTGGGTGCGCAGCATGGTGACCATCGTCGTCGCGTAGTAGACGCAGTAGCCCGCGTCCATCTCGAACAGGAAGCTGTCGGCGGTGTTCCCCTGCGGGGCGGGCACGTCCAGCGAGTACTCCTTCGTCCGTTCGAGGTGGCGCTCGACGGCGACCGCGGCGTCGTAGGGGTTCGACGCGTCCGCCTGTTCGAGCACTGTCGCGGTGCGCTCGCCCACCCGGTCGGGTGTGCTCTCGGGGAGCTGGGTGTACCGCGAGCTGATCGTCGAGGGGTAGTCAGTCCCCGCGCGGCGAAGCTCCCCGCTCGTCGCGGTCGGTCGCTGGCTGACGACCGTGTACGTGTCATTCTCAAGCAGCGTCGTCCCCGGCTTGAGCCCCTCGTGGTCGGTCACCTGTGCGGTGTCCGCCGTGCGACCGCGCAGTTCGACCGGCTTCCACGCCGACGGCAGCGCGTCGAGTTGCCCGCGGGCGGTCACCTGCTGGACCAGTCGATCGCTCTCGCCGGGCGGCCCGCCCAGCGATCCGGACGCGTACGGGGTCGTGTCGCCGGTCCTGACCCATCTTCCGCCGGTGTAGCGATCGTAGGATCCGACGCGCCAGTACGCGGGCTCCTCGGCCTCGACCGTGAATCTGACCTCGGGCGACAGACGGATACTCCCGAGTACGCCGACGGAGTCGGTGTTCGCGACCAGGCTCGACTCGATAGTCGGTGAGTTGCTCCCGGGGACGACCGGATTCGCCGCGCTCCCGGGAACGACAGTGACGAGCGAGGTGACGACGACCATCGCCGCGACCACGACCGCGAGCGTGTCCCACTGCGCCAGCACGCCCGTCCGGCCGGCGGCCGACAGTTCCGAGAGGCCGACCGCGAGCGTGAGTCCGACGGCGGCGGCGAGGGCGACGCCGACGCCCGCGTCACTGGTGAGGACGAAGAAGCCGGTCGTGGCCGCGCCGACCGTCGCCGCCGCGGCGTAGCGGCGGCGGACGAGGAGATACGTCGCCAGGAACGTCGGCACCGGGACCAAGAATAGCGCCCACGCGCCGGCGTTGAGCAGCCGCAGCACCGACAGCCCCGTGACCAGCGCGAGCACGTCGCCGGCGACGCGACCGATGGTGAATAGCGCGCGCGCGGACGGCGGCACCGACAGGAAGTAGCCGATCAGCGCGAGCGCGAAGCCGGCGACCGTGAGGCCGACGGCGGTCCGCTCGCGGAGGAAGCCGCCGAGCCACGCCGCCGTCGCCGCGACGACCGCCACCTCCATGAGGAGGAACGTCGCGCCGCCGACGACGTCGACGACGTGATAGAACACCGCGAGGAACGACGCGACGGCGAGGCCGACGCCCAGCGCCGCGGGGGCTCGAACTGCCGAGGCGGCCGAGAAGCGCTCGGTTCCGTCCCGTCGGTCGCCCTGCTGCCCGCCGCTGTCGCCGCCTGATCGACCCGATCCGAGCCCGCCGAACCGGTCGCCGACGGGGTGCTCACGCGATCACCTCCCCGTCGCGAGCGCGGTCGCGACGGTCGCCGTCGCGGTCGGCCGGGCCGTCAGAGCGGGGGCCGGTCGAGAGACGCCGTACGTCGCCGGCCGGCTCGACCGGAAGTCGGCGAACTCGTGGTCCTCGCCGGCGACGGAGACGCGCACGCCGTCGGCCTCACCGTAGACGGTGACGTCGGCGTCGCCGTCGGCGACGCGACCGGGACCGAGGACCGCGAGCCGTTCGAGCAGGCGGACCTGGCTGCCGCGCTCGCCCGTCACGGTGAGCGTCCCGTCGGGCAGGCGCACGTCGACCGGAACCCCGTCCTCGACGAGTGCGAGCGCGAGGCTCGCGGTCGCCTCGGCCATGCCGTCGGCGGCGCCGGGGGCCGCAGCGGCGCCGGCGGCGACCGAGACCGCCTCCGTCTCCGCCTCCGCGGAGAACTCCTTCACGATGAGCTCGTCGCGCTTGGCGGTCGACTTCCAGTGCACGTCGCGCAGCGAGTCGCCGCGGTCGTACTCGCGGAGCCGGTCGAACTCCCGGCGCTCCTCGTGGATGCCCGTCTCGTGGAGCGCGCGGAGGTCGCGGCGCGCCCAGCCGGCGATGGCGTGGACCGCCGGGTAGACGAGGAGCTCGCTCGTCTCCGTCGTCGACAGGTCCGTCTCCGCGAGCCCGAGCGCGTCGCGGGCGGTCACGGCCGCCGGGCCGAGACGGTGGCGCCCGCGTGACTCGTAGGCGACCTCGTACTCGACGGGTACGGCGCCGACGACTGTCTCGACGACGGCGCGGGTGCCGTCGTGGCTCGCGGGGTCGGCGGCGTTGCTTGTGGGGGCTGCGGCGTTGCGCGCGCGGTCGCCGTCGTCGCTCCCGCGGACGATTTCGAGCCCGTCGCCGACGCGCTCGCGGACGACGCCGGCGAACGGACGGTCCATGCGCTCGTCGGCGCTCGGTCGGGGACCGTCGCGGTCGCCGAAGTACAGCCGGACGGGGTACTGCCGGCCCACGTGGTCATCCGGCGGCACCTCGCGCGCGACCGCCGGCGGCTCGACCCACCGGAGCTGGAGGTACGCGGCGCTCAGCGCCACGACCGCGGGCACGACGACCGCGTTGAGCGATCGGGGGCCGAACGCGAGCCCGGAGGCGACGGCGAGGGCGGTGACCGCGACGACAGCCTTCCCGCGTCGGGTGAGTCGCACGGCTACTCGACGGCCACCGACGAGAGGGCGTCCTCGACCACGTCGAGGCCGGACTCGCTGCCGGTCCGGGGACGGACGCGGTGGGCGAACACCGAGGACGCCTCCGTCTGTACGTCGTCCGGGACGACGTAGTCGCGGCCGTCGATGACGGCGCGGGCCTGCGCCGCCCGGACGAGGGCGATACTGCCGCGGGGACTCACGCCGAGTTGGGCGTGTTCGCGGGTGTACGCCGCCAGATCGGTGACGTACTCGCGCACCGGCTCGGAGACGCCGACCTCGCCGACGGTGGCGCGGGCGCGGCGCAGCTCCTCGGTTGTCGCGACCGGCTCCAGCGACTCGATCGGGTGCTCGCCGGCCGTGCGGTCCAGCATCTCGGTCTCGTCGGCCCGGTTCGGATAGCCGAGCCGGAGCTTCTTCATGAACCGGTCGATCTCCGCCAGCGGGAGTTCGTAAGTGCGGCCGGGCTCCACGTCGTTTTGCGTCGCGATGACCGTGAACGGGTCCGGCAGTTCACGGGTGACGCCGTCGACGGTGACCTGCTGTTCTTCCATCGCCTCCAGCAGGGCCGACTGCGTCTTCGGCGGCGCGCGGTTGATCTCGTCGCCGAGGACGATGTTGGCGAACACGGGACCGGGCCGGAACTCGAACTCCCCGGTCTTCTGGTTGTACACGTTGATGCCGGTCACGTCCGACGGGAGGAGGTCGGGCGTGAACTGGACGCGCTTGAACTCGCAGTCCACCGAGGTCGCAAGCGAGCGCGCGAGCATCGTCTTTCCGACGCCCGGAACGTCCTCCAAGAGGAGGTGTCCCCTGCCGAGCACGGTCACGAGGATGTGCTCCACCGCGGCGTCGTTGCCCACGATGACCCGGGAGACGTTGTCGGCGACGCGGTCGACGAGGTCGGCGGCCTCCGACACCGGGAGCGGCGGCCGGTCAGTAGACTCGTCGCCGTCGGCCGATCCGTCGCGGTCGGCGTCGACGTCGGGCTCCGCCTCGGCGTCACTCACGCGGCGCACACCCCGGAGAGAGAATCCACCCGGAAGCGGGTAGTCTGGGTGCCGTTCACAGCCCACGTCAGGGCCCGGACGGACCTAACTCTGCCGCATGCGGACGTATGGCACGCCGAGCCGTCGCCGCGTCGCTGTGTACGGCGCTGTTCGGCGACGTGCTCGGACGCGACCCGGCCGCGTACGACCTGGACGGCCGGGTCGCCCGCGTTCGCGACGACGACGGCGACGACGTCGACGGTATCGGGATCTGAGCGGTCGGCGGACCGCCCGGACCGCACGCGTCGGTGCGAAACCCTTTCGCCGCTCGCCCGCCCGTCTCGGGAGTAAGAAGATGGTCACGGGAGCGCCGGCGACGATGCTCGACCGCCGCGAGGAGCTGACGCCGATGCTCGCGCAGTACGTCGACGTGGCCCGCCAGTACGACGACGCGATCGTGCTCTTTCGCGTCGGCGACTTCTACAAGGCGTTCTGCGAGGCCGCCGAGGAGGTGGCGCGCGTCTGCGAGCTCACGCGGATCGAGCGCGAGGACTCCACCGGCACCTACACCGCCTGCGGCATCCCCGTCGACAACGCCCCGAAGTACCTGAAGCGCCTACTCGACGCCGAGTACCGCGTCGCCGTCGCCGACCAGGTCGAGGACCCCGAGGCGGCGTCCGGCCTGGTCGACCGCGCGGTCACCCAGGTGCTCACCCCGGGGACCGTCGTCGAGGAGGAACTGCTCGCGGCGGGGTCGAACACCTACGTCGCCTGCGTGGCGAGCGACGCCGGGGGGACCGAGGCCTCGACCCGAACGGGGAGCGGAGCGACCCGTGAGGACGACACGGACCCCACCTACGGCGTCGCGCACGTCGACGTGTCGACCGGCGAGTGCGCCGTCACGGCCGGCGACCCCGCCGCCGTCGACGAGGAACTCTCGCGGATCGGCCCCGCCGAACTGCTCTGCGGCCCCGGAGTCGATCGCGCCGTCGTCGCCGGCGCCGACTGCATGGTCACCGAGCGCGACGCCGACGAGTTCGCGCCCGAGGCCGCCCGCGCGGTGCTCGACCGCTACGGCGACTCCGAGCGCTTCGACGCCGCCGAGCGTGTGGCCGCCGGCGCGCTGCTGTCGTACGCCGAGTACACGCAAGGCGACGACGGCCCCCTGGCGTACGTCCGGCGCGTCCGGCGATACGACCCCCGGCGCTCGCTGCGCCTCGACGCGACCGCGCTGCGCGGGCTGGAGCTGTTCGAGAACCACGTCGGCTCCGGCCGGACGCTGTTCGACACGATCGACGAGACGCGCTCGGCGCTCGGGCGGCGCCGGCTGCGCGCGTGGCTTCGGCGACCGCTCGTCGACGCCGACGCGATCCGCGCCCGCCACGACGCGGTCGCGGCGTTCGCCGAGCGGACGCTCGTCCGCGAGGACGTGCGCGAGGCGCTCTCGGCGGCGTACGACCTCGAACGGCTCGCCGGCCGGATCGCTCGGGGGCGCGCGAACGCGCGCGATCTCCGGTCGCTCCACGACACGCTCGTGGCGGTTCCGGAGATCCGAGAGGCGATTTCGGGCGTAGGAGCCCTCGCGGGCGTTCGCGGGGAGCTGGACGCCCTCGACGATCTCCGCGGGCTCATCGACGACGCGGTCGTCGAGGAGCCACCCCAGGAGATCACCGAAGGCGGCGTGATCCGCGCCGGCTACGACGACGAACTCGACGAGATCCGGACGACCGCCCGCGAGGGGCGCGAGTGGATCGCAGATCTGCAGGCGAGCGAACGCGAGCGCACCGACATCGACACCCTGGAGGTGGGGTACACCCAGGTCCACGGCTACTACATCGAGGTGACGAACGGGCAACTCGAGAAGGTGCCAGACGACTACACCCGTCGCCAGACGCTGAAGAACTCCGAGCGCTTCTACACGCCCGAGCTGAAGCGTCGCGAGGATGAGATCCTCGGCGCCGAGGAGCGCGCTGACGCCCTGGAGTACGAGCTGTTCTGCGATCTCCGCGACCGGGTCGCCGACGAGTCCGACCGGATCGGCGCGCTCGCGGACGCGCTCGCCCGCGTCGACGCGCTCGCCGCGCTGGCGACCGTCGCCGTCGATCGCGACTACGTCCGACCCGAGCTGGTGGACGACGCGGAGACTACGGAGGGTGACGCCGGTGCCGGCGACCGCGTCGGCGACGAGGTCGGCCTCGGCCTGAAGCGCTCCCGCCACCCCGTCGTCGAGGAGACCGCCAACGAGTTCGTCCCGAACGACGCCGCCTTCCCGCGCGGGACGGTCGCGCTGATCACCGGCCCGAACATGAGCGGGAAGTCGACGTACATGCGCCAGGTTGCGCTCGCGGTCGTCCTCGCGCAGGCCGGCTCGTTCGTGCCCGCCGAGTCGGCCCGCATTCCCGTCGTCGACCGGGTGTTCACCCGCGTGGGCGCCAGCGACGACATCGCCGGCGGCGAATCGACGTTCATGCGCGAGATGCGCGAGCTGACCGACGTGCTCCACGACGCGACCGGCGACTCGCTGGTCCTGCTCGATGAGGTCGGGCGCGGCACGTCGACGACGGACGGCCGGGCCATCGCCCGCGCGGCCGTCGAGTTCCTCCACGACGAAACCGGCGCGACAACGCTGTTCGCGACCCACTACCACGAACTCACGGATCTCGCGAGCGAGTGCGAGCGCGTGGTGAACCGCCACTTCGCGGCGACCGAGCGCGACGGCGAGGTGACGTTCCTCCACCGGATCCGCGAGGGCGCCGCCTCCTCGTCGTACGGCGTCGAAGTCGCGGAGCTGGCGGGCGTCCCCGAGTCGGTCGTCGCCCGGGCGCACGGTCTCGTCGCCGCCGACCGCGACGGAGCCGGTGAGTCCCCGCCGACTCCCGCCGGTGACGACGCCCAACGGACGCTCGACGAGGTGGCGACGAACGGGCGCGATCCAGACGGCGAGGGGGACGCCGAACTGCCCGGCGTCCGCGGGGACGCGGTCGCCGACCTCCTCGCGGCCCTCCGGGACCTCCAGCTTGCGGAGACGACGCCGCTTGAGGCGCTGAATCACCTCCACGACCTCCAGCGTCGAGCGGAGGACGCCGCCGACGCGGGTGAGCGACCGTGAGCGGCGGGTCGTCCGGCGGCGAGATCAGGGCGCTCGACGAGGCGACCGTCGAGCGCATCGCCGCCGGCGAGGTGATCACCCGGCCAGCCCGCGTCGTCGCCGAGCTGGTGGAGAATGCCCTCGACGCCGGCGCCGACCGGATCGACGTGGCCGTCGACGGCGACGGCACCGACCGGATCCGCATCGCCGACGACGGGCGCGGGATGGCGCGCGCGGACGCCGTCCGCGCGGTCGAGCCGCACACGACCAGCAAGATCCGCGCCGCCGACGACCTCCGGGAGGCGACGACGATGGGCTTTCGCGGCGAGGCGCTCCACGCCGTCGCCGACGCGGGCGACCTCGAACTCGTGACCAGCGACGGCTCCGCCGTCGGGACGCGCGTGACGGTGGCCGACGGTGAGACGACCGTCGAGGACGCCGGGCGAGCGCGCGGCACCACCGTCGTGGTGACCGATCTGTTCGGGGACCGACCCGCGCGCGGCGAGTCGCTCGCCTCGCCCGCGCGTGAGTTCGGCCGGATCTCCGAGCTGGTCACCGCCTACGCGCTGGCCCGGCCCGAGGTGGCGTTCTCGCTCGCGCACGACGGCCGCGAGACCGCGTCGACGCCCGGCACCGGCGACCGGGACGCGCTCGTCGCGCTGTACGGCCGTGAGACGGGCGGCGAGTCGACGGCGTTCACCCACCGCGTCGGCGTCGACCTCGCCGAGCGGGCGGCCGACCTCGCGGTCGAGGGTCGGCTCTGTTACCCCTCGACGACGCGCTCGACGCGCGACCACGTCCACGTCGCCGTGAACGGGCGGCCCGTGGACAACGAGCCCCTCCGTGCGGCAGTCGCGCGGGGGTACGGGAGCCTGCTCCCGAGCGGTCGCGAGCCCGTCGCCGCGGTCCGGATCGAGTTGCCCCCGTGGGCGGTCGACGCGAACGTCCACCCGGCGAAGGCGCGGGTCGCGGTCCGCGGCGGCGACGCCGTCGCCGACGCGGTCGAGGCCGGCGTCAGAGAGGCGCTGACGACCGCCGACCTCCGCAGGTCGGGCGAGGTCGCGATGGACCTCGACTCGTCGCTGTCGGCCGTCGAGGGGGCCGACTCCGACTTCGCCGACGCGACGGTGCTCGGCGTGTTCCGCGACCTGTACGTCGTCTGCGAGTCGGGCGAGGACCTGCTCGTCGTGGACCAGCACGCCGCCCACGAGCGCGTGAACTTCGAGCGCCTGCGCAGTGCGCTCGCCGAGGAGGCAGTGCCGTCGGCCGAACTTGACCCCGCCGAGACCGTCACGCTCGACCCGCCGACCGCCGCCGCCGTCGAGGCCCACCGCGAGTCGCTGGCGGCGCTGGGCTTCTCGGTCGACCCGTTCGGCGGGACGACCTACCGCGTGACCGCGGTCCCGGCGCCGCTCGGGCGCGTCGCCGACGCGGGCGCGCTCCGTGGCGTCGCCGCCGACATCCGCGAGGCCGGCGGACGCGGGGGACACGGAGGAGGCAGGGGGCGGGACGGAGACGCGATCGCGGCGACCGTTCGCGAGGACCTGCTCGCGGACCTGGCGTGTCACCCGTCGCTGAAGGCGGGCGACGCGCTCGACCGGGGACGGCCGCGCGACTGGTCGAACGGCTCGGCGAGTGCGAACAGCCGTACGCCTGCCCACACGGTCGACCGACGGTGCTGTCCATCGCAGACGAGACGCTGGCCGCCGGGTTCGAGCGCCACGGCTCGCGGTGACGCCGAGGCTGGCGGCCGCCCGCGGGTGGCTCCGCGGCGGCGACCCTCTGGGCGGGAGTCGGCTCGTGCCTCCTCGGCCTACCACTCCTTGCACTCGCCGCAGACGTAGTCGCCCTCTTGACGCCAGCGACGGGTCACGGACGCGTCGCAGGTCGCGCACGGCGCGCCGTCGGGCGAGACGTTGTAGGTCGGCTCCGCCGGATCGACGGCGTCGGCGTCGACTGCGCCGGAGGGGGCCTCGGTGGCGTCGACATCGGGGTCGTCGCCGTCGGCGGTACCGTCGGGGGCGTCTCCCCCCTCGCCCCCGCCGCCGTCGGCAGCGGCGAACTCCTCCAGCGTTCGATCTTCGGACACGGTCGACTGAACCGCCGCGGCGACCATAACTCCGGCGCGAGCAGACGGCGACGCCGTCGCCGGGCTCCGGTTCGCGTCGGGGGCGTCCGCCGACACATCAACGCTCAAGTCCCCGCGGGGCCGAGCCTCGGGTATGGTAACCGTCATCGACTTCCTCACGCGGCTCCTCACGAGCGTCGTCGACCTGATCGTCATCTTCGTGACGGACGTCGCGCTGCGCGACCCGCTGTCGTTCGTCTCGTTCCTGTTCGGCGCCGCGTTCGTCGGCGGCGCGTCGCTGGCGCTGGGCTACCTCGCGCTCGGCGCGCTCGGCTACGAGTTCGGCATCGGCAACCTCGCGGCGCAGAGCCAACGAGAGCGCGTCCGCGGCCAGCGCTGAACCGACCGACCCGACCGAACTTCTCCGCCGTCTACTCCGTCGCGCGAGCCGCGGCCTCGGCCGCCAGTTCGATCGCGTCGTCGAGATCCGGCCCCAGCGGCGAACCGACGACCAGCGAGTCGGCGTGGTCCAGCACCGCGGTCATTCGCTCGGCGACGGCGTCGGCGTCGCCCGCCATGCAGAACGCATCGACCATCTCGGGGGTGACGAGGTCGAACGCCTCGGAGAACTCACCGGCGGAGATGCGGTCACCGATGTCGCCTGCGAGACCGGCGTCGATCCCGTGTCGCTTCAGCACGGGCGGGGCGGCGCCGGCGGCGATGAACGCCACCGGCGGACGGGCGGCGTCCCGTGCCGCCTCGGCGTCTTCGGCGACGCTGACGGCGGCGTAGGCCGCGAGATCGAACTCCCCACGCGAGTCCGGCCGGTCGGCCTCACCCTGCGCGACCTGCTCGCGCGCCCACGCGAGGTCGTCGGGGTGCGAGCCGTTGAACAGCAGGCCGTCGGCGTGCTTGCCCGCCATCCGGCACATGTGCGGCCCCTCGCCGCCGACGTACACCGGGATGTCGGCGCCCTGCGGCGGCTCGTAGTTCAGGCCCGCGTCGGCGGCGTCGAAGGTGGAGGCGCCTTCGACGCGCTCGCCCGCCCACAGCTTCTGTGCTGTCTTGAACGCCTCCAGTACGGGACGGAGCCCGCGCTCGTCAGCGAAACCCAGATTCCGGAGGGTGGAGGGGTCGCCCGGGCCAATACCGAAGACCGCGCGGCCGCCGCTGGCCTCGTCGAGCGTCGCCACCTTCGAGGCGAGCGTCGCCGGGTGGAACTCCAGCGGGTTCACGACGCCCGGGCCGAGGCGGGCGGTGTCGGTCGCCGTCGCCAACTGCGAGAGCACGGAGAACGCGTCGCGGTTGTTGTAGTGGTGAGAGACGAACAGCGAGTCGAAGCCGGCGTCCTCCGCGAGCGTTCCCAGTTCGACCATCCGGTCGACCGGGTGTTCGGGCGCGAGTTCGATGCCGAGCATGGGCGCGGCGGCGTCGGTCGAGTTATCCATCGAACTCCCACCCCCGAACGGCCTGTCGGACGAGGTCACCGTCCACGTCCCGGAAGTGGGCGTCGGACGCCGCGTGGTCGCCCCACTCGAAGTCGCGGACGACGACCACCGGAGTACCGTCGTCGCCCTCGCCGGCGACGAGGTTGGCGGCGGCGGCGAGTTCGTCGGCGACGTTCTCGACGGTCACCCCGAGTTCGCGACCGTCGCGGTCCGATTCCCCGCGCCAGTCGCGGGCGGGCGGCATCCCGGCCCAGCCGATCGCGACGCCACGCTGCCCGTGGCGGAACGGCCGCCCGCAGGTGTCGGTGACAAGCACGCGGTCGACGGGCAGTCCCTCGCGGATCCGCTCGGCGGACTCTGAGGGGCGCTTCGGAAGGAGGAGGAGGTCGCTCCCCGCGACGTTCGAGCGGTCGATGCCGGCGTTGACGCCGACGTGACCGAACCGCGACTCGGTGAGGAGGAACGGCGCGTCCATGATCACCTCGGTCGACTCCTCCAACACGGCCTGCGCGAACCGCGGATCCTTCTCGTCGCCGGAGATCTCCGCGAGGTCGGCGGCGATCTCCCGGGCCCGCGGGCCGGCGGGGAAGTTGTCCAGATCGAACGCTCTACCCTCGGCCTTCGAGACGACCGTCGAGGCGACACACACCACGTCGTCGGGTCGGAGGTCGACCCGGTCGCGGACGAGCGCCGCGAGGTCGTCCCCCTCCCGTATCTCGGGGAGGTCGGGGACGGCGAATAGCTCCATACCCGCTCTGCGGTCGTCGCGCGCAAAAGCGCGCCGGTGGTGGTACACGTGTCCGGTGTTCGGATCGGCTGGGCGGTCTCCACGGCGTCGCCGGTACGGCGGTACGCCGAAGTCGCCCGCCGCCGAACGGCCGGCATGGCACACGTCGTCACCGCCTTCCTCCGCAACCGCGGCGAGGTGCTGCTCGTGCGCCGGGGCGACGCCGTCGGCACCTACTCGGGGCGCTGGGGTGGCGTCTCGGGGTACGTCGAGGGCGACCCCGACGACCCCGTCGAGGACGCCCTCCGGGAGGTGCGCGAGGAGACAGGGATCCGGGAGGGCGGCCTGACGCTCGTTCGCCGCGGCGAGCCGGTCGCCGTCGACGACGCCGAGGGGCCGTTCACCGTCCACCCGTTCCTGTTCGACTGCGACACGCGGGCGGTGGAGCCGAACGAGGAGCTTGCGGCATGGGAGTGGGTCCAGCCACCCGCGATGCTTGACCGGGAGACGGTGCCGCGGCTGTGGGACGCCTACCGTGCCGTCGGCCCGACCGCCGAGACGGTCGCGGCCGACCGAACACACGGCTCCGCGTCCGTGTCGCTGCGCGCGCTGGAGGCGCTGCGCGACGAGGCGGCCGACACGGCGCTCGCGGGCGAACGGGGGACCGCCGACAGCGACGGCTGGGAGCGCGTCGCCGACACGGCCCGGTCTCTCCGGGACGGCCGACCGGGGATGACCGCGCTCGCGACGCGAGTGAACCGCGTGCTGCACGAGGCGGCGCGGACGCCGGCATCGGTCCGGGACCGCACGATCCGGGCAGTCGACGCGGCCGCGGACGCCGACGACCGCGCGGCGCGAGAGGCGGCCGCGTTGCTGGCCGACTGCGGGGACGACGGCGAGTCGCCGGCGGTGCTTACGCTGTCGCGCTCGGGCACCGTCGCCGCGGCGCTGGAACCCCTCGACGGCCCGGTGTTCGTCGCCGAATCGGAGCCGGGCGGCGAGGGACGGGACGTGGCCGCGTCGCTGGCGGCGGACGGCGACGAGGATCGTGCAGTCACCCTGCTCCCCGACTCGGCGGTCGCGTCGCTGCTCGCCGACGGCCGCGTCGACGCCGCGCTCGTCGGCACGGACGCGGTGTTCTCGGACGGCGGCGTCGCAAACAAGGTCGGCACCCGCGGGCTGGCACTGGCGGCCGTCCGCGAGGGCGTGCCGGTATACGCGGCGACCGCACGCGACAAGGTGGTTCCCACCGGGTCGGAGTTTCACCCGGAAGCGGCCCCGTTCGAAGCAGCGGATGGCGTGACGACGTATGCGCCGCTGTTCGACCGGACGCCGGCCGACTGCGTGACCGTCGTGACCGAGGACGGCCCGCTCGATGCCGAGACGGTGCGTGCGGTGGCCGAGGAGCACCGCGCGCTGGCGGCGTGGGACCGCGACGACGATCGCGCCGCCGCCGGCGACGATGGGAAGGAGTGATACGCCCCGACCGGATACGTCGGGGCGGGCGGCCGTGACGAGGGTTACCCCCACCGAGCCCCGTGTGACGAGGGATTTACCCGAGCCGCCCGATACCGACTCCCGAGCCGCGGCTGTGTGGCGTACACGTGAGGGCTCGTTAGGCGTTACATCGCGAGTGATTGCCCCCGTCATCCTACAAGAACGTTCGCCGCGAGTGTCGCGTCCGCGGTCTACTCGGTCGAGTCGTTCTCGGCGGCCTTTTCGCGCGCTCCGAGGTGGCTCCGCAGTGTGTCCACGTCCTTATTGCCCGCACCGGTGTTGAGCAGGACGACCGTGTCGTCGGCGCCGAGGTCGCCGCGCTCGGCGAGTTCGAACGCCCCCGACACCGCGGCGGCACACGTCGCCCCGACCTCGATTCCCTCGGCCTGTGCGACCTCGATCGCCGCGTCGAGGATCGCCTCGTCGCTCGTGGCGACGGCGCCGCCCTCGGACTCCTCGATGGCGTCGAGGATCCACGGCGACGCCCCCGGGTCCGGGACGGCGATGCCGTTGCAGGCCGTGGTGATGTCCGTCCACGCCTCGTGCGCCTCAGCGCCGTCCTCGAAGGCGCGGACGACCGGCGCACAGCCCTCGGCCTGCGCAGCGTACATCCCCGGGAGGTCGTCGGTCTCGGTGAAACCGAGTTCTCGGAGTTCGAGCGCCGCCTTGTGCATCCCGATCAGCCCGACGCCGCCGCCGGTCGGGTAGACGACGGCGTCCGGTACCTGCCAGTCGAGCTGTTCGATCGTCTCGTAGGCCATCGTCTTCTTCACGTCGTGGCGGTACGGCGTCACGAACGTCTTCGTGGAGTACCAGCCCGCCTCGTCGCCCTCGTTGCCCGGCTCCATCGCGTCGGCGTACTCGGCGCCGGCGTCGGTGATCTCACCCTCGGCGATGCGGAGGTCGCCGCCGTGGACCTCCGTCATCGCCTTCTGGGTGAAGCCGGCGCGGTCGGGGAGGAACACGTGCGAATCAAGCCCCGCGCGGGCGGCGTAGGCGCTGGCGGCCTGTCCCGCGTTGCCGGCGCTGTTGAGCGCGATCGACTCGGCGCCGTGTTCGACGGCGGCGGTGACCGCCCCCGTCTGGCCGCGGTCCTTGAACGTCCCCGTCGGGTTGCGGCCCTCGTCTTTGATGTAGACGGCGCCGACGCCCATCCGCTCGGCGAGGCTCGGACACTCGACCAGCGGCGTCGCCCCCTCGCCCATGGAGACGGCCGTCTCGCGAGGGAACGGGAGCAGTTCCTCGTAGCGCCACAGGGAGTCGAACGGGCGCGATTCCAAGTCCTCGCGCGTTAGGTCGACGCGGTCGAGGTCGTACTCTGGGTCGGTGATGCCGCCGCAGTCGGGGCACCGGTGTGTGACCTCGCTCGGGTCGTGGCGCTCGTCGCAGTCGATACACCGCAGGGCGACGAAGGCGTCAGTGGTTCGCACACCGGTCGCCTCGGCGCGACGGGACTAACCGCTTGTGCATCCGGCGGTCCGCGCGACGGAGGTGAGACCGCAGTCGAGTCGCTGGGACCGCGCTTACGCCACGCGCGTCACGATCCCGCGGACCTCCTCGCGGTACGCGTCGGGCGTGAGGCCCAGGTCCACGTCGACCGTGACGGTGATCGCCTCCGAGAGCTCCTGGTCGACGGTCCGGACGACGTTCTCCGCGGGGTACGCGCCCCCGGCGATCAGCAGCCCGCCGTCGTGGACCCACGAGGCGAGCAGCCCCTCGACGGCGACGCTGCCGCCCTCGATGGCGACGGTCTCGCCGCGCACGTCGAACGAGAGCGAATCGAACGCGAACGCGGCGCTGTACTCGGTGAGCGAAGCGTCCTCGCCCGTCGCGACGGTGAGCGTCCCCGCGTCGCTGGCAGCGATGTCGGTGAGTCCGGCCGACGACAGTTGCGACTCGAACTGGCCCCGTGCCACGTCGCCCGCGCGGGCGGCGAGTTCCTCCTGGGCCGACTCTAGCGGGATGTCCGCAAGGTTCGGCGAGAAGGCGATCCTGCTGGCGAAGACGTTCGACAGCGGCGCGTCGAGCGCGCCCATCGTCTTGTCCGACACCTCGGCGCGCAGCGCCGCGTCGTCGTACACGCGGGTGACCGCCGTCGCGGTCACATCGACGCCGGCGACCGTCCGCGAGAGCACCTCCTCGGTGTCGGCCCGCGTTCGCTCCCATCCCCCCTCGTCGAGCCGCTCCTCCGGCAGCGACGGCGCCCGGACGCTCCCCGACGCGGTTCCGCAGCCCGCCAGCCCGCCGACCCCGGCGGCGACGGCGCCGGCGAGGAATCGTCGTCTGTCCATGATCGGCGCAGCGCCCGTGCGACACAAAAGGCCGTCGTCGCGCGTATCAGGCCCGATACCCGAAGATCTGTCGGCAGAAATACAGCCGAGCGCGTCGGTCGGCGACACGCCCGTGCGAGCGCTTTTGTCCGTCCGGTCCCCCGCCCCGGTATGGAGTTCGGCTTCGAGCTGGCGCTTTGTGCCCACCTCGAACGCGGGACCGACTGGGTGCTCGCGCGCCAGCTCGGCGGCGCCGTCGCCGCCCCAGGAAGCCGCGTCGTCGACGTGGTCGGGCTCGTCCCCGGCCCGGAATTCGACGAACGCGCCCGAATCACCGACCGAACGATCCCGCCGAAAGCGGTGGAATCGACGGCGAGCGTCGGCGAGGCGGTGCCGGTCGCGGAGGCCGTCGACGCCCATCCCGACCGCGCGCGCGGCATCGTCGACGACGCCGTCGACTGCGGCTTCTTCACCGAGGAGCGCCGCGGCGGGACGCGCTCCGTCCGCAAGGCGACGCGCTACCCCGACAACTGGGTGGACGAACTCGTCGCCATCGAGAACAAGCCCGACCTCGGGCGGCCCGGCGACCTCCGGCGACAGCTTCGGGTCGACGCGAGCCTCGCGCTGTTCGACCGCGTCGTGCTCGCCACCGAGAGCCACGTCACCGGCGCGCATCTGAACCGGATCCCCGAAGCGGTCGGCGTCTGGCGGTTCCGTCCCGGTTCGGGCGAGCGCGAGGTGATCCGCGAGGCAACGCCGCTCGACGCCGACGGCCCGGGCGTGGAGTTGCTCGCCGAACATCCCGGCCGCGCGGACGTAGCGCTCGTGAGCGCCGCCGAGAAGGCCCGCAAGCGCCGGCGAATCGCCGAGCGGGCCTACGGGAAGGGCTGGCGGACGTACGAGTTTCCGACCTGCGGCAACTGCGAGGCGACCGCCGACGGGCAGCCCCACTGCGATCACTTCGGCCGCGTCGTCGACCCCGCGAGCGACTGCGGGGAGTCGTGCCGCGGGTGGACGGCCGGCGAGGCGGCCGCCGACGGCGACGACTTCGCGGCGCTGCGCGACGAGCGGACGCCGTGGGAGCGCGACCCGCCGGGAGTGGCCCGGCGACAGACCGGATTAGACCGGTTCGGCTGACGGGAGGGTGAGGGGCCATCCGCCGCGGACGTTCGGCCCCCTCGGGACCACCCGCAGACGCTCTTAGTGAATGTCCGCGCGCTCGAACCGCCACAGGCCGAGCGCGAGCGGGACCACCGCCCACGCCGCCAGCACGACGAAGCCCATCCAATCGGCGAGGTACCACGCGCTCCCCTCCGGATAGAAGGTGATAGCCTCGTACTCCGGAACGACCGCTCGAACGGCGTGCATGAACGCCGTCGAAGGGTTGAGCAGCCCGATGAAGTTGAACCAGTCAGGGAGTCCGGCCTCGGGGATCTCGTTGCCGTAGATCGCCAACTGCAGCGCGAGCAACAGCACGTCCCACCCGAGAATAAACAGGGCGTACAGCCCGCCCGCGCCCGACAGCGCCCGGAGCCGGGAGTCCATCGCCGCCGAGAATCCCGTCGCGAGCGCGACGTACACCGCGCCGTAGCCGATCGTGAGGACCGTGTACAGCGCGAACACCCGAACGTCGAACGACTCGTACGTCGCCAGCGCGATGGCGCCCGCGACCGCGTAACTGACGAGGATCGCGACGGCGATCACGGCGGTCCGCCCGACGAACTTGCCGAGGACGGCGTGGCGCCTGGCGTTCGGCAGGCCGATGAGGAGGCGGAGGCTGCCGTCCTCGCGCTCGCCCGCGAGGGTGTCGTACGCGATGAGGAGTCCGATAAGCGGGACCATGAAGACGGTCGGCTGGCGCATGCTGTTCAACAGCGCCAGCGTGCTCGTGTTCGCCGCGCTCGCACCGTACAGATCGGGGACCCACTGGATCGCGGCGAGGAACGCGGCGAACGCGACGAAGAGGAGGGTCGTCGACGCCAGCGTGAACGACCGGATCGAGTCGTGGAAGTCCTTGTGAACGACCGCGTGGAGGGACATGTCGCCCCGATAGACGCGCGGAAGTGTTGTAATACTGGTGTGATGACGACCCGCCCGTGCGGGAAGTCAGTCGCGCCGCGTCGCAAGCGCGGTCGCGAGCGCGCCGGCCGCGACGAGGCCCGCGAGCGCCGCGGGCACGCCGAACCCGGGCGTCTCGACGACTGACTCGTCGGGAACGGTGGTCCACTCCCGGTCGGTCCCCTCGTCCGCGTCGCCGCCGTTGTCCGCGCCCGAACCATCGCCGCCGTCACCGGGCGTCGCGCCTGTCTCGGCCAGGTCGCCGCCCGTCCCCCACAGCTCGTCGTCGGGGACGAGGCGACTCCCCTCGTAGCCGGTGAGGTAGTCGTAGCACGCCTCGATCTCCGGGGTCTCGAAGATCGTTCCGCCGGTCAGTTCCCGGTCGCCCTCGGCGCCGACCTGCCGCATCGTCGGCCCGTCGGAGCCGCGGTCGGTGCCGACGCGCTCGGCGTCGTACGGCTGCCACGGGGTGTACACCTCCCAGACGACCTCGCCCCGCGGGGTGACCTCCAGCACGCGGTGGCCGCGCCGGTCGCTCACGAGCGTGTTGCCGTTGGGGAGGCGGTCGGCGTCGCGCGGCTCGTGGAGACCGCCGCCAGAGAGCGACCACGTGCGCTCCCACTCGCCGCCCTCGGTCCGGCTGTACTCGACGACGCGGTCGTTCTCGGAGTCGGCGACGATGACGGTCGTCCGGCCGTCTTCGCCCTCGATGAAGTCGGGGTTGTGCTGCTCGTTCAGGATGTCGTAGTTGTCGTCCTCCCCGAGCGTCCACTTCACCTCCTTCGTGTCGCGGTCGATGGCGATCACCTGATCGAAGTTGCGCACGGAGACGAGCAGCGTGTCGTCGCCGATGGGGTCCACGTCGTTGACGTGGGTCCAGTCATCGCCGTATGGGCCGCCGCCCTCGCGCGGGAACTGGTCGGTGTGCTCGTCGAAGCGCCACTGCCAGCCGATCTCGCCGGAGCCGTCGAAGATCACCACGCGGTTGCGCTCGTCACCCTTGTCGACGGTGACGAACTCGCCGCCGCCGAGGTAGTCCACGTCGTGGGCGTCTTTGACGTTCTCAAGGTCGATCGTCGAGGTGGTCTCGCCGGTCGCCGGGTCGATCCGCTCGATCACCGTGTGGCGGTTCTGCGTCGTCGCCATCAGCAGCTCGCCGTTCGGGAGAGGGTCCACGTCGTAGGACCACCAGCGGCCGTCGGCGGTGTCGTTGTGGACGCCGACGACCGAACCGTCCGGGGCGAAGCCGACCAAGAGCGCGGCGGTCTTGTCGCCGGCGCGCGCGCCCTGGATCGACACGAGCGTCGTCGTCTCCGGCCCCCGCTGCTCGTCGACGGTGCCCACGCAGGGGTTGAGGCCGTCCGATTGCGCGGTCGGAGCGCCGGATCCGCCGACCGCGTGCGCGCCGCCGGTCGTCGCCGCCCCGACCGCGGGAGCGACGCCGGCGACGACGAGACACGCGACGGCGACGAGCGCGAGCGCGGTCGAGCGATCGGGGACGCCGGCGGCCCGATCGCGTCCGCTCATTCGCTCGCCTCCAGTTTCACGAGCACGTCGTGGTTCTCCTTCGGGAACTGCTCGCTGGAGCGGCCGTCGCGGTTCGAGGTGATCGCGTACAGCTCGCCGTCGGTGCCCTGCTCGACGTGGCGGATCCGGCCGAGCACGTCCGTCAACATCGGGTGGGCGGTGGCAGTGTAGGCGTCGTCGAGCCAGTCGGCGTCGAACCGGCGACCTCGGTCGCCAAGCGGCGGTAGCTCCGTCTCGGGCGGCGACAGCGTGACCACGATCAGCTGCTGGCTGCCCAGCCCGCCGACGATCAGGCGGTTGCGCCACGAGGGGACGGCGTCGCCGGTGTAGAACAGCGCGCCGGTCGGCGCCCACGTGCTCCCGCCGGTGTTGGCGAGCGGGCGCCGCACGTCGCTGTCCTCGGGCAGACCGCGGTACTCCTCGGCCCTCCGGGCGTCCGGCCAGCCGTAGAAGCCGCCCGGGACCAGCCGGTTGACCTCGTCGCGACCGGCGGGGCCGTGCTCGGTCGCGACGGGCGTGCCGTCGGGGAGCCAGACGAGCCCCTGCGGGTTGCGGTGGCCGTAGGAGAACACCCGCGGGTCGCCGCCGTCGATGTCGGGGTTGTCTGGCGCGGGCTCCCCGTTGACGGTGACGCGCAGCACCGACCCCGGAAGCGCCCCGGGGTCGGCCGCCAGCGCCTCCTCGCCGGCGTCGCCGGTGGTGATCCACAGGTACCCGCGGGGGCCGAAGGCGATCCGGCCGCCGTTGTGGAAGTTGTTGGCGGCCATGTCGCCGACGACGACGCGCTCGGTCGCCGCGGGGTCGTCGGCCGAGAGGTCGAACCGCGAGACGCGGTTGATCCGTTCGTCGTCGCCGACACTCGCGGTGTAGTAGACGTAGAGCACCTCCACGTCCGGGTAGTCCGGATGGACCGCGACGCCGAGGGTGCCGCCCTCGCCGCCCTCGACCCACCACTGCTGTTCTTGCGGCTCGGCGGCGATCGAGCCGGCGTCGATCGCGTCGGCGGGTGAAAATACCGTGTCGAGGTCGCCGCCGGCGACGCGGCTGACGCGGCCGACGCGCTCGGTGACGAACACGTCGCCGTTGCCGGCGACCGAGATGTCCCACGGCACCTCCAGGTTCTCGACCAAGACGGTTCGCTCCGGGTCGCTCGCGGGCGCGTCGGTCGGTGCACTCCACTCCTCGGGCGTGAACGACGCGTCGGGCTCGGGGACGGGCGTCGGCTCCGGCGTCGGCGTTCCGCTCGTCGTTCCGGCGGTCGGGTCGCCGTCGGTGGGCTCGTCGGAGGGTGACGAGCCGCTACAGCCGGCCAGCAGCGCCGCACCGGCGACCGCGAGCGTCCGGCGGCGGGACCAATCGTTCGACATAGATGTCAGGAACGAACACGGCCGCAAGTGTCTTCGGGTATTTCCTCGCCCCCGGACCCGGTAGCGCCGCCGAAGCCGACCGCGAACGCGGCCGACCGGCACCCGGGGTCGCTCCGACTCACCCACGGAGCGACTCGACCGGGGGCTCCCACGCCGCGCGGTAGGCGGGATACAGCCCGCCGACGAGTGCGACCGTCGCGCCGAAGGCGAACGCTCCCAGCGCCACGAACGCGTTCGTGGGCACGAGCACCGCCTCCAGCGGGAGCTCCGTGTTGAGCGCGACGAGGACGACGCCGACCGTGCCGAGCAGCACGCCGACCGCGCCGCCGCCGACGCCGAGCAGCGTCGCCTCCACGAGCAGCGTCCGCAACACCTGATCGCGGTGGATCCCGACCGCGCGCAGGACGCCGATCTCCCCGCGTCGCTCGGAGACGGTCATCAGCATCACGTTGAAGATGGACACGCCGGCGACGACGAGCGAGACGCCAGCGACCGCGAGGAGGAAGCCGTTGAGCAGCGCGAAGAACTCCGTGATCTGATCGAGCACGCTCGTCAGCGAGAACACCGAGACCCGCCGTTCGCGGACGTTGAGGCGCTCGCGGACCCCGCGGGCGACGGCGTCGGCGTCACCCCCTGAATCGGCCTGCACGACGACCTGCGAGAAGCCGTCGGTGGCGAACTCGCCGGGCGGGAGAACGACCGCCGAGTCGGCCCGCAGCGGCGTGATGCTCGACTGCGGCGGGAGGACCGCGACGACCCGGTAGGTGTTCGACTCGATTGTGACCTGCGACCCGACGCGGAGGTCGAGCGCCCCCGCCACGTCGGCGCCGACGAGCGCACCCTGCCGGTGGTAGTCGGGGACGCCGGGCGCGTCGCCGAACAACGGCCGCGGGTTCGTCGTCCCGTACACCTGTGCGACCGTCTGGCCCCCGCCGCCGCTGACGGTTCCCCCGGTCGACTTCAGGGGGATCACCGTCCCGCGGCCGGCGGCGGCGCGCTCGACGGCCGCGAGGTCGCGGCTGTTGAGCGCCTCCTCGCCAGACTCGGCGGCCGGGCTGACGATCACCTGGTTCCCGAGCCCGCCGAGTTCGTCGGTCGCGGCCGTCTGGAGGGCGGTGCCGAGCATCCCAAGCGCGACGACCGCGAACACGCCGATGACGATGCCCAGCGCGGCCAGCCCCGCCCGGAGGCGCTGGCGCGAGAGGTTGCGAAGCGCGAGCGAGACCGCCGGGAAGCGGCGGCCCAGCGCGGTGACGGCGCGTCGCGTCCGGTCGACGACCGGCGCCGGCGCCGCCGAGACCGCGGCGGCGACGACCGTCGCGAGCGCGCGAGCGACCCGGCGGCGACCTCCCGCCGCACGCCGGCGAACTCCCCGAACCCCTCGCCGGAGCCGGGACCTGTCAGGCATCGCGGAGCACCCCGTCGACGAGTTCGACGGTCCGGTCGGCGTAGTCGGTCACGAGATCGTCGTGGGTGACGGCGACGACGCCGACGCCGCCGGCGGCGATCTCGCGGACCTCCTCGAGCACCGAGACGCCGGTGTCGCGGTCGAGATTGCCGGTCGGCTCGTCCGCGAGCAGCACGTCGGGCTCGTTGATCAGCGAGCGCGCGATGGCGACGCGCTGCTTCTGCCCGCCGGACAGTTCGTCCGGGGTGTGATCGAGCCGGTCGCCGAGGCCGACGCGTTCGAGCAGGTCGACCGCGCGGTCGGTCGCGTCCTCGGGGAGAAACGCCGTCGGGAGGCGCACGTTCTCGACGGCCGACAGCGTCGGGATGAGGTGGAAATCCTGAAACACGAACCCGATCGTCTCGCGGCGCACGTCGGTGCGTTCGCGCTCGGTTCGGCCGGCGACGGGCGCGCCGTGGAGTTCGACGCGGCCTTCGGTCGGGTCGTCGAGCAGGCCCAAGAGGTTCAGCATCGTCGACTTCCCCGACCCGGAGGGACCGACGACGGCGACGACCTCGCCGGCGTCGACTGCGAAGTCCACGTCCGACAGGGCGGTGACGGTGCCGGCCCCGCCCTCGTAGCGCTTCGTCACGTTCGCGAGTCGCAACGGCGGGGTCGAGTCGTCCGCGTCTGCGGCGGCGGCCTCGCGGGCGGTCAGGCCAGCCGGTGTCGCGCCGGCGGCCGTGTCGGCTGTGTCGGCGGTATCGGAAGCCGTGTCGGCGGCGGGCGGCGATCGGGACCCGTCTGCCCGGGACGCGTCGGCGGTCGCGCTGTCGCCCGCCCCCGCGTTCGCGTCGCCGCTCATACGTATCGGCGGACGAGCAGTCCGATCGCCAGGGGAATCGCGAACCCGAGCGCCAGGAGGAAGCCCCCGGCGAGGTCGAGGGTGCCGAAGACGCCGGACAGCCCGCGCGCTGGCGGCTCCTCGGCCGGGAGCGGCACCTCGATCACCTCGGTGACGCGCTCGTCGCCGGCGGTGTACGCCACCCGGACGGGAACCGTCGTCGCGTTCGCGGCGTCGACGCGGCCGGTCACGCTGAAGGGGGCGAACTCGCTGGCGCCGACGGTGCCCACGAAGTAGCTCCGCTGCGGGTACGCGGGAGCGGCGAGGTCAGAGCCGGCGACGCCGACCACCACTCCGGACACCTCGCCGTTCCCGACGTTGCCGAGGTTGCCGCCGATCGTGACGCGCCCGTCGTCGGCGACGCTGACGTTCAGGCCGGTCAGTTCGACGGCGCCGCGGTTCGGGCGGAAGTCGTACCCTGCGGCGGCCTCGCGGCGCTCGCCCGCGAGATCGTACCGGGCCACGAAGTCGATGTCCCCCGCGGTCTCGACGGTCGAGAGGTCGACGGTCACGGTCGCCTCCTCGCCGGGCGCGAGGGCGTCCGCGACGGCGACGCGGCCGATCGCGGGGACGACGGTGCCGTTGTCCCCCCGCGGAACGAGCACGATCCGATCGATCGCGGCGTTGCCGAAGTTAGTCACGGTCACGTCGACGCGGTCGTCGCCACCGGCGTCGTCGTCACCGCCGCCGGTCGACGGCTGCAGGGCGCCGCCGCCACCGCCGCCGATGAGCCCCGCGAGCCCGGTCGCGCCGCCGGCGGCGTCGTCGCCCGCGGCGTCGCTCGCGGGCCCGACGCGGACCCCCACATCCGCGGAGAGGGCGCGACCGCGACGCCGCGTTCGTGTGTGACGGTCGCGCGGGTGCCCGCGGCGGTCGTGTAGTCGACGCGGACGCGGAACGTCCGGTCGCCGGCCTCGCTCGGTCGAACCGAGAAATTGAGCGGTTGGCTCGCGCCCGCCGCGAGCGTCGCGACGGTGCGGCGGACTCGCTCGCCGTCGCTCGGGTCGACGACCGTGACCGTGAGGTCGCGCAGGGCGGCGGTCGTGGGGTTCGAGACGGTCACGTCGACCGTCGAGTCGGCGTCAACGACGGCGTCGACGGCGGTCGCCTCGACCAGCGGCGCGCCCTGTTCGACGACCAACGAGAGCGGGCGACTGGCGGTCGCGGACTCGTCGTCGGAGTCGGAGACGGTGGCGACGACCGTGAGCTCGGTCGCGCCGGGCTCGTCGACGGTGAGTGTCACAGGGACCGTGAGCGTCTCACCAGGCGAAAGCGTGCCGAGCCCGGTCGCCGCGCCCAAGACGGTACCGTTGGCGTCGCGGACGGCGACCCGGTCGAGGTCGGCGGCTGAGTCACTCCCGCCCGAGAGGCGGACGGTCGCCTCGACGGTGACCGGCGCCCCCGCGGTCGGCGTCGCCGGCGTGACTGTCGCGTCGGTCACCGAGACGCGGGCGTCGGGAACCGCGTCGGCGACGCCGACGAACGGGACGAGCACCGAGGTGGCGAGGAGGAGGGCTGCGGCGAGCGCGAGTGCTCCAGTCGAACGATCGTTCAAGATAGCACGAATAGGGGACGGAGCCGCAAATACCTTCTCCGGCGGATCACAGCCGGCGGCGCGCTGAGCGCCGACCGGCGAACCGGGTCGGCCGAACGCGGCGGGCCCACCCGGAGTCGACGGCTACCGCTACCGACGGCGGCGCGTCGCGCCGCGGGTCACAGCTCGTACGTCTCCCCGTCGACCGCAAGCGGCTCCGCGAACGCCTCCTCGGGCGGGTAGTAGTGCGCGAGGTGGACGAGCCGGGTCTCGGCTGCGCCGAGGTCGTCGGCCAGCGCCAGCGCGCCCTCGCGGGTCATGTGCTTCGTGCCGAAGGTGTAGGGGGTACCGTCGGGGCCCTCGTCGTTCCCGCCCAGCGGGTGGTACTCGCAGAAGCGCGCGGGGACGATGCCGTCGGCCAGCAGGAGGTCCGGGTCGGCCAGCGCCGCCCGCGAGTCGTCTGGTACGTCGTAGCTCGTGTCCCCCGACAGCGACAGCTTCGCGCCCGTCTCGGGGTCCTCGACGCACAGCCCGTAGCAGACCAACGGCGGGTGGTCGACAGGCACGAGCGTCACGTCGAGCCCGCAGACCCGGGCCGACTCGAACGGCGAGACGTCCTCGACGGTGACGCGGTCGAGGTAGTCGTACTTCGAGCGGATCGTGTCGGCGACCGACTCGCCGGTGACGGGGTCGACCTCGTCGGCGGCGTACACCGGGAGGTCGTCGAACAGGCGGTAGGCGTTGCCGAGGCCGTCGAGGTGGTCGAAGTGGATGTGCGAGACGATCGCGGCGTCGGGGAGGGGCACGTCGTGAGTGAGAAACTGGTGGCGAAAATCCGGCGACAGGTCGATCAAAAGCGACTCGCCGGTGCGCTCGTTCTCGACGTGGACCGAGAAGCGCGAGCGCTCGATCCCCCGCTCGCGGGCCGCCTCGCACGTGTCGCAGTCGCAGCCGACGGTGGGCGTGCCGGTGGTGTCGCCCGTGCCGAGGAGCGTGACGCGCATCTATCGAGGGTGGGGAGAGGGGAGACAAAGCGGTGTCGGGAGCGCGGCCGACTGAACGGCGATCACGTTGCGAACAGCGGACGGATCGCGTACGGCGAGCGGAGTGACCCGTGCGCATGAGCGCGGTCAATCAGTGGCGAGACCGCGACAGCGAGCGGGGAGCAGCAACCCGCGAACAGCAGTGTGACAGATCGTCGTCAGTGATCGTGGTCGTGATCGTGGCCGCCGCCGCCGTCGCCGACGACCTCGGCGCCCTCGCCGTCGATCATGTCCATGTTCTTGAGGTTGTCGCGCTCCTCGAAATCCTGAACGGCGTCCATGATGTCTTCCTGTGTGATCTCCATCCGGTCGTCGGTGAGCGCCTCGAGCACGGCCTCTCGGAGCACGAGTCGGAGGTCCGAGCCCGTGAGCCCCTCCGTGCGATCGGCGACCTCGTCGGGGTCGAAGCTCGCGATCTCCATCTGGCGGGTGATGACGCGGAGGATGTCCGAGCGCATCTGCCGGTCGGGCTTGGGGAAGTTGACGATCTCGTCGAAGCGGCGCCACGCGGCGGCGTCGAGCTGGTCGGGGTGGTTCGTCGCCGAGATCAGGAGCACCTCGTCGCGGACGAGCGAGACCTCGTCGATGCTCTTGAGCAGCGTGTTGACCGCGCGCTTGAGCGCGGCGTGCTCGTCGGACTTGCGCGTCTTCGCGACGGAGTCGAACTCGTCGATGAAGAGGATACACGGCGCCAGGCGCTTGGCGACCTCGAACGTCTTCTCGACGTTCTTCGCGGTCTCGCCGAGGTACTGGCTCGTCACCATCGAGAGCTTCACCTCGACGAACGGGAGGCCGAGTTCGTGCGCCAACGCGCGGGCGGCCGTCGTCTTCCCGGTGCCCGGCGGACCGACGAACAGGAGCTTGCCGATCTCGCGCAGACCGATGTTGGCGAGGTATTCGCGGTGTTCGATCGCTTTCATCAGCTTGCGGATCTCACCCTCTTGATCGGCCGTGAGCACGAGATCCCGGAGAGTCATCTCGATCTCCTCGGGCGCCTTCACGGTGACGAGATCGAGCATCTCGGCGTCTTCCTCCTCGTCGAAGTACTCGCCGAGGAGGGCGTCGATCCACACGCGGTCGGCGCGGACCGGGCGGTTCTCCTCGCGGGCCTCGGTGTGGGTGACCGAGAAGTCGCGGTCGTGCTCGACGTCCGGGTCCTCGGCGAGCGCCGCGATCACTGGGTTGCTCAGGAGGTCGTCGTCGTCGACGCGGTCGAGGAGCCACTCGACGGCCATCTCCGGCTGAGACAGCGACACCTCGCCAGAGAAGTCCTTTCGCTGGGTGAACAGGAGATCCGAGATCGCCTCCCACGGGCGCTCGACGCCGGTTGCGGTCTTTGCGGTCGATTCAGTCACGTGGAGCGGCCGCTCCACGCCGCCGGGTCCGTCCTCGTCTTCCGGGGACTCGCTCCAGAAGACCTTGCGGTACCGTGGCGGTAGGTCGTCGGCGTCGAGGTCGCGGTCCTCGTTGTAGCGGTGGACGGTTACGAGAAGCTCGACCACGTCCTCTGCCGGGTCACTCATCCCCCAGGGATTGCCGGCGGAAGCTGTTAAGCGCGTCGAAGCGACCGAAACCACCGTGGGAATCCGACGCATGCGACAGGATAAACCCGCGGCCACGTCCGATCGGTTCTCCCGGATTTATCAGGCAGGACCGCCGAGAGCGTGGCATGACAACGCCCGTCATCGCGGCCGCGTATCGTACCCCGTTCGGCAGGCAGGGAGGCGTCTTCGAGGACGTCCGGAGCGAGGACCTCTCGGTCACGCTCATCGACCACATCCTCGAGGAGCACGACCTCGACGCCGACGACGTGGACGACCTGATGTGGGGAGTCGCCCAGCAGCGCGGGGAGCAGGACAACAACGTCGCGCGCGTCATCGCGCTCCTCTCGGAGTTGGGCGAGGGGACGCCCGCGACGAGCATCAACCGCTGGTGCGCCTCCTCGATGCAGTCGATCATCTCCGCCAGCGACGCGGTCGCCGCGGGCAACCGCGAGTGCATCATCGCCGGCGGCGTCGAGAGCATGAGCCGAGTGCCGATGGACGGCGACTCCTACCAGCACCTCCATCCGGAGCTGTCGGAGCAGTACAACGTCTTCCAACTCCAGATGGGGATGACCGCCGAGAAGGTCGCCGAGGAGTACGAGGTGTCCCGCGAGGCGCAAGACGAGTTCGCCGTGCGGTCACACCACCGAGCCGCCGAGGCGACCGAGACCGGACGCTTCGACGACGAGATCGTTCCCGTGGAAACGGAGGACGGTGTCGTGGCGGAGGACGAGGGGATCCGCCCGAACACCGACATGGAGACGCTCGGCGGACTGTCGCCGGCGTTCACCGGAGACGGGAGCGTGACGGCGGGGAACTCCTCGCAGATCACCGACGGCGCGGCGGCGACGCTCGTCTGTTCGAAGGAGTTCGCCGACGAGCACGGGCTGGAGGTGCTCGCGGAGGTCGGCACGAACCACGTCGCTGGCGTCGACCCGACGGTCATGGGCATCGGCCCGGTGCCGGCGACCCGCGGTCTCCTCGAGCGCGCCGGCAGCGACATCGACGACTACGGGCTCGTCGAGGTGAACGAGGCGTTCGCCTCCCAGTGTGAGTACACTCGCCGGGAGTTGGGTATCGACGAGGACAGCTACAACGTCAACGGCGGCGCCATCGCGCTCGGGCACCCGCTGGGAGCGTCGGGCGCGCGCCTTCCCGTGACGCTTATCCACGAGATGATCAAGCGCGACGTGGACCGCGGGCTGGCGTCGCTGTGCGTCGGCTTCGGGCAGGGCGCGGCGATCGAGTTCAGTCGGTAGATCGTCGCGATCGGCGGTTCGGGCCGCGCTTTCTCAGGGGTCAGTCTGATCGAGACCGTCCACGACATTCCCTTTGGGACGAGGTCGCGGTGCCGTCCGCCTCGTCCGGGTGACGCCCGGTGACGCAGTCACACGGACCCGACACGGTTTAGGCGTAACCACCGGAAGCGACAGATAATGATTTCGAGGCAGTACCTCCGCGAGCACCCCGAGGAGGTTCGCGAGGGGATCGAGAACAAGGGGGTCGACGTCGATCTCGACCGGATTCTCGAACTCGACGAGGAGTGGCGCGACCTGAAGGGCCGCGGCGACACGCTGCGCCACGAGCGCAACGAGGTCTCGTCGGAGATCGGCCGGTTGAAACAGGAGGGGAAAGAGGAGGAGGCCCAGGACGCGATCGACAGGAGCCAGGACCTCAAATCGGAACTCAGCGAGATCGAAGACCGCGCCGACGAACTGGAAGCGGAACTGCACGAGGCGATGCTCCACCTGCCGCAGATCCCCGACGACGACGTGCCCGTGGGCGAGGACGAGTCCGAGAACGTCGAGCGCCGACGCGAGGGGTTCGACGACCTCCGACCCCTCCCCGAGGAGGTGACCCCGCACTACGACCTGGGCGAGGACCTGGACATCCTCGATTTCGACCGCGGGGCGAAGGTGTCGGGCGGCGGGTTCTACTTCGCGAAGGGCGAGGGCGCGATGCTGGAGCACGCGCTGATCCAGTTCTTCCTCGAGGTCCACCGCGAGCAGGGGTACACCGACGTGTTCCCGCCGATCCCGGTGAACTCGAAATCGATGGAGGGGACCGGCCAGTTCCCGAAATTCGTCGAGGACGCCTACCGCGTCGGCGACGAGAACGCCGACGAGATCGACGACGACGACCTCTGGCTCTTGCCGACGGCGGAGGTTCCGGTGACGAACATGTACCGCGACGAGATCCTGCTGGACGACGACCTCCCGATCAAACACCAGGCGTACTCGCCGAACTTCCGCCGCGAGGCCGGCGAGCACGGCACCGAGACGCGCGGGATCGTCCGCGTCCACCAGTTCAACAAGGTGGAGATGGTGAACTTCGTGCGCCCCGAGCGCAGCGAGGAGCGCTTCGAGCGCCTCGTCGAGGAGGCCGAGGAGGTGCTGCAACGCCTCGACCTCCCGTACCGCGTTCTGGAGATGTGCACCGGCGACCTGGGCTTCACGCAGGCGAAGAAGTACGACATCGAGGTGTGGGCACCCGGCGACGACATGGCCGACGGCCCCGAGCAGGGCGGTCGCTGGCTGGAGGTCTCGTCGGTGTCGAACTTCCGCGACTTCCAGGCGCGCCGCGCCGGCCTGCGGTTCCGTCCCGAGCGCCACGAGAGCGCCGAGTACCTCCACACGCTCAACGGCTCGGGCGTGGCTGTCCCGCGCGTCGTCGTGGCGATCTTGGAGTACTACCAGAACGACGACGGTACCGTCGACGTGCCCGAACCCCTCCGGCCCTACATGGGCGGCCGCGAGGTCATCGAGGGTAGCGAGAAGGTCGGCGAGAGCGCCGTCGGCGCCGGCGAGAAGGAGTAGGCGCCGGAATCCGGCGGCCGTCGCAGGCGTCCCCGTCGATCCCTAGTTGGTGTACGTCGTCAGCCGCTCGACGGCGTCGCCGCTCGCGAGGCGGAACACGTCGACGAAGCCGAACATGTCGGCGCCGTCGCCGTCGAGTAGACGTCCTCGAACCACGACCTCGGCGGGTGTGTCAGTCTCTCCGCCGCTGTCCGGGCCGCCGGAAGCGTCATCATCGTCGTCGGTTCGGACGTACACCGCGTCGAGGCGGTGTGCCGTGTCCGTCCGGGGGCGGTCCTCGCGCATGAATCGGACGAACGACTCGCGGCCCGAGAGGGTCCGGTCGGGGCGCTCGTGGACGAATTCGGGCGCGAGCAGGTCGGCGAGCGCGTCGTACTCGCCGGCGTCGACGGCGTCGTAGTACGACCGCACGGTCGCGTCGGCTGTCACGGATCGGATCCCGGGCCCGCGTGGCTTGAATCGGTCGGGGACGACGCGGTCGGCCGTCCGTTCTGAGGTGCGTGTCGGCTCGTCCACTCCGGGGCGCTTATTCGCCCGCGCGGACTCTCCCCTCGGTGTGGACCTGCACGTCCGGTACGAGGGCGACGACGACCCCGACAAGTGCACGGCCCGAAAGCTCGCGCGCTTCGATCTCGCGGAGCTCCATCGCTCGGACCGGGCGACGCCGTACGGAGTCGTGCTCAATCCCCACGCCGAGCGGGCGCTCTCGCCGGCCGACCGCGAGTCGGGCGACGGCGAGACGCTCGTCGCGCTCGACTGCTCGTGGGAGTCGGCGGGGGAAGCGATGTTCTCGCTGCCGGGCGAGCACCGCGCGCTCCCGTACCTCGTCGCCGCCAACCCGGTGAACTTCGGCCGCCCGATGCAGTTGACGACGGTGGAAGCGTTCGCCGCGGCGCTGTGGATCCTCGGCGAACCGGCGCAGGCGACGGAGGTCCTCGCGAAGTTCACCTGGGGGGAGACGTTCCTCGAACTCAACGAGGAGCCGTTGCGGCGCTACGGCGAGTGCGACGACTCGTCGGACGTCGTCGCGATCCAGCAGGAGTACCTCGACCGCTGAACGCCGGGAGCCGCTTCGACCGCACGGAGGCGTTACTCGGCAAGCGCAGCGCCGATGGCGCCGGCGATAGCCGAGTCGATTGCGAACGCGAGCGTGATCACGACCCCGAGCAGCAGGATCCCCGCGCCACCGACAAGGCCGCCGAGCGGACCGCCCCCTGCGAGTCCGAGCACGCCCCCGAGCAGCGCGAACAGGAGGGTGTAGGCGACGCCCGTCGCCGACCCCGCGAGCAGGCCGTGCCACGCGCCGTTGCCGAGGCCGCCGCCGGCGATGTAGCCCGCGACGCCGCCCCCGATGAGCCCGGCGCCGAATTGGCCGACGACCGGAATAGCGGTGCCGAACGCCGCGAGTACGAGGAACACGACCGCGCCCCACGCAACCGCACGCCAGTTGGTCATACCTCGACATAGGCGCGAGGGCGGTATCTACCTGTCGTCGGGGTCGCCGCCGGGGTCGTCATCGCCGTCGGCGGCGGCGTCGCGGTCGAACGCGGCCGCACCGTCGACGAACCGGCCTCCGGCGTCTGCGTCGGGGGCCGCGTCGTCGCCGTCGCCGCCCTGAACCGCGTACGCCGGGAGGTCCGCGGGTTCGACGTCGCCCGAGCGCAGGTCGGCGGGGTCGAGCGCTGCGAGACGGTCCGGGTCCGCGTGCTGTTCCTGCTCCGGATCCGTGTGCTGTTCCTGCTCCGGGGGCGCGTCCGCGGCGGCGGCCGTCTCGGGCTCACGGGTCGACGCGTCGTTGCCGCTGGAAGCGTCGCGTTCGCGATCGCTGTCCGATCCCTCGACGTCGTTGGCCGCTTCCTCGTTCCCTTCCCGCGCGGCCGCCAGTTGATCGGTCGTCGGGACGAACAGCCGGTCGGTCTCGGGGTCGTAGGGGCCGTCGGGGACGCCCGCGCGCGCTTCGGCGCGCAAGCCGTCGGCCGCCTCCGGTGCCGGATCCGGCGCCTTCTCGGCGTTCGCGCGGACGCGCTCGGCGTCGACGCCGCGGACGGCGGCCCACTCGTCGGGGTCGGCGCCCGCGGCGTCGACGGCCCACGCGTCGAGCGCGGCCGCCGGCGACGATCCGGACTCCAGCAGGCCGACGAGCGCCCGGAGCGCGCGCGTCTCGGCCTCGCGCCACCAGTCAGGCTTGGCGACGTAGACGGGGTAGAAGAACGGCGTGTCGCTGGCGTCGGCCAGATCGCGGGGGAACGAGACGGTGCGGTCGTGGACCTCTTGGAAGACAGTCATATTCACGGCGGCGACGGCCGCGAGCAGGTCCGGGTCCATCTCGTAGCCGGCGGCTTCGAGTTCGCCGCGTAGGTCCGCGAAGGCGAACGCGAACCACGCCGAGGCGGCGTCGTCGGCCAACAGGTGGTTCGGGGTCGAGTCGTCGCGGGCGCGGCGGTACTGCTCGACGATCCGGTCTTGGACGGCGTCGTGGAGGACTCGCAGGCCGATCCGCACGTCGTCGACGGCGAAGTCGGTGCGCTCGGCGACCTCCTCGATGTAGGCGTCGGGAACCGCCGGGCGGTGCATGTTGCGTGAGTGTGTCGGTTTCCGGGTTAAGGGTTCGTGTTCTCGCGATCGGCGCGGTCAGACGACAGCGACTCGGCGATCTCCTCGGCGAAGTACGTGAGGATCAGGTCGGCACCCGCGCGTTTCATCGAGAGGAGGGACTCGCGGGCCGTTTCCTCCAGGTCCAGCCAGCCGCGATCGGCAGCGGCGTGAAGCATCGCGTACTCGCCGGAGACGTTGTACGCCGCGACCGGGAGGTCGAACTCCTCGCGCACGTCGCGGACGATGTCGAGGTACGGGAGGCCGGGTTTCACCATGAGCACGTCGGCGCCCTCCTCGACGTCGAGGTGGGCCTCCCGGATCGCCTCGCGTCGGTTGGCGGGGTCCATCTGATAGTGCCGGCGGTCGCCGAACGCGGGCGCGCCGTCGGCGGCGTCGCGGAACGGCCCGTAGAAGGCAGATTCGTACTTCACTGCGTAGCTCATGATCGGCACCTCGGCGAACCCCGCGTCGTCCAGGCCCTGGCGGATTGCGCCGACCATGCCGTCGGTCATCGAGGAGGGCGCGACCATGTCCGCGCCGGCCTCGGCGTGAGAGGTCGCCGTGTTCCGGAGGAGATCGAGGGTCTCGTCGTTACGGACGGTGAGGGTCGGATCCTCGGCAGCGTGCTCCTCCAAGACGCCGCAGTGGCCGTGGTCGGTGTACTCACAGAGGCACACGTCGGTGATCACGTACGCGTCCGTCTCGGCGGAGATGTCTCGGACGGCGCGCTGGACGACGCCGTCGTCGGCGTACGCCCGCGAACCCGCGTCGTCTTTCGACTCAGGGATCCCGAACACCATCACCGCCTCGACGCCTGTCGCCAGCGCCTCCTCAACGCGGTCGACCGCCTCGGCGACGGGGACGCGCTCGTGGCCGGGCATCGACTCGATGGCGACGCGTTCGTCGGTCGTCGCGTCGACGAACACCGGCGCGATCAGGTCCGACGCCGAGAGGTCAGTCTCGGAGACGAGCGGCCGGACGCCGTCCGTTCGCAGGCGGCGCGGCCGGTGGGTCGGGAACATGCGTGAGCGTCGACCCGCATCGGAGGTAAAGCCGACGCTCGCGGCGCGGTCAGCCGGAGATCTTCCCGAGGGTCCGACGGCCCCTTCGGCCGCGTGAGGAATGACACAAGCCATATATCCGGAGCCGGGCAACTCGCCTCCGTGACGCTCTCGCCCCTCCAGATCGGCGCGATGCCCCCCTGGCTGGAGTCGATGCTGACCTCGGAGTACGCTTACCTCGCGCTGTTCGCCGTCTTCGTGTTGGAGGGCGCGATGCTGATGTACTTCATGCCGAGCGAACTGATCGTCCCCGGATCGCTCATCCTGTTCGGCCACTCGCCCGACACCGTCTTGCTCGTGCTCGGAATCGCGGTGCTGGGCGCCACTGTCGGCCAAGTCGCGCTGTTCACGCTCGCCCAGCGCGGCGGCCGCGAGTGGCTCCTTCGAAAGCGGTGGTTCCGCGTGAGCGAGGACAGCCTCGACCGCTTCGACGGCTGGTTCGATCGCTGGGGACCGATCGTCGTGCCCGTCTCGAACGCGCTGTTGTTCACCCGCGGAATGCTCACCGTTCCCGCCGGGCTGGCCGAGATGGACCGTCGGCGGTTCCTCGTGCTGTCTGCGCTGGGAACCCTGATCTTCGAGTCGGCGCTGGCGGGGCTGTACGTGTTCGGCGTCGATCTGCTGTGGTGACTTCCGCGTCGACCCGTTTCCGTGCGGCGCGTCCCCACGCCGACGCGGGATTTTTGAAACGAGCCCGAGACGTCCGGGTATGCCCGGTCCCGTCTTTCTCGCCGGCGAGCGCGTCGCGCTCAGGACCGTCGAGGCCGAGGACGAGCTGTTCCTCCACGAGCACCGCAATCGCGCGTCTTTCCGCGACCCGCTCGGCGAGTTCGAACCGCTGACCGCCGAGGACGTGGCGGAATACCGCGAGGAGGTCGTCCGGGGAGACGACGGCGTCACGCTCATCGTCTGTGTCGACGGCGACCCGGTCGGGCTGTGCTTCCTGTTCCGCGAAGACGCCCGTCGCGGCGTCGCTGAGATCGGCTACTGGCTCGTCCCCGACGCCGAGGGGAACGGTTACGCGACGGAAGCGGGCGGCCTCCTGTGCGACCACGCCTTCGACGAGCGGGGACTCCACCGACTCACCGCGCGGGTGTACGAGGGGAACGAGGCGTCGAGCGCGGTACTCGACCGCCTCGGCTTCGTCAAGGAGGGACGGCTCCGGGAGGACGCCGTCCGCGGCGGCGAGCGACGCGACGCGCTCCGCTACGGGCTACTGGCGCGCGAATGGCACGGCGAGGGCGAGTGAACGGGCACACAGCGGAGCCGACCAGCGGGCGGACGGGGCCCGGTTACGACTCGCGGTCGGTCTGTGTCACGTCGACCTGCTCTCGGAGCGCCTCGAGCCCCTCGCTCTCGGCGAGCTCCTCGACACGGTCGCGGAAGTGCGACTCACAGAGCCCGACCGTGACGCCGTCGCGCTCGACGCCGTACGCCGCATCCCGATCGCAGTAGTGACACTGCATACCCGATCGAGCGGCTCGCTCGTATTTAACCCCGCGCCTCCGGGGGGCGTTCGTTCCGTCGACAGGCAGCCGGCGTTCGACTCGGCTCGTGGTCACGCGTCCGGCAGACACTCCCTGACCGCGGCCCACCGCTGTGCGTCGAGACCGGCGACCGCGAGTTCCTCACCGTGAGCGTCCGTTCCCCCCGTCAACAGTAGATCGTGCTCGCTCGCCAGCGACTCCACCGCGACCGAATCGTCGTCGACGCCGTCGCCGTACGGGTAGAAGCGCTCGACCGCGCCGAGGTCGTACTCGACGCAGAGGTCGAGCGCGGTCGCCGGATCGTCGTACCGGAACGGGTGCGCCAGCCCGACGACGGCGCAGGCCCCCTGGAGGAGGTCGACGCCGCGCTCGACGGGGGTGACGGCGCGAGGGACATAGCACGGACCGTCGTTGCCGATCAGGTCCCCGAAGGCCCCCTCGTAGTCGTAGTCCGCGTCGCTCTCGTCGATGGCGCGGGCGATGTGCGGCCGGCCCAGCCCGGCCCGCGGCTCGACGCCCAGGTCGACGCCGAGACGCTCCTCGACGCGTTCGATGATCCGCCGACCGCGCTCGCGACGGTCCGCCTGTAATCGGTCGCACTCGGCGCGCAGGTCCGGGTCGTCGCCGACGCCGTACCCGAGGAGGTCGACGCGCTCGCCGTCGGGCCCGGTGTCGACGCGCAGCTCGATGCCGCGGACGACGGTCACCCCGCCACGCTCGACGACGGGGGCGTCGAGGTCGGGGTGGATCCGGTCGTGGTCGGTGACGGCGACCGCGTCGAGGCCCGCCTCGCGCGCCGTCGCGACCAGCGAGTCGAGCGTGAACGTCCCGTCGGAGACAGTCGTATGCGCGTGGAGGTCCGCGACGATCATTACCGTCTTGCGGGTTCGCAGACGGGAAGGGCGTTCCGGTCGGCCGTACGTCCCGTCAACCGCGCATCGCGGCTCCACCGGTCGCGTCGCCACCGGCGCGACGCCGCGCCATGAAAGGACATTATAATACGTTATACACTACCGTTGCCACGAAGGTCGTACATGGACAATCGTTACATACTCGGGCCCCATCCGAGTAGTTGATGCGCCTGAACGGCACGGAAGACGACCTATCCGCCCACGAGTACCCCGCGACGAGCGGTGAACTCATCGACGCGTACGGCGACACTCATATCGAACTGCAGGACGGGAGCGAGACGATTGGCGCGGTACTCGGTCGTCTGGGTTCCGAGACGTTCCACTCCGCTGACGACGTGTGGATGACCCTCCGCGGTGGCGTCGGCCACGAGGCCGTCGGCCGGCGCTTCTACAGCGACCGCGACGCGCCGACGGTCGGCGAGGACGGGCCGGACCCCGTCTCGTTCTGATCGGCTTCGCGCGGCTGCTCGCCGCCGCCGCGCACCCGTTGACACTGCCATGCCGCGGCCCCGGTCCGGCTCAGTCACCCGCGCTCCGGGGCCGCACCGCCTATTGAGAACGCGAGCTCAGACCCATTCCAGCGCCGCGTCGAGCTCCAACGGCACGCTTCCCTTGCTGTACGCCTCCGTCCGCCCGTCTGGCCGAGAGCGGAACACGACGGCCGGTCGGTGCCCCACGTCGGGGCGTTCGCCGCGGACGGCGAACCAGTCGTCGTCCGGGAACGACGAGCAGTCGACGAACAGCGTGATCCCGCCGCCGTGGGCCTCCAGTTGCCCGCTCGTCTTCGTCTGGACGGTGTCGCGCACGGCCGCCGAGGGTGTCCCCGCCGAGCGCTTGTTTGGCGCGACCGGACGGGTCACTTCCACCAGCGTCGAGGTGCCGTCGTCCCGGGTCGCGCGGAAGTCGATCACGTGGTCGGTCGACACCTCGATCTCCGGCTCGATGTCGTAGCCGGCGTGTACCAGCAGGCGCGCCACGTCGAACTCGCCCATCGTCGCCGTCATGCGGGTGAGGTCGAGGTACTCGCTGGTACCGAGCTTGCTCGCCATCTCCTCGCGCTCGTCGTCGAGCACGCCCGTCGCGAGGAACTGCTCGTAAAACCCCAGCGCGTCGAACCGGTCTGCGTCCGGGAAGCCGGCCGCGTGCTCACGGAAGAACTCGCGGGTCGTCTCCGCCCCGTCCTTCGAGCACAACACCGGGAGAAAGTACCACGCGAGGTGCGGGAAGTCCTCGAGCCAGGGGTCCTCCTCGTACAGCACGGCCGTCAGTTCGCGTTCGGCCCACTGGGTCACCGGAAACGGCACATCCGCGAGCGCGTACTTCTCCGTTCGCCACAACGAGGACGGCGTCTCCGTGTTCCCCAGCCAGTAGGCGCCGGCGCCGCCGCCGACGCCCGCCGGTCCCTCGCCGTCGTCCGTCCAACAGAACAGTGCGAGGCTCCCGTCGTCCATGTCGAAGCGGCGTGCCTCGTACCCCGCCGGCGGTGCGAACCACGGGTCGCGTTCGGTCGCCCCGAGATTGGCGTCGAGCGGTCGGTAGAGGTCGTCGCGGACCCGGGGCGCCGACCACGAACCGGGTGCGTATCTGAACCGTAGGGGACGTGCCACACCGGATCTGGTCGGGCGGTCAATTTGAACCCACCGCTCGGTGTCGCCGCCGGGCGCGTATCAGATGGCGTCAGGTTACAGTAGGGTACCGGTATCGTGACCCCGCTGTGGCGTCGCGTGGCCAAACTTACCCACGGTCCGTGTGAACTTGCCCCACGATTTATGGTGGTGTACTCATAGGATGGACATATGGGCATGGGAAACTACGACGAAGCAGAGCACGAGCGTCGCGAGCAGAAGACCCAGGTCGACGGTGACTTCGCCGAGGAGCGAAGCGAGTACCGCGGGAGAGTCACCTACGACACCGGCGACTCCACCGAGGACCTGCTCGACCAATTCAAGTCGATCAAAGGAGACTGATTCCGGCCCGTCCGCTGTACGGCGTCGTGGCCCGCTCCGTCCTATTCCTTCGTTAGCGACAGCGCGATCGCCGCCCCCGACACGACGGTGACGGCGACGACGTGACCGAGTACCGCGAACAGCAGTATCGGCCGGTCCGCGACGAACGGGACCAGCGCGAGTTGGACGAACGCGAACCCGACGTTGAGCGCGTCCAGGCGACGAAATCGGAGCCTGGTCCCGGGACCACACTCCAGGCGAAGCTCGCGGTACAGCGAGACGACCGCCGTCCACCAGGAGGTGCCGATCCGGTAACACAGGTCCCACACCACCACCAGCGCGAGGTAGACGGCCGGCACCGGCGGTTGGTCGCCGAACAGTTCCGTGACGATCGACTCTCCCGCCGGCGCCACCGAACCCGGGAGCAGGCGGGCGACGACCGCCGCTACGCCGCCGGTGGCCGGGTCGACGACGAACAGGTGCGTGATCACTCCCGCGAACGCCAGCACCGCGAGCACCACCTCGATACTCGATCCGAACAGCAGCCGGTAGTACGTCGGCGACACGGCCAGGGTCCGGTTCTCGTCGCCGAGCGTGAGCATGAGGAGGCTCCCGACGGCGGCGACGCCGACCGCGGCAGTGCCCGCCGGGACGGCGTCCCACAGGCCGTACACCGCAGCGAGCGCGAGGATACCCGCTTCGAAGACGACGACCTGGAGGGCGATGGCGACGGGAGCAGAGAGGGCCGCTCCCGGCACCGCGCCGACGATGCTCTCGTACACCCACGCGTCGCCGAAGTCGGCGCGCGCCGGCGGGGCATCCTCCGGTGTTCCGTCGGCGAACGCTTCGTCTTCCCCGGTCGGCTCGCTCACGTGGGCACCCCGGGACCGGCCGACCGGACGGCTGCCGTTTCGCTCCTGTCGGCGATCTCGTGGCCGTCGGCGTCCGTCTCGCGATCGGAGTCCGCCGGCCGTCGATGAACCGGATCAGTCGGGGGGTCGGTCCGGTCGTCTCGCCGGTCGAGCGCGGCGCGGAGGGCCTCGTCGAACGGCGTGAGGTCGACCGGAACCAGCTCGCGGATCGACTCGTCCTCGACGACGACCGGCGTGCGCAGGCCGTCGACGAGCGGATCGACCATCCCCTTGGGTACGTCGGTGACGAGGGTGACCCACCGCGAGGAGAGGCGTGGCGTGAGCACCGGAGCCGGGATCACGAACAACCGTCCGCCCAGTGCCCTCCGGGTCCGGCTGAGCAGCTCCCCGTAGGTGAGCACGTCCGGCCCGCCGATGTCGTAGGTCCCGCCGGCGGTCGCCGGGGTGTCGAGCACGCCGACCAGATACTCGATCACGTCGTCGACGAAGATGGGCTGGCACTCAGTTCGGACCCATCGGGGGGTGATCATCACGGGGAGTCGAGCGGCGAGCTGGCGGATGATCTCGAAGCTTGCGGAGCCGTCTCCGATGATCACCGCCGCCCGAAGCGTCGTGAGATCGTACTCGCCGCTCGCGAGGATCCGTCCGACCTCGCGGCGCGATCGGAGGTGCTCCGAAAGCTCCTCCTCCCCCTCGTCGCCGAGCCCGCCGAGGTACACCACCCGGTCGAGGCCGCCCTCGTCGGCGGCGGCGCGGAACGCCTCGGCCGCTCGGCGGTCGGTCTCGATGAAGTCGTCGCTCTCGCCCATCGAGTGGACGAGGTAGTACGCCGCCTCGCAGTCGAGCGCGGCGAGCCACTGCCCCAGCGGCTGGGCGGTCGTCTCCCCGGGGCCGGTGGCCAGGCGGACGTCGCCCGAGGCGAGGAGGTCTCCCTCGAGGACTCGAACGCCCGTCGCGGGACCGCCGGCGGTCGGTCGGTCGGCGTCGCCGCCCCCGACTCGTCGCCGTCGCCCACGCTACCGGCGGCCGTCTCGTACCGTTCCGCGTCGCGAACGAGGACGACCACCTCGTGGCCGGCCGCTCGCAGCGCGGGGACGAGACGACTTCCGACGAACCCGGTCGCTCCGGTCACGAGTACGCGCATACAGTCCCCCTGTCGGCGGATCCCGATAACGGTTGGTCTCCGCGCGATCACCCGTCCCAGTCGGTCGTCGCGGGCGCCCCGCGGTCGACCTCCACGCTGTCGGGGGCCGGCGCGTCGGCGACGCGGTCGCCGGGGTCCTCCGCGGCGGCGCGCCACTCCTCGGCGGCGGCACCGATCCACGAGTCGGCCGCGAGCACCCGGTCGCGGACGCGCTCGTAGTGCTCGTCGTTCACCGCGGCCGTCCCCGGCGCCGACGCGGCCGCGCAGGCGACGAACTCCGCCCGGTCGGCGGCGACGCCCTCGCCCGCGACGAGTCGTCCGACGGCGCCGTCGAGCGCGTCCGGGTCGTGGTGGAGGAACACCGTCGAGCCGAGCGCGCCGCGGCTCAGCGGCGGCGCCGGGAGGTCCGCGGGGACCGCGTCGTCGACGAGGCGCTCGCCGGGCTCGCCGTGAACGCGCTCGACGCGCTCACACTCGGTCTCGGCGTCGAGTTCGAGGTTATGTCCGGGGTAGGTCCGACACCGGTCCGGGTACCGGTCGCTGTCGTGGATCCGGCACTTCAGCGTGGACGGGTCGAGGAAGGCGCACGCCTCGAGCCAGACGCGATCGCCGTCGAACGGCGCCACCGGCTTCGGGAGTTTTCGGATTCCGACGAGGAACGCCGGTCGCCCGCCGACCCCGGCGACCTCGTGGCCGTCGACGACCGCCGTTCGGTCGCCGTCGGCGGCGAACAGCCGCGGGACGAGCGCGTCCCCGAGTCCCGCCTCGACGAACCCGCGGATCTCGTCTCGCGAGAGCGCGACGAGGTGGTACGCGTCGTCGAGCGCGCGGTAGCGCCCCTCGCGCTCGCGGTCGTCGGGCGCGCCCAGCGGCCGCCAGTCGAGACAGCACCCGGCGCAGCCCTCGCAGTTCACGTCCATGCCAGCCCTAGTCGACAGCGGCTCCGGGCAAGAAGCTGTCCCCGGTCGGACACGGCGGCGACGCGGCCACGACCGAGAACGCCGGAGGGCCGCGCCGGCGCCGGAGCCGCGGGCTTATCGCCGCGGCCCCCCGAACGGGGACATGAGCACACAGCGCTGCGACGGCTGCGATCGGCGCGTCCGTCTCGGCGGGGGGATCGGCGACTTCTGGTCGTTCGAGACGGGCAGCACCGACGGCCTGACGCTGGAGTTGGCAGACGGCTCCGAGTACTTCCTGTGTTACGACTGCATCGACGCGCTTCCCGACGACGAGGAGGTCACCCGCGCGCACGTCGAAGCGCTTCCGGACGCGAGCGACGACGACTGACGGGACGGCGCGGACAGCCGAGCACCCGCCGGGTTCCGCCCGGTCGCCGGGGTTCCGCCATCCGACACCCTTAGGCCCGCCGCCACGGTCTCTTCGACCGAACGTGGACCCCTCCCGAATTCGATCGGAGTTTCCCGCGCCCTCCTTTCGCGGCGCTCAGAAACAGGCGCTGGAGGACATCGCCGACTCGTTCGCCGACGGCAACCGCGTCGTCCTCGTGCGCGCGCCGACCGGCAGCGGGAAGTCGCTGCTTGCGCGGGCGATCGCGGGGTCGGCCCGCACCGTCGAGGAGGCGAGCCCCTCGGAGGCGACCGGCGCGTACTACACGACGCCGCAGGTGTCCCAACTGGACGACGTGTCAGAGGACGACCTGCTCGACGACCTGAACGTGATCCGCGGGAAGTCCAACTACACCTGCATCCTCCCCGGCGAGGAGGACACCCCGGTGAACCGCGCGCCGTGTGCCCGCCAGCGGGGGTACGACTGCTCGGTGCAACACCGCTGTCCGTACTACTCTGACCGCGCGATCGCCTCCAACCGGCCGATCGCCGCGATGACGCTGGCGTACTTCATGCAGACGGCCGGGTCGGACGTGTTCCGGAAGCGCGACGTGGTCGTTGTCGACGAGGCTCACGGCCTCGCGGAGTGGGCGGAAATGTACGCGACGATCGAGCTGTCGCCACAGACGGTCCCCGTGTGGGACGACGTGGGCGTCCCCGACGTGCACAACGACGAGGTCGGCCCCCTCGAACGCACCGCCCGGTTCGCGAAGGCGCTGCTGGGCGTCTGTTCGGACGAGAAGGACGAACTGCTCCGGCAGGGCGACCTGAGCCCAGAAGAGGCCGCGCGGCGCGACCGCCTTCAGGAGCTGATCTCCGATCTGAAGTGGTTCCTGGAGGACTACCGGGACAGCCAGTCGGCGACGACCTGGGTCGTCGACCAGCCCGACGGCGAGGGCGGCGCGCTGACCATCAAACCGCTCGATCCCGAGAAGTACCTGAAACACACCGTCTGGGACCGCGGGAACCGCTTCGCGCTGCTGTCGGCGACCATCCTCAGCAAGGAGTCGTTCTGCCGCGGCGTCGGCCTCGATCCCGAGGAGGTCGCCCTCGTTGACGTGGAACACACCTTCCCCGTCGAGAACCGGCCGCTGTTCGACACCACGCAGGGGAAGATGACATACGAGCACCGCGAGGAGACGCTCCCGAAGGTCGCGCGGCTGTGCCTGCGGCTGATGGCGCGCCACCCCGACGAGAAGGGGCTGATCCACGCCCACAGCTACGCCATCGCGCGACAACTGGCCGAGCGGTTCGACCAGTTCGGCGTCAGCGCCCGCGTCCGCCGTCACGACAGCGACGACCGCGACGCCCAACTGGAGGCGTGGAAGGCCAGCGGGGACCCGGAGGTGTTCGTCTCGGTGAAGATGGAGGAGGCGCTCGACTTGAGAGGGGACCTGTGCCGCTGGCAGGTGCTGTGCAAGGCGCCGTACCTCAACACCGGCGACTCGCGCGTCGCCGCGCGCCTGGAGGACGGCCAGTGGGCGTGGTACCACCGCGCCGCCCTCAGGACGGTGATCCAGGCGTGCGGCCGGGTCGTCCGCGCGCCCGACGACCACGGCGCGACGTATCTCGCCGACTCCAGCCTGCTGGACCTCTTTGAACGGGCCGAGGCCGACACCCCGCCCTGGTTCCGCGACCAGATCGATCGGATGTCGACGCCGGATCTCCCCGAGTTCGACCCGGAGGCGGCGATGGCGGGGATGGACGCCGACCCCGGGCCGAGTTCCGGCGCGGGCCACGGCGTCGGCCGCGGGCGGTCGAGCGCGGGTGGGACCGGGAAGAGTCGGTCCACCAAGGGCTTCAGCGGGGGTCCGGCGGCTCGCGCCGATCGACCGGTGGTTCGGGCGGCGGCGGACGCAGCAGCGGGCGCGACGGGAGCAGCGCCGGCAACGAGGATGGGTCCGGGGACCGCGACGGCGACGAGGACGATCCGATGGCGGACCACCCGCTGTCGGACGTGTGGGGAGAGTAGTCCCCCCTTCGAGAGCCGGCGGACTGTGAGTACGTCCTTATACTACGTAGTCGGAAAGCCGCACGCCGTCGAGGATATCATGACATATTATCTCACGAAGGATTATGTATTCCTTTGTAGTATCGGGAGCCATGACGATCCACGGTGTCGACACCGCCCTGACGCTGTTCAAGGCCGGAACGCTCACGCGAACGCAGGCCGCCCGTAAGGCGGGCGTCGACCTCAATCGCTTCGACGAGCTGTGTGCGAAACGCGGCATCCCGACTGGCAGCTCGGTCGCCGGTCCGAGCGGCCTCTCCGGGATCAACGCCGACTGAGCGACGGAGTCCCCGTTTCCTCGTTCCCGGTCGCTCCCCCCAGCAGAACACTCAAGCGCCAGCCGCGCGCGTCACGGCCCGTGAGCTACACCGTCGAGACGGCGACGGTCTCGTACTGCCCCTCCTGCGGCGCGTCGCTCAACGCACGCAAGACACACGAGGGCGAGCGTCCGTACTGCCCCGACTGCGATCTGACGCTGTACCGGAACCCGGTCCCGATGGCCCGCGCGACGGTCGTCGACCGCGACGCGGCGCTGCTGATCGAGATGGGCGAAGGGAGAGACGAAGGGGCGTGGGCGCTCCCGGGCGGACACTGCCTCCACGACGAACCGCCGCGGGCGACGGCCGCGCGGGAACTGGCCGAGGAGACGGGGCTGGCGGTCGACCCGTCGGACCTCACGCTCATCGGCGACGGTCACCTCTCGTTTCCCGATGGCGCGCCGATGGTGTCGTTCAACTACGCTGCTGCGACCGCCGACGCGACGGGAACGGTCGCGGCAGCCGACGACGCCGCAGACGCACGATTCTGGACGCGCACCGAGATCGAGGAGTCGCCGCCGTTGCTGCGGGCGTCCGGGACGAAGCAGGTGCTCGACGCGATAGCGCGGTTCAGAACGGACGGGTGAGCGGCGCTTACTCGGCCGGATCGGCGGGGTCGCTCCCGGTTTCCGCGGCGTCCGCGGCGTCGCCACCCGACGGCACCACGTACAGTCCCGCGTCGGTCTTCACCGCCTCGACGGTCTCGTCGTCCTCGTCGATGCTCGGCGGACGCGCGACTGTCACCGCCTCGTACGTCTCGGGGTCGAGCACCTGCACCGCGTTGTCGTCCTCGACGGCGACGACGGTCGTCTCGACGGCGTCGTCCGCCTCGCCAACCTTCTCGGCGTCTGGCGTCTCGCCCTCCTCGAAGCGGGCCTCGTACGGCTCGCCGGTGGCGATGCGGATCCCCTTGAGGTTCCCCTGAACCGACCGCACGAGCACAGGCCCGTCGCCGTCGTCGGGGTCGATCACGTCGCCGGGGCGGAACTTCGGCAGGCGGACCGCGAAGGTGACGCGGTACACCTCGTTGCCGTCGCCGTCCTCGGTGACCAGCGTCGGTGCCTCCGAGTAGCTTCCCCCCAACTCCTCGGTGATCTGGGTCGCGACGGCCTTCCCGAGCTTGTTGGTGGAGAGCTTCACGTCCTTCCCCTCCGGCTGGTCGATCACCTCGGTGACGAACGACTCCCGGTCGCCGTCCTCCTCGCGCTCGGCGACGAGCGACTCGGCGATCTCGACGGCCTTCGACTGCTCGGCCGAGTCGGGGACGCGGTCGCGCCCGCGGATCTGCACCTCCGCGGCGTAGCTCCCGCCCGAGATGCGCCCGCAGCGGTCGCAGGTCCCGCGGCTGATCTTCACCGGGACGACGACCTCCGCTTCGACGTGGGTCCCGCGGACGACCCCCGCGAACGTGCAGTGCATCCGGATCGTGTTCTGGTCGACCTGCTCGGGGTCGACGCCCCACTGGATCTGCTCGGCCTTCAGGTGGACCGCCAGCGCCTCCGACACCTCGTCGACGGCCACGTCGGTGTAGTCGCGGGCGCCGACGTCGACCCAGCGGTTGCCGCGGTGGACCGCCCCGCAGTGCGAGCAGACGGTCACCTCGACGCGGTCGGGCGCGTCGACCAGTTCGAAGTCCTCGAAGTAGCAGGCGTCACAGAGCACGCGGTCTCGCTCGCGCGGCTCGCCCGGGAGCGGTTCCGCGCGCTCGGGCACCGGGTCGCCGCAGCGCGGGCAGAAGTCCCGCGTGTCGCGTGTCTCGCTCATTGTCCCTCGTACTCGGCAGAGCCGGTTAAGCGGCGCGACTGACCGCCTGCGTGTGGACGCGACTCGTCCGTGAAACCGGATCCTCGGACGCCGTCACTCCGACTCGTAGGTCGACTCCCACTCCGGGGCCGCCTCCGAACCGGTCTCCGCCTCCGGTTCAAGCATCTCGGCGACGGAGTCGAGCCCGAGCAACTCCCGCTCGTCGTCGTCGAACTCCAGCGAGTCCAGCGCCGCGGAGTCCTGCACATCAGACCCCGAGAGCTGTTGACCGTAGCGACCGAGCAGGCTCGTCAGCTCCTGCGGGATCACGAAGGTGGTGGACTCGCCCTGGCCGATCGACGCCAGGGTCTCCATACCCTTGTCGACGATGGCGCGCTCGCCCATCGACTCGGCCGACCGAGCGCGCAGCACGGTCGAGATGGCGTCGCCCTGCGCCTCCAGCACCGATGCGACTTTCTCGCCTTGCGCGGAGAGGACGTTCGCCGTCCGCTCGCCCTCGGCGGCCTCGACGGCCGCGCGGCGCTCGCCCTGCGCCTCCAGGATCATGGCGCGGCGGCGGCGCTCGGCGGAGGTCTGCTCCTCCATGGCGTCGACGACGCCCCGGGTCGGGAGCACTTCCTTCACCTCGACCATCTCGACGTCGACGCCCCAGTCGTCGGTCGGCCCCTGGAGGCTCTTTCGGATGCGCCGGTTGATCTCGTCGCGCCGCGAGAGCGTCTCGTCGAGTTCCATGTCGCCGATGACCGCCCGGAGAGACGTCTGTGCCAGCAGCGCGGTCGCACGGCGGTAGTTTTCGACGTTGAGGAACGACCGCTTGGCGTCGACGACGCGCACGTAGACGACCGCGTCGGCGGTCACCGGCGAGTTGTCGCGGGTGATCGCCTCCTGGGTCGGCACGTCGATCGTCTGGACGCGCTTGTCGAACCGGTAGGTCCTGGAGACGAACGGGGGGATCAGGTGGATCCCAGGGTCGAGGAGCCCGCGGTAGGAGCCGAGCACCGTGAGCGCGCGCTGCTCGTAGGCCTGCACGATCTCGACAGTCGAGAGCAGCGTGACCAGCGCCAGGACGAGCGCCGTCCCCCCGACCGCGTACATCGTCGGGAGGAGAGCCCACGCGAGGAGGGCGAGCGCGACGCCGAGGCCGATCTGGAATCGACCGTCGTCGGGGAGCAGGTCCGGGAGGCCGACCTCGCCGGCGCTCATGCGACCCAGCGTTCGAAAGAACCGACCGCCGGCGTCGTTCATGCCCCGATTTGGACGACAGGCTATTTACAGGTTTCGCGGGACCGAACGGTTTCGGGTCGACGCCGGCGATCGGAGAAGCGATCGAAACCGGCGATCGGAGAAGCGATCGAAACCGGCGATCGGAGAAGCGATCGAAACCGGCGATCGGAGAAGGATTCGACGCGGGAGACACGCGACTTCAGCGGGGTGCGAGGTACCGCCCGTCGTCGACGCGGGGGTCGTCGCCGTCGTCCTCGGGAGACGGAGTCGGGGTCGCGGTGCCGTCGTCGGGCGGGCCGTTGCCGTTCTCGCGGCCGTCGCCGTCGGCACCATCCCTGTCGCTGCTGTCACCGGCGTCTGTCCCGCTCGATCCGTCCGCGGCGGCGTCGCCGTCGTTCGCGTTCCCGCGATCGTCCGCGGCGTCACTCGTCTCACCCGGAGTGCCCGATTGGCCCGCGTCGTCGGTCCCGTTCTCGTCGGCCTCGCCGGCGTCCGTCGTTCGGTTCCCGTTGCCGCGGTCGCCGGCCCCGTCGTCGTCGGCCTCGCCGTTCTCGCCCCCTGACTCGCTCCGGTTCGCGTTCCCGCGATCGTCGTCGGGGGGACCGGCGGCACCCTCGCCGCGGTCGTCGGCGTCGCCGTCATCGTCGACCGGTCCGGCGTCCTCGGGCGGACCTGACTCGTTGTCGCCGGGCGGACCCGCGTCCTCGGGCGGACCTGACTCGTTGTCGCCGGGCGGCCCCGCGTCCGCAGGCGGACCCGCGTCCTCGGGCGGACCTGACTCGTTGTCGCCGGGCGGCCCCGCGTCCGCAGGCGGACCCGCGTCCTCGGGCGGCCCCGGGTCGCCGGCGAGTCCGTTGCCGGTGTCGGCGCCGCCGATCCCGCGTGCCGCCTCAGCGACCTCCCCGCCGCCCATCTCCGAAGCGTTCCGACGAAGTTCGTCGATCGCGGAGGCGTTCACGCCGCGCTCACGCAGGCTCTCCTCGGGGATTCCCTCCGCTGCCGCGGCGGTGGCGTTCAGGCGGTGTTCGAGCGTGCGGATCTGCGCGCCGATGCGCGCGAGCCTGGATCGGTACTCGCCACGGGTGATCTCGCCCGATTGGTACCGCTGCTCCAGCGTCTCGCGGCGCTCGCGAAGCGTCGAGAGCTGTTGACGGGCGTTCTCGGTCTCTCCGGCGACGACCGCCGCCTTCGAGGCGTTCGACTCCGCACCGGCCAGGCGCCGGTCGAGCGATCGCTGGGCGACTTCGCCCTCGACTTCCGCTCCCTGCACCCCGACGACGCCGGCGAACGTCGCCCCCGGCTGCTCCCCAGACGATTCCTGGGCGAACGCGGCCGTCGCGGGAATTCCCGCCACGACGAGCATCGCGACCGCCAGGAGCACAGTCGTCCGACTCATACCTCCGACATGGACACCCACCTACTAATACCGTCCACTCACTCACGTCGGATTTACCGCGCTTAAGCGACGTTAAGTCCGCGTCGTCGTCCGGTTTCTCGAAGAGCGAGGCGAGCCGTCAGGCGTCCGACCCGTCGTCGCCGTGGGTCGGGTCGCCCGGGTGGGGATCGTCGTCAGCCTCCGGGATGCGGAGGACGTTCTCCCGACCGAGTCGGAAGCTCTCGATGTCACCGTCGTCACGCAGGTCGCCGACGACCTGGCTGGTCCGGGCGGCGCTCCACCCGAGTTCCTCGGTCACGTCCGCCTGTTTCATCCGCCCGCCGTTGTCCGTCACGAGGCGCGTCACCCGCTCGTGCGGGCTGAGAAGTTCCTCCGGCGGAGTCGTGGCGTCTCCATCGCCGTCACCGTGTTCGGAGTCCGAATCGGTGCCGGCCGCGGCCGAACCGCCGGAGTCCGGGCCGTCTCCACCGGGGCCGCCGGCGTCGGCGACAGCGCCGTCCGTCGTCTCTCCGGCGGTCTGTCCGGGGCCGGCCGAGCCGCCCTCGCCCGCCGCGGTGCCGGCACCCTCGTCGCCCGCGAGCGGACCGCGGTCGTCGCCGGTGCCGATCGGGAGATCGCCGCGGCGGCGGAGGAGGACGGCGCCGACGATGCCCAGCAGCACGACCGCCGCGGCCGCGAGGTAGACGGGGCGAATCGGCAGCGCTGACGCCGGAGCGAGCACCACTTGCGGCTGATCCGGACCGAAGTTTCGCTCGCCGCGCCACGTCGCGGCCGTCTCCGAGCGCTCGTCGGCCGCCGGCGACACCGTCCGCGCGTCGTACGCCTCGGGCCACGCGATCGTGAGGACGGTCCCCGAGTCGAGGTACAGACCGGCTAACGAGTCGCCGGCGACGACGCGCTGGCCCTGGGTCCCGGCGAAGCCCTCCCAGGCGAACGTGTAGGCGACGACGCCGTAGTCGGTGCTGGTCGGGAACGGGTTGCGCTGGGCGGTCACCGAGAAGTTCGAAGCGGCCATCTCCCGGCCGGTGGCGTTCTCGGCGGCCGCGACGGTCGTGGCCATCCGACCCTCGAAGCGGGCGACGTACGCGGACGTGTTCTCGCGGATGTCCGACTGGAGGCTCTCGAACGCCGCGGTCGTGTTCTCGTCGCTCAACTCGATCCGGTAGGCGATCCGCCACTGTGCGTCGCCGTCGGGTTGGATCTCCGCCCGGAGGACGACGGTGTCGGCAGCGATGTCGCCGGTCTGTGCGAAGCCGGCGCCGAGGTCGCGCGGAGACGATCCCGGCGGCCTGAGCCGAGCGGGGTCGCCATCGGTTGGGGCCGGCGTGGCGGAGTCGGCGGAACTGACGAACCCAGAGAGATCGGCAGCGCCGGGCCCCGTCGCGGCCGCGACCGCCGGAGCGACGCCGGCGAGCGCGAGAACGATGGCGAGCGCGATGGCCGCGGCGGGGCGTCGCATACCCGTCCTCACCGCAGGGGCGCCCAAAACGGTTTTCGTCGGCGGCGAGTCACTCCGTGATATGGCTCTGGACGTGGAGGATCTGCTGAAGATCGTGTTGCTGCTCGTGATAGTCTGGCTGATCGTCGAGATCGTCACCGGGGTGCTCGGGTTCGCACTCGGGCTGATCGCCGGCCCCCTGAAGGGCGTCATCGGACTCGTCATCGTCGTGCTCATCGTGCTGTGGCTGACCGACAACCTCTGAGCCGGTGTACAGCGTCAACGTCCCCGTTCCGTGGTCGGTGCAGCGCCTCGCGGCGTCGCTCGAGCCCGCACTCACCGGCTTCGCGTCGATCCGCGACAGACACACGCTCGTGGTGAAGCGCCTCGACGGCCGCGACCTGAACGATCTCCACCGGATCCGCGAGCGACTGCGGCCCGCGCTGCGAGGCGTCGCTCCGTTCGAGGTGCGCGTCACCGGCGTCGACGCGTTCGAGGCTCCGCCTTTGGGGGACGCGCCGGTCGTCTATCTCGCGGTCGAGGCGGTGCCCCAAGGCGCCGGCGACAGCGGCGACGACGGCGGCGACGCCGATCCGGCCCCGCTGCGAGCGATACACGACCGACTCGTCCGGGAGTTCGGCGCGGTTTCGGGGCTGGAGGAGGCGGACTACGTCCCGCACGTCACGCTCGCACGGGGATGGGAGGGAGCGGGCGACCCAGCCGATGCCGTCTCGCGCTTGCGCGAGCGCGACCTCGAGGCGGTGCGCTGGACGGTCGACGAACTGGGCGTCTGGACGCGCGAGTACAAGGAGATCGCCGCGCGGGTGCCGCTTCGGGGGTGAGCTGAGGGCTGCCTCGCCTCGGTGGCCCGCCTCAGCGCTCGGACAGTCGGAGCGGCATCGGGTGGCCGGGGTGCATCGTCAGCGACCCGCGCAGGTCCAGCTCCGACCCCTCGTAATCGAAGTCGAACGCGCGGCCCACGGTCGCGAGAATCAGCTTCGCCTCCAACAGCGAGAACTGCTTGCCGATGCAGTGGCGCGGTCCGGCACCGAACGGGAAGTACGCGAACCGTTCCCGCTCGCTCGCCCGGTCCGGGGCCCATCGGTCCGGATCGAACGCCAGCGGGTCGTCGTACCAGCGCTCCGAGCGGTGGATCACCCACTGGGGAAGCATGAGCAACGAGCCCTCCGGGATCCGGTAGCCGGCGATCCGCGTGTCGACCTTCGACTCGCGGAACAGGGTGTAGACGGGCGGGTACAGCCGCATCGCCTCCGAGAGCACGCGGTCGGTGAACGGCAGGTCGCGGAGGTCGTCCGCGGTCGGGGCGCCGTCTAGGGCGTCGACCTCCGCCTGGAACCGCGCCTTCGCGTCGGGATGTTGCGAGAGCAGGTAGAACGTGTAGGTGAGCGCGAGCGCGGTCGTGTCGTGGCCCGCTAACAGCATCGTCATCAGTTCGTCGCGCAGGTCTCCCTCGGTCTGTTCGCCCCGGTTCTGCGCCCGCAGGAGGATCGAGAGGAGGTCCATCGGCATCGGGGAGTCGACGGCGTCGCCCGCGGGATCGGACGCGGTCTCCTCGGTGCCGCGTCGGCGCGCGACGAGGTCGTCGATGACGCCCTCCAGCGTCGCGACGGCGTCGTCGAACTGGCGGTTCTCCCGGGTCGGGGCCCAGTTCGGGATCACCGCACGCATCGGGTTCGGCTCGAAGCGCTGCCCGAGCGGTTCGAGATTCTCTTGGACGGTCTTCACCGTCTCTTCGCCGATGTCGGTCCCGAACATCGCGGTGACGATGATGCGGACGGTGAGGCGCGCGAGTTCGAGTTGCACGTCGATCCGGTCGCCGGCTTCCCATCCCGAGAGGGCATCCTCAGTGTGGCCGACGACGGCGTCGTCGAGCCCGGCGATGCGGCGGGCGTGAAAGGCGGGGTTCGCGAGGTCTCGCTGCTGTCGCCAGCGGTCGCCCTCGCTCATGAGCAGGCCGTCGCCGAGCAGGTCGTCGACGGCGTCGTCGAGATTCGGCTTTCCGAACGCCGCCCAGTCGGACACGAGCACGCGCTCGACGTCGCGGGGGTTCGTGAGCATGTACGTCTCTCGCGGGCCCAAATCCAGGCGGATCACGTCGCCGTAGGCGTCCGCGACAGCGGTCATGAACGCGAAGGGGTCGCGGGAGTAGCGCCGGCCGTTGCCGAGCAGGGGCTCGCCGCGGGGGCCCGGCGGTCGTGTACTCATGCACAGAGACAGGGGAGCGAGCCGGAAATACTCTCGGGCGCGCGCGAGCGCGCGACGAGAAGCCGAGTGCACCTGCCGCCCCGCTTCGGACGAACCTGCCGCCCCGCTCAGTCGTCGGCCGCCGCCAGCGCCTCCGTCTCCTCGTCTTCGCCCGCCTGCCGGGCCCACAGGGCCGCGTAGTCGCCGTCCGCGTCGACCAACTCGTCGTGTGAGCCCTGCTCGATGACGCGGCCGTCCTCCATGACGACGACGCGGTCGGCGTCGCGGATGGTCGACAGCCGGTGGGCGATGACGAACGCCGTCCGGTCGGCGATGAGACGGCGGAGGCTGCGCTGGATCAGTTCCTCCGTCTCGGTGTCGACGTCGGAGGTCGCCTCGTCGAGGACGATGATCTCCGGGTCGTTCAGGAGGGCGCGCGCGATGGCGATGCGCTGGCGCTGGCCGCCCGAGAGCTTGACTCCGCGCTCGCCGATCTGAGTGTCGTAGCCGTCCGGGAGGTCCGTGATGAACTCGTGGGCCTCGGCGGCCTTCGCGGCCTCGACGATGCGCTCGCTCGGAGCCTCGTCGACCGCGCCCGCGTCGCCGTCGCTGGCGACGGCGCCATCGCCCGCGTCGCCGTCGAGCGCCGAGAGGTCGCCGTAGCCGATGTTCTCGGCGGCGGTACCCGAGAACATGTAGGGGTTCTGCTCGACGATGCCGACGTGTTCGCGAAGGGCGGTGAGGTCGTACTCGCGCACGTCGACGCCGTCGATCCGGACGGCTCCGGAATCCACGTCGTACAGCCGGGAGATGAGCTTCAACAGCGTCGACTTCCCGGCGCCCGTCGTCCCCGCGAGACCGATCGTCTCGCCCGGCTCCACGTCCAGATCGATCCCGGAGATGACCTCCTCGTCGTCGGTGTAGCCGAAGCGCACGTCGTCGAAGGCGACGCGGCCCTCGACCGACTCGGGGACGTGCGCGTTCTCCGGGGAGGTCACGTCGGGGTCGTGCCCGAGCAGGCCGAATACGCGCTCGGCGCTGGACTTGGCGAGCTGGTACTTGTTCGCCGTCTTGCCCACGCGGCGCATCGGCGAGTAGAGCCGGCGCAAGAGGAGGAAAAACAGCGCGACCGAGCCGGCGGTAAGCGTCGCCGGGTCGGTGTTGCCGAGGCCGTAGCGGATGATGTCGCTGCCGGCGATCCAGAGGATGGCGACGAAGACGACGCCCGTGAGCAGGCGCAGTCCGGAGAAGAACGCCCGCCGCGCCTTGATCGCCTCGACCTTCTCGTCGTGGTACCGCTCGCTTTGGGCGGCGACGCGGTCCAGCTCGAACTCGTGGCGGTTGAACGCCTTGATCACGCGGGCGCCGCCGATGTTGTTCTCCAGCCGGGAGTTGAGCCGGGAGACCGTCTCGCGGATGCCGCGGTATTTCGGCTCGATCCACGTGAGAAACCGGCCCGAGGCCAGCCCGATGATCGGCACCGGCGCCAGCGCGACCAGCGCGAGTTTCGGCGAGTAGGTGTACATGATCGCCGCGATGCCGCCGACGGTCGCGACGACGCGGATCCCCTGCCGGATCTCGGTGTTGAGGAACTGCTCCAGGCGGTTCACGTCCTGATTCAGCACGGACATCATCGCGCCCGTCTGGTGGTCCGCGAAGAAGCCGAGCGAGAGGTGCTGCATGTGGTCGTAGGTGTCGTTTCGGAGGTCGCGCTGGACCTTCTGGGCGGTCGACTGGAACAGGTACCGCGAGGCGAAGCGCGTCACCGACCGGATCAGATACGCCAGCGCCGCGATGACGACGAGCCGTTGGAGAAACGCTATCCGAGCCGCCTCGCCCGTGATCGTGTTCGTCGGGAGCAGTCCCGCCTGCGCGAGGAGGCCGGGTTCGCCGCTCCCGAGGATGACGCGGTCGATGGCCGCCGCCACCAGCAGCGAGGGGAGCAGGCGGGCGAGCCGCGTGACTATCGCCGCCACCAGTCCGATCGACAGCCGCGGCCAGTACGGCACGCAGTACCGGAGCAGTCCGGACATCGGGTTGCCGTCCACGGACTCGCGGATCGACGAGAAGTCGCCGTGGTCGTCGTCGTCGCTCATTACGATTCGAAACACGCCGGCGACACAAAGGGCCACGGGACCCGGCACGTCGCGTCCGGGGGGCGCTACTCGTCTAACAGCCGCGTCTGATCGATCGGGATCGCCGCGAGCCCGCCCGCGTTGGTGCCGTTGTTGGAGTAGGCGTACAGCACGACGCCGGCCTCCACGTCGACGGCGCGTTTGAGCGTCCCGTTGAAGTCGTCGTCGCGGAACTGGGCGCCGACGAGCTTCGAGAGGACGTCTTCGTTCCCGTCGGCTTCGCCGCCATCACGCCCGGCGTCGGAGTCGGCGGTGCCGGCGATCGGCTCGAACGACGGTCCCTCGGCGTCCGCATCGGCGTCGACATCGTCGTCGCTCATGTCGGTGTCGCGATCGAACAGACCCATACAGACGAGGACTCGCGGTCGTGTGAAAAACGTGACGCGAACGCCGCGGGTCGCGCGGGCGGTTCGGCTCGACGGCGTCCCGCCCGGCTACCGGTTCAGCGTGTGGATCGCCTGGCCCATCGCGTTCTCGGCGGCCTCCATCGTCGCCTCCGCGAGCGTCGGGTGGGTGTGGATCGTCGCGGCCACGTCCTCCAGCGTCGCGCCCATCTCGACGGCGAGCGCGAGTTCGGCGATCAGCTCGGAAGCCTCGGGGCCGACGATCTGGCCGCCGAGCACGAAGCCGGTCTCCTCGTCGGCGACGATGCGGACGAACCCCTCGGTGTGGGTCGTCGTCAGCGCCCGGCCGGAGGCGTTGAACGGCATCTGGCCGACGGCGGGCGTGAACCCTTCTTCCTCCGCCTCCGCCTCGGTGAGCCCGACGGTGGCGATCTCGGGCTCGGTGAAGACGGCGGCGGGGACGGCCTGGTGGTCGAGCGCCGCGGGCTCGCCGGCGGCGACCTCGGCGGCGACGATGCCCTCCGCGCTGGCCTTGTGCGCGAGCATCGGCTCGCCGGCGACGTCGCCGACGGCGAAGATCGAGTCCACGTCGGTGCGGGCCTGATGATCCGTCTCGATGAAGCCGGCGTCGTTCGGCTCCAGTCCGGCGTTCTCCAGTTGGAGAGTGTCCGTGACGGGCGAGCGTCCGACGGCGACGAGCACCTGATCTGCGAGGTACTCGGACTCCTCGCCGGCCTCCGTCTCGGCGGCGACAGCAACGCCCTCGGCGGTCTCCTCCCAGCCGGCGGCGCCCTCGCCGAAGCGGAACTCGACGCCCAGTTCCTCGGCGCGGGTCCGGACGATCCGCTGGACGTCCTCCTCGTAGCCGGGGAGCACGTCGTCGAGCATCTCGATCACGGTCACGTCGGTGCCGAGCTTCGCGAGCATCGTCGACAGCTCCATCCCGATGTAGCCCGCGCCGACGACCACGAGGCTGTCGGGGAGCGTCTCCATCCCGAGCAGGTCGCGCGAGGAGAGCACGTGCTCGCCGTCGAACTCGAAGCCCGGGACCTGGATCGGCCGCGACCCCGTGGCGACGATGGCGTGCTCGAACTCGATGGACTCGCTGCCCTGGCCGGCGCCGTCGTGGGCGACGCGGAGCTTGTGCTCGTCGGCGAACGTCGCGGTCCCCTCGACGAGGTTGACGCCGTTGGCCTTGCACAGCTTCTCGACGCCGCCGGTGAGGCGGTCGACGACCCCCTGCTTCCAGCGCTGCATGCGCTCCACGTCGACGGCGGGGTCGGCGTAGACGCCCAGCTCCTCGGCGTTGGCGGCCTCGTGGGCGACGCCGGCGCCGTGGATGAACGCCTTCGACGGGATGCAGCCGTGGTTGAGGCAGACGCCCCCGTAGGCGTCACGCTCGATGAGCGTGGTGTCGAGCCCCAGCTGTGCCGCGCGGATGGCGGCGACGTAGCCCCCGGGACCGGCCCCGATGACGGCGACGTCCGTTCCGGTCGAGATGTCTCCGACGACCATTACGCGAGGTATTCCGGATCCGGGATGATAAACTGGCAGGAATTGCGGACGGCGCGACCCGCGAGCGGGCTTTCAACCCGGCTGGAGCGGTGACCCGGCTATTTAGCCGGTCGGACCCACCGCCACGGACGATGACACGCGAGCCACGGGAACGGCGATCGGTATCGGGACGCGACCGCCCGCGGCGACTGTCGCGCCGGGGGGCGCTTCGCGCGAGCACCCTCGCGGCCGGCGGGATCGCGCTCGCCCGCCTCGGCGCGGGGCGCGCGGCCGCGCAGACGACCGTCACCGGCGGGGGCGACGCGCTTCAGGAGGCCATCGATGCCGCGGACGAGGGCGACACGGTCGTCGTCGCCGACGACGCGACGTACGACCCGGTCACGATCGACGTGGCCGACCTCGCCGTCGAGGCCGACGGCGATCCGACGGTGGAGGGCGCGGGCGGAACCGGCGCGGCCGTCACCGTCGAGGCCGACGGGGTCACGCTCTCGGGGATCACCGTCACGAATCCGGGCGGCCTGCTCGGGATCAAAGTGGAGGCCGGGTTCGACGACGCCGCGATCGTGAACAACGTCATCGAGGACGTCGGGCCGACGGGTCGCCTCGGCGTCACCGGGATCGTCGTGGGACAGGGCGACCACGACGGGATCGAGATCGCGAACAACGAGATCCGCGACCTGGACCAGGAGACGACCGACGACTCCGGGTTCCCGACGGCCAACGGGATCCTGTTCGATGCGGACAACAGCAAGCCGGGGACGATCTCGGACTGTTCGGTCGTGAACAACACCATCGAGGGGATCGAGAGCGACGTCGCCCCGCTGGGGATCGTGGTCCAGCACGCGACTGCGGGGCTCTCCATCGTGAACAACGAGGTCCGCGACCTCGTCGCGGCCGACGACACCGACTCCGACCAGTCCGACTCGGTCGACTTCGGATTCACCTTCGCGCAGGGCCTGAACGTCGCGTCCCCCTCGACGGCGGATACCGTCGTCGCGCGCAATACCTTCGAGGACATCACGAGCGCCGAGACGATCCTCCCGGAGGCCGTGAAGATCGACGGCGACGGCGGCGGCGTCCGCTTCCACGCGAACGTCTTCGCCGTCGCCATCGGCGTCAACAACCGCAACGGCGACGACGACGGGAGCCGCGACCCGAGCGGCGACCCGACGGTCGACGCGCGCAACAACTACTGGGGGAGCCGCGAGGGCCCCGAGGAGGCAGACTTCAACCAGGCCGCCGACGACGACGACCGCGCGGACGTGGTCGGCCGGGTGGCGTACGAGCCGTACCTCCGTAACGGTCCGGGCGGCCGCGGCGGCGGCGACAACGGCGGGAACGGACAGGGCGGCGGTAACGGCCGGGGCGGCTGACCCGCCGCCGGTCGCCCGCCCGACGCGCTGTACGCCCCGGAACCGGGGCGACCGTCCTCACTCGGGATGTAACTGCCGCCGAGCCTCCTGCACCTCCTCGCGACCGCCGATGAGGGTGACTCGATCGCCCAGTTGGAGGGTGTAATCGTCGTCGGGAACCTGGGTCACGTCGTCGCGACACACGAGCGCGATCATGCTCCCGTCGGGAAGCTCGGTGCCGATTTCGCTGACGGTGATACCGGCCAGTTCCTCGCTGGTGATCTCGACTTCGATCACGTCGCCCGAGCGGCCGATCTCGCCCATCCAGTTGGCCATCGCCGGCCGCTCGATGTAGTTGTCGATGGCCTGGGCGGTCGCCAGCACCGAAGAGACGGTGCGGACGCCCAGCTCCTCGAAGGCGTCGACGTTGTCCGGGTTGTTCACCCGCGCGAGTACCGTCTCGACGCCGTCGAACTTCGAGTCGGACAGCTGTGCCACCAGCAGGTTCACGTCGTCGTCGCCGGTGGCGGCGACGACCGTCCGGGCGTTCTCGGCGCCGGCCGAGCGAAGCACCTCGGTGTCGGTTCCGTCGCCGATGTGGACCGCGTATCCTTCGTTTCTGGCGATCTGTACGACCTCCTCGTCGGTTTCGATGATGACCACGTTCTCGCCGCGGTCCTCGAGGCGTTCGGCGAGCGTCCGGCCCACCTTTCCGCCTCCGATGATGAGTACGCGCATTGGGATTACGTCGAGCTTCTCCGCGATTTGCCTGGCGAACCCGCCCTCCAACGCCACCGTCGCCATGATGACGAGGAAGACGGTGCCGACGAGCGTGTTCGCCGCCGTCGTCATGCCGTTGTTCGCCAGTTCGACGGCGAACAGGGTGGCGACCGACGCCGGGATGATCCCGCGCGGGCCGACGAACGACATGAACACGCGCTCGTTTCGTTGAAAACTCCCGCCAACCGTCGACAGCATGACCAGCACCGGCCGGATGACGAACATCACCGCGGCGACGACGATGATTCCACCGACACCGAGTTGGATCAGGGTGTCGAACTCCAGCAGCGCCGCCAGCGAGATGAACACGAACGAGAGGACGAGCAGCGTGATGTCGCCTTTGAAATCCGTGATCTGTTCCTCGTATGGGATGTCAGCGTTGCCGAGCAGGATCCCGGCGACCGCGACCGCCGCGATTCCCGCCTCCGTGCGGACGAGGTTCGCCTCGCCGTAGGCGACGAGCGCGCCGGCCAATACGAGCAGGCGCGCGTTCTGCGGGGCGTTGCCCGGCGAGAGGTCGATGTACCGGAGGGCGTAGTAGACGGCCCCCGCGACGACGACGCCGACGACGACGCCGACGCCGAGCCGTTCGGCGAACAGCGCGATCAGTTCGGCGGGGTCGGTCGTGTCGGAGACGATGGCCTCGAAGATGACGACCGCGAGGATCGCCGCCGTCACGTCGTTGACGATCCCCTCGGTGTCGAGCGCAGTCGCGACCTTGTCGCGCACCGGCACCACCTCCAATATCGGCGCGATCACCGTCGGTCCTGTCGCCACGAGCAACGCGCCGATGAGTGCGGCGACGAGCCACTCGGTCCCGAGTGCGACTCGGACGACCACGGTCGTCGCGACGAACGCGATCGCGGCGCCGATCGTGACGAGGCGCAGCGACGCCGCTGGTGCCTGCCGAAGCTCGTCGATCTTGAGGTGGAACGCGCCCTCGAACACGATGATCGCGACCGAGAGCCCGACGATCGTCGACAGCCCCGTCAGCCCGAACGTCTCCTGGGTGACGATTCCGAGTCCCTCGGGGCCGAGCGCGACTCCCGCAGCGATGAGGAAGATGATGCTCGGGAGCTGAAATCTGTCAGAGAGGATCTGTGCGGCGACGCCGGTGGCGATGATGACGGCGACGATCGCGATCAGTTGCCCGGCTCCCGCCGACATCTCCTCACCTCCATACCGTGTGCTTGGCTGCGCGCGGGAAAAAGACGACTACTGCGGCGACGGCGGCCGGCCCCGCCGCCCTCGACCGCACCCGGTTAAGACGCGACCGAGACCCGGCGTGTCACGACTCCGCGTACATACTGCCGATGTCGTCGGCGTACCGCTCGAGGATGTTGCGCCGCTTCTTCTTCATCGTGGGCGTGAGGAGATCGTTCTCCTCGGTGAACTCCTCGGCGACGATCCGGAACTGCTTGATCGTCTCGTGGGCCTCGAACTCCCCGTTGACGCGGTCGACCTCCGTCTGGATCAGGTCGCGGACGCGGTCGTCGCGACACAGCGCGTCGTCGTCCGCGGGGAGGTCGTACCCCTGTGCGTCGCCCCACTCGCGGACGCCTGCGAGGTTCAACACGATGAGCGCGGAGACGAACTTCTTCGAGTCGCCGATCACCATCGCCTGTTCGACGTACTCGGAGGCCGCAAACGAGTCCTCGATGGCGCCCGGCGGGACGTACTTGCCCGTCGAGAGCTTCATGAGCTGCTTGGCGCGCTCGCGGAACGCGATGTAGTCGTCCTCGCGGATCTCCACCACGTCGCCGGTTCGGAACCACCGTTCGCCGTCGATCTCCGTGAACGCCTCCTCGGTCTGCTCGGGGAGGTTCCGGTAGCCGCGGAAGACGTTCGGCCCGCGAACGAGCAACTCGCCGACGTCGCCGCCGTCGGCGTCGACGGCGCCCACCCCCTCGTCGACGCGGACGTCCACGTCGTAGACGGGCGGCCCGATAGTACCGACTTTCGGCTCCTCGGGCGGGTTCACCGCGACGACCGGCGCCGTCTCGGTCAGGCCGTACCCCTCCAGGATGGGGACGCCCATCCCGTGGTACAGCTCGCACAGGTCCGCCGACAGCGACCCTCCGCCCGAGATGAAGAACTCGATGTTTCCCCCGAGCGCCTCCTTCACCGTCGAGAAGACGAGCCGGTCGGCCAGCCCGTAGCGCGTCCGCAGTCCGAGGCCGGGGTCGTCGGCGCGGTGGTACGCTCGACCGACGCCGGTCGCCCAGTTGAAGATGCGCTCTTTCACGCTCGATTCGGACGCCTGCTCGCGGATGGCGGCGTACAGTTTCTCGTAGACGCGGGGGACGCTCGTCGCCGTCGACGGGCGAACGAGCCCGAAGTCCTCCCGGAGCGTGTCAGACGACTCGGCGTACGCGACGGTGGCGCCCGTGGCGTACATCATGAAGTGGCCCGCGAGGCGCTCGAACACGTGCGCGAGCGGGAGAAACGACAGCGTGACGCTCTCCTCGTCGACGACCGAAGCGTCCGCGGGCTTGTCCGGTCGGGGACCGAACCGGCGCATGCACTGGTCGACGTTCGCGAGGAAGTTGCGGTGCGTGAGTTCGACGCCCTTGGGCTGGCCGGTGGTGCCGGAGGTGTAGATGAGGCTCGCGAGGTCGTCGATGTCGCGGTCGATCACCCAGCCGTCGCCGGGGTCGACCGCCGCACCGAGCTCGTGGATCTCTCCGAGCGTGTACACGTCGTCGCGCTCGTGTTCCGTGCCGTCGACGAGGACGACGAACTCCAGATCGAGGTCGTCCTCGACGGCGAGCACGCGGTCGAGCAGGTCGCGGTTCTCGACGACGACGCCGGAGGCGCCGGGGTCGTCGAGGAGGTGGCGCACCTGTCCCGGTGACGACGACTTGTACACCGTCGTGACGACCGCTCCGGCGCCGAGCAGCGCGAAGTCGCTGTGGGCCCACTCCATACGCGTGTTCGAGAAGATGCCGACGCGGTCGCCGGCGGCGACCCCGAGTTCGCGGAAGCCGGCCGAGAGCCGTCGGACCAGATCGCGCATCTCGGCGTACGTGAGGTCCGCGTAGTCGCCGTCGGGGGCGGCGTCGACGACGCCCGAGCCGACGAGCGTCCGGTCGTACACCCCGCCCTTGTACCGCTGTGCCACCCGGTCGGCGTGCTCGCGGGCGCTCGCGTCGAACGTCGCCGCCAGCGAGTCCCGGGTGACCCCCGGGTCGTACTCGCGTTCCGCCTGGCGCCAATCCATGCCACTCCCTGCCGCGCCGCCCGTAATAAGTCGGTCCCCTCGCGACGCCCGTTGTTCCGCGTTGTTTTCATCGCGCTGTCGCGACGTTCGTTCGACGTGGCATCGCGGCGCTCGTTCGTCCGCGCCGCCGGCGAGTGCGAAGCGTCGACCCCTCAGCCCCTCAGATTGTCTTCCCCTGCTTCTCCATGTAGTCGAGGTACCTGAGCACGCCGCGGGTGTTCATGCGCTCCTCCTCGCGCGCCTTCCGTTCGTTCCACACGTCGAGGTGCTCTTGGGGCGCGTGCGCGGCGAAGTGCTCGATAACGGCCTCGTCGTCGCCCAACTCCTCGCGCTTCTGGCGGACCGCCTCCACCCACTCGGCGAGCGTCCGCTTATATCCGGCGAGCAATTCGTCGTCGAACTCGCGGGGACCGAAGTGCCCGAAGCAGAGGTACCGCGGCTCGAGGTCCCGGATCATGTCGGCGTCGTCCTGGCACCCGTGGAGATCGAACTGGGAGGGAGGCGTGGTCTGTTCGACGGTGTCCAGTTGCGGGATGTAAATGCCGGCGGCGTCGGCGGTGAACACCACGTCGTCGCCGCGGTCGTGGAAGACGACCTGGTGGGGCGCGTGGCCCGGCGCGTAGTGGGCGTCGAGGTCCCGATCGCCCAGATCGAGGGTCTCGCCGCCCGAGAGCGGTTCGATCCGGTCTTCGGGGATCGGCTCCGGCTCGACGTAGAACTGCCACTGGTCGCCGACGGCTGACTTCGTGCCCTCGACGAGGCGCGCGGGGTCGACGAGGTGCTCCACGCCGGTCTCGTGGATCATCACCGTCGCGTCCGGGTAGCGCTCTGCGAGAAAGCCCGCGCCGCCCGCGTGGTCGAGGTGGACGTGCGTGGGAAGGATGTACTCGGGGGTGATCCCGAGGTCGTCGAGCGCGTCGAAGAGGTACTCGCGGTTGTTGCCGATCCCCGTGTCGATCACCGCGGGACGCTCGGCGTCGAGGAGGTACACCGATCCGTAGTTGACGGTCCCGTACATTCCGGTGTCGAGGTAGTACAGGTCCGCACAGCCGGGCACCGGGGCGTAATCCCCGGGCTCGATATCCGTGGCCATACTCGAACCCGCGTCAGTCGGTACCAAAAGGATTCGGTAGCCGTCCTCATCGAGCCACCCCACGGTCGTCACGCGTCCGCTCAGCGTCGACGAGGGCCCGCTCACGTCGCGAGCCCGGGGCTCACAGACCGTGCCACGCGGAGGGCGGGACGGAGGGCAGTCAGGGTCGTGCGGGGTCGCGTACGACGAGCGACGGAGGCGCCACGCGCGAGCGGACCCGGAACGCGGCGAGCGGATCCGGCGATGCTCAGGCGTTCACGTCCGGGCCGTCGTCGACGAATCGGACGGTGAACCGCTCGTAGCCCCCGTAGGCGGTCTCCAGCGAGCCGAGCCACCAGTTCCACCGTTCGACCAGGTCGTGGTCGTCGGGAGCGTCCGCCATGTTCCCGATGACGTCCTCCACGGTGAGCTCGTGGCCGCGATCCGTCTCGATCACGCCGGCGTCTGCCAGGTCCCGCGCCTGGCGAGCGACGGTCCGGCGGGCCGCCTCGGTTCCCTCGAACTCTCGCTCGAGGGCCGCCGTGAGTTCTCTGCTGTCCACACTGTCGGTTGGGATTCCATCGGTTTTAGTTAGTCGGAGGCGTGTCAGCCACTCGCACGACCGTCGTCGGACGGTAGTCACCCGCCTACCGCCGAGTTCGGGGAGACGCCGGTGCCGTCGCTGGCGAGCGCGAGATCGGCTGAGGGGAGTAAGCCCCCTTCTGTTCGGCCCGACATTCGGCTAAGCGTCCGCGTCAGTCCCAGGGCGTGAGCCCCGGTCGCTCGCGCGAGCCGCGCGAGCACCCGGACTACCATCGGGGCGGCCGCCGCGCGGCGACCGCCCGTCGACGCGGGCTTGCACCGGCGAGGATTCGCCGTTCCATCCGTTCCCGCCCGTCGACCCTCGGTGGGTTCGCTCCCTTCCCTCTCGGGTCGGTTCGCGCGCCCGCGGCGTGGCCGCGAGCGCCGGCGGCGACCGGTCGGTCGCCACCGCACCTCATCGGTCGGGGCGGGGGGTCTCGTTGCTGTTCCAGCGCCAGCCGTCTCCGACTCCGGGCTTGCGCCCGGTCGCTCGTCCAGGGGTGGGGGGACTTTCCTCATGCGCCGTCGCCGCGAGGGTCGAGCGCACGGGGGTCGGGCTCCCTCTGCCGACCCGAAGTACGCCGGTGGGTCGGATAAAGCGTTCGGGGGCGCGCCGGCGCGTGCGTGAAAGCACCGGGATCGGCCGGCTCGTCGCTCCTGCGAAGATAGCGTGCGAATAACCCGCACGAAGAGGGAAGGCTTCAAGTTAGCACAGCCCCCAGCAGGTGTATGTCCGAAGCGAAGGCCGTGCGGCTCACCTACGAGGACGGTGCACGTGCGGTCGAACTCGCTCGGGAGTCGGTCGAGGCGTTCGTACTCCAAGGCCAGCGAGAGCAGCCAGGGAGTATGCGCGACGCCTTCTACGCCCGGACGGGCGCGTTCGTCCGACTTCAATCCACCCGCGGCCGCGGGCGGATGCGAGGGTGTGCAGGGTCGTATCGGGGGAAAGACCAGCTCGGCCACGCCATCGTCGAGGCGGCGATCAAGGCGGCCTCCGACGACACCGGCGGCTCCGAACTCGAACCGAAGGAACTCGACTCCGTTCTCGTCTCGACGTACGTCGTCTCGGGGGTCACGCTCACCAACGATCCGGTCTCCGACCTCGAACTCGGCCTCCACGGCGTCGCAATCGACCACAACGGTCACCACGGCTGGCTCTACCCGACGATCCCCGTGGAGAACGACTGGAGCAAGGAGCGGTTCCTCTCGCGCGTCTGCCGGAAGGCCGGTCTCTCGCCGATGGCCTGGCAAGACGACGACACCATGGTGACGCTCATCGACGGCCAGGTGTTCCGCGAGCGCGCCGACGGCGGTAGCGTCGAACAGTTGTAGCGGCGATCGACGACGACGATCGGCTGAACCGAACTGTCCCGGTGAGCCGTCCGATACCTCCGACGAGTTCGGTGTCTCGTTATTCGCCGCCGAACCCGACTCGAGTCGCGTCCGCCAGCGCCCGCCCGGCGGCGTCGTCGATGTCGAACGTCCGGACGACCTCGCCGTCGCGGATCAGCGGTTCCATGAGCGACTCCCCGCCCTCGGGGCCGTCGCGACCGCGGAGACCCACGTGGTGGCCCCCGTCGGGCGTCCGGTACACCTCCTTCGTCCCTGAGAGCTTCCCGCGCTTGGCGGCCGGTTCCCCGTCGACTTCGACGATGTCGAGCGCGAAGTCGACGGGGTCGGCGTTGGAGACGGAGCCGCCGACGCCGAAGCCGTCGGCGACGTCCCGGAGGCGACGAAGCTCCGCGGGGCCGAGCCCCCCCGAGAGGAACACGTCCACGTCGTCGTGGCCGCGGGCGTCGAGTTCCCACTGCACCTCGCGGACGATGTGCCGGAAGTCGCCGCGGCGGGATCCGGTGGTGTCGAGGCGGACGCCGTCGAGGCGCTCGCCGAGCGTCTCCACGGCGCGAATGACCTCGTCTTTCTCGTCGCCGTAGGTGTCACACAGCGCGATCCGGGGGACGGAGTCGGGGACCGCTTCGTCGAAGGCCCGCCAGGCGTCCTCCTGGTTGCCGCGGCCGAAGCAGATGAGCAGCGCGTGGGGCATCGTCCCCGACGGCTCGCGCCCGAGCATCTCGCCGGCGGCGACGTGCGAGAAGCCGTCCAGGCCGCCGACGAGCGCGCTGCGCTCGACCATCGCGGCGATCGACGGGTGGACGTGGCGCGCGCCGAACGACAGCAGGTCCGAGTCGGGTGCCGCGCGTCGGCACGAAAGCGCCGCCGTGGCGACGCCGGAGGCGTGCGAGAGAAAGCCCAGCAGCGACGTTTCCAGCGCCGCGAACTCCAGATAGGTGCCCTCGACCCGCAGCACCGGGCCGCCGTCGAACAGGGTTCCCTCCGGGATCGCGTCCGCGTCAACGCCGTGGCCGGCCAACAGCGCTGCGGCGTCTTTCACCCCCGCGAGCAGTTCGAAGTCGCCGTCGGGGAACTGATCGGCGGTCACCTCGGCGACGACGGTCGGATTCCGGTCGGCGTGGCGCAGCGTCTCGACGGTTCGATCGAAGTACGCGTCCGTCGCCGATCCGTCGCGGACGGCGTCAGCCCCGACGATGTCAAATTCGGGGGTCGAAGCGGTCATGTCCCCGGATTCGCCGGGACGACGCAAAAAGTCACGCCATCCGCGCGGAGTGGTCGGTCAGCGGCGCCGGCGAGCCAGCAAGCCGGCTATCGCCACCGCAGCGGCCGCGACGCCGAAGCCGAAGCCGGCGCCGCTCGTCTCGGTCGTCTCCGCCGTGTCATCGCCGGCGTCGGCGTCAGCGCCGGTGTCGTCGCCGCCGTCACCGGCGTCGCCCGGGGTCGCCGTGGGCGTCGCGTCGGCGTCCTCGCCGTTCCCCGCAGTGGCCGTCTCGGCGGGTTCGAGCGACGGGCGGATGTCCCGAACGTCGTCGACAGTGGGACCGTTCACGATCGTGACTCGCTCGCCATCGAGGCGAACGAGGAACGCGTCGGCGAAGGGACCGTCGGGAACGACGTAGTAGCCCTCGTCGGTCTCTCGGACGTCGTGGGCATCGAGCATTCGGAGGTAGGTGTCGTGGAACTCCTGCGCGTCGGTCTCGGTGTCCCACTCGGTGATCCACACGTAGCCGTACTCGGCGTCGTCACCCTCGCCGTTGCGGTACGGGAACAGCCGGTCGTTCGCCCAGCCGTTCGACGGCTCGGCGTCGTAGTTGTACGTGTCGTACGGGCTGTCGGTCTGGAACAGGCCGTTCGGGTTGATCGTGTTCGCCTGGTACTCGCGCGCCTGGTACCAGAACATCGCGTAGATCGACGCCTCGCCCACGGTGTCGGAGCCGTTCTGGCCGAGCTGCGGGTTGTCGCGCGGGAAGGTGCTCCAGCCGTTCGTCCCCTCGCCTGTGAACTCGATGGAGCGTGGCGTCTCGTCGGTCCGGTGGATCACCTGCTCGGAGGAGACCGGTGGGTTCCGGAAGCGCTCGTCGAAGGCGTCCCAACCGCCCTCCTCGACGATCTCGTTCACGTACACCGGGCCGTCAGAGTAGGGGTTGAGCAGGGTGAGCAGGATGCCGAGGTTCGGTCCGCCGCCGCCACCGCCGCCGCCCCCGCTCGCCTGCGGCGTGTCGACGCACTCCCACTCGGCGCCGCAGCGCTGGGCGTAGTTCGTCTCGATGTAGTTCGCCTCCCCCTCGACGACGCCGTCGACCGCGAGGTCACCGTCCTGGGTGGGGGCGCGATAGGTCTCGTTCGTCAGGTCGTAGCGCTGGTCCTGCAGCGCGTGGACCAACTCGTGGACCAGCGTCGCGTTGTTGATCGTCGGCGAGTCCGGGGAGCCGGTGACGATCGTGATCTCGTCGCGCGTCGGCGAGTAGAAGCCCAGCACCGAGGAGCCGGTCGTCTCGCCGATCTCCTCGCCGGAGCCGGTCGACTCGCCGACGATGAACAGCCCCTCCCACACTTGATCGTTCCAGCGGTTGTACTCGGTCCGGTTCGCGCTGGGACCACCGGCGCTCCGGTTGCGATACTGCTCACGGGAGATCACCGAGACGGGGACCCGGGAGTCGAACTCCGCGTCGCGGAGGTACTCGACGCGGGCCATCGCCCGAGCCACGTACGCGTCGAGTTCCTCGTCGCTCAGGCCGTCGGACTGGTCGACGTCGATGCTCTCGTTGTGCCAGTAGCCGTCTTCCCACCCGATCACGTCGGACTCTGGATCCTGCGGGGCCTCCTGTTGGGCCGTGAGTCCACTCGCGTTCGCGAGTCGGTCGGTCCCCGCGTCCGTTGCGGGGGGTGCCGCCGCCGCGAGCGGCGGCGCCGCGGCGGTACACACGAGCGCGAACACGAGCACGAGGGCGCCGAGTCGCGAGAGCGGGTGCGGGGCCGATCGTCGCATACCTCCGCATTGGCCTGGGGGTAGAAGTACCTTGTCCGCGTGTTGGGGCGTCTAATCCGCGGAACATTCGCGGAGAATCCGCCGGTCGATCCCGGTGGCGACACCCACCGGTCCGTCCCCGAGACGGCACCCGCCGATCGATTTTGTGGTCGCGGTCCAAACGGCCGGTCATGCCCCCGGAGCAGGACGCCTTCGACCCCGACCGCACCGCCGTCGTCGTCGTGGACATGCAGAACGGCTTCTGTCACCCCGACGGGAGCCTCTACGCCGAGCCCAGCGCGGCGGCGATCGACCCCGTCCGGACGCTCGTCGAGCGCGCCGCCGACGTCGGCGCGCGCGTGGTTTACACCCGAGACGTCCATCCGCCCGAGCAGTTCGAGGACGCCCACTACTACGACGAGTTCGACCGCTGGGGCGAGCACGTCGCGGAGGGGAGCTGGGACGCCGAGTTGGTCGCCGACCTCCCGACTGAGGACGCCGCCCACGTCGTCGAGAAGCACACCTACGACGCGTTCCACGACACCGAGCTGGAGGGGTGGCTCGACGCCCGCGGGATCGACGATCTGTTGATCTGCGGGACGCTCGCGAACGTCTGCGTCCTCCACACCGCCGGCTCAGCGGGCCTGCGCGACTACCGACCGGTCGTCATCGAGGACGCGCTGGGGTACATCGCCGAGGAGCACCGCGAGTACGCGGTCGATCACGCCGACTGGCTGTTCGGCGAGACCGCGTCGCTGACGGACGTATCGTTCACGTAGCCGTCGATTGGTCGGAGATCCGCGAACTCAGTCCGTTGGACGGTGCGGTCTACTCCTCGGGCGTCGACTCGCCCCAATCGTCGGGGTACAGCGTCTCCGGCTCGGCGAGCGAGAACACGACCCGGTCGGAGTCGTCGAGCGGTCGGAGATACGCGCGGAGTTCGCCCGCGGCGTCGGCGCGCTCCAGCATCGGCGCCGCCTGCCGTTCGGCGTAGTACAGCGGGAACGCGACCGCCTGTCCCGCAGCCTCGGCTTTCATCACGACGACGAGGAACACGACCTCGGACTGCTGGGCCCGATACGCCTCGTACTCGTCGAACGGCTCCTCGGTCTCCTCGACGAGTTCCCGTGCGGCGGCGAATTCGTCGCCCGGAAGGAGCACGTCGAACCCGGTGCGATCGACGTCGATCCCGGTGCCGTCGGTGGAGACGTTCGGGAGCGGGGTCACGTCGCCCGGGTGGAGTTCGAGCACGTCCCAGCCCGCCTCGCGATACTCCTCGGCGGTGGCCTCCATGTCGGCCATCACATCGTCCCAGAACTCGGTGTATCCAGCGAGCGGGTGGCTGCCGGCCATACACCACCGGCGGCGGCGCGAGGGGAAAACGGTTGCCGTGTGGAGTCGCGAGGCGAGTGGGACGGATAACTCCCCGCCGCCGGCGAGCTCGGCGAGCGGGCGGTCGATCGCCGCTTACACCCGGACGTTCTCGCCGACCGCCTCACCGAACGTCTCGTCGCCCCCGCGAGCGTCGTAGGCGACGTGGCCGCGCACGAGCGTCACCTCGGGGAAAACGGCCTCGCGGCCCTCGAACGGCGTCCACTCGCACTTCGAGTGGAGGTCGTCGCCGCGGATCTCGCGGCTCGCTTCGAGGTCGACGAGCACGAGGTCCGCGTCGGTGCCCTCGACGATCCGACCCTTCCCCTCGATGTCGAAGACCGTCGCCGGGTTCGCGGCGACGAGGTCGCGGACGCGCTCCAGGTCCAGCGTCCCCTCGCGCACCTCCTGCAGGAGCAGCGGGAGCATCGTCTCGACGCCCGGCACCCCCGACGGGGCGTCCCGAACGCTCGCGTCCTTCTCCGCGCGGGTGTGCGGGGCGTGGTCGGTGGCGACGATGTCGACGGTCCCGTCGGCGACGCGCTCGAAGACGGCCTCCCTGCGCGCCTCGCTTCGGAGCGGCGGGTTCATCCGACCGAAGGTGCCCAGTTCGTCGAGGTCCTCGCGCGAGAGGAACAAGTGGTGCGGCGTCACCTCGCAGGTCGCGCCCGCGTCGCTGGCGGCGTCGATCCCCTCGGGCGTGGACGTGTGTGCGATGTGGATGGCGGCCTCGGAGTCGGCGCCGACCTCCAGCGCGCGGTCGACGGCCGCGGCCTCGGCCTCGGCCGTACGGAAGGCGCTCCAGGCGTCGGCATCGCCGTCGCGGCCGGTCCCGTCGCCGGCGCGCTCCAGGGCCGCCGGATCGAACAGGGCGGCGTCCTCGGCGTGGACGGTGACGACGGTGTCCTCGCGGGCGGCGCGAGCGACGGCGTCGGCGAAGAGGTCCGCCTCGATACCCATGTCGCCGGTGGAGTCGGCGAGGAACACCTCGCCGAGCGCGAATATCGGGCGGTCGAACAGCGAGTCGGGGTCCCAGTCCTCCGTCACGCCGCCGTTGATCCCGAAGTCGACCGAGGACTTCGCGGCGAGTTCGGCTTTCTCGTCCACGGCCGCGCCCGTGACCGTCGGCGGCTCGGTGTTGGGCTGATCGACGACGGTCGTGACCCCGCCCGCGGCCGCCGATCGCGACCCGGTGTGCCAGTCTTCCTTGTGGGCGAAGCCGGGCTCACGGAAGTGGACGTGCGCGTCGACGGCGCCCGGGAGGAGGTGCTTCCCGTCGCAGTCGACGACCTCGTCGGCGTCGGCGGGAGCGAGGGTGCCGGCGGCCGCGACTTCGGCGATCGTCTCGCCCGCGACCAGCACGTCGCAGACGCGGTCGTCGGCGAGCGTGGCGTTCGTGAACAGCGTGCTCATGACGCGACGGTGGGCGGGGCGCGGGCGTAAGTGCGGTGGATCCGGCGCGAACGGTTCGGATCTGGCGCGAACAGTGTGACTCCGTCAGGTGTCGCCGCCGACGGAGAGGTCGGCCGCGTCGTGGACGGCGACGTCCCGGTCGTCGACGAACGCGGCTTCGAGTGCCTCTCGAACCGCTCCAGCGTCGCCCGGGCCGCCGGCCTGCGCCACGGAGCCGACCGAGTCGGGGTCGAACGGCACGCCGAGCGCGTCGTACACGGGCGAGAGGACCGCCCGAATGGGGCCGCGCTCGGCGACCGTGACGCACCCGGAGACGAGCGCGGCGTCCTGCCGGACGCGCTGGGCGATTCCCGCCACCTTGCCGCCGTCGGCGACGCGGACCGAGTACTCGCCCGGGCAGTACGAGGCGGGCGGCTCCCCTCTGTCCACGTCGGCGCCAGCGTCGCGGAGGGCGGTCACGAGCGTCGAGACGGCTGTCTCGTAGCGGTCGTTCAACCCGGATCGGGCGTCCTCGAGGGGGACGGCGTGCGCGAACGCCAGCGTCGACTCGGCGTACGCGACCGCGCGGCCGCCGACCGAGCGCTCGACCGGCGGGAAGCCGTGCTCGCGGGCGGCCGCCGTCGCCCGCGGGTAGCCGTCCGCGCGGGCGTCGCGCCGACCGAACGCGAGCGATCGCCCCGGCGCCCACACACGGAGGGCGGGGACCCCCGAGTCACCGGCCTCGGCGAGCATCGCGGCGGTGGCGGCGCGGTCGGCCTCCCGGGACTCGCGGGTCCTTTCTCCCCGCTCGCCGTCCGCGGCCTCGCTGGCCTCGACCCCGCGCTCGGATCGGCGACCGGTGTACACGCGAACGCGCCCCGTCTCGTCGCGGTTCCTCACGCCCGTCGCTGGGAGTCGGGTCGCCTAAGCGCTTGCGTCGCCTGCGGCGGGTATGGAGGAGTCGGGAGAGTCGACGGAGTCGGCTGAGCCGGTCGCCGTACCCGAATCGGTGCTCGCGCGCTATCGGAAATTCTCGCTGTACAACTCGCCGTATCCGGCCCACGACCGCGCGTGCGCCGTCGATCTCTACCCCGCCTCGAACGCCGGCGTCTTGCCCGTCGCCGGGGAAGTGCTCGACACCCGGACCGTTGGCTGCCCGGACCGGGAGTACGCCGTCAACCGCGACCACCTGATCGTGATCGACACGGGGGACGACCTCGCCCGCGTGCTCCACGTCGAGCCGGCCGTCGAACCGGGCGACGAAGTGGCCGTCGGCGACGCGCTCGGCGAGCTGGTGCGCTCGGGCTTCTTCGGGCGCTGGGTCGACAACCACGTCCACCTGGAGTTCCGCGAGCGCGATCGGAATCCGTACCGGGCATCGGGATCGCTCCCGCTCGTCGCCGACGCAGACGTGGCGGCGCTCTCGTGGGACGGCACCGGGACGGTCGTCGAGACGGGGCCGAGCCACGCGGTGTTGGACGCGCCGACCCGCCCCGGCGACCTCGGTGCCCGCGAGTTCGCCGCGGTCGCCGACGACGACGGTCGCCCGCTCGACGGCGGCCTCGCGCACTACACCGGGGGCGGCGTTCCCGGCGCCGGCTCCGACGGCGGCGAGACCGGCCCGGTCTCGCTGCTCGGGGCCAGAGTCGGAACCCGCGCCGGCCGCCACGTCGACTGGGCCGACGTGGCCGTGCTCGCGAACGGCGACCGGGTCACCGGGCTGTCGCTGTTCGCCTCGCGTGCCCCGGACGCCGGCGGCGCGAAGCTCGTGACCCGACCCGAGGCGGGCGACCCGCAGTTCGCCGTCGGCGACGAGGTCCGCGTCGAGATCGTCCCCGACGACGACCCGATTCGACTCGGCTGAGTCGCCGGTGCGGTCGCGGGCGGGGGCGGCGGCCGTGTCACCGCGCGAGCGAGCGCTCACCGCGCGGCGACCGCGACGGCGACGAGGCCGAGGAACGACCCGCCGAGCGCAAGAAGGACGACGACCGCGTCGCTCGCGCCGAACCACAGCGCCGGCGCCAACGGGAGCAACAGGGCGCCACAGATCAGCACCGCCCCGCCGAGCCGCCGGGCGGTCTCCGGCGACGCGTTCGGCACCGTGAGGAGTTCGGAGCGACCGCGATAGCGGACGAGCCAGCCGAGGACGAAACAGCAGCCGGCGGCCGCAAGCAGCGCGGCGAGTCCGACGAGCCGCTCCGGGAGGTCCGCGGCGACCGCGCCCGCGAGCAGGAGGGTCCCGACGCCGACGGCGGTCACGACGGCCGCGTTCGAGCGCGCCGCGGCGTCGTCAGCGGGATCGATCCGGTAGGCCCGCCGGAGGCCGCTGTCGGATTTGCGGCTCGCGAGCGCGAACGCGACGAGCGCCCCGCCGGTGAGCGCGAGGAGGGCAACCGCGACTGTCTCGTCCGGCGAGACCATGTGGGTACGCTGATCGAGAGCCGACAAAAACGTCGCGGCGGGCTCCCTCCAGTCGTGTCGACCACCGCGCCGACGGAGAATCGCGCCGATGAGGACGGCCCCCGTCCGCACCGGTGATGTTTTAATGACACGATGCGACTGGTCGTTCCGATGAACCGACGCCTCCGGATCGCCGTCGTCGCGGGGCTGGTCGTCCTCCTCGTCGCGGCGGCCGTCCTCGCGTTCGGGTTCTGGCAGTTCACCCGTCCGGTCCCGGAGTCGTACAGCCACACCGCGGAGTACCGCGCGTCCGTTCAGCCGAACGCGACGCTGACGAACGTCACGCTGTATCTCCCGCTGCCGGTCGAGGCCGGGAGCAGCCCCGTCGGCGACGCGCTCGCCGACGACTCGCCGAACGTCGTCGACGCGCCGCCGGACTGGTCAGTCGAGGTCGCACAGACCGAGTCCGGCCCGATGCTCGCGGTGTCGCTGCCGACGTTGGAGCCGGCGTACCGGGAGCGCCCGCCGCCGCGCCCGATCGACCCGGACGCGGAGACCGCGACGCCGGGCGCGGCGACGGCGACGCCGGATCCGCAGTCCACGCCGATCCGGACGCTCGACGACTACCGCGTGCGCGTCGAGATGGCGTTCGACGAGCCGATCGACACGCGCTCGCCGGTCGGTTCAGAGCCGGTGTTGCGGCCGCGGTTCGATGCCACGGAGACGGAGTGTCCGTTCCCGGCGCCCGAGTCGACCGTCTGTCGAGAGTTCGGCACCCGCATGTTCCTCTCGTACGATGCGCCCGCGGACGCGACCGTCGAGGTCACCGTCAGCTACGAGGCGCGCAACGAGTGGTTCGCCGGCGGCTGGACGGGCAACAGCTACCGGCAGTCGACCCGGACGGTCGTGACCGGTGACGGCCCCGGCTGGGTGGCGGTCCGAGCCACCGAAGCCGTCGGCGAGGGCACCTATCGCGGTGCGCCGGCGGTGGCGGTCAGTGGGGCCGCCGCGACGGTTCGACCGACGTAAGCCGCAGGGCCGGATGCCACAGTACTCACGGCTCACACGGTTCACCGTTCGCTCGTCCTCGGTCGGTACGCTCCTTCCGACCGCGCTTTCCTTCTGTGCGGTTCGGATCACGCGGCCTCGCTCCGTTCGGCAACGGACACCTCGCCGCAGAGAGTCGTGGCCTCGGGCCCGCGGTTCTCGGCCACGCGTTTTCGTGGGCGGCGCGCCCGCGAGCGCGGCGCCGTGCTCCGTGGTCCTCGGCCTCACGGCCTCGGACCACGCTTTCGACGGTCTTTTCTCTCACCGCCGAGCATGACCCCGTAATGGCCGAATTCAAGATCGTCGTGGGCGACGACGCCGGCGACACGCGGCAGTTCGACGTGGACGGACAGGACGCCAACCGATTCCTCAGCCGAGAGATCGGCGACGAGGTCGACGGCGCGGCCGTCGGCGCCGACGGCGTCGACCTGACCCTGACCGGCGGCTCCGACAAGGCCGGTCGCCCGATGCGCGAGGACGTCCCCGGCGGCGAGCTGAAGGAGCTCCTGCTCGAGGGCGGCGTCGGCTACAAGCCCTCGCGCGACGGCGAGCGCAAGCGCGTCACCGTCCGCGGTCGCCAGGTGTCAGAAGAGACCGTCCAGATCAACGCCCACATCGAGGGCTCGATCGCAGCGGCGCTCGGCGAGGAGACCGAGGAGGAGGAAGACGACGCTGCGGCCGACGCGGACGACGAAGCCGACGAGGAGTAACGCGGCCCCCCGTTTTCATCCCCATGAGCGACAGACTCGCCAGCGACGCAGACGACGTGACCAGCCTGCGGGCGCGTCTCGCGCGCTCGGGCGGCACCAGACTCCCCTGCCTCCGGATACCGGACGAGGCCGATCTCTCGGCCGGCGACGAGATCCGGCTCGTCCTCGACGGCGACCAGCGCCACGCGACGGTGGCGAGCGACTCGCGGGGGGCGCTCGTGCGCGGCGCCTACGACGATCGCAAGCGCATGCGCGAGGCGACCGAAGGAACGAGCAGCGACGCCGAGAACCGGCTCGTCGAGTGGGCGCGCGAGCACGGCCGCGAGCCCGGCGACGCCGTGGACCTGGACGAGGTCGACCCGGGCTACCTCTACGGGGTGCGCGTCCCCGGCGAACGCGCCGTGTACACCGTGACGAAGCGGCCGGACGAGGGGCTGCAAGACATCGCCGACTCGCTGTACGATCGCTGATCGCGCGGCGGTCGGCGGCCCGCGCGTGATCAGTCGGCGGGCTCCGCGGGTCCGACCGCGCCGCCGCAGTCGACCCCGGTGACCTCGAACCGCGCGCCGCCGTCGGCGCTCTCAGTTGACTCGATCTCCCAGCCGTGCGCGTCGGCGATCCGCGTGACGATCGAGAGCCCGAATCCCGTCCCCTTCTCTATCGTGGTGTAGCCGTCGTCGAACACGTTTCCGCGCTGGTCCTCTGGTATCCCCCGCCCGTCGTCTTCGACGTAGAACCCGTCGCCGTCGGGGAGCATGCCCGCAGTCACCCGTACCATCGCCTCGTTGTGCTCGATGGCGTTGCGGAGGAGGTTCTCGACCGCCTCCTTGAGCCGGACGGGATCGCACTCGATCGGTGCGGTCGACTCGACCGTGAGCCGCGCGTCCGCCATGGCGACGTTGTGCTCGGCGGACTCGACCACCTCGCCGAGCTCGGCGGGCTCGGGGTCGCTGACCGCGTTGCCCGTGCGCGCGAGCGACAGGAGGTCCGACAGGAGTTCGTCCATCCGCTCGACCGCCCGGGCACTGGCCTCCAGGTGCGGACTGTCGAACTCCTCGCGGGCCAACCCGAGGTGCCCGTCGGCGATGTTGACGGGGTTGCGGAGGTCGTGGGCGACCGTGGAGGTGAACTGATCCAACTGCTCGTTCGTGGTCGCAAGTTCGCGCTCGCGCGTTTTCCGGTTCGTGATATCGCGGGTGAACCCCGTCATGCGCTCGACCGCGCCCGCGTCGTCGGTGATGGGTTCACAGTGGGACTCCACCCACAGCTCGACCGACTCCGACGGCTGAATTCGGTACTCGACGCTCTGAGAGTGCCCCGCCGCGGCCCGCTCCATCGCGACCGTGAGGCGGTCGACGTCGTCCGGGTGGACCTTGTCGATGAAGGCACGTGGCTCCGCGTACAGCGCCTCCGTCGACTGGCCGAACAACCGCTCGTGGGCCTCGTTGATGAACAACAGCTCCTCCCAGTCGCCCGAAAAGACCCACAGCACGTCGTTGGCAACGCCCGCGAGCTCGTGGAGCCGGTCGTTGACCCGCTCGGCACGACGCTCCGCGCGGCGTCGGTCGACGTAGGTGGCGATCTTCCGCGCCAGGAGTTCGTGCTGCGTCCCGACGGCTTTCTCGATGATGTAGTCGGTGACGCCCGCCGAGATGGCCTCGCTGGCGACCTGCTCGCTCCCCGTCTCGGCGAAGATGACGAACGGGATCTCCGGTTCGGTCTCGCGGACCGACCGGAGCAGGTCGACCCCGCTCCCACCGGGCATCGAGTAGTCGCTCACGACGCAGTGCACGCCGCCGTCGCGGAACCGCTCCAGCGCCGCCGCCGCCGATCCCGCCGTGTCGACGACTAGCCGATCAGACTGCCGCTCCAGCCCCCTTTGAAAGAGATCGAGGAGCTCCGGCTCGTCGTTGACGTAGAGGACGACGATCCGGTCAGCATCCGAATGCATTTGTTCGAAGTATCGGGCAGGTCTATTTAGCAGTCGGGGTTCGGCTATCAGAACTGGTGACGGCGATCGGCGTCACCGGGTGGAGGGTCGGTGCAGACCGGTACCGTCGACTGGCGGACGGTACAGCCCGCGGCCCGCGACGGACGCCCTTATCCGACTCGCGCGCCGATCCCGAGTATGACCGACGACGCCGACAGCGACGCCGAGACGGGTATCGACGCCGACGACGGGAAACTCGCGGAGTTCCTCGCGGGCGAGCACCTCGACAACGTGGCGATCTACCTCACGCACGACCACCTCGACGAGCAGGGGAAGATCGCCAACATGGGCGAGGCCGTCGACGAGGGCGTCGTCCTCGTCGTGCCCGGCGACGACGGGCGGCAGGCGTTCGCCGCCGGTACCGGCATGGACCCGATGGAGTTCTCGAAGAACGCGATGGCGCGCGACGGCGTGATCTACCCCGATCTGGGCGGGGGCGAGTGTCCCGATGCCGCCGAGAATCCCGAGGCGGACCACCGCGCGGAGTTCGTCTTCGCGTTCGCCGAGGAGCAAAACGAGGGCGTCGGCGGTCTGTACGCCGAGGGCGACGTGATGCACGCGTACGCCCACTGCAGTTGTGGGACCGACTACTCGCACAAGTGGCTCATGGGCGAGTACAGCGAGGATCCGGCAGCCGGGGAGTGAAATCGGGTCGCCGAGAGAACCGGCGTCGAGGACGCCTGCATCGTGTTGCGGACGGCCGTCGCTCACGAGTGTAGAGCGACGGGGTAGGCCAGTCGACGGTACCCGCGGCGGGGTGACCCACCTGGGTGAAAGGTGCCGCCTGACCGTGCCGTCTTCCTACCGGAGCGGCCGCGCATACAAAGGGGCTCCGGTCGAGCCGTCGGCTACGGTTCGAGAACGACGCGGAAGCGCGCCTCGTTGTCGATCATCCGGTCGTACGCCTCGTCCACGTCCTCGAGGTCGTACGTCTCGATCTCCGGGGTGATCTCGCGGAGGTCGCTGAACTCCAGCGTGTCCTGTGAGTCCCGGGCGTTGCCGGAGGCCCAGGCGTCGACGCCGCCGCGGACGCCGACGAGCGACTGCGCGTCGACCGACACCTCCTGCCCGGGGACGCCGACGACGACCACGCGGCCGTCCGTCCCGAGTCCGTCGATCACCGACTCGATCGCGGGCGCCGACGGTGCGGTCGCGAGCACCACGTCGGCGCCGCCGAGTTCCTCCAGCGCGGCTGCGGCGTCCTCCTCGTCCGTGTTCACGAAGTGGTCCGCGCCGAGGTCTGCGGCCAACTCCTCCTTGTCGGGAGAGCGCGAGAGCGCGACCGTCTCGAAGCCCGCCGCGTGAGCGTACTGGACCCCGAGATGACCGAGGCCGCCGACGCCCTGCACGGCGACCAGATCGCCCGGCTGCGCGTCGGTGTTTCGCAGCGCGTTGAACGTCGTCACGCCGGCGCAAAGCAGCGGCGCGGCGTCGACGGCGTCCAAGTCGTCCGGGACCGCCGCCAGCGCCTCCGCCGGCGCAGTCATGTACTCGGCGTAGCCGCCGTCGTACGCGATCCCGGTTATCTGCGCGTTCGCACACTGCTGGAAGTCGCCGCGTCGGCACGCCTCGCACTCGAAGCAGTGGCCGCCGTGCCAGCCGACGCCGACGCGGTCCCCCTCGCTCCAGGCGGTCACGTCGTCGCCGACGGCGTCGACGCGGCCCGCGACCTCGTGGCCCGGGACGCGGGGGTAGTCGATCGGATACGCGCCCTCCTTCACGAACGCGTCGCTGTGACAGATCCCGCAGGCGTCCACGGCGATCCGTACCTCGCCGGGATTCGGCTCCGGCGTTTCGACGTCGACGACCTCGAAGTCCGCGCCCGCTTCGGGAACCCGTGCCGCTCTCATCGTGACCCACCGCACGCTGTTCGGTTCATGTGTGGACGGTCCGACGGCCGCCGGACGGAAACCCCTGCGGGCCGATCGGAGAACCACTGGAACCGCCAGACGTATTGGTGTCGTTCGCCGCCGCCAGTCGGAGAGCATCGATCCGATCGGGGTCGCCCCGAGCGTCAGCCTCGTCCGAAGGGGACGCCGACCTACTCCGCCGCGTCGGTCGCGTTCTCCGCCGCGGGGTCCTCGACGAGCGACTCGAACGCCCGGAGGATGACGCGCTTTGCCGTCGCACCCTCTGTCGTCCAGTGGTGGCCGTAATCGAGCATATCGTCGTAGATGTCGGGCTTACAGCCGGCGGCCTTCGGGTGGCCGCCGCCGTTCACCTGTCCAGCCACCTCGTGACAGCGCTCGAAGTCGTCGGACCCGCGGATCGACGCCGAGCCGGAGGGCTTGACGATCACCGCGGCGTCCATCCCCTGCTCGCGTAGCGTGTCGGCGACCTCGTTCTGCGAGCACCGACCGTAGGTGACGCCGACCGACCACTCGCCGAGTTCGTGTTCGACGGCGCGGTCGACCGCCTTCTCGATGAGCAGCCCCTTCTCGACGCGGCGCTGTTCGACGTACTCCATCGCGACCGCCGGCAGGTCGACGCCGTAGGCGCCGACGATCGCGGCGTACTCCTCGCCGCCGGTCCAGTAGGCGAAGTCGGCCAGGTCCTGCGATCGCTCGTCCTCCTTGAGCCAGAGGTCGTGGTCGCGGGTGACGACCGCCAGCTCGCGAAAGCGCTCGTCGAAGTCGTACGACAGCGAGCGCAGCGTCACGTCCGTCGAACACTCCTCGTCGCTCTCGCCGACGACCAGGTCGATCCCGAGTTCTCGCACCGACGCCGCCAGTTCCTCGTCCCACTGGTGGTGGTCGAACCAGCGGACCGCCTCGGCGCGGCGGACGACCGCGCGGAGGTCCTCGGCGATGTACTCGAAGGCGTCGGGACAGATGTCGCAGACGAACACGTCGGTTCCCTCCTCGAGGAACTCGGCGACGTAGCCGAGGTCCTCCTCGAACGAGTGGGGACCGGAGGGGAGCAGCGCGACCGACGACTCGGCGCGGTCGGCGGGGTCCTCGTCGTCGCTGTCGGCGTCCTCCCCGTACTGCGCTTCGTAGGTGCCGTCGAGCTTCGCCTGCCGTCGCTCCTCGAACGGCGTCGGGTCGAGCGCGGCGTCGTACGCCTCGCGGACGAGCGCGATGCAGCCGAGGCCGTCGGCGTCGGAGTCGGTGATCACGACCGCCTCGGCGCCCTCGACGGCCTCCTTCGCGCGCTCCTCCGAGCGGTCCTCGTCCAGCGAATCCGGGTAGAAGAAGCCCGTCCCGGGGAGTCGCGACTTGCGGTCCAGCGGGAGGGTGTCGCTCTCGATGAGTTCGTCGTCCATATCCGGGGGTCGCGACGCGGGGGCAAAACAGCGGTGGTGTGGGACGTGGCCCGGACCGGAGACAACCGGAGCGAACCGACTGCGTCCGTCCGTAGTCGGCGCACGGGCCGGTACCGTTTTGCGGAACGGCGGCGTCGGTCGGACGCGATGTCGGACCCCGACCTCGCGGCCCACCTCGTGGACTGCAAATACCTCCTCGTCGCGGCCATCATCGTGACCGTCGCCGCCGAGGCGGCGGCGGCCAGCTACGACGGCAACGGGACGGCGGTCCTGATCGTCGCCGCGTTCGCCGTCGCCCCGGTCGTGTTCGTGTACCTCGTGTTCGAAACGTCGCGGGTGAGGGAGGGGACGGCGTAGGCCGCCGCGCGTCAGACCGGCGCGCCGCCGTAGCCGTCGTCGCCGTTCTCGCCGGCCAGCTGCCGGACCGTGAGCACCGGAACGGGACAGGTCCGGACGACGCGCTCGGCGACCGAGCCGATGAGGAAGCGGTTCTCGCCGTGGCGTCCGCGGGTGCCGGTGGCGACCAGATCGGCGTCGATCTCTCGGGCGTAGTCGGCGATCTCGTTGGCGGGGCGGCCCTCGCGGACGACTGCGGTCACGTCTCGGTCGGCGCGCTTCTGGACGGCGACGATCGCCTCGCCGCCGCGCTCCTGGAGGGCGTTGCGCATCTGCTCGCGCACCGCCTCCGGGGATGAGTCGACCTCGCCGCTGTCGACGACGTACAAGACGTGCACCGCGGCGTCGAACCGCTCGGCCAGGTCGAGCGCGACCTCGACGGCGCGCGAGACGCTGTCGGAGCCGTCGGTGGCGACGACGATGGTGTCGATCTCGGGCATTACCCCGGCGTTCTCCGGGCGCGTGCTTAAAACTCGGCGCTCCCTCGACGCGGGCTCGGTTCCCCGCACGGATCCATCGGCGACCACGGCCGGAAGCAGCCGTCGATCACCGTTCCGGCTGGCTGACGGCCACCGTTTAAGTCCCCCCAGTGTCTCTGCGGACAGAAGTAGATTCCCATGGCCGACACGCACGACGCGATACGGGTACTCCACGTCGACGACGAGCCGGAATTTTCCGAGTTGGTCGCGACGTTCCTCGAGCGCGAACACGACCGGATCGACGTCCGTGGCGCGACCGACGCCGAAGCGGGACTGGATGTGCTGGCTGGGGAAGACGTAGACTGCATCGTGTCCGATCACGACATGCCCGGCAGGGACGGAATCGAGTTCCTCCGTGCGGTCCGCGAAGAGCACCCGAACCTCCCGTTCCTGCTGTTCACCGGCAAGGGGAGCGAGGAGATTGCGAGCGACGCGATCTCCGCCGGCGTGACCGACTACCTTCAGAAGGGAGGGGGAACCGACCAGTACGCGCTGCTGGCCAACCGGATCGTGAACGCCGTCGAGGCGTCCCAGTCGCGCCGGATGCTGACCGAGCGGACGCGCCGTCTGGAGACCCTCATCGGCAATCTCCCGGGGGTCGTCTACCGCTGTCGCAACGATCCGAGTTGGCCCATGGAGACCGTCGACGGGGAAGTGGAGCCGCTGACGGGCTACACCGCGAGAGAACTGGAATCCGGTCGGGTCGAATGGGGGACTGAAGTCATCCATCCCGACGACCGCGAAGCCATGTGGGACGCCGTGCAGGAGGGGCTCGACGCGGACGGCTCCTTCGAGGTCACGTATCGAATCCGAACGCGCGACGGCGAACAGAAGTGGATGTGGGAGCGTGGTCACGGCGTGTACGGCGACGACGGAAGTATCGCGGCGCTTGAGGGGTTCATCACTGATATCACCGACCGTAAGGAGCGCGAGGACCGCCTGGCGCAGACAAGCGCCCGGCTCGAGGCGCTCTTCGAAGAGTCGCCGGACATGATCAACGTCCACGACGCAGAGGGGAATATCCTCGATGCGAACCCGCAGTTCTGCGCGGAGATCGGATACACGGAAGCCGAGGTCACGTCGATGAAGGTGTGGGAGATCGATCGGACGCTCGATCCGACCAGTGGATACGAGATCTGGGAGGAGATGGAGGTCGGCGACCGACGGGAGCTAGAGGGAGCGTACACCCGCAGCGACGGGTCGACGTTCCCCGTTACCATCCATATCAGACGCCTCGGCCTCGCCGATGCCGACCGATTTCTCGTCAGCAGTCGCAACGTCTCCGAGCGTCAGCGACGGGACCGGAAGCTCGAACGGCTCCGGGAGCGCTCGCGCGCGCTCAACTACACCCGAACCGTCGACGAAACGGCGCAGTTGGCGACGGACGCGGCCGCCGATATCATCGGTGCCGAGTTGAGTTCCGTCCACCTCGTGAACGACGCCGGCGACCGGTTGGAGCCGGTGTCTGTCGCCGACTCCGTCACGAGGGTGTTCGACGAGCTCCCGACGTACGATCGATCGGCGCCGTCGGGAACCCGGGCACACTTCGCATGGGAGGCGTTCGGGGCAGACGAGCCCACCCACGTCCGGTCGGTATCCAAGGCGGACAGGATCGCAGAGGAAACCCCGGCGGAGAGCGTCCTCTTCCACCCGATCAACGGGCACGGCCTGTTCATCATGTCCTCGACGAACACCGACGCGTTCACCGAGACCGATGTCCTCCTCGTCGAGATCCTCGCGAACTACCTCGAGGCCGCCCTCGATCGCGTGGCCCGCGAGGGGACGCTCAGAGAACGACAACACCGCCTCGAACTGCTGCACGACGCGACGCAGGAGCTCATCCGGGCGGACTCCGAGCGGGCGATCGCCGACCGGATCGTCGAAGCGGCCGAGGAGATCCTCGGCTTCAGCGTCGTAGTCGTTCGGTTTTTCGACTCGGACACGGCGGAGTTGGTTCCGGTCGCCGAGTCCGATCAGGTCGCGGACATCCTCCCGGAGCGCGAGCCGTTCACCGCCGACTCGGGCAGCCTCAACTGGGCCAGTTTCGAGACAGCGGAGGTCCGGGTGTACGACGACATCGAAGACGACACCGGAGCGGTCGACGACGGGACCGGGCTCCGGAGCCTCATGGTGCTTCCCCTGGGCGAACACGGGACCGTCTCGGTCGGCGAGACCACCCCCGACGCGTTCGACTCGACCGACGAATTTCTCGCGCGGATCCTGGCGACGGCCGCAGAGACGGCGCTCGACGAGCACGGGCACGAACGGACGCTCCGCGAGAACCGCGACGAACTGCGGCGGCAAAACGAGCGGCTGGAGGAGTTCGTCTCGGTCGTCAGTCACGACCTCCGAAACCCGCTGAACGTCGCCACGGGCCGGATGGACCTCGCCCGCGACGACTGCGAGAGCGAGCACTTCGACGCCGTCGAGCGCGCGCACAGCCGGATGGAGGCGCTGATCGAAGACCTCCTCGCGCTGGCTCGCGAGGGCGAGGCAGCGACCGACCTGACGCCCGTCGACCTCACGTCGACGGTCCGGGAGTGCTGGACGAACGTCGAGACGGGCGACGCGTCGCTCGTCGTCGACGCCGACCGAGCGATCCTGGCCGACGAGCGGCGCATCAGACAGCTGTTCGAGAACCTCGTTCGCAACGCGGTCGAACACGGCGGCGACGGCGTCACCGTGACCGTCGGCGGACTGGACGACGGCTTCTTCCTCGAGGACGACGGCGTCGGGATCCCGGCCGACCGGCGCGAATCGGTGTTCGAGGCGGGCTACTCGACGAGCGAGGAGGGGACGGGCTTCGGACTCCGCATCGTCAAACAGGTGGTCACCGCCCACGGGTGGGAGATCCGCGCGTGCGACGGACGCGACGGCGGTGCCCGGTTCGAGGTGACGGGCGTGACGGCTGCCGACGAGTAGTGAGCGTCGTCCGGTCGAACGCGACTCCGGTCTCGCCCTGGCCGCCGAACCACGACACCTAAGCCGTCGACCCACACAACACACGATACTCGTGCCCCGGTTCGCGTACCCCTGCCCCGGCTGTCGCACCACGAACAGCCTGCACGACGCCGGCTGCGACTTCGAGGGGACCGAGTGGCACCACATCGAACAGGCGTACACCGACGTGCTCGCCGTCCTCGTCGACGGGGCCGTCACCGAGTCCGCGCTCCAGCACGCCGTCCACGACGAGTGGTCCGGGCTTCACCGCGCCGCGCTGGACCTGCTCCAGCGCGAGGGCCGCGTCGAGGCGGACGGCGACACGCTCGGGCTGCTTACCGCCGAGCGGTACCGCGAGGAGGTGTCCGAGCCCACCCGCGAGCCCATGGCGACCATCTATCGGGAGGGAAGCTACCCCGGGTGTCACGATAATTCCATTTTCGCGCTCGTGGCCTGGTACGAGATGGTCGGGCTGTCGTGGGCGGAGACCAGACAGAACGTGCTCGAGTGGCTCGATCGCTCGGGGACCTGGGACCGGGGCGGGTTCGAGGAGTCGAGTCCCGAGCAGCTCGTCGACAGCAAGCGTCACGTGTACGAGGCCGGGTACGGCTGGAAGGAGAAGGCGCAGGCCGCAAAGCGCGTGATCGAGCGACACGGCTGACCACGGTACCGCCGCCCGCAACGATCGGCCGTCCGCGCGCTACGCTCGCCAGCGGTTGAACGCGAGCGTCCCCACCCCGACCAGCGCCGCGACGACGCCGACAGCGGAGCCGACCAGCCCGAGCAGCAGCCCGTCGGGGAAGTCGAAGTCGTCGGTGTGGGAGGTCACCTCGACGGCGTAGTAGGTCCCGTCGCGCTCGACGATCGGCCGCTCGGGGACCGGCTCGTCGCTCCACGGTCGGTAGTCGTACGCCTCCTCGGAGACGGTCGCGTTGCGGATCTTCCGGAAGGTGCGCCGCTCGGCGGGCGGGAGCGAACTGTAGTCCGCGATCGACTGCTCGCGGACGACCGCGGCGATCTCGGAGTCGTTCGCGGCAGTCGCCGTGAGCTCCCCGTCGGCGACGTCGAAGGCGTAGTAGGTGTCGGACTCTGCCGTCACAAACGCGTAGTTCCGTTCGATCCGCCGGAGGTCGGCGGCGACCGCGTCCGATTCGACGGGCGCGGTGCCGTCGGCTATCGCGGTTTCGAGCGCTTCGCGCGTCCGATTCGGCGCGCGGTACTCCTCGCGCACGTGCCGGTACGCAAAGCTCGCGGGCCGAACGCTGTGGTCGACCGCGTAGCGATTCGCCAAGACCGTGTCGTTCGACACGTCGATCTCGGTCGCCGAGTAGCCCGCTGACGACCGGTGTCTGTCGGCGCCGCCGAGGTCGTCGAGCGCGAACGCGTACGCCGGGCCGGGTATCAAGAGGAGCCCGACGAGGACGACCGCGAGGGCGGTGCGATCGGAGGGCATCGTCGGCAGTGGACGCAGGATCGACAAGTGTCTTGTCGTGAGAACCCGCCGCGACGGCTAAGTCACCGCCGCTCGACGATCCGACGTGCGCGCTCCCCGCGACGAGTCTTCCCCCGGTTCAGACGACGCAGCAACCGGTCCCGAAGAGCCCGCAAACGGCGCCAACCCCGTCAACGACGCCAACGGCGCCGACGAGGCCGCAGCCGGCCCAGCGGACACCGACGACGACGCTCGTGGCTCCCGTCGCGCGGTCGCGGTCGTGATCGGCGTCGTCTTCCTCGACCTGCTCGGCTTCGGCGTCGTCATTCCGATCCTCCCCTTCTACGTGCGTTCGTTCGGCGTCAGCGACGTGTTCATCGGGCTGATCGCCGCGGCCTACTCCCTGGCGCAGTTCCTCGCGGCGCCGACGCTCGGCCGGATCTCCGACGAGCGCGGTCGCCGCCCCGTGATCACCTTCTCGGTCGCGATGGCCGGCGTCGCGTGGCTCGTCTTCGGCTTCGCGACGGAGATCGGCGCGATCGCCGGCACCGCGGCCGCCGTCGCGACGCTGCTGCTCTCGCGGACGCTCGCGGGCGCCGCCGGCGGCAACATCTCCGCCGCGCAGGCGTACATCGCCGACGTGACGCCGCGCGATCGTCGGGCGGGCGCGCTGGGCCTCGTCGGCGCCGCCTTCTCGTTGGGGTTCGTGTTCGGCCCCGCGCTGGGGGCGTCGCCGCCAGCGACCAGGTCGTCGCCGCCGCGGACGCCGTTCTCCCGGGGTTCGTCCCGACGACGCGGTTCACGCTCCCGAGCTTCCTCGCGGCGGGACTGTCGTTTCTCGCCGCGATCGCCGCGCTGCTCGTCTTGAACGAGCCCGACCGCACCCGCGCCACCGGCGCCCGGAGCAGGTCGCTGATCGACCAGTTCCGGACCGCCCTCGCGGACGACGCGCTCCGCCCGCTCGTCGCCTCCTACTTCGTCACTTCGGTCGCGTTCGCCGGTATCCAGGTGATGTTCATCCCCTTCGCGGCCGACTTCTACGGCTACGACGCGACCGCGGCGGCCGTCTTCCTCACGTACATCGGCGTGCTCGGCACGATCAACCAGGGCGCGCTCGTCGGCCCGTTGGAGCGCCGCCTCGGCGCGGTCCGGCTGGCCGTGATCGGCGGCAGCGCGCTGGCGGCGGCGCTCGCGCTCCTCCCGTTCACCCCGCAGATCGGCGCCGCGCTCCCGCTCGCGGGCGACCCCGGGAGCGGACTGCTGTCTGGCCCGCTGCTGACGGGACCGACGGTCGCGCTGTTCGGCGTCGGCGCGCTGCTGTCGTTCGGTAACGGGGCGCTGAACGTCTCGCTGTCGACGCTGGTGTCTGAGCGCGCCAGCGACGAGACCCAGGGCGCGGCGTTCGGCGTCACGCAGGGCGCCGGCAGCCTCGGGCGGACCGTCGGCCCGCCGGTGGCCGCCTCGGCGTACGTGCTCGCGTACTGGTCGCCGTTCGTCGCCGGCGCGGTGCTGTTGGCTCCGGTGGTGTGGGTGCTGGCCCGCGGCGCGGCGACCGAACCGGCGGGGACCTGGTGACCCCCGCGGGGCAGGCGCGGCGAGCGGCGCCCGGCCGGGATGCCCCGCGAGGCGTTCGACAGCCGGGTGGGAACGTCCCCGGGGGTATTAGCGGACGGGCGATGAGAGTCAGGTATGCACTCGGGGCATCCCTCCACCCCGCAACGGGCGGCGAGTCGACTGTTGAGCACCCTCGCGGCCGCGGCCGTGATCGGCGCCGCGGCGGCGGTCCCCTCCCCGCGACCGTTCGTCGACCTGTTCGCGGCCGTCGCCGTCGCCGGCGCCGTCGCCGCCGCGATCGTCGGGTCTGGCGCTGCGTGGACAGACCGCGAGGCGGTGCTGTGGGGCGCCGCGGCGGCGATGATGGTCGTCGCGCTCGCGGCAGCGGCGACCGTCGGGTTCGTGTTCGCGCCCGCCGCGGCGTTCCTCCTGGGCGCCGCCCTGCTTTCGGGGACGCTCGGTGCGCCCGTCGACGGACGCGGTAGGTCGACGTGAGGCGGGCAGGCAGCGTCGCCGATCGGCGGTCGCTAGACGAATCACCGACGGCGATCACCGCATCGAGTCGATAGCGCCCGGAACGTCCGCGGGACCGTCGACGTGAATCGCGTCCCAGCCGCGATCGCGCGCCCCGGCCACGTCGGCCTCCGCGTCGTCGCCGATCATCACCCGCCGGTCAGCGTCGATCAACGCCTCAGCGCGTTCGAACGGAGCCGGGTCGGGTTTGTGGGCGCCGACTTCGTAGCTGACGACCGTCGCCTCGACGTGTTCTGTGAGCCCCGGGGCGTCGAGCTTCGCTCGCTGCCAGTCTGGAACGCCGTTCGTACAGACGCCGACGGCGACCCCCTCGGCGGCGGCGAGCGTCGCCAGCGACTCGCGAACCGCGGGCGGCGCCTCGGCCGCGTCGATCTCAGCGGCGCGCAGCGCCGCACGAACGTCCCGACTGCGGACTCCCCGTCGCCGTCAGCGTCGGCGTCCGCAGTCGGGGCGGCAGCTGCGTTGGCGACAGCGTCCGAGTCGGCGTCGCCGTCGGCGCCGATCGCAGCGAGCGCGTCCGTCGCCGCACGGCGATACGGATCGGCCGCGAGGTCGCCGAAGTGATCGAAAAAGGCGTCGTGGTACGCGGCTCGGAAGCCGTCGATGTCGTCGACGCCGGCGGCGTCGCAGGCGCGTGCCAGCACGGCGCCGTACTCCGGGGCGGCGACGAGCGTGCCGTCGAGGTCGAACCAGACGGCAGTGCGGGCGGTACGGGCGGTCATGGGACACTGAGAAACCGGGCGGCCGTTGGTGGGGTCGTCAGTCGCTCTGGATGCGCGGCGCGAGCATGTAGGTCACCTGCCCCAGCCCCTCGCCGAACTCGTAGTGCAGTTTGACGGGGAACTCCTCGCCGAGTTCGACGCGGACCTCGGCGTCCTTCGGAATGGCCTTGTTCATGTCCTTGAGGTAGTCGAGGCTGAACAGCGAGTCGGCGGGACCCGCCTGCAGGTCGATGAGGTCCTCGCGGTCGAGTCGGAGGTCCACGTCGTCGGTGTCGCCCTCCGCCTCGATGAAGAACGCCTCCTCGGCCTCGTCGACGCGCAGGCGGATGTGGTCCGACACCATGTCGGCGGCGGTGATCCCGCGGTCGAGCTGGGCGCCCTCGACGACGATCTCCGCGGGGAGATCGAGGTCCGGAATGTCCGGCTCCTGACGGATGGAATCGGGGTCGATGAGCGCGAGTGTGTAGCTCAGGCCGTCGGTCTGGATGAGGAGCTTGCGGGTCTCCTCGTCGAGTTCCAACTGGATGAGATCGCCAGAGTCGGCCATCCCGGCGATGTCCTCCAGGCGGTTGAGGTTGACACCGATGACCCCTCCGTCGGCCTCGTAGGATTCGAACGCGGCGGCCTCGAGTGTGAGGTCGACCATGCCGACGTTGGCCGGGTCGACGGCGCGGATCGCGAGTTCGTCCTCGTTGAGCCGGATCTTGCACTCGTCGACCAGCACGCTCACCGAGTCGAGCGCGTCGCGGAGGGTAGACGCACTCACGATGGCCTTGAACATATATCGCGGGCTACGAGTGTGCCCGTAAAAATACCCGCGGTTCCCGTTCCAAGCGAGCCTCTCGATTCCGCGCCCCAACGAACGCGGACGACCGAGGACGCCCGAACCGGGGCCGTCAGTTCGCGCCCCGGTCTCGATAGGGTAGTGCGTAATTTAAAGGAACCAGGACAGAACGTGGTAACAGACAACATGGCTGAACCTGAAACCGGTCCGCTCGTCTCGACGTATGAAAAACGGTTTGGAGAGCCCTTCACCACCGACGAGGTGTACGGCTACTGGCTGTTCGTTGCCGGGACGGTCGTGGCTGTCGTGGGGATGATGCTGTTTCTCACCTCGATGGGGGCGGGGAGAACCGGCGCCCGGGGGATCGCGTACCTCTTCTCCGGGGTCGGCCTCGCCACCGCGTTCGCCGGCCTCGTCGTCGGCCAGTCGTTCCATCGGACGGCGAAGCGACTGGTGTACGTCGGGCTCGTCGTCTGTCTGGCCGCGATGGCGTGGTTCCTCACCGCCTTCCCGCAGGAGTGGGCGCTCGATTCCGGAACCGCGCAGGGAGTCGTCGCCGTGTACACCCTCGGACTGGCGCTCATCACGCTCTCGGGTGCGCTCGCACCGATCTCGGTGGGGCAGAGTCGGGCTCGGAAAGCGGTCGAGGAACAGCTCGTCGACGCCCGCGCCGACGACGAGGCCGACGACCGGCGCATCGAGGAGTTGGAGGCGGCAGTCGCAGAGCGCGACGATCAGATCGCGGCCCTCGAATCCGAGATAGCGGAGTCGAACGCGGAGACGGCAGCGGCTCGAACCGAGGCCGAAGCGGCGAGCGAGGAGACCGCCGCCGCCCGGGCGGAGACGGCGTCGGTGCGCGACGACCTCAACGCCGCGGCCTCCCACGTCAACGCGCTCTCGAAGAGTTCGGCCACGTTCGACGTGTACCGCGACAAAGCCGGCAAGTGGCGCTGGCGGCTCGTCCACCGAAACGGGAACATCATCGCCACCTCCGGCGAGAGCTACTCCAGCGACCGGACCGCCCGCCGCGGAATGCGCAGCGTCACGCGCAACGCGCTCGGGGCCGCAGTCGTGTGGCAGCGCGACGAGGAGGAGCCCGAGCCCATCGCCGAGCCGGCCGCCGAGGAACCGTCCGCGCGATTCCAGCTGTATCGCGACGACAACGGCGAGTACCGGTGGCGGCTCCGCCACGACAACGGGAACACCATCGCGGCCGGAACCCGCGGGTTCTCTTCGAAACGAAACGCCAAAGACGGCGTCGAGTCGGTTCGCTCGGGGATCGGACCGGCCGACTACCTGGAGTTCGATCCCGCCGGAGTCGAGGTGTACGAGGACGCGGGCGGCGAGTTCCGCTGGCGACTCGTCCACCGCAACGGCAACATCCTCGGCGACTCCGGCGAGGGGTACGCGAACCGGTCGAACGCCCGCAGAGCGGCCGACCGGTTCCAAGAGGCGGCCGGCGAGGCCGCCGTCGACGCCGACTCCGGCGTCCGGTTCGAGACGTACGAGGACGCCGCTGGCGACCACCGCTGGCGACTCGTCGCCGCGAACGGCGAACCGATCGCCGACTCCGGGGAGGGGTACAGCTCCCGGTCGGCGCTGACGGAGGCCGTCGACCGCGTCCGCGAGTACGCACCCGACGCCGACCGGCTCACGATGGCCACGGCCGCTATCGAAGTGCACGAGGACGCCGGCGGCGAGTTCCGCTGGCGGCTCCGCCACCGCAACGGGACGATTCTCGGCACCTCCGGCGAGGGATACACATCGCGCTCGAAGGCCCTCGACGCCGTGAACAGGGTGAAGCGCCACGCGCCGAACGCGCCGGTCACAGAGGAGGGCGACGCTGCGGACGCAGAAGCAGACGGCGACGACCGCGGCGACGACGGGTAATCCGAGTACGGTTTCGATCTACTGGTACTCGGAGAGTGTTTTCCGGCGCTGCGTGCCTTCGGCGACGTTCGTGATCAGCACCTCCGCCACCTCGCCGCGGTTGTCGGCGTCGCTGTTGATCGCCCGCGTCGCCTCCACGACGTGGACGGTGAACTGCTCGACGCCCTCGTACAGTTCCGCGACCGGCGGCGAGTTCGAGAGGACGACCGAGACGCCCATCTCGTCGAGGTCGACCGCGAGGTCGCGGAGGCGTCGCTGGTCGTCGCGATCGAACCCCTCCGCGTGGTAGTCGGTGAAGTCAGCGGTGGTCGAGACGGGCTCGTAGGGCGGATCGAAGTACACCAGGTCGCCCGCGCTCGCCGCCTCGCGGACGTACTCGAAGTCCTCGTTGTGGATCGACGTGCCCTGGAGCGCATCGTGAAGCGCGCGGACCCGGTCGGCCTGCACCCAGTCGGGGTTGGCGTAGCGACCGACCGGGACGTTGAACTCGCCGCTGTTGTTCTCGCGGTAGAGGCCGTTGAAGCAGGTCCGGTTGAGATAGATGAACAGCGAGGCCTCGCGGAGCCGCTCGGCGGCGGTTTTCTCGTCGACCTCGCGGAGTTCGTTGAAGTCGTCGCGGGCGTCGTAGTAGTACTCCTCGGAATGCTCGTGAGAGCGGTTCTCCGCGATCAGGTCGTCGGGGTCGCGGTCGCGGATGGTCTCGTACAGCGTCACCAAGCGGTCGTTGAGGTCGTTGATCGAGCCGCCGTCCGGTTCGATGTGGAAGTAGACGGCGCCGCCGCCGACGAACGGCTCGTGATAGCGCTCGAACTCGACGGGAAACCGGCCCGTGATCTCCGAGAGCAGTTGGCGCTTCCCGCCGGCCCACTTGAGGATCGGCTCGACCATCCTGTTGGCGAGACTCGCGCGTGGCTGGTCATAAAGCCTCTCAACCCGCGGCTCGGTCCGCGTCGTCGCCGCCGAGCGAACGAGTTACCCGCATCCACGCGAAACGCACGGGTAACTGACCATGGCTCGCAAAGACGATTTCTACAACCGGGCAAAACAGGAGGGGTATCGCGCTCGCTCCGCCTACAAGCTCCGCCAGATCGACGAGGAGGTCGGCCTGTTCGACACCGGCGACACCGTCGTCGACCTGGGCGCCGCCCCCGGCGGCTGGTTGCAGGTCGCCGCCGAGGAGGTGACCGAAGCCGGCCGCGTCGTCGGCGTCGACCTCCAGCGAATCGACGAGCTCGAGTTCCCCCACGTCGAGACCGTCCGCGGCGACATGACCGAGGAGCGAACCCGCTACTACCTCCGCAAGGCCCTCGGCGTCGATCCGGATCCCGCGGACGACGCCGAACTCGAACGGCCCGTAGATCTGGTCGTCTCCGACATGGCGCCGAACATGACCGGCGAGTACCAGCTTGATCACGCCCGCTCGATCCACCTCTGCCGGCAGGCGTTCGACACCGCGCTCGAACTCCTGAAGCCGGGCGGCGACTTCGTCGTGAAGGTGTTCGACGGGCCCGACCTGGCCGACTTCCGCGCCGACGTGGAATCCGAGTTCCAGTACGTCCGGGCGTACACCCCCGAGGCGAGCCGGAAGCGCTCCTCCGAGCGGTACCTGATCGCTCGCGGACGCACCGACTCGCCAGTGAGCGAGGGAGATCGACTCACGGTCGAGGTGACCGACACCGGCGAGGAGGGCGACGGCGTCGCCCGCGTCGACGGGTACACGCTGTTCGTCCCCGGCGCCGAGGCCGGCGAGACCGTCGAGATCGTCGTCGACGACGTGAAGCCGCGCTTCGGGTTCACCGAACGCGTCGACTGAGGGCGGACGGAGGCGGTGCGGTTCGGCCTGTTCTCAGGCGCTCACGCCCGACGACTCCGCCTCGTCGCGGCGAACGAGCGCGACGGCGGCGTACACCAGCGGCGTGTCGACCAGCGCGATGAGGAGCTTGAGGACGTACTGCCCGACGATGAGCGACACGAGCACCGGCGTGGGCAGCGCCGCGCCGACGCCGAGGACGGCGGGCGCGACCGCGAACGCGACGAGCGTGAACACGACCGTGTCGATGAGTTGACTCGACGCGGTCGAGCCGACGTTGCGCAGCCACAGCGCGTCGCCGTCGGTGAACTCGCGGATGCGGTGGAAGGCGATCACGTCCCAGTTCTGGCTGATCACGTAGGCGGCCAACGAGCCGAGCACGACGTTGCCCGAGAGGCCGAGCACCGTCTCGAAGGCGGCGGGGTCGACGGAGCCCTGCGCGGCGGGCGTCGCGATGGTCGCGAACACCAGCGCCAGCAGCACGAAGTTCATCCCGAACGCGACGTTCACCACTTTCCGAGCGTACGACTTGCCGTACAGCTCCGAGAGGCAGTCCGAGGCGAAGAAGGTGACCGCGTACGCGAGCGTCCCGCCGGGCGCGGTCACCGCGCCCAGCACCGGGAGCGAGACGGCCAACAGCTTCGCGGAGATGACCTGCGCGGTGACCAGCGCCGACACGAACAGCGCGGTGAGCACGACCGCCGCCAGCGGGACCTGCAGCCGACGCGGTTCCGCGGGTTCGACGCCGCGGGCACCGCTCATTCGTCGGCCCCGCCCGCCGCGTCGCCGACGGCGTCGCTCTCGTCCTCCAGGCGACCGTGACGGGCGTCGATCTCGTCGAGCACGTCCAGCGTCTTGCGCACCGACGCGCGGATCGCGTCGCTCCGATTCACGAACTTCCCGTCGTCGCCGACGTGCTCGTCCAGATCGTCGAGGAGCTCACCGGGCATCTCGACGCTTATCTTGGGCATACCAGGATATTCGGAGGCGAATAATTGAACCTTCGCACTCGACTCCGGCTCGCGGCGGAGCGCCGGCTCGCGGCGGAGCGCCGGCTCACGCCGGGGGTACCGTTGGGCGGAGGACGGGCGCTGTCGGAACCGCGGGGCGAGTCGAAGCCCTCAGCGGGTCAGATCGACGGTCGGTTTGGCGAGGTTGCGCCGGCCACCGAGCGTCAGGACCCACAGGATCGCCAGCCCGACGCCGTACGCCGCCATCAGCGGGATCGTGACGAGGAACATCGTGAACACGTCCGCCGGGGTGAACAGCGCCGCCGCGAGCATGATCGCGATCGTCGCCTCGCGCCAGCGCGAGCGCATCGCCTGGTACGACACGCCGATGGTGTTGAGCAGGACCATCAAAACGGGCACGTCCGCGAGGAACCCGATCCCGACGGTGGTGAAGAACACCAGCCACGCGAAGTCGCTGATGCGGTAGCTGATCACCATGCCTGCCGCCAGCGCGTCGCTCACGAGCCAGGAGATGACCGCCGGCGCGATGACGGTGTACCCGAGCGCGAGCCCGCCGAGCAGCCCCGCGAGCAGCGCGGCCACCCACCCGAACACGACCTGGCGACGCCCGCGGACGAAGCCGCGGTCCCGCAGCGCGGGCCACGCGTAGTACGCCATGAACGGGAGGACGGCCACGGCGCCCGCGATGGTCGAGATCTTCACCTCGAAGATGAGCGCTTCCACCGGGTGGAGCACGATGACGCCGAAGTTCTCGGCGCCGACGCCGACGATCTCCTCGGGGATGCGGTTCACGAAGTTGTTCTTCACGTCGCCGATCCCGCCGAGGTAGAGGAACGCGAACACGCTCGCGAGCGTGACCCCGAACACCGAGACCAGGATGAACAGCCGTGAACGCAGCGAGGCGGCGATGAACGCGAGGTCGTCGTAGTACCCGCCGATGTCCTCTTCGTCGCGGCCGCCGCCGGTGAGTCCTTCCAGGAACGTCCCGGTCGCGCGCGAGGCGCGGTCGCCGGCGTCGCTCGAGAGTCCCGGGATCGAGGGGCCGCTCGAGCCGCCGGTGCCGCCGGTGCCGCCGGGCTCGTCTGCGGACGACTCGGCCGCTTCGTGGGCCGCCTGAAGCTCGTCGAAGCGATCCAGCACCGCGCGCGCCTTCGCCGAGTCTCCGGCGGCGGCCGCGCGGTCCGCGAGGTAGTTGGCTCGCCGCTCCGAGATGCCGTCGAACACCGCGTCGGGGGCGCGACGCACCTCCTCGGTGGTGAGTACCTCGACGTCGACGGCGTCGGGATCGGTGCCGGCGACGTACGCGAAGTAGACGGCGAGGATCCCGGCCAAGAGGAGGGCGACCCCGACGCCGGCGCCGACGAACGCGGCCAGCGCGGCGGTCCCGCTCACGCCGAGCACAGAGAGGACCCCCGCGGCGCTGGCGCCGTACTCCGCGAGCACCGAATCCGCGAGTTCGGGACGCTCGACCAGCACGTAGCCCGCGGCGGCGACGGTCCCTGCGATGCCGAGGAGGACGTTCCACAGCGATCCGAACCGGCCGCGCCAGTCGACGAAGCCGGCGCCCCGCTGAATCACCCCGACGACGCCCACGTCGCCGGCGAACAGATCGCGCGGCGGGCCAGACCGTCCGACTTCCGCTCCGTCCGCGGCCTCTTCTGCGGGCGAACCGGCGGTCCCAGCGGCCGCCGCCTCGTCGAAGCGGTCGAGGATCGCCTGCGCCTTGCCGGGCTCGTCGGCGTCCATCGCGGCGGAAGCCGCCTCGAGCGCCTCCGGTTCGGTCATGCCGTCGAACGCCTCCGGCGGGGCGGCGCGCACGCCCACCTCGTCCAGCGCCGAGAGGTCGATCGCGTCGGGGTCGCCCGCGTCGCCGCCGACGGCTGTGGTCTCGTCGAGTTCGGCGTACACGAAGTACGCCAGCGCGACGAGCGTAAGGGCGACGCCGACGCCCGCGGACAGCGCCGCCAGCGCCGGCGCCGCGAGGCCGGTGGCGAATCGATAGCTCGTCAGCCCCGTCCCCGCGACGGCGCCGTTGACCGCCGCGGCGCCGCCGCGGGCGTAGAACAGGTACACCGCTGCGCCGGCGGCGACGCCGACGCCGGCGAGCACGTTCCAGTGGACCCGGGCGGTCGCGGCCGCGTCGATGCGCTCGCTGCCGCGCTTGGCGGTGACCACGACCTTCGCGAGGTACAGCGACGCCGCGTACAACAGCAGCAGCGGCGCCGCCCACATCACCTGCGTGAACGGGTCCGGCGGCGAGAACACGGCGCCGAACACGAAGATACCGACGACGGCGTGGCGCCACTTCTCGCGGAACGTCTCGTAGGGGACGATCTCGGCGTACGAGAGCGCCGTAATGGCCAGCGGCATCTGGGCGGCGAAGCCGAACGAGAACGTGAGCAGCGCGATGAACTGCGCCCACTTCACGATGGAGTAGGTCGGGAGAATCCCCGCCGAGAGCGCGTTGTTCGCGAGGAACGCGAACATGAACGGGAAGAACACGAGGTAGCCGTAGGCGACGCCCCCGGCGAACAGCCCGACGGCGAGCACGAAGATGAGCGCGAGCTTCCAGCGGGCGACCGGCGCCTGCGGCCAAGCGCCCCGCTCGCGGAGCGCGTCCCGAGAGAAGTACAACAGCGGCGGGACCCCGACGATGATCCCGACGATGAGGCCGATCTTCGCCTGGAGGAGGATCACGTCGAACGGCGTCTGCGCGATGATCTCGACCTCCTGACCGGCGGCATCGCTGAGTTGGGCGCGCGTGACAGACTTGAGGAAGTCCCAGACGTACAGCCGGAGGGCGTAGAACGTCCCCATGAATCCGGCGAGGAAGACGAGGAACACCTTCTGGAGGTCCTTCTGCGCAGACCTGAGCATCGCGCCGGCGGTGGCCCTGCCGTCCGCCAGCGTCTGTTGCGTGTCCTCGTCGAGCGCGCTCGACATACCAGATGAGAGCGACTTGCTGGTTATCAACCTTTTCAAGGAACGCGTCGCGTCGACGGCGACGAACGCGGCGACTGTTCGGCGGTCGGGGCGCCCACCCGCCCGACGGACGGCGGTGAGTGCCGCCGGTCGGTGAGGCAATCAGAAAAGGCCTATAACGGACCGGAGGCGAAGCCCACCCATGACCGCGGACTCGGATCCGCCGGACGAGCCGTCGGCCGAAGCCGACGGCGACCGCGACGCGGAGACGGTCGAGTCCGCAGAACCGCCTGAGCCCGCCGAATCCGACGGCGACCCGGCTCACGACGGTGCCGACACAGACGCCGACGACGCCCCGGACGACGCGGACGCGAATCCGGCCGACACGGAAGACGACCGGGACGCGGGTCCGGATCCCAACGACGGCGATAGCGGCGACGACGACGGCGCTGACGAGGACGGCGACACCGACGGCGACACCAGCGCAGAGGACGGCGAGTCGTCGGAGGGACGGACCACCGACGAGGAACTGGGGATCGACCGCCGGAGTCCGTTCGAGGACGGCGACAACGGTGACGGGGTCAGTTCGGACGGGGACGGCGGACTCGACTCGGACGACGACCTGGACGATGACAGCGGCAACAGCGGCGACGGAGACAGCGGCAGTGGAGACGACGGAGACGGCGACGGTGACGGCGGGGTCGAACGCGACTCGTTGGAGCCGACTCCGATCGCCGGGGACACACAGGAGATCGACGGGTCGCAGCCGGTTCCCGACGCGGTCGCCGGCGAACGAACCGGGGAGGGCGGGGCTCCGGCCGCCAGCGGTGAGACTGCGGCCGCCAGCGGCGAAGGCGCGGCGACGAATGGTGGGGGCGCCATGACGGCGGCCCAGAAGGGGATGGACGCGGTGAACAAGGGTGTCGGCGCGCTCGGCGGCGAGGGCGGCGGCCCCGAATCCGACCAGGAGATGCCGCTGGCCGCGCACATCGAGGAGATGATGCGCCGTCTCGGCCTCGTGTTCGGCATCGCGGGTGTCGTCGTCGTCGCAGTGCTGTTGATCGGGACGGTGTCGCCGACGGTCCCCAGCGCCGAGCAGATCATCGAGTTCCTGTGGGACGCCCACGTCGGCTTCGAGCAGAACCGCCCCCGCGTGTACGGTCCGCTGGAGTTCCTACTCACGAAGCTGAAGGTCGCGTCGCTGGCCGGCCTGTTGGTCGGCCTTCCGGTGTTCGTCTACGAGACCTACCGGTTCATGCGTCCCGGCCTGTACCCGCACGAGCGGCGATACTACCTGGCTGCAGTGCCGACGAGCCTGATTCTGGGGATCATCGGGGTCGCGTTCGCGCACTTCATCGTCCTCCCGGTGATTTTCGATTACTTCATCAGCTACACCGAGGGGAGCGCCGAGTTGGCGTTCAGCCTCAAAGAGACGTTCAACCTCATCCTCCTGCTGATGGGCTACATGGCGATCGTCTTCCAGATTCCGCTGTTCATCCAGCTCGCAATCATGATGGGGCTGGTGACCCGCGAGTGGATGGAGGACCGTCGGCTGCTGTTCTGGTCGGGGTTCGTCGGCCTGGCGTTCATCGTCTCGCCGGATCCGACCGGAATGGCGCCGATCATCGTCGGCGCGACGATGATCGTGCTGTTCGAGGGGACGCTCGCGCTGTTGCGCTGGACCGGGAACTAGCCCACCCGACCGCCGACCGCGGTCCCGAGACACGCTTTTGGCCTCCCCACGCCCAGTCCGGAGCGAATGGGAACGATCCTGCTGTGTCGCCACGGCGAGACCACGTGGAACCGCGACCGCCGCGTCCAAGGGTGGGCGCCGACGGAGTTGACCGAGCGCGGCCGCGAGCAGGCCGACGCCCTCGCGGGGTTCCTCAATGACGAGTACGCCGTCGACCGGGTCGTCGCCTCCGACCTCGAACGCGCCGTCGAGACCGCCCGAGCGGTCTCTCGTTCGACGGCCGCGGAGGCGACGCTCGACGCCCGGTGGCGCGAGCGCGACTTCGGCCGATTGCAGGGGCTCGCCTACGACGAACTGTTCGGCACGTACCCCGAGTACACGCTCTCTGCGATCGGCTACGCAGCCGCCGAAACAGTCCCCGAGAGCGGCGAGTCGCTGCTCGACATGCGAGCGCGGGCGCTGACCGCGTTTGCCGACCTTCGCGCCGAGCTCGGCGACGGCGAGACGGTCGCGGTCGTCACTCACGGCGGCCCGCTGTACGTCGTGACCGGGGATATGAAGGGGATCGACGTGGTCGCGGCGGTGCTCGATCAGGACCAGGGAAACTGCGCGGTGAACGAGGTTCGGGTCGACGACGGGGACCGAGAATCCGGCGACGGCGACGCCCCCGTCGCCGAGGTAATCCGCGAGAACGTCACCGACTTCCTGCCGGAGGCGACGACACAGGAGAACTACTGAGCGGGGTCGGCCGGGCGGACGGGTCAGCAGCGATCCCGCGGCGCTGGGACCGGAGTCCTACGAGGTCGGATAGTCGCGCGCGAACACGTCCTCGACGACCGGTTCGCCGTCGCGGTGCACGCCGTTGTCGGCCTCGCCCTCGGGGCTGACGCTCCCGGTCTCGTACCCCTGGAGGTCGAGCGTGACGTGGTCGAAGCCGAGATCGAGCATGTGTTCGCGCGCGGCGGCGACGAAGTCGGGGTTCAGCGCCGCCTCCAACTCGTCGGCGCCGACCTCGATGCGCGCGAGGCCGTCGTGGTCGCGGACGCGGAACTGCGAGAACCCCCACGTCCGAAGGACCCGTTCGGCCTTCTCGATGCGCGTGAGGCGCTCCTCGGTCACCTCCAGTCCGGTCGGGATCCGCGAGGAGAGACACGCCATCGAGGGCTTGTCGGCGACGGCAAGATCGTAGTGGGCGGCGATAGCGCGCACCTCGTCTTTCGTGATTCCCGCCTGAAGCAGGGGAGAGACGACGTCGAGTTCCTCGACGGCCTGGAGGCCGGGGCGGTGACCCTCCCCGGGATCGGAGGCGTTTGTTCCGTCGCAGACGGTGCCGATCCCGCGTTCGCGGGCCGCCTCGTACATCCGCGAGAGGCGCATCGTCCGGCAGTGATAACAGCGGTCGTCGCCGTTGGCGACGAAGTCCGGGTCGTCCAGCTCGGAGAACTCGACGACTGCGTGGTCGATGCCGATGTCGTCGGCGACCCGTCGGGCGTCGTCCAACTCCTCGGTTGGGAGCGTCTCGCTTTTCGCGGTGCACGCGACTGCGTCGTCGCCGAGGGCGTCGCGCGCGAGCGCCGCGACGACCGACGAATCGACGCCCCCGAGAAGGCGACGAGCACGCCGTCGCGCTCCGCGAGCGCCTCCCGCGCGGCCGCCGCCTTCGCCGCAACGTCGTCGTCCATGGCCCGATTGACGTGACCGCCACGCAAAAGTCGTCCGAACGCGGCGCGGGCCGCACGCGACGCCGTCGCGGAGGGACGCGCGGCTGCCTTAGACGGGTCGCCGTAACGTTCTCCATGCTGGACGGTCACATGGAACGATGTGTCCACCCCTACTCCCGACGCGATCGACCCGGAGGACGTACGCGCGACCGACCACGCGGGCGTCCCCGCCGACATCGACGGCGCGTACCTGTTCGGGATCAGCCGCGAGGGGACGCCGTTCTACTACGACGCCGACCGGAATCGCGTCGTCGAGGGCGACCGTCACGGCGGCGTCGCGGACGACTACGGCGTCGTCGACAGCGTGGAATCCTTCGTCACTGATATCGAGGACCACGTCGGGTGGGACCTGCTCGGCAGTGCGGACGACGGGCCCTGACCAGTCCGTCGCGAGCGACGACTTGAGCGCCGTCCCGGGCACGCGTCGCTACGCCCCCCGGTCGCGTTCTCGCGGTCTCCCACGGGTCGGGCTCGCCCTGCTCGCGGAGCACTTCGTTCCCCGCCCGCGTTCTCGTGGCCTCGCTTCGCTCGGCCACGCAGTCCCCGGCACGGTTTTGACCCCCGCCCCGGTATCGGGTGGCGAATGGAGTTCACGTCGGTCCCGGGCGTCGGCGAGAAGACGGCCGATGCCCTCACGGAGCTCGACGGCGCGGAAGCGGCGCTGCGCCGCGGCGACGTGGCGACGCTCGCCCGGGCGGACGGACTCACCGATGGTCGGGCGGCCGCCATCGCGCGCGGCGCAATCCGCGAGCGCCACGGCGATCCCGGCGGCTGGCTGGCGACCGACCGCGCCCGAGAGGTATACGAGGACGCGCTCTCGCTCCTCCAAGAGCGCGCCGTCACCGGCTACGCGGAGAAGCGCCTGCGAACGATCTACCCCTCCGCCGCGGAGTCGCGCATCGAGGAGGTGCGCGAGTGGGCCGGTGAGGCGGTCGACCACGAGCCGACCGAGGCGGTGCTGTCGGCGCTTGCGGGCGTCGAGCAGCTCTCGGAGCCCCGCGGGCTTCGGGTGCGCGAGCGGGCGCTCGCGACCGCCGACGCCGAACGCTACGCGGCGGTGAACGACGCCTTCCCCGAGCTGTCGGTCGAAGTCGTCGAGGACACCCGCGACCTCGCGGAACTGGCGCGCTCGTACAGCACGGTGGTCGCGCTCGACGAGGAGTTCGCCGGCGTCGACGTCGACGGCGACGTGCGCGTCATCACCGATCCCGAGGATCACCACGAGGAGGTCGTCCCCGAGCGCCTGCTCGCGTTTTTCGCGGAGAATCGCACGGCGCTGCTCGCGGCGCTCGACGTGCACGAGGCCGCCGACATCGAGCCCGCCCTCGACCCCGAGGCGCTGCGGGACGCCCTCTCTCGACTCGACGACGACGGCACCGTCCGCGGCGACGAGGAGCTGACCCGACTGGCGAACGCCGTCGACGACCTCGACGCCGCCGTCTCGACCGCCGAGTCCGTCGCCAACGACCACCTCCGCGACGCCATCCGCGAGCAGGACGTGACGATCGAGGGGACAGACTTCCTCTCGCTGGTCGAGCAGGGCGCCCGCGTCGACAGCCTGCTCTCGCGGGAACTGGCCGACGAGTACGACGCCGCGATCCGCAGTGCGCGCGAACACCTCGTGGACGCGCTCCGACTGGCCGAAAGCGAGGCGGAGTTCACCGAACGGGTCTTCGCGGGCGACCCGACGTTCCCGACCGAGCACAACGAAGAGCCGCTGAACCGGCTGCGAACCGAGTTGAAGACCGCTCGCGATCGCCGGGCGGCGGCGCTCAAGTCGTCGCTCGCGACGGACCTGGCCGCCCTCCGGGAGCCCGCCGACGACCTCGTCGCCGACGCGCTCGAACTCGACGTGGAGCTGGCGGTCGCGCGCTTCGCCCGCGACTTCGACTGCGTCGTCCCCGAGCTCAACGACACGGGAGCGGGCTTCGCGATCGACGGGGGGCGATCGCCCTTGTTGGACGTCTCGTTCGAGGAGGCCGAACCCGTCAACTACGCGGTCTCGGGCGTCACCCTGCTGTCGGGCGTCAACTCCGGCGGCAAGACCTCCACGCTCGACCTCGTCGCGCTGATCGTCACGCTCGCGCACATGGGCCTTCCCGTCCCGGCCGAGTCGGCGCGCGTGGGGCGCGTCTCCGAGCTCCACTACTACGCGAAGTCGCAGGGGACGCTCGACGCCGGCGCGTTCGAGTCGACGCTGCGCGACTTCGGCGACCTCGTCTCGGGGGCGTCCGGGCGGCTCGTGCTCGTCGACGAACTGGAATCGATCACCGAGCCCGGCGCCTCCGCGAAGATCATCGCCGGCATCCTCGAAGCCCTCGACGAGCAGGGCGCGACCGGCGTATTCGTCTCCCACCTCGCCCGGCAAATCCGCGAGGCCGCGACCGTCGACGTCGCGGTCGACGGGATCGAGGCCGTGGGGCTGGAGGACGGCGAATTGGTGGTGAACCGCTCACCGAAAAAAGACCACCTCGCGCGGTCGACACCGGAGTTGATCGTCGAGAAGCTTGCGCGGGAGGCGGGCGGCGACGGTGCTGGCGGCGGCGACGGGTCCGGCGGTTCCGGGTCCACTGCGGGCACCGACGCCGCGTTTTACGAGGGGTTGCTGGAGAAGTTCTGACACCGGGTCGGCCGGGAAACAGAGCGCCGGCGATCGGGAGGGGAACAGGGCGCCGGCGACCGTGGGCGCGGGGGCCGGGGCGGACGCCTCAGACGTACAGATCGGCGGGGGAGTCGTAACCGGCGTCTTCGAGGTCGCGGAACAGGAGCTCGTAGTCCTCGTGGTCGAGGCGTGCGTGCAGATCGTCGATTCCCGCCTCTAGCGCCTCGCGACGGCGGGCGAGCTCGCCGTACTCGCCGTCGGTCCGCACGACGCCCGAGTCCTCCAGAACCGCCTGCTTGTGCATCACCGCGAAGTACCGGCGGACCCGGTCGTCGTAGCGGGCGACCCGGACGAGCCGATCGACGGCGTCCAACAGTTCCGAACGGTCGACCGGCTTCTCCAGATACGCGTCGATCGGGAGGCCGACCACGTCGAGGTCGGCGCCGACGCCGGTGACCGCGGCGACGCGCACGTCGACGCCGGTCGCGCGGATCCGTTCGACCGTGTCGTCGCCGTGCAGCCCCGGCATCCGGCGGTCCAACAGCACCACGTCGACCGAGTCGTCGAGCACGTCGAGCGCCTCTGGCCCCGACGCCGCCGTCGACACGTCGTACTCACCGGCGAGCTGATCGGCGTACAGTTCCCGGATGTCGACCTCGTCGTCGACGACGAGGACGTGCGGACGCCCGGCGTCACTCGGGGACGATGACCGCGCGTCTCCCGCGGTCTTGTCCCTGTTCGTCTCGCCCCCCGCGCTCTCGTCCGTCATTACCTGCCACAACGATCGATATCCTCGTCAATCCCGCCGACACGTTCGTCGGATTAAGTCGGATTCAGTCGGAGCGGATCGCAAGAGGTGGTCGGGATAGCCCAAAAGTAACGCGCAGTTGAAACGACCGGCTCTCGATTCGGGTCGTCCCGCACTGCAAGCCGGCGGTACGATCGGCGTCGCCGTGGGCGTCCACACGCCGGTGAATCGTCTCAGTAGTGCATCGCCTCGCCGGTGTGCCGGCTCATTCTCGCGCTACCCCGTTCGCCCCCGTCGACGCGCGCTGCAGACCGGAGCGGTACTGAAACTGTATCCGGGTTCGATCGTGGGATGACGCGGTCACGACAGGGTTTTCACTTTCACTCCGGAACCGGGGAACGATTAAGTGGCCGGGCGAGGGAGGGTTCGGTATCATGGCCGGGGACCCCGAAGACGGGATGCTGTCGTGGGACGAGTCCGTCTTCCGGGACGAGCACGTCTTCGAGATCGACTACGTCCCCGAGACGTTCCGACACCGAGAGAGCCAGTTAGAGTCCCTGAAATACGCGCTTCGACCGGCCGCTCGCGGGTCGCGTCCGCTCAACACCGTCGTCCGGGGCCCGCCCGGTACCGGGAAGACCACCTCGGTGCAGAAGCTGTTCTCGGAGCTTCGCGCGCAGACGGACGTGCGGACGGTCCGCGTCAACTGCCAGGTCGACTCCACCCGCTACGCGGTGTTTTCGCGGGTGTTCGAGGGAATCTTCGACTACGAGCCCCCCAGCTCCGGCATCTCGTTCAAGAAGCTGTTCGGCCAGATCGCCGACCGCCTCGTCGAGGACGACGAGGTACTCGTCGTCGCGCTCGACGACGTGAACTACCTGTTCTACGAGAACGAGGCCTCCGACGCCCTCTACTCGTTACTTCGGGCCCACGAGGCCCACGCCGGCGCGAAGGTCGGGGTCATCTGCGTCTCCTCGGACCTCTCGCTGTCGGTCATCGAGGAGTTAGACTCGCGCGTGCAGTCGGTGTTCCGCCCGGAAGAGGTGTACTTCCCGAAGTACGACGTGGACGAGGTGGTCGACATCCTCCGCGAACGGGCGAAGCGCGGCTTCCACGACGGCGTCCTCGGCGCCACCGAACTCGATACGGTCGCGGAACTGACCGCCGAGTCGGGCGACCTCCGGGTCGGCATCGACCTCCTGCGTCGGGCCGGGCTCAACGCCGAGATGCGTGCCTCCCGGACGATCAGCATCGAGGACGTGGAGGAAGCGTACGACAAGTCGAAGTACGTCCACCTCTCGCGCAGTCTCCGCGGACTCTCGGACTCGGAGACGGCGCTCGTGGAGGTGCTCGCGGAACACGACGGCGAGCAGGCCGGGTCGGTGTACGAGGCGTTCCACGACCGGACCGATCTGGGCTACACGCGCTACTCGGAGATCGTCAACAAGCTGGACCAGCTCGGGCTCGTGGAGACGGAGTACGCCGAGGTGGAGGGCCGAGGGCGCTCGCGGTCGATCTCGCTGACGTACGACCCCGAGCCGGTGCTGGAGCGGATCGAAGAGTAATCAACGGGACGGAAAGCCGCCGACTGGCCGAAGGAGAACCGCCGAACAACGCGTCACACACATCCGAAAGACATACTCGGCCCACGCGACACCCTCGGGTATGGATGCCCACGATCTGATCACCCGGAACGCGACCGAGGTGGTCACCGAGGAGGAGGTACGCGCGCTAGCCGAGGACCCGGACGGCAAGCGGGTGTACGTCGGATACGAGCCGTCGGGCGTCCTCCACATCGGACACATGCTGACGGCGACGAAGCTCATCGACCTGCAGGAAGCGGGCTTCGAGGTCGTCGTCCTCCTCGCGGACGTACACGCGTACCTCAACGACAAGGGGACGTTCGCCGAGATCCGCGAGACGGCCGAGCGCATGCGCGACCAGTTCCTCGCGTACGGTCTCGACGCCGAGTCGACGGAGTTCGTCTACGGCTCGGAGTTCCAGCTCGACGAGGAGTACGTCCTCGACACCCACGAACTGGAGGTGTCCACGACGCTCAATCGCGCCCAGCGCGCGATGGCGGAGATCCAAGGCGGCGACACCGCGAAGGTGAGCCACCTAGTGTACCCACTGATGCAGGCGCTGGACATCGTCTACCTCGATCTCGATCTCGCCGTCGGCGGCCTCGACCAGCGGAAGGTCCACATGCTCCACCGCGAGCAAATTCCCGCGATGGCCGGCGAGAGCGACCACGACTACGAGGCCCGGCCGTGCCTGCACACGCCGATCCTTGCGGACCTCGACACCGGCGTCGGCAAGATGTCATCGTCGTCGGGCACGACCATCTCGATGGAGGACTCCGCCGAGGACATCGCCGAGAAGATCAACGGCGCGTTCTGCCCGCCGACGCGCGATCCGGAACCGGACGACGAGGGGAACGAGCGCGAGAACCCCGTACTCGAGATCTTCGAGTACTCGGTGTTCCCGCGCTTCGACACGGTCGTCGTCGAGCGCCCCGAGGAGTACGGCGGCGATCTCGAGTACGACGACTATGAGTCGCTGGCGGCGGATCTGGAGTCGGGCGAGCTTCACCCCGCGGACGCGAAGGGCGCGCTCGCTGACTCCCTGAACGAGCTGATCGCTCCGGGGCGGGAAGTGCTGCGGGAACTCGACGCGTAAGCGAGAGCGGCGACGACCCGACGCGGAGGCGACTACGCGAACCCGAACTGCCGCATCAGGCTGGTTGCGAGGCCCTTCACCACGAGACCGGTGCCCGCGAGCACGAGCGCCAGGCCGACCGCGACGATCGGAGCCGACCACGCGACGAGCGCGAGGCCGGCAAACAGCAGGACGGCGCCGGCGACGCCGGCGGTGCCGAGTTTGTCGATCATACCCGGTCGTGGCGGTAGCTCTTGAAAAGGCCGGCGGGTTCCGAGCGCGACCCTCGGTCTGTGATCGTCGCCGAAGTCACCCGGGGGTCGGTGTACCCACGGTCGCTTCGCTCACGGATCGTCACCCTCCCCGTTCGAATCGAGGTGCTCGCTGCCGCTCGTACCCGCCGAACTTAACTGTCGGACGCGAGAACACAGGAGTATGAGCGACGGCGACGGGACCGGTCGCAAGAATCTCCGAATGCCCGACGACGACGAAGTGTTCGCCGAGGTGACCGAGATGCTCGGCGCCAACCGCGTGAAAGTCCGGTGCAACGACGGCGTCGAGCGCACCGCGCGCATCCCCGGCCGGATGCAAAAACGAACCTGGATCCGCGAGGGCGACCTCGTCCTGGTCAGCCCGTGGGACTGGCAAGACGAGAAGGCCGACATCGAACACCGCTACGAGAGCCAAGACGCCGATCAGCTGCGCGATGAAGGCCACATCGCCTGAGTTGGTCGACGCCGACGGCGACGACGCGGCGGCGTCTTCGGGTACCGGTGCTTTTCATGCCCGAGCGCGTACGTGGTAGTAGATGACCGGAGAGTTCGGGTTCGTTGAACCCGACGAGGCGGACGCGCCGGGCGACGAGTGGGAGGACCTCGACCTGGCCGACATCGCCCAGACCGAGGCCGACAAGATCGCCCGCAGACAGGACGACGAGTTCGACGAGTTCCGCAAGCGGATCAAGAACACCGAGCAGTTCAAAGTCGAGGCGTCGGTGTTCGACGACGCCACGCTCGCGGCGCTGTACAAACTCACCCGCGACGGCCACATCGCCGCGTTCGGCGGCCCGGTGTCCACCGGCAAGGAGGCGAACGTGTACGAGGCGCTCGGCGCCGACGAGCGCGAGGTCGCCGCGAAGGTGTACCGGATCAACACCTCGAACTTCCGGCAGATGCGCGACTACCTCGAGGGTGACCCCCGATTCGAGGGGATCGGCTCCGACAAGAAGCAGGTCGTCGTCGCGTGGGTGCGCAAGGAGTTCTCGAACCTCTCGCGGGCCCGGAAGGCCGGCGTCCGCGTGCCGGAGCCGATCGCCGTCCAGCGCAACGTCCTCGTGATGGAACTGGTCGGCCACGCCGACGACCGCGCCCGGCGGCTCGCAGAGGTGAACGTCGAGAACCCTGAGACCGCCTTCGAGGTCGTCCGCGAGTACATGCGGCGCCTCTACGCGGCGGGGCTGGTCCACGGCGACCTCTCGGAGTACAACCTCATCATCCACGACGGGGAACTGGTCGTCATCGACCTGGGACAGGCGGTGACGGTCCACCACCCGAACGCCGACGACTTCCTGAAGCGCGACTGCCGCAACGTCGCTTCCTTCTTTTCGCGACAGGGGCTCGATACCGATGCAGACGACCTCCACGAGTACGTCACCGCGCCCGAGGCGGAGCCGGCCGCCGAACCCGATCCCGCGACGGACCCGAACCCGGCCGACCGCGCCGGCGACGACGACGAGTAGCACGAGGTGACCGCAGTCGTCTGGTCTCGGTTCGCGCGTGTGACCCGCTGACGCGGCGGGTTCCCGAGGGAACTCTTAACCACGTGCAGCAGGAATTCAGGCTGTATGCAGCACGTGAAGGTTCCGCAGGACCGCATCGGCGTGCTCATCGGTGAGGGCGGCGAGACGATGCGGGAGATCGAAGACCGCGCCGAGGTTCGACTCGACATCGACTCCGAGTCGGGGTCGGTCGCCATCGACGCCGTCGGCGACCCGGTCGCCGGCCTGGTCGCTCCCGACATCGTCCGCGCCATCGGCCGCGGGTTCACGCCCGACTCGGCCCTCTCGCTGTTGGAGCACGACCTGCGACGGTTCGAGTTGGTCGACCTCGCATCGGAGACGCGAAACAAGAACGACCTCCAGCGCCAGAAGGGTCGCCTCATCGGCGAGAACGGCCGCACGCGAGAGCTGATGGAGGACCTCTCGGGCGCCGAAGTCGTCATCAAAGGGACGACCCTCGGCGTCATCGGCCAGCCCGAGGAGGTCGAGGCCGTCCGGCGCGCGACGGGGATGATCCTCGACGGCGCCCCCCACGGCGCCGTCTACTCGTTCCTCGAGCGCAAGCACAACGAGATCCACGGTGCGCCCGACCTGTCGGCCCCGACGAACAACACCGAGGAGCCGCGGTAACGCCCCGATCGGCGACAGTTCTACGCAGCGCGCGGCGACCGCGCCGCCGACGGTCCTGCGACTCGCGGTTCGGTATATAAACTCTCTTTGATAACCTCTCACACACGCTCGAATCAGGGTCGTGCGAGGTGTTGACGAGCATCTGCCGGAACCTTTTTATAGAATCGGAAACAATCAGAGAGTGACTCATGTCTCAGCGCCAGCGAATGGGCAATCAGCCCATGATCGTACTCTCGGAGGACAGCCAGCGAACGTCGGGCAAGGACGCCCAGTCGATGAACATCACGGCCGGCAAGGCCGTCGCGGAGTCCGTCCGCACGACGCTCGGCCCGAAAGGAATGGACAAGATGCTCGTCGACTCCTCGGGCGGCGTCGTCGTCACGAACGACGGCGTGACCATCCTGAAGGAGATGGACATCGACCATCCGGCGGCCAACATGATCGTCGAGGTCTCCGAGACCCAGGAGGACGAGGTCGGCGATGGCACCACGACCGCCGTCGTCATCGCCGGTGAGCTGCTCGACCAGGCCGAGGAGCTCATCGACTCGGAGGTCCACCCGACGACCATCGCGCAGGGGTACCGCCAGGCCGCCGAGAAGGCCAAGGAGGTCCTCGACGAGCAGTCGATCGACGTCACCGCGGACGACCGCGAGACGCTCGAGAAGATCGCCGCGACAGCGATGACCGGCAAGGGCGCCGAGTCCGCTCGCGACACGCTCGCCGAGCTCGTCGTCGACGCCGTGCTCGCCGTCCGCGACGACGACGGCACCGTCGACACCGACAACGTCTCCGTCGAGACCGTCGTCGGCGGCGCCATCGGTAACTCCGAGCTCATCGAGGGCGTCATCGTCGACAAGGAGCGCGTCGACGAGAACATGCCCTACGCGGTCGAGGACGCCAACGTCGCGCTGTTCGACGGCGCCATCGAGGTCAAGGAGACCGAGATCGACGCCGAGGTCAACGTCACCGACCCCGACCAGCTTCAGCAGTTCCTCGACCAGGAAGAAGAGCAGCTCAAGGAGATGGTCGACAAGCTGAGCGCCGTCGGCACGGACGTCGTCTTCGTCGGCGACGGCATCGACGACATGGCCCAGCACTACCTCGCGCAGGAGGGCATCCTCGCCGTCCGCCGCGCGAAGGACTCCGACCTCAAGCGGCTGGCCCGCTCGACGGGCGGCCGCGTCGTCGCCAACCTCGACGACCTCGAGGAGAGCGACCTCGGCTTCGCCGGCTCCGTCGCCCAGAAGGACATCGGCGGCGACGAGCGCATCTTCGTCGAGGACGTCGAGGACGCCCGCTCGGTCACGCTCGTCCTCCGCGGCGGCACCGAGCACGTCGTCGACGAGGTCGAGCGAGCCATCGAGGACTCGCTGGGCGTCGTCCGCACGACGCTGCAGGACGGGCAGGTGCTCCCCGGCGGCGGCGCGCCCGAGACCCAGCTGGCGCTGGAACTGCGTGACTTCGCCGACTCCGTCGGCGGCCGCGAGCAGCTGGCCGTCGAGGCGTTCGCCGACGCGCTGGAGGTCATCCCGCGCACCCTCGCCGAGAACGCCGGGCTCGACCCGATCGACTCGCTGGTCGACCTGCGCGCCCGCCACGACGGCGGCGAGTTCGGCGCCGGCCTCGACGCCTACACGGGCGACGTGATCGACATGGAAGCCGAGGGCGTCGTCGAGCCGCGCCGCGTCAAGACGCAGGCCATCGAGTCCGCCACCGAGGCGGCGACGATGATCCTCCGCATCGACGACGTCATCGCGGCCGGCGACCTCAAGGGCGGCGGCTCCGACGACGGCGACGACGACCCCGCCGGCGGTATGGGCGGCGGCATGGGCGGCATGGGCGGCATGGGCGGCATGGGCGGCGCGATGTGAAGTAGGCCCCCAGCCACCACCACCTCCATCGACGCCGACGCGAACCGCCGCTCGACCGATCTTCGATTCTTTCGACGCCGCGACCGCGAGCCGCAGCGCTCCGCGACGCGATCGCACCGAGAACAGGCCCGCCTAGAGCCCCGGATCCGTCTCGCTTACAGCCCTGGATCCGTCCCGCCTACAACCCTGGCACCACGCCGCCGAGCAGCAGCACGAGCGCGACGGTGAGCACGAACAGCCCCAGCGAGAACACGCGCAGTCGGGCCTGACGGCTCCGGGCCACGTCCGGCACGTCGGCGTTCGAGTCGCGTCCCCCCGGACCAGCGTTGCCGCCGAGGCCGAGGATCCCGCGCTGTTGCTCGCGCCCGCGGTCGGCCTCCGGCGGGCGCATCCCGCCCGTCTCCGAGACGAGCAGTCCGGCCAGCGTCGCCGCCGAGCCCATCGAGAGCGCGAGCACCGCCAGTCCGACGTCCCACCCGAGCAACCCCGCGACCACCGCGGCCGCGACGACTGTACCGACGGGGTACGCGACGCCGACCCGAGCGTACGCCAGCGCCCGTCGTCGCTCCATGCGGGCTACTCGGGTCGGCCCGCCGATAGCCGTTGCGCCATCGCGCCGGGTCGCTTGCCGCCTGCGCACGCTGCCGCGACCAGCCGCCGCTCCCGATCGGCCGCCGTCTTCTCATCGCCGTCCGACGGTTTTTGGTCGTTCGATGGTAACCGGGTGGTATGACCAGTGAATCAGACGCGGTCGCCGACGCGACGGCCAGCGAAGGGTTCGACCGCGGGGACGCCCGTGCTCTCGCGGCCGAGCACACCGACACGATCGCGTCGCTCTCGGCGGGGCTCGCGGGCGACGGCGCTGCGACGACCCGCGAGGCCACCGGCGAGTGGCGCGTGCTGTTCCCCGGGGACGTGGTGACGCCCGACGACGGCCGGTACGACGCCGCGCGCCGCGTCTGGAACGGATTCTGCGAGGCGTTCCCCGCGGCCGTCGCGTACCCGACCACCCCCGCGGGCGTCGCCCGCGTGGTCGACGCCGCCCGGGAGATGGGGATCGGGATCGCGACGCGCTCGGGCGGACACTCCTCAGTCGGGACGTCGACCGGCGACGGGGTGCTTGTGTGCGACGTGGGCGCGATGCGAGCGGTCACAGTCGACCCAGACGCGGGGGTCGCCGTCGTCGAACCGGGCGCGACGATCGGCGAACTCGACGCGGCAACGACCGACCACGGACTCGCGACCCCGCAGGGCGTCGCCCCGGAGGTCGGGGTGGCCGGGCTGACGCTCGGCGGCGGCACGGGCTACCTCTCGCGAGCGCACGGCCTCGCGTGCGATCGCCTCGTCCGCGCTGACCTGGTGACCGCCGACGGCGAGCGCGTCAGCGCGAACGCGGCGTCGAACTCCGATCTCTTTCGAGCGATCCGGGGCGCCGGCGGCGAGTTCGGCGTCGCCGTCGAACTCGAGTTCGACCTCGTGTCGGTCCCCGACGAACTGGCGATGTGCGACGCCTGGTTCGCCGTCGAAGACGCCGCCGAGCTCGCCGCGCTCCTGCGGGCGTACCGCCGGCTCCACCGAGCGGCTCCCCGCGAGACGAACGTCTCGCCGTACGTGACCCGGATTCCCGACGAGCCAGAGATCCCGGACGACTCCGTCGGAGCCCTGGCGCTGTGTGTCCTCGGCGCACACGGCGGCGATCCCGAGGACGGCGAACGGGCGCTCGCGCCGTTTCGATCGCTCGCCGGCGACGACGTCGACCCGGTGTTCGATCGCGCCGAACGGGTGCCCTATCGGGAGCTACAGGCGTACCTCGGCGGCGACTCCGAGGCGGGAGGTCGGTATTACTGGAAGTCCGTCGCCGTCGAGTCGTTCACCGACGACCTCGTCGACCTCGTCGCCGACCGGATGGCGGCGCTGCCCGCGGACCCGGCCGCCGAATCCGACAGCACCGTCGTGGTCTGGCCGATGGGCGGCGCGATCGCGGATCTCGGCCCCGGCGACACCGCCGTTCCCGAGCGCGACGCCGAGGTCGTGTGTAACTTCGAGGCGTGCTGGTCCGACCCCGACGCGGACGACGCGCACGTCTCGTGGGCACTCGAGTCGGCCGAGCGGGTCCGCGAAGCCGGGACGGTGACGGGCGAACTCCCGAACTTCTCGGGCACCGAACGCGGCACGGCCGCCGCCCGCGACGTGTACGCCGACAACTACGGGTGGCTCCGCGAGACGAAGCGCGAGTGGGATCCCGACGGTGTGTTCTCCCCGAGCGGACGGCTGTGAGGCAGCGGGCGGAGAGACCGCCAGAACGGAGCGGTCTGTCACACACGATCATCCGTTTTGGGCCGTCTCACGCCCGATAGCTAGAGGATCGGAGTTATCCCTCCTGAGCACCTACGCGGGATATGGACGATCCCTCCACGCACATCCGCCGACCGCCCCCGAAGGACATGCTGTTCTGCCCCGAGTGCGATCACGCCGCGCCGGCCGACGGCGATTGGGTCGTACGCGACCGGGACCGCGACGGCGTCGAGGCACTGACGTGCCCGGCCTGCGGCGCGACCCTGACGGTCCGCCGGCGGTTCGCCGCGATCGCCGCGTGACGCCACTGAACGGAGACGTACACGAGGAACGCGATCGCGGCCGTCTCCAGCGACTGTAACGCCAGCATCGCTTCGACGGCCGCGAAAGGCAGTTCCGACCCGGAGAAGGAGTAGTACAGCGCGAGCACGTTCTCCGCGAGCAGCAGCAGGGCGGACACGAGCGAGCCGAGCGTCTCCCGCGAGCGAATCTCGCCGTACGCCCGTGCTCAGCCGGCGACGAGCGTCGCCAGCAGAACGACGTTCACCCAGGCCGACGCGCGGCCGAAGTCGAGCGTCGGCAGGAGGCCGAACTGCGACCCAAATCCGACCAGAGAGGGCGGCGATCGGTCGACGAGACGGGTCGCGTCCGGGAGGGGTGGGATCGCCGACACGATGGGGTTGAAGCCGCGGGCGGTCCTGGGACGCAGTATGCGCGCAGCAGTGTTCCACGGCCCCGGCGACATCCGGGTCGAGGAGGTCGACAAGCCCGAGATAGAGGACCCGACCGACGCCATCGTCCGCGTGACCCACACCGCGATCTGCGGGTCGGACCTGTGGTTCTACCGCGGCGAGAGCGACCGCGACGCCGGCACCGGCGTCGGCCACGAGCCGATGGGTGTCGTCGAGGAAGTCGGCGAGGACGTCCGCTCGGTCGAGCCTGGCGATCGCGTGCTCGCCCCGTTCGCCATCTCCTGCGGCTCGTGTGAGTTCTGTCGGAAGGGTCTGCACACCTCCTGTGTGAACCGCGACTCGTGGGGCGGCGACAACGGCGGCGCGCAGGGCGAGTTCGTCCGCTCGACGCACGCCGACGGCACGCTCGTCCGGGTTCCGGACCGCTACACCGACGACGAGGACGCGCTCGAATCGCTGCTCCCGCTCACCGACGTGATGGGCACGGGCCACCACGCGGCCCGCTCGGCGGGCGTCGAGGCCGGCGAGGACGCCGTCGTCGTCGGCGACGGCGCGGTCGGACTGTGCGGCGTCGCGGCCGCCCGCCGGCTGGGCGCCGAACGGATCGTCGCCGTCGGCCACCACGAGGACCGCCTCGACATCGCCGAGGAGTTCGGCGCCACCCACACGGTCGCCGAGCGCGGGGACGACGCGGTCGACGCGATACTCGATATCACCGACGGCGGCGCGAACCACGTGCTGGAGTGCGTGGGCGCCGCCTCCGCGATGGAAACGGCCGTCGAGGCGGCCCGTCCGGGCGGCACCGTCGGCTACGTCGGCGTTCCCCACGGCATGGAGGGCGGCCTCGATCTCTTCCCGTTCTTCGGGGACAACGTCGCGCTGCGCGGCGGCGTCGCACCCGTCAGAGCGTACGCAGGGGAACTGATGGCCGACGTGCTCCAGGGGACGCTCGACCCGTCCCCGATCTTCACCGAGACCGTTGGGCTGGACGGCGTTCCAGAGGGGTACCGCATGATGGACGAGCGCGAGGCGGTGAAGGTGCTCGTGAAGCCCTGGGAGTGAGGGGTCACAGAGTAGCCCGACTGGACCGTGTCGCGTGTTAGTAGGTGACAAACGCTAAGCCCCGGGGCGCGAACGTCTCTCCATGGAGGTGGCAGAGCGGCCAACGTTCGAGACCGAGGTGAGCAAGCGGATCTACGAGTACGTCGAGCGACACGGCACCGCGAACCGTCACGTCGTTCAGCAGACCGTCTCGGCGCCGGCCGAGGAGTTCGAGCGCGAACTCGACCGGCTGGAGTCCCGCGGGTACCTCGACGACGACGGCGGGACGCTCCGGGTCGCGCTCGACGTGGGCGCCGTCGAGGAGTACGAGACCGCCGGCACGTCGTTCACGATCCGACCGGCCCGTCAGGACGACTTCGAGGGACTGGTCGCGGCGATCCGCGCGGTCACCGACGAGGAGACGTACGTCGTCGCCGAGAGTATCGCCGAGCAGTTGCTGTACGAGGAGACGGTGACGCGGCACAACTCGGTGGAGTCGCGGCTGTTCTTCGTCGCCACGATCGACGAGGGTCTCGTCGGGTGGACGCACCTCGATCTGCCGCAGGTGTCGCGGGTGCGCGAGACCGCGAAACAGACCGTGGGAGTCGTCCCAGAGTACCGTCGGTCGGGCATCGGCGGAAAGCTCCTCCAGCGCGGGCTCGACTGGGCCGAGGCCAACGGCTTCCGGAAGGTGTACAACAGCGTCCCGGTGACCAACGCCGCCGCGCTGGAGTTCCTCGGCGACAACGGCTGGGAGACGGAAGCGATCCGCCGCGACCACTACACCATCGACGACGAGTACGTCGACGAGGCGATGATGGCGTACACGTTCTGAGGGGACGGACAGATCACAACGGTTGCTGTCGATCGGGACGCTGAGTCCGGCAAATGACGGGTGCTCACACACGCTCCGCAGTGCTCGCGCTGTTGTTCGCGAAGAAGCGCGCGGCGCGAGAAGTAGCGAGCGGCGAGGGATTTGAACCCCCGACCTCTTGGTCCGGAACCAAGCGTTCTGTCCGCTGAACTAGCCGCCCTCACACCATCGTACCACAGCCCGGCGAATAAGCCTTCGGAACCGCCACAGGTCGACGTCGCGGCGTCACGCGCCACGCGCGTCGTCGGCCTCGTCGATGACCGCCTCCTTCCACGTCCCGCGGGTGAACCACGCCGCGGCGGCGACGGCGCCGATTATCTGGCCCGCGGTCATGCCGACCCAGATGCCGAACGGTCCGAGGTCGCCGGCGATCGCCAGCGCGTAGACGATCGGCACCCGACCAATCCACAGCGCGAGCAGCGAGAACGCCAGCGCCGTCTTCGTGTTACCCGCGCCGCGATAGGCGCCGAGGACGACCTGGAGTACGCCGATGAAGCCGAACTCGATCGCGCGGACGCCGATGTACTCGGCGCCAAGCCGGATCGTCTCGGCGGCCGCGTCCGTGCCCGTGGAGATGAAGACGGCGACGACCTCGTCGGCGAACGCCACCGCGAGCACGGCGACGACGAGCATCACGGCGGTCGCGACCTTCGCGGCGAGCCACGTCGCGCGCTCGGCGCGTTCGGGGTTGCCGGCGCCGAGGTTCTGTCCGACGATGGTGTTAGTGGCGCGGCCGAGCCCGAGCGCCGGGAGGAACACCAGCGAGACGAGGCGGTTCCCGAGCCCGTATGCGGCGACGACCTCCGGGCGGAACGTCACCACCATCGCGGTAAGCGTGATCAGTCCGAGCGCCGAGGCCGACTGCTCCATCGCCGAGGGAACCCCGACCCGGACGATCTGCACCACGAACCGACGCTGCGGGCGGAAGTCCGGCAGCCGGACCCGCGGCCCGGCGTCGGTGCCGAGGAGGACGTACAGCCCGACCACCGTCGCCACGGTCCGAGAGAGCACCGTTGCCAGGGCCGCCCCCTGCACGCCGAGCCTGGGCACCGGGCCGACGCCGAAGATGAGCAGCGGGTCGATCACGACGTTGATCAGCACCGACAGCGCCATCACGACCATCGGCGCGCGGGTGTTGCCGTACCCCCGCATCAGCGACGAGAACACGAAGAAGCCGAACAGGAACGGCAGCCCGAGGAAGAACACCTCCATGTAGTCGGCCGCCAGGGGCACGACCTGCCCCGCCGTCGCCGGCGACGACGGGAGCACCGACAGCAGGTCGTCCGTGAGGAGGTAGCCGAGGACGCCGAACGTCACCGCGACCGCCGTCACGACCGTGAGCGTCTGGCCCGCGACGGTGCCGGCGGTACGCGAGTGGCTGATCGTGTCCACCGGGTCCGAGTCGTCGCCACCGCCGGTGCCGTCGGCGGCGTCGTCGGCGGCGTCCGGATCGCTCGCGCGCCCGGTGTACTGAGCGACGAGCGTCGAGCCGGCGACGTTGAGGCCGCCGCCGATGGAGATGAACAGGAAGACCAGCGGGAACGCGAGGCTGATCGCCGCGACCGCGTCCGTGGAGAACCGACCCAGCCAGAGCGTGTCGGTGAGGTTGTATGCCACCTGTAGCAGCTGGGTCGCCACGATCGGCCACGCGAGGGCGAACATCGGCCGCGCCAGCGACCCCTCGGTGAGAGAGCCGGCGACGCGCTCGTCGGCATCGGTCACGAGTACACTCCGTCACCCATCACGACAGTTCGGGGAGTGTTTACCCCTTCGAAGCCAGCGGCCGCCGAATCGAATCGAAGCGGGCAATTTCACCGACTGTGTGGGCAAACCGGCAGAACGACGACGCCGGCGAGAACGAGACGGAGGGAGCTGAGAGATCCGAGAGAACCCGCAAAAGTGCGGACGGTTCAGGCAGCGCAGACGGACCGGGAACTACGGCGCTTCGCCGGTCTCGATCGTGAAGTCGTCCCGGGGGTACGCGACGCAGGTGAGCGTGTACCCATCGTCGAGTTCGGCGTCGCCGAGCATCTGCTGATTGTCGTGCTCGATGTACTCCTCGGAGTTGCCCCCGGAGGTGATCTGCCCGGCACAGGAGACGCACTGCCCCTGCCGGCAGGCGTAGGGGAGGTCCCAGCCGTGTTCCTCGCCCTGTTCGAGCACGGTCTCGTTGTTCGCGAGTTCGATCGTCTCGCCCTCTTTGACGAACTCGACCTCGAAGTACTCGATCTCGTCTTCGGGAATGTCGGCCGGACTCGTCGACTCCTCGGCCGCCGCGCCCTCCTCCAGTTCGCCCTCCTCGCCGGCGGCGACCGCACCGGCGGGGACGCTTCCGCCCCCGATGGCGCGGCTCCCCGGCTCGGGGAACTCCGTCTCCTCGACGGTGGAGGCGCGTCGCTCGATGACCTCCTCGGAGATGTCCGCGGTGGCCTCCCAGCCGGTGCCGCGGGCGACGTGCAGCGCGACGAAGACCAACACGAGGCCCGCGCCGAACCCGATAGCCACGGGGTCTACCATGATTCCGGCTTGGAAGCGGGGGGTAACAAGGGTTGTGATTATCCACCGACGGCGGGAGCCGTCGATACCGGGACGGCGAACGTGTTCGTCCCGTAGCCAGGCCTCGAACGGCGGGCCTTATTCGTCCTTTCGAGGGACGTCGTGACGTCCGAAGCCGTACCGCAGCCGACTCGCGAGCCGCCGGCCGAACCGCTCCTCGCGGGAATCGAACCGCTCGGCCAGCGCCTGGTAGATGAGCGGCACCGGCACCTCCTGTTCGAGCGCCTCCTGCACCGTCCAGGTACCGGTGGAGCCGCCCTCGATCCGGTCTGCCACGTCGCCCAGGTCGTTGCCTTCCTCGCGGAACGCCTCCTCACACAGTTCCAGCAGCCACGAACGGATCACCGCGCCGTTGTTCCACGTGCGCGCGACGGCCTCCAGGTCGAGGTCGTAGCGACCGTTGTGAAGCAGTTCGAATCCCTCGCCGTACGCCTGCATCAGCGCGTACTCGACGCCGTTGTGGACCATCTTCACGTAGTGGCCCGAGCCCGCGGGGCCCATCCAGTCGTGGCCCGCGGGGCCGGTTGCGACGGCGTCGAAGACGGGCGTCAGTTCCTCGTAGGCCCACTCGGGACCGCCGATCATCAGCGAGAATCCCAACTCCGCGCCGGCGGGGCCGCCGGACGTGCCGCAGTCGAGGTAGGCGGCATCCGTGGCCTCCGCGCGGCGGACGGAGTCCTCGAAGTGGGAGTTGCCGCCGTCGACGACCACGTCGTCGCCCGTGAGGTGCGACTCCAAGTCGTCGAGCGTGGCGTCCACCGGGTCGCCAGCGGGGACCATCAGCCAGATCCGGGCGCCGGCATCGCCGCCCTCACGGGTCGCTTCACTCCCCGTTCGGTTCGAGGGCTCGCTCACCTCGCCCTCGAGTCTATCGTACAGGTCCCCAACAGAGTCCGCCGGTTCGGCACCGGCCTCGGCGGCCGCGGCGGTCGCCTCCGCCGAGAGGTCGAAGGCGACCACGTCGTGGCCGGCGTCGAGGACGCGGTCGACGACGATCTGGCCCATCCGACCGAGTCCGATCACGCCGAGTTGCATGCTCATACCGGCGCGTCGGCGAGGCGGGGCGTAGGCGTTGCGGTGTGGGCGGCGGCGCCGACGAGTTCCCCGCGCCTGACGATCTGACGCCGACTGCGTCAGTCAGTTCGAAGCCCGTAGAGCACGCTCACGAGTCCGAGGAGCTCCGCGATCTGCGTCGCCGCGCCGGCGTGGACCTCGCTGACTGCGGGAACGAGCAGGTAGACGCCGGCCGCGAGCGCCGGCACACCGAACAGGAGGACGAACCCGAGGGCAACGAACAGCATCGGGCGGGCGTCGTTGCGACGATACCCCCGGTAAGCGATGTAGCCGATCGTCAGTCCGAGCACGACGCCGAGGAGTTCGGACGCACCGAACACCGCCTGCGTGGGCGTGATATCGCCGAGTTGGAGCGCGGGCGCGACCACGTTACATCTCCCCCACGAGGTCGGTGAACCGATCGGCCATGCTCGTTCTGCGGGTCACCTCCGCGTCGACGCCGTCGGCGGCGAGGTCGAAGGCGACGCGCTCGACGGTGGCCCGGTAGACGCCGCGGTGGTGGCCGTCTTCGTCGAGTCGGGTCCGCTCTTCTACCAGCCCGCGCTCGCGGAGCGATTCGAGCCGGCGGTAGACTGTCGGTTCGGAGACGCCGCAGACGTCGGCGAGTTCGCTCACCGGCACCGCCTCCTCCTGCGTGGCCACGAGGATGGTTCGCGTGCTGTCGTCCTCGATGGCGCCCGCGAGGGCGGCGGCGTCCGGTCGGTCATTCACCACCTCCGCGGTGCTGACCGCGAGTACTTAAATCGGCCCCACGGCTTCAGCCACTGTAGTCGCGGCTCGGGCTATACGCCGCACGAGCCCCATCGGTCGGATATGCAGGTCCCCGACGGCGTTCGGCCGGTCGTATCGTTTCTCGCGGTGACGTTCTCGTTCACCTGGGCGGCGTGGATCGCCGGACCGGTCCTCGCGGGCCCCGAGACACCAGCAGCGACGGCTCTGCTGTTCGTCGGCGGGTTCGGCCCGGCCGTGGGCGCGGTCGTCCGTCTCCGGTTGGAGAGGCGATCCGTCCGCGCGTGGCTCCGCCGACTCGTCAGGATCAGGGTCGCCCCTCGCTGGTACCTGCTCGCGCTCGGCGTGCCGGCGGCGATCGCGGCCGCGCACACCGTCGCGATCGTCGCGGACGGCGGGACGCTCGCCCCGTCGGTGCTCCCCGGGCGCCTCCCGACGGTCGCGGTCGCCGTCCTCGCGACCGCACTCGTCGGCGGTGGGCAGGAGGAGTTCGGCTGGCGGGGGTATCTCCTCCCGCGCCTCCGGTCACGGTTCGGTCCGCTCGCCGCGAGCGTCTTGCTCGGCGTCGTCTGGGCCGGGTGGCACCTCCCGCTGTACGTCGTCCCGGGCGCCTACGAGTGGGGGAACCCCTTCGGGCTGTACGTGCCGGTCGTCGTCGGACTGGCGGTGGTGTTCACCTGGCTGTTCGAGGGATCCGGCGGCGTCCTCCCCGTCGTCGTGCTCCTGCACGCCGGGATCAACAACGCCGCGTTGCTGGTCCCCGTCCCCCGGCGGACGCTCGCCGGAACGGGCGGCGCCGACGTGTACGCCGTCCAATTGGCCGCCGTCGCGACGGTCGTCCTCCTCATCCTCGCCGTCCGGGGTCCCTCGCTGGGGATCGACGACGGCGGTGGGTCCCCACATGAGGGGCTCGACTCGACTGAGAGCACCGACTCGCCGGCGGCCGGGCGCTGAGCGTCCCCGTCCGAGACCGCGCGTTCTTAGACGCTGGGCGGGAAGGCGTACGCATGGACGACCGAGTGCGAGAACACGCCGAGGTACTCGTCGACTGGAGCGCCCGCGTCGAGGCGGGCGACCAAGTCGTGATGGACGTCGCCGAGGGCGCTCACGACCTGGCGGTCGCGGTCGCCGCTGAACTGGGCGAGCGCGACGCGACGCTGCTCACGACGTACGGGTCCAGCGAGGTCGGCCGCGCGTTCCTCCGCGCCGGCGACGACGACCGCGAGTTCGCCCACAGCGAGCCGAAGTTGGCGATGCTGGAGGCCGCAGACGTGTACCTCCGGATCGGCGGCGGTCGCAACACCACCGCGCTGGCGGACGTGGACGGCGAGCGTCGACAGCGAGCGCGGAAGGCGACCGCGGCGACCCGCGAGGCGCGGATGGACACCGACTGGGTCTCCACCGTCCACCCGACGCGGTCGCTCGCCCAGCAGGCCGGGATGGCCGCCGAGGAGTATCGGGACTTCGTGTACGACGCCGTGCTCCGCGACTGGGAGTCGCTCGCCGACGAGATGGCGAACATGAAGGAGGTCCTCGACGCCGGCAGCGAGGTCCGCATCGAGAAGGAAGGGACGGATCTCACGATGTCCATCGAAGGCCGCACGGCGGTCAACTCCGCCGCGAGCGTCGCCTACGACTCCCACAACCTCCCCTCCGGCGAGGTGTTCACCGCGCCGCACGCGACCGAGGGCGAGGTGTACTTCGACGTGCCGATGACCATCGACGCACAGCGCGTGCAGGGCGTCTCGCTCACCTTCGAGGGCGGCGAGGTGGTCGACTTCGCGGCCGAGCAGGGCGAGGGCGCCATCGCGGACGTACTCGACACCGACGAGGGCGCGCGCCGGCTGGGCGAACTCGGGATCGGGATGAACCGCGGCATCGACCGCTTCACCGACTCGATCCTCTTCGACGAGAAGATGGGCGACACCGTCCATCTCGCGCTCGGCCGCGCGTACGACGCCTGCGTGCCCGAGGGCGAGTCCGGCAACGACTCGGCGGTCCACGTCGACATGATAACCGACGTGTCCGAGGACTCGCGGATGCTCGTCGACGGCGAGGTCGTGCAGCGCGACGGGACGTTCCGCTGGGAGGACGGCTTCGAGTCTGCGTAGGTCGGTTGAGTGTCGGCCGCGTCGGTTCTAGTTCCGACGTCGTCGCCGTGGCGTGGAGTTCGAAAGTCCAGCCCTGTTGAACCTCGGGCGGGTTCGATACCGACCGCCTGAAGCAGCCGGGAGGTAGCTACTCAGGCTGTCGAGTCGGAACAAGAGTCCGCAGCCACGCTCCGGGCTTGAGGCGGATACGGTGACGGTGACTACCCTCGCATCAGATTCATCACTTCGTCGGCGACGTTCGGTTCGACAGCGACAACGTATCGGCCGCCGGGTGTCAGCGTCGTGTCCGAGCGGGCGATCCGATGACCGTCCTCATCGGAGACGATCAGCGCCCCCGCGGGAAACCGCACGTCTGTCAGTTGCTTTCCGGCCGCCGGGGCCCCCTCTGCGACGCGAACCAGCATGATATCGAGAGTGCCCGTCACGTCCGCTAGCGTCTGAACGTCGCTGCCGACGACTTCGTTTGCCGCCACGCGCGCGCCGGCCCGTTCGGGGAAGACCACCGCGTCAACGAAGCGGGTATAGGCCTCGCCGGCGGCCCGGTCGATGCGCGCAACGGTCCGGACTCCGGGATGCAGCTCTGAAGCGGCCAGGCAGACCGCGAGATTCAGCCCTGTTTCACCCGTGAGCGCCGCGATCGTGTCGGCCTGGTCAATACCGGCCTGTTCGATGATGTCGGGGTTCGTCGAATCGCCCTGAATGACTGTCGCCATCCACTCGTCGGCGATGTCTGTGACGACCCGCTCGTCTTGTTCGATGATCGTTACGTCGTGTCCGAGGTCGGCGAGTATTTCGGCCGTCTGGAAGCCGACGCGCCCGCCGCCCGCGATGATGATGTCGAGAGTGCTGGTCATGGGGTTCAGTCTTCAACCTCCGGTGTGATTTCGGTGTCGGCGTCTGTCAGGTCGCGGTCCGGTTGCGCTCGCACTCTGTTGAGCGCGAGGTAGGCGACTCCGCCCAGCAGGATCCAGGCCACGCTGAGCACCAGAGCCAGTGGATCTGTCCGGATCAGGTACTCGACGAGCACCCCGGCTAGGATCAGGTTGAGGGCGACGCCGATCAGCGGGGGTGCCGGATAGAACGGCATCTCGTAGGGACGGTTCATGTTCGGTCGCTCCCGCCGGAGCCTGATCACGGCGACGTTGACGATGATAAACGACAGCAGGAAGAACAAGCTCGCCATATTGCCGGCGCTCTGTGTGGGTAGTGCAACCGACCCGAGCATCACGACCGCGCTGGAGAGGATCGCCACGAACGGGGTCCCGTATCGGTGGTGGATCTGGCCGAAAGACGGTACCAACTGTCCCTCCCGACCCATCGAAAACGCCACCCGGGAGGAGGCGATCACGACCGCGTTGAGCGCGGTCAGCGTCGAGAAGACCGCTCCGAAGACGATGAGCGCCCCACCGTTCTGGATGATCGGCAGTCCGGTCGGCATAAACGATGTCGCCGCCGCAGCGATGCCTGCTTCTCCGGCGTCGGCGAGCCCATCTGCGCCCAGCGTGCCGACGGCGACGGTTACGACTGCCAGATAGACGATCACCGTCGCGATCAGGCTCGCGAAGATCGCTTTCGGGATGTTCTCCCGGGGGTTTTCGACTTCCTCGGTGACGGTTGTGATGAGGTCGTAGCCCTCGAACGCGATGAACGTGAGCCCCATCGCCGGCAGGATCGCGGTCGCGCCGGCCCCCTCGGGGAACAGCGGTTGAAACTCGGCCCCGGAGAACATCGGGGACGCGAGGCCGAAGCCGACGAACACGACCAGGATGCTCACCTTGACGATCGTGAAGACCGTCTCGGCGCTTCCGCTGGCAGCCGTTGAGACGGCGTTGAGCGCCACCAGACCGAGCACGGCGACGAACGCCAGGAGGAAAGCGAGCGGCACCCCCGCGTCGACGACCGGTACCACGACGGCACCCACTTCGTCTGGCGGGGGAACGAGTCCATAGACGTGCAACAGTTCGAGGAAGTTCGGCGCGAAGCCGAGCGCGTACAGCCCTCCCGCGATCATATAGGCGAACCAGAGCATCCAGCCCATGATGAACGAGGAGAGGTCATCGAAGATCTCTCGAACGAAGGCGTATCCGCCGCCGCTTTTGGGGATCGAGGCGGCCAGTTCTGCATACGAGAGCCCGGTGAACGCAGTGACGATGCCGTTCAGCGCGAAGACGAGGATCGCGGCCGGGCCGGCGATTTCGGCGGCCAGCCCGGTCAGCACGAAGATGCCGGCCCCGATCATCGCCCCCATACCGATCATCGTCGCGTCGAGCAACCCGAGCTCGGCCTCTGGAGATCGGGTCTGACTTCCGCTCATTACGCACACTCACCGCTTCGCTTGTCGTGCATCGTACGGTTCGATGACTTGGTTCGCCCGGTTAATCGCCGAGGGGAGTTCCGTATTATTGAGAACCGTCTCGCCGTTTGATAGATCCCTGCAGGACTCCGCAGCGTTCGGACCCCGTTTTTGGCCGCGTGAGACCCACGAGTGAGCGGACCCGTCCGGCCGTGTTGCAACCCGGTGGGTGAGCGGGTTCGGTCGTCGTGTTGAATACAGCCTCATCGTTCAGATCGGTAGTGAGGCTGCCAGCCCGGGCGCTATCGGCCTGCTGTTCATCGGGAGCGTCCTCGGCCCGCCGGCCTACGCCGCAGTGGTACGACGGTTCCCCGTGACTACTACTCGCACCGCAAGGGAACTTCCCCTGTAGAACCGACGAGATGGAGCCGGAACGGTTCGGAATGAGCTACACGTCGCCCGTAGCGAGGACGGTTGCTAGCCCGTACTGAACGATTCGAGAGTCCCCGAGAGTCGAGTAGCGGTCCCTCGTTCCCGGTGCGATAGGCGATTACAGCCGAATCGAGGTCCCGACCCGGTCGCCACGTCCCCAATCAGCACCGCGAGCGCGTCGAACAACCACGGGTCAGACCGTCGCGCTTAACCTCCGTCCACCACCACGGACACCCGATCATGGAGCCGCGCCACGCCCGGTACCCGTTCTTCGCGTCGGCCCGCGAGGCCGTCCGCGAATCGGGCGTCGACCTGGCCGCGCTCGTCGCCGACGGCGACCCCGCCGTGGACCGCGGGCGCGAACGGGTCGAGCGCGCGCTCACCGAGGGCACCGTCGAGGCCGACGACTCCCGCGAGTGGGACGCCCGCGACGAACTACTGTCGTACCCCATCGCGCGGATCCTCGTCTCGCTGCTCGACTCGCGTGCGGCCGTGGAAAAATACGCCGAGGCCGAGGCGGCCACGGCCTACCGGCGGTTCACAGCGGACCTCGAGCGCGCCCGCGACGACGGCGCCCGCCGGGACCCCGCCCGCGTCGGTCAAGACACCCTGTTGCGGGAGTTCGATCTGGCCGACGCCGTCCGCATCGAGGACCCGAAACCCGGGCAGGTTGAGGGCACGTGGCTCTGGCTCGGCGTCGGCGCGTACCTCGCGTACGTCGACCCCGACTGGGGCGACGACTGGCGGCTCGTGAACCGCGAACTCGTCGACGGCGAGGTCCGCACCGAGCGCGAGGAGCTGTACCGGCTGATCCGGGAGGCCGTCGAGGACCGCGTCGGCGGGGGGTTGCCGTTCGAGGGCGTCGGCGATGAACTCGCGGACGAACTGGAGGCGGAGATAACCGACCTGCGCGACCTGCTGGCCGATCGGAGCGTCACCGCCGACCTCGACGTCGTCGCCCCCGAGCACTTCCCGCCGTGCATCGCGAAACTGCTGGGGCGGGCGCAGGGCGGAGACGAGTTGGGGCACCACGAGCGCTTCTCGCTGCTGTCGTTTCTCGCGGGGCTCAACCTCGACGCCGAGGAGGCGGTCGCGCTCTCGGGGCTCGATCCCGATCTCGTCGCCGAACGGTTCGCGTACCTCCGCGACGACTCCGGCGCGCAGTACCCGCCGCCGTCGTGTCGGACGCTCGGTGAGTACGGGATCTGCGAGAACGAAGACAACCACCGCAGCGTCGCACCCCATCCCCTGGAGTACTACAGCAGGCAACTGCGCGACGCCGACGAAGTCGTCGACTGGCGCGAGCGAGGCGAGTCGGACGCGGGCGACGCCGCCGCCTGAGCGAGACCCCCGAGTGAGCGACGGCACTGGCTACGTGGCGGTGCACTCGGGATTCGAGAACGCGAGTTCGCGACGCAGTCGATGGTTACTCGCCGCGGTCGAGGAGGACGCCGGCGACGGCCATCAGGAGGATGAACAGGCTGATCGCGGCGATGAGGTAGTAGGCGCCGACGTTCGAGAGGTTGTGGCCGTCGGTGTACTGGAGCCCGATCCCGACCAGAAGGCCGATGAAGACGACGACTGCGCCGACGGAGACGGCGATCATTCGGCGCATCTCGGCGTCGATTTCCATGCACCGGCGTATCCGTGGACCCGGCAAAAGGGCTTCGAAGCGCTCGCCCCCTCGACCGAGGGCTTAGGTCGATTCAGCGCGTATTTTCAGCGATCAGATGACGCCTGCACGCACCTCCGGCGGGCGACCAGATCGGAGGCACGACGACGCCGGCCGTGGCGGCCACGGCGACCGCCGTTCGCGCGACCGGACCGCATTTCCCGGGTCCACCTCTGACGGCTCGGACGGGCCGGGCGGCCCCCGTGCCCGGAGATCCAACGGCCGCGGCGGCGACGGTGTCGAGGGCCGCGACGCGGCTAGTCGCGACGCCGACCGCACCGAGCGCGCCCGAACGGAGCCGATGGCGGTGTACCCCTCCGTGACGACGACCGGTACCTGGTCGACACCGAGGGCGGTACCTACGTCGTCGACCTCGCGAGCGATACCTGTACTTGCCCGGACCACGCGATCCGGCGAAACCGCTGCAAACACCTCCGGCGCGTCGACATGGAGGTCGGCATCGGCCGCGTACCCGCGCCCGGCGAGCGCGTCGCGGCCTGCGCCGTCTGCGGCGGCGGCGTGTTCGTCCGCGTCCGCGAATCCGGGGCGTTCCTGTGTGGCGATCACCGACCCGCCGTCGGATCGTTCGTCCGCGACCGCGAGGCCGACAGACTGCTCGTCGTTACCGGCGTCACGACGACCCGGGCCGACGAGTATCGGACGCGCGACGGGACGCGGATCAGCGACTACGAGACCAACGCCGACTACGGCGACCACGAGCCGGTGATCGAGGCGGTGTACGTCGGCAACGCGACGCGCTCTCCGGGACCGCTCGACGTGTCAGGGCGTCGGCGCTACGGCTTCCCGGCCTCGCGCCTGCGCCGGGTCGCGCCCGACGAGCGTCCGCACAAGCCCGTGATCGGGCTCCGGTCGGCTCGGCACGACGACGGCGCCTAATGCGGAGACGCGCCGTCGGGAGGCGTGTCACTCGGTCGGCGGCACCCCCAGCAGGCGGCGAGCGCGCTCGCGGACCCAAGCGGCCGCCGCCCCGCCCAGCGGTGTGAAACAGACGACCGCCGCGACGGGAATCGAGACGGCGCGAGCCGCGACGGTAGCCCACGCGCCGAGCCGGGCCCACGACAGCGCCAGCGCGACGATCAGGTGCACGACCAACTCGACGATCAAGTAGCCGACGCCGGCCCGGATCGAGGGTCTGATTCCCGCGACCCACGCCCCACACACCACGGCCGTCGCGAGCAGGAGTCCGACGTCCCACCCCGAGAGAGCGAGTGTTCCGACCGCCCATCCGTCGTACCCCAGGGTCGCCCGAGCGAGCCCCGCCCCGAGCCCGAAGAACGACGCCCCGACGAGCAACCAGACCGCGAGCAGGTGGCGGAGGGAGGACGGTCGCGACGACGAACGGGGAGACGTGTCGCTCACGGGGCCGGGGTCGTCGTTCCCGCGGCAAGTGTCTTCCCGTCGCGAGAGCCGTTACAGCATCTCCTCGGCCTCTTCGGCCGAGAGGACTCCCTGCTCGACGGCGTTGAGCACCTCGGCGACGCTGGTGTCGGACTCCGTCTCCTCGCTGGCGGCGAGCAGGTCGTCGATGGTCTCGCCGTCCGCGAGCGCGGTCTCCTTCTTCACGCGGTAGTTCCCGCCGTCGGTGACGTACAGGTCGCCCGGGTGGAAGAAGTACCAGTCCTCTCGGTCGAAGCGGACGCCGATCTTCGGGGCGGCGCCGAAGTTGCGCGCGAAGTAGATGAGCGCCTCGACCTCCTCGCCGCGGAGGTAGATCGGATCGCCAGAGGAGGACTTCGCCTCGACCGCGTAGAACACCCGACCGTCGCCCGCGAGCACGTCCGGCAGTTCCCGGTCAGTCGACGAGCCGCTGGCGGGCGCACGCATCACCGCGAAGCCGGCGTCGTGGAGCCTGTTGACGAGTTCGCGCTCCCGGCGGTCGCCCTTCGGGTTGCCCGGCATGCACGAGAGTGAATGGGTGGCGGGCATAAGCGAGACGGTCGCACGGCGGTGCGGAGTGAAAGTGAACGTCGCGGCCGCCCCGACCCGCGACGGCGACGCGTCAGTCACGCCGGGCGATCACCGACTCGCCCGCCCGGACGGCCTCACCGACGCGCACGCGGACGTCTTCAGGGTCGTACGCCGGCGGGAGCACCACGTCGGCGCGCGATCCGAAGGCGATGTAGCCGATCCGCTCGCCCCGTGTGAGCGCGTCTCCAGGCGAAACGTAGGGGGTGATCCGACGGGCGAACCAACCGGCGATGAGCGCGCCGTCGACGCGGTCCTCGTGGGTCGCAGCGTCCGCGTCGCTTCCTGCGGCGTCGGCGTCCACCCGGACGCCGTCAGTTGCCGCCCCGGAGTCGCCGGCGCCGGGATCGACCGTGTACTCGACCCGCTCGTTTCGCTCGGACTCCTTTGCGAACGCGGGCTTGTGCGCGGCGCCGCGGTGGTCGAGGCGCGTCACCGTCCCGTCGGCTGGCGCGCGACAGACGTGCACGTCGAAGGGGCTCATGAACACGCCGACGCGAACGCGGTCTCCGTCCGCGCGGATCACGGAGACGTGGCCGTCGGCCGGCGCGAGGACGCCCGCGCCCGCTGGCTCGCGCTCGGGGTCGCGGTAGAAGTACACCGAGAACGCGCCCACAGCGAGGAGCAGCAGCCCGAGCGGGGGCACGAGCGCAAGGAACGGGACCGCGAGCGCGAACGGAACGAGCACGCGCCGCTCGCTCCCGGGTGCGAGATCGGGGATGGAGAGCGCGCTCACGCGTCCACGGGGTCGCGGACGGTCGCCTCGGTCGTCGTCCGACCCGCGCCCCACGCCGCGAGGAGGTGCGTGAGGTGGAGACGGTCGTCGCTCCCCTCGACGAGATCGAGGTCGATCTCGCCCGCCAGCGCGTGCAGTCGGGCAACCGCCTCCGGCGACGCGTCGGACTTCGAGCGCGCGACGCGGAGGATCTCCCGGAGCAGGTCGCCGCCCTCGTAGCCGTCGTCGTGGAGGAGGTCGTCGAGCGTCGAGCGGGCGTCCGTCAGATCTCTCGCCTGTGCAGCTTCCAGCGCCGCCAGCACCGCCTCGTCGGTGCCGACCTCGCCGAGGGTCTCGTAGGCCGCCGTCATCGTCACTTCGTCGTGTTCGACGGCCGTGGTCTGCGCAGAGAGGACGGCCTTCCGGAGGTCGCCCGCGGCCGCGCTGGCGACGAACTCCAGTCCGTCGTCGTCGTAGCCGACGCCCTCCGCCTCGCAGATCCCCCGGAGCACGTCGATCGCCTCGTCGGTTGTCGGCGCGCGGACGGGCACCGGGAAGCAGCGCGAGCGGATCGGCGGGATCAGCTTCGCGGGCTGGCGCGTCGCGATGACGAACTGCGTCGTCCGATGGTACTGCTCCATCACGCGCCGCAGCGCCTGCTGGAAGTCCTCGCGGATAGCCTCAGCGTTGTCCAGCAACACCGTCTTGTACGTGCCCGACATCGGCGCGTTCGCCGCCGACTCCTTGAGCACGCGGTTGATCATATCGCGTTTCGCCATGCGCGAGCGCCCCGTCAGGAACGACTCGAATCGGGGGTCTTCGCGGATCTCCTTTTTGCTCCGGCCGAAGAAGTCGGCGACGTTGATCTCGATGAGGTCGTTGTCCGGGTCGTCGTGGGCCGCCTCGGCGAGCGCGCGCACGGCGGCGGTCTTCCCCGACCCCGGTGGGCCCTGCACCACGAGGTTCATCGGTTCGTCCACCGCCCGCGAGAGTCGCTCGCGGACGTCCTCCTGCGGGAGGTCCGCGAGCGCGGGGGCGTGCGTGTCCGTCCACAGCGGGCCGTCCATTGACAACGGCTAGTTCCTCGCAGGGCTTGAACCCTGCCGTTCGAAGGACCGGCGACTCGGAGCAAACGCGACGACTGACCCCGTACGGAGCCGAGGAACTGACGCCGGAGCTGGCGTGTGAAGTAGTCGGAACGGTGTGTCGTGAAAAGCGGCGAGCGAAGTGGTTCGACCCGTGCGGTCGGTTCGGCGGTCGGCCCGCCCTCGGTTCGCGGTCAGTCGGCGGTCACTTCCGTCGGCGTCTGGTCGACGCCGCGGTCCGGCGTGGCCGCGCGGTAGACGCCCCACGCGAACAGGACGGCCAGGCCGAGCAGGACCAGCCCGGTCCGCAGCGTCGGGTCGATGGCCGGGTTCGCGATCACGTCGCCCGCCTCGTTGGTCAGCGGTACGGGGCTGTACGGCTTGCCCGCGACGAGCTCGACGAGGCCGAGCCCCACGATGCCGAGCAGCATCAGTCCCGCGCCGAACGCCGTCGCAATCTTGTCGGTGATGTCGAATTCTTTCATTGGAGTCACCTCGTTAACCGAGCAGGTACCGGAGTTTGGGGTACGCTTTCACCACGTCGAGGCGCTCGATGAGCGCGTCCAGGCCGTAGTAGCGGCCGGCGGCGAACACCATCATCGTGGCGAACAGGAGCAGCCCCATCAGGTCGCTGTTGACGAGGCCGGTCCCGAAGCCGGCGTTGCCGACCCAGAACAGGGTCATGAAGATGACCCCGCCGAAGGCCGCCAGCCGGACGAACGCGCCGGCGATGAGCGCCAGGCCGATGAGCGTCTCGAACAGCGGGACGCCCGGCGCGATGAGCCACGCGAGGTTGTTCCCCATCCACACCGGGATGGGACCGAGCGCGGTGCCGGTCATTCCCTGCATGTACGCCGGGCCGTACGTGAAGTTCAGGCCGCTCTCGATGAGTTTCGTCACGCCGGCGTGGAAGAACCACCACCCCGTGATGATCCGGAGCAGGGCGATCCAGTACGCGGCGAGCGGTCCGCCGATGTCGAAGCCGAAGTCCTCGGCCAGTGGGTTGGTTTTCGAATATGCCATGGGCCTCACCTCACAGATGTGGATTGGACGGCTATCCCGGTATAAACGAGACCTGGTTCCCAGTCGCTGAAACCCGGCGAAAGTCTACGCGAGCAGTTCTATACTGCCCGATCGTTCATTCGCGTTCGCCGGTCAGACGGCGACCCGCAGCGTCGGGGCTCCCACGGCCGATTGCGTCTCGTCGTCGGACGCGTCGCCGTCGGTCTCAAACTCGCGTTCGAGTTCCGTTTCGTCGTCCGCGTCGGTCGCTTCGACGGTCAATTCAGTCGCGTTCGCGTCGACCGCGAACGTGGCGGTCCCGTTCGCGTCGGTGACGTACGCCTCCTCGATCTCGTCACCGTCGACCGTCTGTGTGACGTCGAGGGTCGCGTTCTCGACGGCCGACCCGTTGCGCGTCACCTCGACGGTCGCGTTCGCACCCGCGGAGACGTTGCCGACGAAGGTGGCGTTCAGGTCTGCGAGTGTGGCCTCGTCGTCCTCATCGTCGGGCTCGCGCGTTTCATTCTCGAACTCGCGTTCGAGTTCGACGTCATCATCACCCGCGGTGACCTCGACGCTCAGCTCGGTCGCGTTCGCGTCGACCGCGAACGTGACGGTCCCGTTCGCGTCCGTGGTGTACGTCCCGCTCGTCTCGGTAGTGTCGAGCTCCTGTGTGACGTCGACGGTCGCATTCTCCACCGCCGAGCCGTTGCGCGTCACCTCGACGGTCGCGTTCGCGTCCGTCGAGACGTTCCCCACGAAGGAGGCGTTCAGGGGCGCCAGTTCGGCGTCGCCGCCCGCTTGCTTGTCGTCTTCCTCGTCCTCATCGACGTCCTCGATGGGCACCTCGTCGCCGGTTCCGGACTCGCTCACGACCGGCTTGAGAATGTACTTGCCCGAGTTACCTGCCTTAAATACCGACATGTCGTAGACGAAGTCCACGTCCTCGCCGTTGCCGACGGTGAACTCCTTGTTCAACTGGAGCTTGCTGGAGGGGAGCTTCACGGTCGTGGAGTCGCCGTTCTCCAGCGTCGCGTTGATCTCGCCGACGTAGACGAACACCTTCGTGTACGTGCCGTTCTCGACGCCGAAGGTGCCGAGCTTCGTCGCGTTCGCGCCCGGCAGCGTCGTCAGATCGACCGTGCGGTCGTCGACGTCGTTCTCGACCCAGCCCGAGTCGTTGCCGGCCTGCTTCAGGCCGACGCTCGTGACGGTGACGTTGAGGTGGGCGAAGTCGCCCATTGCGTTCTGCTCGTCGCTGAGGTAGAAGTCCATCGAGGACTGTCCTGAGGCGTCCTCAGAGGCGTTCTCGCCGCGGTCAGGATCTTCAGTATCAGCTTCCTCGGTGTCAGCTTCCTCGGTGTCAGCTTCCTCGGTGTCAGCCTCCTCGGCGTCGGCGGCGTCATCGCCGTCGGCGGCGTCATTCTCGCCGGACTCGCCGCGCTCCTCGCGCTCGTCGTCCACGTCGCGGATCTCGACCTCGTCACCCGTGCCGGACTCGCCGGCGACGGGTTTGAGAATGTAGCCGTTCGGACCGCGCTCGAACACGGTCACGTCGAACACGAAGTCCACCTCTTCGCCGTTACCGACCGTGAACTCCTTGTTCAACTGGAGCTTGTTCGACGGCAGCTTCACGTCCGCCGAGGAGCCGTCGGTCAGCGTGCCATTCACCGAGTCGACCTCGACGAACACCTTCGTGTACGTGCCGTTGGGCACCGGAACCGAACCCAGCTTGGAGGCGTTGGCGCCCTGCAGCTCGGTCAAGTCGAGGGTGACGTTGTCGACCTCGTAAGTCACCTGCTCACCCGCTTCGTCAGCGTCCTCGGACTCAGGCGTCTCGGTCGACGCCGTGGTGACTGCGGACTCGGTGGTCGTCCCGTTCGTCTCGTCGCCGTCGTCGGCGACCTCGGTGTCGGCGGCGGCGACCTCGGTGTCGTCGTCCGCGACCTCGGTATCGTCACTGCCGTCGTCCCCGCCGTCGGCTCGGACGAGCGTGACCTCCGTGATCGTGACGTTCAGGTGTTCGAACTGGTCGATCGCGTTCTGCTGATCGCTGATGTAGAAGTTGACGGTGCCCCCGTCGTCCCCGCCGGCGGCGGTCGCGTCGCCTCCGTCGCCGGTGGAGGGAACGCCGCCCGCACAGCCGGCGAGCACCAACATCAGGGCCGCGGCCGCGGCGGCCCAGCCACTCGTGTGTCGTGACATCGTGTTCGGTCGGCGTGTCCCCGACGGCATATACCAGGCCGGCCACGAATCCGAATTCACTCGGAATTCACCCGGATTAATCCCGAGACGGCAGCGGATTCGGCTCCGGTACCCGTCTGCACCATCGGCGGTCGATGCGCTCCGACAGCGTTTCACCGACGGCACCAGCACGAACGGGTATGATCAGGGTCACCTTCCTCGGGACGAGCGGCGCGGTGCCCACGGTGGAGCGCGCGCCCAGCGCGCTGTATCTGAACCGCGAGGGCGACGAGTTCCTCTTCGACTGCGGGGAGGGGACCCAGCGCCAGATGATGCGCTTCGGCACGGGGTTCGGCTTCTCGCACCTGTTCGTCACGCACCTCCACGGCGACCACGTGCTGGGCATCCCGGGGCTGATCCAGAGCCTCGACTTCAACGACCGCGACGCGCCGCTGGCGATTCACGGCCCGCCGGGATCGAAGCGCCACCTCACGGAGTTGGTTCACGCGGCCGGCCACGACCCGACGTTCCCGGTGACGGTTCGCGAGGCGCGGCCCGGTTCGGTCGTTCTCGACTGCGAGGAGTACGAGATTCGGACGTTCGAGACGGAGCACCGCACGTCCTCGGTCGGCTACGCGCTCGTCGAGGACGATCGGAAGGGCCGGTTCGACCGCGAGAAGGCGGAGGAGGAGTTGGGGATCCCGCCGGGACCGGCGTACGGGAGGCTTCACGAGGGGCAGGCCGTCGAGTTGGACGACGGCCGCGTCATCGAGCCCGAACGGGTCGTCGGCCAGCCGCGGCCCGGTCGGCGCGTCGTCTACACCGGAGACACTCGCCCCGTCGACGCCACCGTCGAGGCCGCCGAGGACGCGGATCTGCTCGTCCACGACGCCACTTTCCTCGACGAGGACGGCGGCCGCGCCCGCGAGACGGCTCACTCGACCGCCGTCGAGGCCGCCCAGATCGCCGGGCGCGCTGGCGCGAAGCGGTTGGCGCTCACGCACCTCTCCTCGCGGTACGCGGGGCGGGCCCGGCGGTTGGAACGAGAGGCCGCCGGCGCGTTCGACGGCGAGGTGTGGTACCCCGACGACGGCGACGAGATCCGGGTCCCGTTCCCCGACAGCGAGGAGTGACCGGCGCGGAGTTTTTACGCGACAGCCGCTAACACGCGGGCGTGAACGCCCGGACGAGCGCGCTCGACTCCCTCGTGTTCGGAGTCGACATTCAAAGCGGCGACATCCGGGGCGACGCGCCCTCCTACGCCCTCGTCGCCTTCGACGGCGAGTCGATCGAGCGGGACGTCGTCTCCCACCGAAAGCTTCGGCGACGGATCGAGGCCGACGAGCCGGCCGTCGTCGCCACCGACAACAGCTACGAACTCGCCGCGGACAAGGACGACCTCGTCCGCTTCCTGCGTGCGCTACCGCACGGGACCTCGCTCGTGCAGGTGACCGGCGCCGAGCGTCCGGAACCGCTCTCGCGGGTCGCCTCCCGCCACGGCGTCCCGTACGGCAAGAAGCCGATGAAGGAGGCGGAGGCGAGCGCCCGCCTCGCGGCCGCGAACGTCGGCTACGAGGTGACCGCGTTCACCGACACGACGACCGTGAAGGTGTCCAGGGGACGCTCGACGGGCAAGGGCGGGTGGAGCCAGGACCGCTACACCCGCCGGATCCACGGGAACGTGAAGCGTCGCACGCGCGAGGTCGAATCGGCGTTGGACGATGCGGGGCTCGACTACGAGGTCGACATCACGGAGAAGTACGGCGGCTACCAGAACGCCGTGTTCTCCGTCGCGGCGCGCCCGCAGGACATCCCGGTGAGCGCCGGCCGCGGGGGCGACACGCGGGTGGAGATCGACCGCGAGCGCCGCGACGGCATCGAGTTCGAGCCCCTCGTCAAGCGACGCGACCGCGTGATCGTCGGCATCGATCCGGGAACGACGACCGCCGCCGCCGTCGTCGGCCTCGACGGCACGGTCTTCGACGTGCACTCGACGCGGACCGCCGACACCGCCGAGATGATCGAGTGGCTCGTCGAGCGGGGTCGCCCGGTCATCGTCGCCGCCGACGTGACGCCGATGCCCGAGACCGTCGAGCGATTCCGGCGGAGCTTCGACGCCGCCGGGTGGACGCCCGGCAGCGACCTCCCGGTCGACGAAAAGCTCCACCGCACGCGCGAGGAGGCGTACGACAACGACCACGAGCGCGACGCCCTCGCGGCGGCGCTGTTCGCGTTCGATAGCCACGAAGACCAGTTCGAGCGCGTCGGTCGGCAGACTCCCGCCGGGATCGACCGCGCGGAGGTGATCGCTCGCGTCGTCGCCGACGAGCAGTCCGTCGAGGGGGCGCTTTCGGACCTGCGGGACGACGACGGCGAGGAGACCGACGAGTCCGGACCGGAGCCGCGCGAACTCACCGACGAGGAGAAGCGCATTCGCGATCTGGAGTCGCAGGTCGACCGGCTCGAGGCGCACGTCGAGGACCTCAAGGCCGACCTGGACGAGAAGGACGAGGAGGTCGAGGAGTTGGAAGAACAACTGTCGGACGCCCGCCGCGAGGAACGGCTGGAGGCGCGTCGGGATCGGGAAGTCACGCGAATCCGCCGCGAGAACAGCCGGCTGGAGCGCGAGCGCGACGAGGCCGAGGAGACGGTCGAGGAGTTGGAGGAGAAACTCGCGCGCATGAAGACGCTGTGGAAGCTGGATCACGACAACTTCGCGGACGTGTCGGTCGGGCGGGACCTCGTCCCCGTGAAGGCGGTCGAGCAGTTCACGAAGCGCGCGATCGAGCGCGCCGACGAGCAGTACGGACTCGCCGCCGGCGACGTGGTGTACTTCCGCGACGCCTCCGGCGCGGGCCGCGCCACGGCAGAACGGCTCGCGGAGACGGAGCCCCGGGTGGTGCTTCGGTCCGGCGGCCTGTCGGACGCGGCCGAGGAGGTGCTGTTCGAACACGCGATCCCCGTCGGTCCCGCCGACGACGTGACCATACAGGAGGTCGACGAACTCGCGGTCGCCCGCGAGAGCGACGTCGAGGCCGTGATCGACGACTGGGAGCGGCGCGCGGCCGAGCGCGAGCGCGAACAGACCGAGGCGATGGTGGACGAGATCATCTCCGAACACCGGGCGGGCGAGGCCGAGTGAGTGGAACCGAACGCGACCCGGGAACGAAGCCCCAGAGAGCGGCAGTGAGGGCGAACGGTCGAGCGGTTCACGGCAGGTGGAGCGAGCGAGGTCCCCGAACGGAAACGACGGCCGCACGCACGGGCGCGACGGCCAAACGTGTCCGACAGCTGAACGGCGTCAACGCTCCGGCACCCGCTCGTCTCCTCTGTGACGGGCGTGCGTCAGACAACTACGAACGGTTTCTCAGTTGTTTTCGAGCGGGAAAATCGAAGACGGCGCCGGAACAACCCCTCCGTTTCGACTGGAACGTGAGCGCGTACCACGATCCGAGTAAACAGGGGCGCCGGAGCGGCGAGTGCGTCCGCGTCAGTTGATGCGCGCGACTTCGTAGCCGCGGTCGCGGATCGCATCGAGGAGTTGGCCGGCGTGCTCGCGACCGGCGGCAGCGACCTCGAAGACGAGGTACGCTTCGCCGACGCGCAGGTCCTCGACGGCCCGGTCGTGGCGGACGTGCCGGACGTTCGCGCCGCGGTCGGCAAGGACAGTCGAGAGCGTCGACAGCTCGCCGGGTTCGTCCTCGATGCGGACGCGCAGACGGAGGAGCTGGTCGCGGTCGGTCATGGCGTGTTCGAGCACGACGTCGAGCATCGACATGTCGATGTTGCCGCCGCACAGCAGCGGGACGACCGTCTCGTCGGTCACGTCGACGCGACCGGACAGCAGGCCGGCGACGCTGGCGGCGCCGGCGCCCTCGACCAGCTGCTTGGCGCGCTGGAGCAGCGTGAGGATCGCGTGGGCGATCTCGTCGTCGCTGACGGTGACCACCTCGTCGACGTGGCGCTCGATGAGGTCGTAGGTGAGGTCTGCGACGCCGCCCGTGGCGATGCCGTCGGCGATGGTCCGCGTGTGCTCGCGGTCGACGGGCTCGCCCTTGTCGAGGCTCTCGGGGACCGTCGCAGCGTCCTCGGCCTGCACGCCGACGACGCGGACCTCGGGCGCGACGGCCGCGAGCGCGGTGGCGGTCCCGGCGATGAGCCCGCCGCCGCCGATGGGGACGATCACGGTCTCCAGGTCGGGCACCTGTTCGGCGACCTCCAGCCCGAGCGTGCCCTGTCCGGCGACGATCGCGGGGTCGTCGTAGGCGTGGACGAAGACGGATCCGGGCTCTTCGGCCAGATCCCGGGCGTGCGCGACCGCCTCCTGGAACTCCCGGCCGCGGAGGACGACCTCCGCGCCGTAGCCGCGGGTCGCATCGACCTTCGCCTGCGGGGCGTCTTCGGGCATGACGACCGTCGAGGGGATCCCGGCGTTCGAGGCCGCAAGCGCGACGCCCTGGGCGTGGTTGCCCGCGCTGGCGGCGACGACACGCTCGGCGTTGCCCTCGTCTGCGACGGCGGCGATCTTGGTCGAGGCGCCGCGGGTCTTGAACGACCCCGTGCGCTGGAGGTGCTCCATCTTCAGGCGAACGTCCGCGCCGCTCATCTCCGAGAGCGATCGGGAGCGCTCGACGGGCGTCTCGCGGACGACGTCGGGATCGAACCGCTCGCGCGCCCGCCGGATGTCGGTGACGGTGACGGGGTCGGGCATGGCCGTTGCTCGCGGTGTCGCTATCGGGGTGCAAAAATTGCGCGGATCGCCGGTCGGTTACGGGGACGCGAGCGCGGTCCCGGGCGGACGCTCCGAACTACTCCAGGAGGAGGAGGCTCGGGTTCTCCAGCCGCTCCATCACGAAGTTCGTGAACCGACCGGCCTCCGCGCCGTCGATGACCCGGTGGTCGATCGACAGCGACAGCGGCAGCGTGTGCGCCGCGCGCACCTCGCCGTGCTCGGCGACGGGGCGCTCGTCGATGGCGCCCAGCCCCATGATCGCCGTCTCGGGGTAGTTGATGATCGGGGTGGCGTACTCGCCGCCGATGGCGCCGAAGTTGGTGATCGTGAACGTGCCCCCCTGCATCTCCTCGCGCGTCACCTTTCGCTCGCGGGCGCGAGTGGCGAGGTCGTTGACCTCCTCGGCGAGCTCCAGAATCGACTTTTCGTCGACGTGCTTCACGACGGGGACCATCAGCCCCGCGTCGGTCGCGACGGCGATGCCGAGATTGTACTCCTTCTTCAGGAGGATCTCCTCGTCGTCCTCGCGCAACTCGGAGTTGAGCGTCGGGAACTCCTTCAGCCCGGCCACGAGCGCCTTCATCACGAACGGCATGTAGCTGAGCTTCACGTCGCGCTCCTCGGCGCGCGCCTTCAGATCCGCGCGAGTGTCGACCAGCTCGTCGACGACCGCGGTGTCGTGGTGGGAGACGTGCGGCGCGGTGTACTTCGATTCGGCCATCTGCTTGCCGATGGTCCGACGCACCCCCCGATACGGCACCGACTCCGGCTCTCGGGAGGCGGCGGCGCCGTTGCCCGTCTCGGCGGGAGCGGCGGGTGCGCCGGGGTCGTCGGCGCCGGCGGCCGACTCCGCGGCCTTCGCCTCTTTCACCGCCTGTGCGTACTGCCGGACCTGCTCGGTCGTCACGAACGCCTCGCCGTCGCGCGACTCGTCGGTCGGAACGTCGTCCAGGTCGACCCCGGCCTCCCCGGCGGCCTCGCGGGTCGCCGGCACCGCGAGCGTTCGGTCGCGACCCGCGGCTTCGACGGAGGAGGGCGTTGCGCCCGCGGCGGCCGCGCCGCCGGACTCGCCGTCGCCCGTCTTCGAGACGGCCGCTGTCTTGCTGCCGATGTCGACCTGTTTCGGCCCGGACGATCCCCCGTCGGCGCCGTCGTCTGCGGCGCCGCCCGACTCCGCGTGTGCGCGCACGTCGCCCTCGGTGACGCGACCACCGGGACCGCTGCCGTCGACGGCGCCGATGTCGACGCCAAGTTCGCGGGCGAGGCGGCGCGCGGACGGCGGCGCGAACACGCGTCCCGACGACTCCGCGGCCGCCTCGGTGGCGGCGCCGTCGTCGGCGGGTGCGGTGTCGCGGTCCGATTCGGCCTCCGGTTCAGCTCCGGCATCCGGTTCGGGCTCCGCGGCCGGCGCCGGGCTCTCGCTCGGCTCGTCTTCTCCCTCCTCGGGCACGTTGTACGTGACGATCACGTCGCCGACGGGGACCATCTGGCCCGCCTCGACGTGCAGCTCTTTCACCGTCCCGTTGTACGGGGACGGGACCTCCACGAGCGCCTTGTCGGTCTCGACCTCGGCGACCGGCTGGTCCTCGGTGACCGTGTCGCCGGGGGCGACCAGCCAGTTGACGAGTTCCCCTTCGGCGACGCCCTCGCCGACGTCGGGGAGTTTGAACTCCTTCTCGGCCATGGGTTAGAACTCCGCGGCCTCCTTGATACCGTCGGCGACTCGCGCCGCGTTCGGGAGGTAGTAGTCCTCCAGCGCGTACAGCGGGTACGGCACGTCGTAGCCCGTGACGCGCTTGACCGGCGCCTCTTGATAGAGGAGAGCCTCCTCCTGCAGCGTCGCCGTGATCTCGCCCGCGAGCCCGCCCGTCTTGGGCGCCTCGTGGACGACGCACGCGCGCCCGGTCTTCTTGAACGACTCGACGATCGCCTCCCGGTCCATGGGGGAGACGGTGCGCAGGTCGACGACCTCCGCGTCGATTCCCTCCTCGGTGAGCTCCTCGGCGGCTTCCATGGTCGGGCGCGTCATCGCGCCGTAGGTGAACACGGACACGTCCGAGCCCTCCCGACGGGTGACGGCCTCGCCGATCGGCACCTCGTAGTCGCCCTCGGGCACGTCGCCGCGGAAGGCGCGGTAGATCAGCTTCGGCTCCATGAAGACGACCGGGTCGGGGTCGCGGATCGCCGAGATGAGCAGCCCCTTCGCGTCGTACGGGGTCGAGGGCATGACCACTTTCAGGCCGGCCTCGTGGGTGTAGAACGCCTCCTTCGACTCCGAGTGATGCTCGGGCGCGCGGATGCCGCCGCCGTAGGGCATGCGCAGCGTCATCGGGAGCGTGTAGCGGCTCCGCGAGCGCGTGCGCAGCCGGGCCATGTGGCTCACGATCTGGTCGAACCCGGGGTAGGCGAACCCGGAGAACTGGATCTCGGGGACCGGCTTCAGGCCCATCGCCGCCATCCCGACGGCGGTGCCGATGATCCCCGACTCCGCCAGCGGGGTGTCGATGACGCGGTCCTCGCCGAACTCGTCGTACAGGCCCTCGGTGGCGCGGAAGACCCCGCCGTTCTTGCCGACGTCCTCGCCCATGACGAGCACGTCGTCGTCCAACTCCATCTCGGTCGCGAGCGCGTCGCGGACCGACTGTACCAGCGTCAGGTTCTGCGTGGCTTCGTGTTCTTGGGTGCTCATGGTCTCACTCCTCGACGAACGCCTCGTCGCCGTGCGTCTCGCGCAACTGTGCGAACTCCTCGGCCTGTCGCCGGATCTCCGGGGTCTGCTCGGCGAACACGTGCTCGAACATCGAGTCGGGGTCCGGACGAACCGTCGACTCGGCGGCGTCGATGGCGTCGGCGACCTCCTCGCGGACAGACTCCTCGATCTCGGCGACGCGGTCGTCGTCGAGGATGCCCTGATTCCGCAGGAACTGCTCCAGCCGCGGGATCGGGTCTTTCGCCTTCCACTTCTCCACCTCGCCCTCCTCGCGGTAGACGCTGGGGTCGTCGGCGGTCGTGTGCGCGCCGAATCGGTACTGCACCGCCTCGATGAGCGTCGGACGACGCTCGCCCTCCTCGGGGTCCTTCGCCTTCTCCAGCGCCTCGGTGGTCGCCTTGTAGACGGCCAAGGGGTCCATCCCGTCGATCTGGACCCCCTCGAAGCCGTAGGCGACCGCCTTCTGGGCCAGGGTTTCGCTCGCGGTCTGCTTCTCGCGCGGGACCGAGATGGCCCACTGGTTGTTGTTACAGAAGAATACGTTCGGCGTGTCGAACACGCCCGCGAAGTTCAATCCCTCGTGGAAGTCGCCCTCGCTCGTGGCGCCGTCGCCGAAGTAGCAGATGAACGCCTTCTCCGTGTCGCCGCCGTTCTTCAGCTTCTCGGCCCACGCCATCCCCGTCGCGTGGGGGATCTGGCTGGCGATCGGCACCGCGGGCGTGAAGACGTTCGCGTCCTCGGGGATGAGGCTCCCGCGTTCGTCGCCCATCCAGTACAGCAGCGTCTCCTTCAGCGGGAGACCGCGGACCATCGCCGCCCCGTGTTCGCGGTAGGAGGGAACCATCCAGTCGTCCTCGGCCAGCGCCATCGAGGAACCGACCTGTGCGCCCTCCTGCCCGGACAGCGGGGGGTACGTCCCCATCCGCCCCTGGCGCTGGAGCGACACCGCCCGCTCGTCGAAGTGGCGGGCGAGTTTCATGTGGCGGTACATCGCGACGAACTCGTCCTCGGAGAGGTCCGGGACGTCGCCGACGACGCCGCCCTCCTCGTCGAGGACCTGAACCATCCCGTCGCCGGGGTCGCGCTCGAGCGTGCTCACGGTACCCACCTTCGCATACCCGAACGCTGGCCGCCCCGCCTGATAGTGTTTTCGTAAATAGTTTACTGTGGACAGAAATACTGCCAAGAATTGGCAGGGCGTCGAGTCCGCCGCGAGTGAATCGGATGTTTGTCCGAGTGATGGGGGATATTTCCGAGGCAGCTTTGTGAACGACCGAAAAGGAGACGGTGTTCTTGACAATCGTTAATGCAGGTGCCGTGTCGGTCTGGTCCGGGAAGGCGACCCGCACGTCGCGAACGACGTGGCTCACGAACGCGAGTCCACGGAACAACGCTCGACCCGTGAGCGCCCGGGCGAGTGGGTCAGTCGGCCGCGTGCGCGGCCTCGCGCGCCTCTTCGAGACTGGCGCCGTCGCGGGCGAGCGCCTCGACGAAAAACTCGCCCGCCTTGTACGACGAGCGCACCATCGGGCCGGAGGCGCAGTAGAGGAAACCCAGGTCCTCCTCGGCGACGCGCGCCCAGGTGTCGAACGCGTCCGGATGGACGTACTCGAACACGTCGAGGTGCGAGCGCGACGGCTGGAGGTACTGCCCGAGCGTGACGATGTCGACGCCGACGCCGCGCAGGTCCCGGAGGGTGCGATACACTTCGTGGTCGTACTCGCCGAGTCCGAGCATGACGCTTGTTTTCGTGCGGATGTCGGATTCGCGGTTTACCCGCTCCAGCACGTCGAGGGTCTGCTCGTAGTTCGCGCGGCGGTCGCGCACGGGCCACTGGAGGCGCTCGACGGTCTCGATGTTGTGGGCGATCACGTCCGGTTCGGCGTCGATGATCCGGTCGACAGCGTCGGGGTCGCCGCCGAAGTCGGGGATCAGGACCTCGACGAGGATCGAGGGGTCGCGCCGCTTGATCGCGCGGATCGTCTCCGCGAAGTGGCGCGAGCCGCCGTCGGCGAGGTCGTCGCGGTCGACGGAGGTGAGCACGACGTAGTCGAGCCCGATCTCCGCGACCGCGTCCGCGACGTTGGCTGGTTCGTCGGGATCCAGCGGGTTCATCCCGCCGGTCTCCACGTCGCAGAAGTTACAGCCGCGCGAGCAGCGGTCGCCCATGAGCATGAACGTCGCCGTCCCCGGGCCGTCGCCGGGACCGCTCCCCCCGGACCAACACTCCCCGAGGTTCGGGCAGTTCGCCTCCTCACAGACGGTGTGGAGGTCGCGGTCGCGGAGGGTGGATCTGATCTCGGTGAAGCGCCGGCCGGACGGTGGGCGCATCTTCAGCCAGTCCGGCTTCCGCCGCCGACTACTCATGGGTTACACTTCGTCGCGGGGGCCAAAAGCGTGCGGTATACCCGGGGCAGTCGTCTCGGATCCGCGACGGGTCCGACGCGTGTCGAGCCCGCGACGCCGGTGGCACGGGCAGGGACGTGTAGCCGGCGGGAGCACGAACTCGAATGTCGAATCCGCGCATCGGATATGATATCGTATTGAACCGATAGGGATTTATTATCCCCCTAAGAGTGTGGAACAGACCCAGGAATGTTCGAGGTCTCGCCCGAGGAAATAACCGACGGGCGGCTGGGGAGAGCGCTGGCGTTCCTCTCGGTCCCGATCGTCGCCCAGCAGCTCGCGGTCACCGCCCAGAGCATCGTTGACGTGCTCTGGCTCGGCCGCCTCAGCGGCGACGCCGTCGCCGCCGTCGGACTCGTGGCGCCGCTGATCGGCCTGATGACGGCGGCGGTCAGCGGCGTGTTCACCGGCGAACACGTGCTCGTCTCACAGCGTATCGGCGACGACGACGAACGCGGCGCAAGCCGGGCGGTGTTCCACGCGCTCATCGCCGGCGTCGCGGTGATGCTGGCGATGGTACTGATTGCGACCCAGTTCGGCCGGGCGCTGACCGCGCTGTTCGATCCCGGAGCCGAGGTCGCACGGCTCGGCGCGATCTACCTCGGGACGATGGCGATCGCGTACACCGTCTCGACCGTCAGCGACGTGTTCGAGTACGGCTTCATCGGCGCGGGCGACTCCCGCACCCCGCTGCTGGTGAACCTCCTCTCGATCGGGATCAGCATCGGGCTGGACCCGCTGCTCATCTTCGGGTTCGGCCCGATCCCCGGCTACGGGATCGCGGGCGCCGCCTACGCGACGGCGATCGGCTTCGGCGTCGGCGCGCTCGTCATGATCGCCGCCGCGCGCTCGGGGCGACGGGGGTTCACCTTCCGGCTGGACGCCGTCTCGCTCGACCGCGGGGAGTTCCGCCAGCTCGTCGCCGTCGGCGTTCCCAAGGTCGGGCAGGGCGTCGCCCGACAGGTCGCCCGGCTCGTGGTCGTCGCGATCGTGTCGGTCACCGGCGGCGCGGCCGCCCTCACGGCGTACACCGTCGGCGCGCGCGTCGCCACGGTCGTGTTCGTCCCTGCGGCCGCGATCGGCTCGGCCGGCACGACGCTCGTCGGACAGAACCTCGGCGCCGACAAGCCCGCGCGGGCGACGCGAGCGACGTGGCTCGGCGTCGGCGTCGGCGCGATCGGTCTCGGCGCGATCGGCGTCGTTCAGTACCTCCTGCCCGAGGCCATCGCGACGCTGTTCGTTCCCGGAATCGCCGGCGAGGCGCTGACGCTGACGGTCGCCTACCTCCAGATCCTCGCGTTCGGCTACTGGGCGCTCGGCACCATCTGGACGGTCGAGGCCGGCTTCAACGGCGCCGGCCGCACCGACGTGAGCATGTACGCGACGATGCTGCAGTACTGGGCCGTTCGGGTGCCCGTCGCCGCCGTCGGCGCGTTCGTTCTCGGATGGGGCGCGCTCGGCCCGTTCTGGGCGGTGACGGTCTCGAACGTCGTCGCCGCCGTCGGGCTGGCGGGGTACTTCCGGTACTCGACCGCCGGCGGGCTGCACGAACGGGCAGCCGAAGACGCCGGCGGCGAGGGCGGGGTCGCGGCTGGCGACTGATCCGTCCCGGGTGCGTTCGGGGCGGTACCGCGATCGAACCGTTCACGGTTCAGAACGCGTCGGCGTCGTCGCCGGGAGCGATGCCCTCGGCGTCCTCGGCGGGCGGTTCGATCCCGACCTCCTCGGGGTCGACGTCGAACTCGCGACGCAGGTCCTGCATCCGGTCGCGGATGTCCGCCGCGAGTTCGAACTCCAGGTTGCTCGCGGCTTCTTCCATGCGCTCTTCCAGCGCCTGGATGCGTGCCTGTGCCTCCTCTTCGTCGGCGACATCGCCGCCGGCGACGCCCGAGGTGTCGGTCTTCGACCCCGGGAGATTCGTCTCGCCGATCTCCTTTTCGATGGTCTGGGGCTCGTAGCCGTGCTCCTCGTTGAACTCGCGCTGGATCTCGCGGCGGCGGTTCGTCTCCCCGATGGCCGCCTCCATCGCGCTCGTCGTCTCGTCGGCATAGAGGATCACCTCGCCCTCGACGTTGCGGGCGGCGCGGCCCATCGTCTGCACGAGCGTTGTCTCCGATCGGAGGAACCCCTCTTGGTCGGCGTCGAGGATCGCGACTAACGAGACCTCGGGGATGTCGAGCCCCTCCCGTAGGAGGTTGATGCCGACGAGCACGTCGATCTCGCCCAGCCGGAGCGAGCGGATGATCTCGTGGCGCTCCAGGGTGTCCGTCTCGTCGTGCATGTACGCCACCTCGACGCCCGCCTCCTCCAGATACTCGGTGAGGTCCTCGGCCATCCGCTTCGTGAGCGTGGTGACGAGGGTGCGCTCGCCGCGCTCGATCCGGTCGTCGATGCGGTCCATCAGGTCGTCCACTTGCCCCTGTGCGGGCTCGATGGTCACCTCGGGGTCGACGAGGTGGGTGGGGCGGACGATCTGCTCGACGATCTGCTCGGACCGCTCGCGCTCGTAGTCGCCGGGCGTCGCGGAGACGTACAGCCGGCGATCGGTCTTCTCCTCGAACTCCTCGAAGGTGAGCGGGCGGTTGTCGTAGGCGGTCGGGAGCCGAAAGCCGTTGCCGACCAGCGAGTCCTTGCGCGACTTGTCGCCCTCGAACTGCCCTTTGATCTGCGGGAGCGTCTGGTGGGACTCGTCGATCACCGTGAGGAAGTCGTCGGGGAAGTAATCGATCAGGGTGTACGGCGCGTCGCCGGACTCTCGGTCCGAGAGGTGGAGCGAGTAGTTCTCGATGCCCGAGCAGTAGCCCGTCTCCTGGAGCATCTCGATGTCGAAGGTGGTGCGCTCTTCGATGCGCTGGGCGGCGACGAGATCTCCCTGGCGCTCGAAGTAGGAGACGCGCTGCTCCATCAGGTCGCTGATCTCAGCGACCGCGGTGTCGATCTGGTCCTCGGGCAGCGAGTAGTGCTCCGCGGGGTGAATCAGCGTGGCGGGCTCGTCGCTCACGACCGTCCCGTCGACCACGTCGACCTTGCGCATCCTGTCGATCTCGTCGCCCCACAGCTCAACCCGAACGGCGTGGCGACCGTACATCGGGAACACCTCGACGGTGTCGCCGCGGACGCGGAACGTCCCCTGCTGGAAGTCGACGTCGTTGCGCTCGTAGTTCAGGTCGACGAGCCGCTTCAGCAGCTCGTCGCGACCGATCTCCTGGCCGACCTCCAGTTCCAGCGCCATCCCGCGGTAGTTCGCGGGATCGCCCAGCCCGTAGATGGCCGAGACGGAGGCGACGACGATCACGTCGTCTCGCGTCAACAGCGACCGCGTCGCGGAGTGTCTGAGGCGGTCGATCTCGTCGTTGATCGACATCTCCTTGTCGATGTAGGTGTCCGTCTGCTCGACGTACGCCTCGGGCTGATAGTAGTTGTAGTAGGAGACGAAGTACTCGACGGCGTTGTCCGGGAACAGGTTGCGAAATTCCTCGTACAACTGCGCCGCGAGCGTCTTGTTGTGCGCGATCACGAGCGTCGGCGTGTTCAGCTCCTCGACCACCCACGAGACGGTGTTCGTCTTCCCCGACCCCGTGACGCCAAGCAGCGTCTGCTCGGTCATCCCCGACTCGTAGCCGTCGACGAGCTGGCGGATCGCGTCCGGCTGGTCGCCCGCGGGATCGAACGGGGCGTCGACGCGCAGCGGCTTCTCGGCGTCGGGTCGGTCCGGCGAGAGGGGACCCTGCGACTCGCTCATTGTGTGTGGTGTGGGGTGGGACACACTTGACGAGCGCGGTCGAGCGAACGAGCGAACAGCGTGAGCGAGTGAGTGAGACCGCGGGAAACGGCGGAGCGGCCCTGTGCCGCTCCGCCCATCGAAGAGACCGCGGAGAGTCGGCGGGATGCTTGCGGGCGCACCGTCCATGGAAGAGCGCGGTCGCCGCGATCCACTGCGCGGCCGAGCGAACGCCCGAGACTGCGACGACAGCGGCCGAGACCCGTCACGGACGCCGGCGACGTTCGCGACCGCCGAAACGCATACCACCCGAAGCCGAGAACGACCGGACATGACGCGACAACTCCTCGCAGACGCGGCGGAGCACGCCGACCGCGCGGCCGAGGCCGCCGACGGCGAGACCGCCGAGCGACTCGGCGGCGTCGCCGACGACCTCCGAGCGGTCGCCGACGAGAGCCGTTCGGGGCCCGACCACGGCTGGATGGCCAAGCGCATCAACACGGTTCGCGAGGCCGCTGACGGCGCGGATGCGGCGGTACGCGAGCACGCCGACGCGGCGGTCGAATCGATCAGCGAGTACCGCGAAGGCGTCGCCGGCGTCTGAGCCTGCCGAACGGATCGGAACCGGGATCGCGATTTATCACTGACGGCGACAACGTCCGGCCATGAAGGTGGGACTCGTCGCCGTCGGACAGGCGGGCGGCAAGATCGCCGACGCGCTGTTGCGGTACGAGCGAAACGCCGGCGCCGACATCGTCGCGGGCGCGGTCGCGGTCAACACCGCCCGCGCGGACCTGCTGGGGCTTCGGGAGGTCGACCCCGAGCGCCGCGTGCTCATCGGCGGCGACCGGGTGAAGGGCCACGGCGCCGGCGCGGACAACGAACTCGGCGCCGAGGTGGCGCGCGACGACGTCGACGAGATCCGGGACGCGATCGACGTGATCCCGACGAGCGACGTGGACGCGTTCCTCGTGGTCGCCGCGCTCGGCGGCGGCACCGGGTCCGGCGGCGCGCCGGTTATCTGTCGTGAGCTCCGCCGGATCTACGAGGAGCCGGTGTACGCGCTCGGCGTGCTCCCCGCCCGCGACGAGGGCGGCATCTACACCCTCAACGCCGCGCGGTCGCTCAAGACCGTCGTGGAGCACGCGGACGCGACGCTGTTGTTCGACAACGACGCCCACCGCGAGTCGGGTGAGAGCCTCGCGGGCGGGTACGGGCGCGTGAACGACGAGATCGCCCGCCGGCTGGGTGTGCTTCTCTCGGCCGGGGAGGCGCGCGACCCGACGCCGGAGAAGGTGGTCGACGCCAGCGAGATCATCAACACGCTCGGGCGCTCGGGCGGGGTCGCGTCGCTCGGCTACGCGTCGGCGCCGCTGGAGCGCAAGCGCGGGCTGTTCGGCGGCAGAAAGCAGATCGCAGAGGACGCGCTGGAGTCGACGACGCGCGTGACCGCGACCGTCCGACGGGCCGCGTTGGGCGGGCTGACGCTCCCGTGTGAGCTGCAGGACGTGGAGCGGGCGCTCGTCGTCGTCAGCGGCCCGCCGGAGGCGCTCTCGCGCGAGGGGATCGAGGACGCCAGACGGTGGCTGGAGACGGCGACCGGCACCCCGGAGGTGCGCGGCGGCGACTACCCGCTGCGCGACACCGATCACCTCTCGGCGGCGGTCCTGCTGGGCGGGGTCGCGGCGGCGCCGCGGCTGGCGGAGCTACGCGCGGCCGCCGTGGAGGCTCAGCGAAACGTCGCTGCCATCGCCGAGCGCGCCGAGCTCTCGGCCGGGATCTGGGACGCCGAGGGGCTCGACCCGCTGTTTTGAACACCGGCCGGGCGGACCGACCGATCGACGCTCGGTCTCAGCAGACGTTCTTCGGCTTCACGCCCATCGACTCCAGCGTCGCCACGTAGTCGTCGTACGCGTCGTCGACGACGGCATCGGCGGCGTCGCGGGCGGCGGCCCAGTCGTCGGCGCCGTCGCACACCTCCGCGAGCACGTCGAGCGCGTCCGCGAGGCGCTCGGCCAGGTCGTCGCGGATCGCGCGGAAGTCGTTCGACGACGCCGGGTCGGCGTCGCCCACGAAGAAGCCGACCGTCTGTTCGGCGCGCGCGTGCGAGACGACGAGCCGGCCGTACGCGCCGCCGACGCGCTCGACGGTGTCGGTCAGGCCGGCGAGGGTGTCGTACTCCGGGTACTCGTGGGCGTCGTCCGTCTCGGGGTCGAAGTCGGCGTCGGCGACCTCGCGGTGCCCGCGCGCGTCCTCGGCCACGTCGCCGAACAGCGCCGCGGCGTCGCCGTTGGCCTCGTCGGCGCTCCACGACTCGAACGCCCGTCCCGCGAGCGCGAACTCGGCGGCGACGGCGGTCCGGACGGCGCCGGCGTCCATCTCGCCGCCGGTGAGCGCGTACAGCGACTTGGAGGAGCCGAGCCGCGACAGCGGCGTCTCGTTGTCCGCGCGGAACTCGTCGGAGAAGACGTCTGCGTCCATGCGCGGACGTACGCCGGTGTATCGCTTGAAACCCTCGCCGCCGACAGCGCTGCCCCGGCGACACCCTTACCAGCCGCCCGGGAGAGTCGGAAATATGTCACGTCCCTCCGGCGAGTCGCGGTCCGTCTCGACCGCCCTCGCAGCGGCCGGGCGGCTCCTCCGCGACCGCCCCGCCGCGGTCCTGCCGGCGTACCTCCTCTCGATCGGACTCACCGCGGCCGCTCGTGTCCCGTTGACCGCGGGGATCGGCATCGCCGTCGCCTCGCTGGCGGCGACCGGGCGGCTGGAGCCGCTCGTCCGGGCTGTCGTCGAGCTACAGGAGGCCGCTCGCGCCGCCGAGGGATCGAGCGGGTCGGGGGCGTTCGAGTCCGGCCCGGGAGCCGGCGCCGACGGCCTCCCCGCAGGCGCCGGCGAGGCGCTGGCCGACGCTGCCGCGAACGCCGCCACGCCGACGGTCGTCGCGGCCGTCGGACTCGGCGTCGCCGGCGCGGTTCTGGTCGGCCTGCTCGCGGGGGCGCTGGGATCGGCGGTGACGTACGGGACCGTCTGGGCCGGGCTGGACGGACGTGCCCCGCTCGCCTCGGGCGTTCGGGCCGCCGGTCGCTGGCGGACGTTCCTCGGGATCGCGCTCGTTCGCCTCGCCGTCGTCGCGCTCGCGCTGGGCGCGCCGCTGGTCATCGGGACGAACCTCGCGGTCTCGCCCGCCGTGATCGCCGGCGACCCCGCCGCCGCCGCGGCCGCGGTGCTGCTGCTTGTCGCCCTGGTCGGCCTCGGCGTCGTGGTCGTCCTCCTCGCGTCGTTCCTGCTCGCGTTCGCGGAGTCGGCTGCGATCGTCGACGGCGCGGGGACCGTCGGGTCGGTCCGCGCGAGCCTCGGCTTCGTTCGCGACCACCCGGCGCACGCGCTCGGGTTCGCGCTGGTCGCCGTCGGCGGCTACGTCGCCGCCGCGGTCGCCGTCGGCGTCGCCAACGCCGCCGGCGCGGGGAGCCTCGGCGGTATCGTGCTGCCGCTCGTGGTCGCTCCGCTGCTCGACGCCGGCGCGACGGCGTTGTACGCCGGAAGCGACAGGCCCGCTTCGATCGACCGCCCCGGGGCGATCGCCCGGGTCCGGCGTGCGCTCGGCGACGGCTGGCGCGAGCTCGGGGGTTCCTCGCCGGCCATCCGGTCGCAGTGCTCGCCGCGCTCGCGACGCTCGTGGGGGGGATCGCCGCGGGCTACGCCACGACCGCGCCCTACGGGGTGACCGCGTCGGGTCCCGAGGACGTTGCGGGCGTGTTCGGGACGGTTCCCGTCGGGCCGTTCGTCACCATCGCGGCGAACAACTGGCTCGTGAGCGCCGGACTCGCGTACGGCGGGATCGCGTTCGGCGTCCCGGCGGTTTCGGGGCTGCTGTTCAACGGCGTCCTCGTCGGCGCGCTCGCGGGCGTGTTCGACCGGCTGGCGTTCCTGGCACTCGTGGCGCCCCACGGCGTGCTCGAACTCCCGGTGATCGCCGTCGCCGGCGGCCTCGGACTCCACCTCGGTGGCGTCGGGTGGCGCGCAGTTCGGGGTCGAACGAACCCCGATGAGGTCGCGACCGCGCTGGAGCGGGCCGCTCGCGTCCTCGTCGGGATCGGAATCCTGTTGATCGTCGCGGCCGCCATCGAGGCGTTCGTGACCCCGCGGGTCGCGGCAGTCGTGCTGGGCGGGTAGCGGCCGTCTCCGGCTCACTTGCTGCCGCTCGGCGCCGGTCAGGGTCGCAACCGGCAGAAATGCCGGGAGGGAGACACATACGCACCTTTTTCATGGTTGGTGTCTGAGCGCGCCTATGGGCGACCCGTCGCTCGGTGAACTGCTCCTCGACACCGCGCAGGACAAGATCGCCGTGATCACCGAAGACGGAACGTTCACCTACGTCAACGCCGCCGCGGAGACGATCCTCGGGTACGATCCGGAGACCCTTCTCGGCGAGAACGCCTTCGAGTACATCCACCCGGACGACGCACCCGCGGTCCGCCGGGAGTTCGCCCGGACGGTCCGATCGGACGACTACGACGAAACGACCGTCACCTACCGGCACCGAACCAGCGGCGGTGACTGGTCCTGGCTCGAAAGCCGGATGTCGAACCTGACGGACGCGACGATCGACGGCTACGTGGTGAGCTCTCGCGACATCACCGATCGAGTCGCCGCCGAGAAGACCCGCGAAGAGGCCGCCGCACGGTTGAACACGATCGCGTCGATGTCGGGGGACGGCCTCTGGCTGTTCACCGGCGACTGGTCGGAGGCGCTGTTCGTCAACGACGCCGTCAACCAGATCTACGGCGTCTCCCCGGCGGAGCTGTACGACGACGCGGTGGCGTTCATCGATGCGATCCATCCGGACGACGTCGCCTCGGTGATCGACGCGATGGAGCGGCTCAGCGGCGGGGAGTCCATCGACATCGAGTACCGGGTCAACGCCGAGGAGAACTTCACTCGGTGGGTGTGGGTACAGGCGGTGCCGATCGTCGAGAATGGCTCCGTGACGCGGATCGCCGGGTTCAGCCGCGACGTCACCGAACGTCACCGTCGCGAACAGCACCTAGTGGTGATGGACAACCTCCTCCGACACAACCTCCGGAACGACCTCAACGTGATACTGGGCACCGCAGAGCAGATCGCCGACGAGTTCCCGGAGGCGGCGGCGCTGACCGATCAGATCCGAACGACCGGCACGCGACTGCTCCAGACCGCGGCCAAGGAGCGGCAGATCATCGAGCTCGTCGTCAACCAGCGGTTCAACGAGCGAACCGCGCTCGTCGACGCCGTCGAACGCGCGGTCGACCGGGTGCGCGACCGACATCCGCAGGCGCTCGTCGAGTCCGTCGTGGAGTCGGGCGAGCCGTCGGTGCGGGTGTCGTCGTTGACCGTGGTCGCGGTGACGGAACTGCTCGAAAACGGGATCGTTCACTGCGACGACGACCGGCCGGTTGTCAGCGCTCACGTTCGGACTGGGGACGGGGAGGCGACGATCGAGATCGCCGACGACGCCGATCCGATCCCCGACATCGAGGTGAACGTGTTGACCGGCTCTCACGAGTTCGGAATGGACCCGGTCCGCCACAGCAGCGGACTGGGGAGCTGGCTCGTCTACTGGTGCGTCGAACTCTCCGACGGCGACATCAGCGTCGATCGGGGTGCGACACGAGGGAACCGAGTCGAGATCAGCGTCCCGACGCTTCCGGGAGAGTCCGAGTCGGACGGGTCGAGAGCGGACGAACCGGACGCGAGCGTCGACCGAATCGACGGCGCGTCCGGCTGATCAGTCCGCGTCCGGGTAGCCGCGAGCGACCTACTCGCCGCCGGGCTCGCTGCCCGTCACGATCGGGGCGCGCACGAGATTGCCCCACTCCGTCCAGGAACCGTCGTAGTTGACGGTCTGGTCGGCGCCGACGAGTTCGTGGAGCGCGAACCACGCGACCGACGAGCGCTCGCCGATTCGGCAGTACGCGACGATCTCGTCGTCTCCCTCCGCGAGCACGTCCTCGTACAGCTCCTCCAGCTCCGCCTGGGTCTTGAACGTCCCGTCGTCGTTGGTGACGGAGGCCCACGAGATGTTGCGGGCGCCGGGGATGTGGCCGCCGCGCTGGGCGGTCTCCTGGAGTCCGGGCGGGGCGAGAATCTCGCCGCTGTACTCCTCGGGCGAGCGAACGTCGACGAGCGGAACGCCCGCGCCGATGGCGTCGTCCACGTCGTCGCGGTACGCGCGGATCGACTCGTCTGGCTCGTCGGCCTCGTAGCTCGTCTCGGGGAACGACGGTACCTCGTCGGTGGTCGGGTAGTCGTTCTCAAGCCAGTACTCGCGGCCGCCGTCGAGGAGCTTCACGTCGTCGTGGCCGTAGTACTTGTACTGCCAGTAGGTGTAGGCGGCGAACCAGTTCGAGTTGTCCCCGTAGAGAACGACCGTGGAGTCGTCGCTGATGCCGTGTTCGGCGTTCAGCGCCTCGAAGTCGTCCTTCGTGAGCACGTCGCGCTGGGTCTGGTCTTGGAGATCCGTCTCCCAGTTGAAGCCGATTGCGCCGGGGGCGTGTTCGGCGTCGTACGCCTCGGTGTCGACGTCCACCTCCACGAGTCGGTGCGCCGCGTCGTCGGACTGGAACTCGTCGAGGTGGGACTCCACCCAATCGGCGTCGACGAGCACGTCCTTCGCGTAATGTGACATTGCACTCACCCATACGTGTTCCCGCCGTATAATACCCGTATCACCGGCAGAGGCGGCCAATCGTCGCTCGAACCGGATGATGTTGCCGTGGGTTTTCGCCCCCCTCTCGGGACACCTGTCACCGGCGACGGACCGCGGCGACCGGAGGCACCACGGCGTGCGTTGAGCAGCAACAATTGCTGCTTCCTCTGACGGGGCGCGGGCGTCGCCGGGGCGGCCGGGCTTTTACCGCGGCCGTGCGAACGGCGGCCATGAACGACACGTTCGTCCCCGCCTCGTGGCTCGCCGACCGGGTCGGCGAGGTCCGCGTCGTCGACGTGCGCGACGCCTGGGAGTACGACGGCATCGGCCACGTTCCGGGCGCCGTCTCGATCCCGTTCGACGAGTTCCGAAGTGACGCCGGCGAGAGCGCGGCTTTAGCCGCGGACGAGTCGAGCGACGACGAGCCGCGAGACCACGGCGACGAGGGGATGCTCCCCGGCGTCGACCGGTGGAGCGAACTGCTCTCCGACGCCGGCGTCTCCCCCGGAGACGAGATCGTCGCGTACGACGACGAACACGGCGTGTTCGCCGCCCGGTTTCTGGTGACCGCGGAGCTGTACGGTCACGACCCCGCGCGGCTGCACGTGCTCGACGGCGACTATAGCTCGTGGAGCCGCGAACGCGAGACAGCGCGCGAGGCCCCCGAAGTCGACGCGGCCGACTACGAACCCGGCGAGCCCGCGGACTCCCCGCTCGTGGATTTCGAGGGCGTTCGCGACCGTCTCGGCGGAGAGACCGTGATCGTCGACACCCGCGACCCCGAGGAGTACGCCGCGGGACACCTCCCGGGCGCGGTGAACCTCGACTGGCTGGAGCTGGTCGACCCCGACACGCGCGGACTGAAGCCGCGTGCCGAGTTGGAGGCGACGCTTCGGGCGAGTGGAATCACCCCGGATCGGGAGGTTCTGTTGTACTGCAACACGGCTCGGCGGATCAGCCACACGTACCTCGTGCTCCGTCACCTCGGCTACGAGGACGTGCTGTTCTACGAGGGAAGTCTCACCGAATGGGAGCAGCGCGACGGCGAAGTCGTCGCCGAGTAGGCGCACGGAGCGGCAGCCGACAGACGCGCGACTCAGGAGGAATGCTCGTCGTCGGTCTCCGGCGGCGTCCCATCGGGGGGCAGGTCCGGATCCGCGCCGAGCCCCGGGAGCTGTTGTTGGGTGGGAACGCCGTTCTCCGAGAGCAGCCGCACCGTCTCGGCCAACAGCGCGACGACGAGCGGTCCGACGACGAACCCGATCGCCCCCAGCGTGAGCAGCCCACCGACGAAGCCGACGAAGTACACGGAGACGGGGAGGTCGGTTGCGCCACCGGCGAGCCGCGGGCGGATCACGGCGTCGGGAATGAACCCGACGAGGATCAGTCCGACGACCAGAACGATCATCGCGCGGAAGGCGTTGCCGGCGACGAGGTCGACGACCGCCAGCGCGACGACGACGACGCTCGGTCCCAGCACGGGAACGAACTGGAGCACGCCCGCAACGACCGCCAGCGCGAACGGCGAACTGTACCCAAGCGCCGCGAACGTCACCAGCGCGACGGCGAACGTCGCGATCGCGGTCGCCCCCTGCAGCACGTAGATCGCCCGCAACGTCGACGCCGTGCGGCGGTGGAGCGCGAACAGGACGTCGTGGTACGCGCCGGGGCACAGCCGCAGCACGGCGACGCGCGGCGCGTTCGGCTTCAACAACAGCCCGTACACGAGAATGACGAACACGACGAGCTTCAGTGCGATGACGGGGGCCGCCGCTGCGAGCGAGATCGCGAGATCGCGCAGCGTCGCCTGCGCGGCCTGCAACAGCGGCGCCGTTTCGAGCGCGTACGCGAACGCCCCGATCTCGACAGAGATCCGTTCTGGGATCGCCTCGAAGAACGTCAGTAGGTCCCGACGACGGCGATACAGCACGAACGCGATCGGCACCGCGAGCGCGACGACGCCGAGAAAGCCCGCGGCCGTCGCCGCGCCCGCGGCGACGCGGTCGGGATAGCTGCGTCCGCTAACCATCTCGCGGAACGGGTACAACACGTACGCGACGGTGATCGCGAACACAACCGTCGAGAGGACGCTCGCGAGCACGAGCGCCGCGAGGACGAGAAGCCCGGCCAGCAGCGCCGCGAGCGCGGTCCGCCGACTGGGCTGCATACGGCTACACCGCACCCCTCGGTACAAAACGGTTGCCCGTCGGAAGCCGGGCGACGATCCGTTCGTGGGCTGAGAGACCGTGACCGTCGCTCGCGGGTCGGCGACCGCAACGCGGACGACCGCCTTCCCCACCGCCGGCACTGCGAACCGCGGGGATTAATTATCTCCGGGTGTGACCACCGAGTAATGACAGACGCGAACGGACGCAGCAGACGGCGATTCCTCCGGGCGGTTGGGGCCGCAGGCGTCGCCGGGCTCGCCGGCTGTTCGGCCGAGCCAGTCGCTGAGGAGACGACGAGCGAGCCGACCGATGCGGGCGGCACCGCCGAACCGACCGCGGGGACGACGACGGGAGAACCGACCGAGTCGATGGCCGACACGCTCGTGGTCGCGACGTATCCGCCGTTCGTGAACGCGCCGTCGACGAGCCCGGGCGCGTGGCTCAAAGAGGAGTTCGAGTCCGAGTTCGACGCGACGCTCGTGTACCAGACGCCCGACTCCGAGCTCAACTACTACATCGAGCGCGCGGTGCAGGGAGTTGACTTCGAAGCCGACGTGTACGTCGGGCTCGACACGGGGCAGCTCATCGACGTCGACAGCCAGCGCGGCGAAGGGCAGTTCACGGGCCCGCTGTTCGCGGAAGCGGGCGACATCGCCGGCGGCGACGCGATCAAAGACGGCCTCCGATTCGACCCGCAGAGCCGGGCCGTCCCGTTCGACACCGGCTACGTCTCGCTGGTGTGGAACGCGACGATGGACGGCGGCGAGTTCGCCGCCCCCGAGACGTTCGAGGATCTGACGGCCGCCGAGTTCGGAGATGATCTCATCGCGCAGAACCCGACAACCTCGACGACCGGCGAGGCGTTCATGCTCCACACCATCGACGCTTTCGGCACAAACGGCTACCTCGACTACTGGGAGCGACTCCAAGACAACGGGATCACCGTGCTCGGCAACTGGTCGGACTCCTACTCGGCGTACCTCAACGAGGAGGCGCCAATGATCGTCTCGTACTCCACCGACCAGGTGTTCGCCTCCACCGAGGGACAGGACCTCGACAAACACCAGATCCGGTTCCTGAACGACCAGGGGTACGCCAACCCGGAGGGGATGGCCCGATTCGCCGACAGCGACGCGCCGCGGCTCGCCCGACGATTCATGGAGTTCATGCTCCGGCCGGAGATCCAGGCCGGGATCGCCCAGCGCAACGTCGCGTTCCCGGCGATCGCGGACGCGCCGCTGCCCGAGGACTACGCGCAGTACGCCAAGGAGCCGCCCGAGTCGGTCACCTTCACGTACGACGAACTCGAAGCGAACCTCGGCACATGGACCGACCAGTGGGCGCGGCGCTTCGCCGGCGGGTGAGCGGAGCTCGACTCGCTCGAGCCCTTCGACGCGCGCGGACGGCCGGTCCCGCGGCACTCGCCGAGCGGTTCGCGCTCCCCCTGCTGGCGGCCGTCACGGCCCTCCTGCTCGCGCTGCTGTTCTACTACCCGATCGCGACCGTGTTCGTCGACGCCGTCGTCGAGGGCGACCGGGTCACTTTCGGACCGCTCGCCGAGGTGCTCACCGACGAGTTCTACCTCGTTCGCGTGCTCGGGTTCACCGCGTACCAGGCGCTGCTGTCGACGGCGCTCAGCGTCGCCCTCGGGCTGCCGGGCGCGTGGGTGCTCGCGCGCTTCGAGTTCCGCGGTCGCGAGACGCTTCGGTCGGTGACGATGGTGCCGTTCGTCGTCCCCTCGGTGCTGGTCGCCGCGGCGTTTTACGCCACGTTCGGCGCGAATGGGACGCTCAACGCGGGGCTGTCGGCGCTCGGGCTCCCCGAGCTCGACTTGCTTCCGTCGCTGGGCGCCATTCTCGTCGCGCACGCCTTTTACAACGCCCCGCTCGTGACGCGCGTCGTCGCCGCGGCGTGGGAGTCCGTCGACGCCGGCGCCGTCGAGACCGCCCGGTCGCTGGGCGCCTCTCCGCGGCGGGCGTTCCGCGACGTGGTGGTGCCGCAGCTGCTTCCGGCGGTGCTCACCGGCGCGACGCTGACGTTCGTGTTCACGTTCGCGACGTTCGCCATCCCGCTGGCGCTGGGCGGCTCGCAGTACGCCACCATCGAGGTGTTCATCTACGCGGCCAGACGCCAGTTGGAGTACGGCCGCGCGGCGTCGCTGGCGGTGTTGGAAACTGGGGTCTCGCTGTCACTGATGGCGGTGTACCTCCGGTACGAGCGCGCGCAGGCCGCCGAGCGCCGCGACACGCGCGGGTTGATCCGCCGGTCGCTGTGGCCCGAGTCGTGGACCCGCGAGCGGGCCCTTCGCCGGCTCGCGATCGCCGGCTACGCCGTCGTCGTCGCGCTCGTGTTCGTCGCGCCGCTCGCGAGCATGATCTACGCCAGCGTCAGCGTCGACGGCCGGCTCACGCTCGACGCCTACCGGTTCCTCCTGGAGCGACAGGCGACCGGTGCGGACTTCCAGGTGAAACCGTTCCCCGCAATCGTCAACTCGCTGCTGTTCGGGGCGGCGACGCTCGCGCTCGCGCTGCCGCTGGGCGTCGCGATGGGCGTGCTCACGACCAGGCGATTCCGCGGGCGCTGGCTCGTCGACGCGCTGTCGATGGCGCCGCTCGCAGTCTCGGGGATCGTCGTCGGCCTCGGGCTGCTCCGCGGGCTCGTGTTCGGGGTCGAGGCGTTCGGCTACCGGTTCACCGTCACGGGCGCCGTCGCCATCGTCGCCGCCCACGCGGTCGGCGCCTACCCGTTCGTCGTGCGGACGGTGGCCCCGCCGCTGGACCGCCTCGACCGGGCGCTCGTCGAGTCGGCGCGGGCGCTCGGCGCCTCCCGCGCGCGGACCGTGCTCGACGTCGAGTTGCCGCTCGTGTGGCCGGGGATCGTCGCCGGCGCGGCCTTCGCGTTCGCCATCTCCATCGGCGAGTTCGACGCCACCGTCATCCTCGCGGAGGGCGGCGGCACCGACACTATGCCCGTCGCCGTCGAGCGGTTCATCGGTCGGCGGCTCGGCCCCGCGACCGCGATGGGGACGGTGTTGCTGGCGGTGACGGCGGCCTCGTTCGTCGTCATCGAGCGCGTCGGGGGTGAGTTCCGTGGGTGACGACAGCACCACCCACGTTCGAGTGGAAGATCTCCGCGTCGAATACGGTTCGACGACCGCGCTCGACGGCGTCGACCTTCGCGTCACCGAGGGGGAGTTCTTCACCCTCGTTGGCCCCTCCGGGTGCGGGAAGACCACCACGCTCCGCTGTCTCGCGGGGTTCGAGGAGCCGACCGCGGGGGCCGTCCACATCGGCGGCGAGTCGATGGCCGGGGTTCCACCCGAAGCCAGGGGGGTCGGCGTCGTGTTCCAGAGCTACGCGCTGTTCCCGCACATGACCGTCGGCGAGAACGTCGCGTACGGTCTCCGATTCGCGGAGCCGCCCGCGGGGACGACGAAGTCCGAGCGCGTCGCCGAGTTGCTCGACCTCGTCGACCTGCCTGAGTTCGCCGACCGCGACCCGGACACGCTGTCGGGCGGGCAACAGCAGCGGGTGGCGCTCGCCCGGGCACTCGCGCCCGAGCCGCGACTGCTCCTGCTCGACGAGCCGATGTCGGCGCTGGACGCGCGCCTTCGCGAGCGCCTCCGGGTACAGGTGCGGGAGATCCAGCGCGAACTCGACATCACGACCGTGTACGTCACCCACGATCAAGAGGAGGCGCTGTCGGTCTCCGACCGCGTCGCCGTCGTCAACGACGGTCGGATCGAACAGGTCGGCCCGCCGCGGGCGCTGTACGACGCGCCGGCGACTCGGTTCGTCGCGGAGTTCCTCGGCGACAACAACGTGTTCGCGGGCGCCGTCGTCGACGACGCCAGCGGGTCGGTCCCCACGGGTGTTGCCGGCGGCGACGCCCGATCGTCGCCGGCGCTTCGGATCGAGGGGGGTGGAGGTGAGTCCCTCCCGCTTCCAGTCGAAGCTGAGGTCGGTCCCCGCGAAGGGGACCGACTCGTCGTCTGTATCCGCCCCGAACGGATCCGGGTTCGCTCCGGCAAGAGCGCGGACACGAGTAAGACGGAACGCCCGACTGCGTCGTCACGGTCGGCGAGCGCCGACCAGTCGGCTGGAGGTCCGACGGACGATGGCGCCAGCGCGACGCTGTCTGCGACCGTCACCCACACCGAGTTCCTCGGGGACGCGACCCGGGTCGGCTGCGAGTGGAACGGCGTCGAGGTGGTCGCACAGACCGCTGGGGACCGGTCGTTCGCGGTCGGGGAGGCGGTGACGCTCGCCGTCGACGCCGCGGACGTGCATGTGGTCGAACGTGAGTGAGCGGACGGGCGTCGACCGACCCGTCGCGACCGCCTCGACTCCCGTGGTTTTTCACAGCCCGCTGAGTCACGGGTCCCGTGAGCGAGACCGATGTGAGCGGCGGCTGGGACAGATCGATACAAGACCTGCTGCTCGTCTGGCTGGTCACAGTCGTCTCGGCGGGTTTCCTGCTACTCGCCGGCGTGCTCGAACCGCTGATGGTGCTGATCGTCGGCGGGAGCCTCCTCGGCGGGGTGTCGATCCTGCTGGGCCGCGGGCCGCTCACCGTCGGCGAATCGACTCAGTCAGCCGACGAGGACCGCCCCGATACTGGGAGCGACGGCGGCCCGAGTGGAAACGACGGCAGCCGAGGTGGGAACGACGGCGGCGACAAATCGACAGACCGATGAACCGGGCGCGACCGCCGGTTACGGCGCCACGCCGACGGTGAGCAGCGTGCCGAGTTCGCGGTAGCGCTCAACCATGGCCTCGCGCGTGTCCCAGTTTTCCGTCGGGAACGCTTCAGCCGGCGGGATCTCAGTTTCCCGGTCGGGGACGCTGTCCTGTTCGGCGACGGACAGTCCGGCCTCGCGGAACGCCGCTCGGTACTGGTCGGCGTCCCAGCGGGTCATGTCGACGGAGATGTGCTCCTGCCAGTCGTGGCTGTGGACGTTTTCCTCGTAGTAGTTGACCGCGCAGTAGAACGTGCCGCCGGGCTTCAGGACGCGCGCGACCTCCCGGAGCGTCTCGTGTGGGTCGGCGCTGTAGTAGAACGCCTCCATCGTGAAGGCGTGGTCCAGCGAGTCGTCAGCGAACGGGAGGTGACCGAAGTCGCCGACGACGAAGCCGAGTTGGGCTGCCGGCGACGCGTCGACGGCGTACTCGCGAGCGTTGCGCGCCATCTCGGGAGCGCCGTCGAGGCCGTAGCCGCGGGCCATCCCGGCCGACTCTGCGAGCGCGCGAAGCGCGTAGCCGCTGCCGGTTCCCAGGTCGAGGACGCGGTCACCGTCCTCGATCGGCATCCGTGCGAGCGCGTGCTTCGCGGTGTGCCAGTGGCGCTCCTCCATTCCCTTGTCGCGGCCGTCGGCGGCCCACGAGTCGAACTCGTCGCGAACGCTCATGTCGTGGCAGTCGACGGCCACGACCTAAGGGTCCGCCGGTGTCGGACCGGCGCCGGGCTCGACGGAGATGCCCCCTAGCCGGCAGAGAACCGGAAGGGGGAGCCGGCAGGGAACGGCGGTCGAGATCCACGTGACGGGGCGTGACGAGGTGGGGCTTTAGGAGGGATGCGGGCATAGCGAGGGTATGCACGTCCGGGACGCGGTGGAGGCGGACGCCGAGGCGCTGGCGGCCATCGCGGACGCGCCGTCGGACGCGATGCGGGGCCTGGTCCACGACCGGACGGTTCGCGTCGCCGTCGAGGAGGCCGCCGCCACGGACCCGAACGAGGACGTCGACGCCGACCCCGACGACCTCCTTGGATTCGTCAGCTTCGACGTCCGCGGCGACACCGTCCACGTCACCCAGTTCGGCGGCACCCGCGGGGCCGCCGAACAGCTGCTTGCCGAGCCCCTCCGGTTCGCCGCCAGCGAGAGCATGGGGGTCGAACTGCTCGTCGTCGAGGGCGAGACGGAACTCCGGGAGGCGGCCGAGTCGGCCGGCTTCGTCGAGTCGGGGGCGGGGCCGCGGTTCGAGGGGAAGGCGACGACGCGCTACCGAGTGGAGAAGGCGTGACGACGGATCGCCTGAAGGCGCGACCACGCCGACGCCGTCGGGGTCAGTCGTCGCTCGGAACCTCGGGGTCACTGAGGGAGGCGTCGGGAGCGAACACGACGCCCGGATCGAGGTCGTCGAGCGGTTCGCCCGCGCGAACCCGGTCGGGCCAGTCGTGGTTTGCCAGCGCGCCGGCCCCCAACGTGACCACCAGGGGTCGGTCGGTAGGCTCCGTCTGACGGCCGATCACACGAACTTCCGGACAGTCATGTCGAGCGTATCGAGATCGAGGATCGGCGCGTGAGCGACGTCAGGGTCGATGTTGACGGACTTCTGGAAGTCGGTCTGGGCCTGCCAGCAGCCGGAGTTGACCGCGAGGACGTTGTGGTACTTCCCCCATCCGAGCTTGTGGACGTGGCCGGTGTGGAACACGTCCGGCACCTCGTCGATAACGAGGTAGTCGCGCTCCTCGGGGGCCACGCGGGTCTTGCCGCCGAACTGCGGAGCGACGTGGCGCTTCTTGAGAAGCTGGTACATCGCCTTGTGCGGATCGTCGTAGCTGGCCTTCTCCTCGGGTAACTCCGCGATAACCTCGTCCAGCGAGACGCCGTGATACATCAGGATCGAGACGCCCTCGACGTCGACCATCGCGGGGTTGGACACGATCTGTGGGTCGTGCGCGCTCATGATCTCTCGAAGCTCCTCGTCGAACCCCGGCTGCGGCTCGGCGAGTCGAACCGCGTCGTGGTTTCCGGGGATCATCACGATCTCCATGTCACCGGGCACCTCCTTCAGGTGCTCCGAGAACGTCTCGTACTGGTCGTAGATGTCGATGATGTCGAGTTCCTCGTCTTGGTTCGGGTAGACCCCCACGCCTTCGACCATGTCGCCCGCGATGAGGAGGTACTCGACCGATTCGGCGTCCTCGGTGTGGAGCCAGTCGGCGAAGCGCGACCACGCGTCCGCGAGAAACTCCTGAGACCCGACGTGCACGTCCGAGATCAGCGCCGCCTGGACGTGACGGTCGGCGGTGCTCGGCCGGTAAGTGCGCGGAACGTCGGGGAAGTGGATCGCGTCGACGAAGACGATCCCCGCGTCGTCGGCGAGCGTTCCGGACACGGCGATGCACTCGTCCATGAGGAGCTCGTCGACCAGGTCCGCGATGTCCCGGTCTTTCATCACCAGACACGGGAACGTGCCGGTGGTGTCCTCGAGTTCGATGAGCCAGTGGCCCGACGCGGTCGACCGGATGTCGTTGACCAGGCCGATCATCTCCACGTCGGCGCCGCCGCCCATCGCTTCGATCGAGTCTGCGGGCCGGTGGTTGACGCGCCCCCGGAGCTGTCCGGAGAGCCGTTCGTACCGGTCGCGGAACACGCCGACGAACTCGTCGTACGCGCCCGTCCCGGTCGACTCCCCGGTCATATCGTTCGCGACGACGGGCTGCTGTGGGGACCGATCGCCGGCCGGATACCCCCCCGTTTCGTCTGGAACAGCGCCGGCGTCCTGTTTGGATTTCCGCCCGGCCGTTCCAGTCGAAACAGAGGGGTTTGACGGCGGAGCGTCGTTCGTCGACGGCGGCGATCCCGAATTCGCCGACGCAGCGGGCGGGGTCGCGTCCGCGACCTGTTCGGGGTCCGGAAGGGGATCGCTTTCGACCGCCTCGCGGACGTGGTCGGCGGTGAGAACGAGCGCGTCCTCCGGCGCAGTTTCGATGGCGGCTTCGAGTGCGAGATCCGGCGTCGCCGATTCGGCGATGAGGGTGACGGCCTCCCGTTCGGCGTTGTACCCGCGGCGGGCGAGCGCCTGTACGATTCGAGAGGACGTCTCCAGCGGCACGCCCAGTGGTCCGCCTGCGGCAGTCAAAAGGATAGCGACTGGAAAGAGCCGTCGACCCGACGCGATGCCGACGGAGAGACGGTAGCAGAAGGTTCAACACCGGTCGTCGGGTTCAGACGAGTAATGAGCGACGACGGTCGGCAGCCCGACGACCCGCTGTCACGGTTCCTCCACGGTGAGACGGGCGCGTTGGTGTTCGTCCGCGAAGTACTCACGTCGGTACTTGCAGTCGCACTGGTCGGGCTCCTGTTGTTCGCCGTTTCCGGCGTCTGGCCCCCGATGGTCGCCGTCGAGTCGGGGAGCATGGAGCCACACATGGAGCGCGGCGACCTGGTGTTCATCACGGAACCCGACCGCTTCACCCCCGAGTTTGCGCACGGCGACACGGGAATCGTCACCTACGAGACTGGCGCGGCGGAGGCGTACACCACCTTCGGCGAACCAGGGTCCGTGATCGTGTACCATCCACCGGGGTCGGGTGGTTCCCCCATCATACATCGCGCGCGATTCCACGTCCAGGAGGGCGAGAACTGGGTGGATCGGGCGAATCCCGACTACCTCCCGGCGACCTCGTGCGAGGGCGTTCCCGCCTGTCCCGCACCGTACGACGGATTCATCACGAAGGGTGACGCGAACGCCGAGTACGACCAAGTTAGCGGGATCGCTCCCGTCGTGAAATCCGAGTGGGTCCACGGCGTCGCGCGCGTTCGGGTCCCGTATCTCGGGTACGTTCGTCTCGTCTTCTCGGAGGCCGTACTAGTCCAGATAGACGGAGGGGCCGATGGCGTGGTACCCGCCGTCGGTGGCGAACGCGTCTCCGTGACCGGAAGCGAGCGGACGACGACCACCGGAGTAGTCGGATCCGCGTCGCCGACACTTGCTACTGGTTCGGCCCACGGGACGCCGACGGCCACCGCCTGACGCCTTCGTCGCTGACCGACGCTGTGGCCGAGTGTCGCCGATTGGTGTCGGCGGCCACCAGTGAAATCGGCACACGGAATTGACCGTTATTCTGCGGCTTCTTCGGCTCTCGTGTGGAATCGACCCTCTCGCGTGGGTGGGATCGTTGGCGTGGTTCGGACTGTTTCCACGTGACCGGAAGGTTCGTGTGAGCCCAGCAGTCCACGTGGTATCGGTTGTTCACGGGCACCAACAGTTCACGCCAATCAAGCGTTTCGAGTGGAGTGAAATAGCAACCTAAATGCACAGAGGTAGTCGACGTCGTGGAGTCGAACCCATGGGGTGTCCAATCGGCGGCCTGGTCAGTTGTCGAACCGGGCCTGGACGAACGGCTGGACGTCCTCGATGTCGCCGAGCCGGGAGTCAGACAGGAGGACGGCCTCCGTTTCGTCGATCGGGACCGACAAGGAGATCTCCTTCGTGCGCCCGTACCGACCCTTCGAGACGACGACGGCGTTGACGATGCCGAGCATGTCCAGTTCGGAGATGAGATCGGTCACCCGTCGCTGAGTGAGCACGTCGGCGTCGATCTCCTCACAGAGGCGCTTGTAGATGTTGAACACCTCCCCGGTGTTGACGTTGTGGACGCCGTTCTGTTCGAGAAGGATGATCGAAAACAGGACGATCTTGCTTTGCGTCGGGAGGGTCCGCACGACCTCGACGACCCGGTCGAGTTCGATCTTGTCTTGTGCCTGTCTGACGTGCGCCTCCTCGACGAGGTCGGCTTGCGAGCGCTCGGCGAGTTCACCCGCGGTCCGGAGGAGATCGAGTGCGCGGCGAGCGTCGCCGTGTTCCTGCGCGGCGAAAGCGGCACACAGCGGGATCACGTCTTCGGTGAGCGCGTCGCCCTTGAACGCGATGTCCGAGCGGTGCTGGAGGATGTCGCGCAGCTGGTTGGCGTCGTACGGCGGGAAGACGATCTCCTCTTCGCCGAGGCTCGACTTGACGCGGGGGTCGAGGAAGTCGGTGAACTTCAGGTCGTTCGAGATCCCCATGATGGAGATCCGCGAGTTCTCGAGTTCGGAGTTCATCCGCGAGAGGTTGTACAGCGTGTCGTCCCCGGATTTCTCGACGAGCTTGTCGATCTCGTCGAGCATGATCACGACGACGCGCTCGTGATAGTCGACGGCGTCGAAGAACGTCGAGTAGACGCGGTCCGTCGGCCACCCGGTCATCGGCACTTCCTCCATCTCCTCGCGGTCCGACTCGCGGTCGGCGATGCGCTCGTCGACATCCGCGACGGCACCGAACTCTGTCCCGTCGAGTGCGCTGTCGTCGTCGGCAGCCGTAGATCGGAGATCGCGGAGTTCGTCGAGTCGGTCGCCGATGACTCGCTTGTTCTTCTCAATGAACTTGTTCGCGAGCTGTGCGAGCACCCGGTACTGGGTGTCGGTCACTTCGCAGTTGATGTACTCGACCTCGCAGGGAACATCGTACTTCTGGCTGGTCGACTCCAGTTCCTGGGAGACGAACTTCGCCGAGGCGGTCTTTCCGGTTCCGGTCTTCCCGTAAATGAGAATATTCGACGGCGTTTCACCTCGCAACGCGGACACGAGGATCGTCGCCATCTTGTTGATCTGGTCTTTCCGGTGGGGGAGCTCGTGAGGGGTGTACGAGGGACGCAGCACCTCCTTGTTCTCGAAGATGGGTTCGCCCGAAAGGAGATCATCGAACAACCCGGTGCTTGCCTCGTCGTCCTCGTCCGCGAGCACCTCGTCGACATCGAGGTCGACGTCGGTCCGCGACCGCGACCCGGAGCCGAAGTCGAATTCGGATCCGGAGGGCTCACCGTTCGCTTCGGCGCCGTCCCGTCTCGGGTCGGCGCTGTCGCTGTCTGGGCCCGACGACCGCTCTGCATCCGACGACTGTCCGTCGCTTCGGGTGGAGTCGTCGGTGCTGTCCGAGCTCGTCGCCGCGCCCGACCGGTCGTCGGTTCCGCCGTCGTTCGAATCGTGTCCCGGCTCGTCGTCCCGTGTCATCCGTTCGTTGTACCCCCTTGTTTCGACTGGAACTCGCATCGAGCACCTGCCGAAGAGCGGGTTCTCACCCGGTGTATCGGGAGTATTGGACCCGGAACGGTGATCGATTGCGTCCAGATGATGCAACCGAAGTGGATGGACAGCCTGTTAAAAAACGTTACTGTTTGGCCGGCGCAGCGTCGGACTACCGAGGTCAGAACTGCGAGTTCGACGAGAAAGACAGGAGTGGATCGAAGTCAGCGGGCCACAGCTTGGGCCGTGGGCTCCACGTTGCATTACTGCGATCGTCACTCACCCCCTACGACGTTGCGTAACTGAATTCGACTAGAAATACTCCCGGCGGATCCCAGGGAGGAACTGCTACGAGACCCGATGACGGGGTGATATGACGACCCCCCCACCCCTTCGTTTCCGGTGGAGACGGAGACTGACGGGGTGGGGGACGGGTGCCGCTAGACTGCAGCATCTTTATTACACCATAGGTTAAACAATATCCGCACGACTAGCAGATATATTTTATTTAGGTTGTGGTGAGGTCTAGATAACTGCTCCGAGCTTCCCCCTCCACCCGAGTTCGGCCGGTTCCACCCGAAACAGAGGGGTGGGGGTGTGCAACTTCAGTCGGACTCATGTCGATACCAGGCTCCTGACCGACAGTGGTGAGCCTCTCCGCTCGAGTCGTGTTACCGAGACGCATAGCAGCCGGCCGACAAACACGCCGCCCTGGTTCGTCGGGGACCGCTCTTGACGCTAGTGGTCCCGGCTAGTACGCGACTCTGCACGCTCAATCAACCGTGTACATCCACTCGAATTCCATGCAACCCCCCTCTTCATCCGTGTGCGAACTGTCGCTCGCCAGCACCGGATGTGGGCACTCGACTATCGAACGCGCCGAGAAACCCCACCGTAACCCGTCTGACGTAGTGCTTAAGTGGCGCGGATGGTTTGGGGCGATAACGCCCTCCACACGGGACGGAGGGGAAACGGAGGCCAGGATGGGTCTGCTCACCAATCTCAGGGACAGTATCACACGGGTCACCGATCGGCTCTTCGCCGACGACGAGCCCAAACGGATCGGGATATACGGCCCGCCGAACGCGGGTAAGACGACGCTGGCGAACCGGATCGCTCGCGACTGGACTGGCGACGCGGTCGGTCCAGAGAGTCACATCCCGCACGAGACGCGTCGCGCGCGAAGAAAAGAGAACGTCGAGATCGAGCGGAACGGCAAAACCGTCACCATCGACATCGTGGACACGCCGGGTGTGACCACGAAGGTGGACTACAAGGAGTTCCTCGATCACGACATGGAGAAAGACGACGCCGTCAAGCGCTCGCGCGAGGCGACCGAGGGCGTCGCGGAGGCGATGCACTGGCTCCGCGAGGACGTCGACGGCGTCATCTACGTGCTCGACTCCAGCACCGACCCGTTCACGCAGGTCAACACGATGCTCATCGGGATTATCGAGAGCCAGGACCTGCCGGTGCTTATCTTCGCGAACAAGGTCGACCTCGACGACGCCGACGTCAAGCGCATCGCCGACGCGTTCCCGCAACACGAGACGGTGCCGCTGTCGGCGCTCGAGGGCGACAACATGGACGAAGTGTACGAGAAGATCGCGGAGTACTTCGGATAATGCCCGAGGCGACCACTCCGGACGACGGCGACGACGGCGTCCGCATCGACCTGATCAGCGGCGGCCGCATGGAGGGACTCACCTCGATGGAGAAGATCCGCCTCATCCTCGATTCGGTCCGCGACGGGGACATCGTCGTCCTCGAAGCGGGCCTGTCGCCCGAGGAGGAGTCGAAGCTCATCGAGGTCACGATGACGGAGATCAGCCCCGACGACTTCTCCGGCATCGAGATCGAGACGTACCCGTCGACCCAGCAGGCCAACCAAGGGCTCGTCGGACGGCTCCTCGGGAAGGAGGAGGCCGCCAACAAACTGACCGTAATCGGGCCAGCGAACCAGATCGAGACGCTGCACAAGGACGAAGACCTCATCAGCGCCCTCGTCTCCCGCAAGTAGCGATGCCTCACCAGTGCACCAACTGCGGACGGACGTTCGCCGACGGGTCAAAGGAGATGCTCTCTGGGTGTCCCGACTGCGGCGGCAACAAGTTCCAGTTCGATCCGGCAGGCGGAAGCAATACCGCTCCGCCCGAAACGGAGAACGCCCCGAGTCGAACCGCTTCGACAGCCCAGCGCGAGGAAGCGGAGCCAGACGAAGCGACGGAGGCAAGCACGTCACCACGGGCCGAACCCGAGACGGAGGACGGCGCACAGGCGAGCGCCCGCTCCGATGTCGTCTCACCGGACGAGCTCGCGGCGGCCGCGGAGTCGACCGAGCCGGCGGCGGTCGACCGGGCCGAACAGCAGGACGTACCCGCGTCGGCTGACGACGCCGACCCGTCGGAGGCGGAGGCGTCGGACCCGAACCTGGACGCCCTCCGGCAGAAGCTCAACGACCAGTTCGAGTCCATCCGTATCGTCAGTCCGGGCCAGTACGAACTGAACCTCATGGAGCTGTACGACCGCGAGGAGTACATCATCTCGTTGCGCGAGGACGGCCGATACGTCATCGAGATGCCCGAGGGCTGGGACGACCGCTGACTCGGAAGCGAGCTATCGACGCCGATCGTCGCTCGCCTCCGTTCTCCACCTGAATCGAGCCGGCATCGAGGTTCGTCTCTCTGTTCCTTCCGAACGTTCCGCCGATTTCGATAGGTCCTTGGATCCAGCCCGATCGATTGAAACCGGATGCCTTCTGCCCTCCGCGAGCGCCTCCGGTCGATCCTGTTCGCGTTCCCGTTGGCGTTGGCGTCACTCGGACTCGTTGATCGACGGAAGGGCGAGGAAGCGTTCGACCTCGCCGTTCCGGTGATGGTGACCGGCGGCCTGCGCACGCTCCTTCGCGTTGCCGACTTCCTGATGGTCGGGATGTACGCCGGCGGCGCGGCGATCGCGGCGCTGGAGTTCGGATTTCAGTACTACTTCGTTCCGTTCGGCCTCGCGCTCGCACTCACGTCCGGTACGATCAGCGTCGTCTCCCGGTTTCAGGGGGCCGACGATCCCGCGGAGGCGAACTTCGCGATCAAGCAGTCGCTGTGGCTCGCGATCGCGCTCGCGGTACCGATCACCGTCTTCACGCATTTCTTCGCCGAAGAGCTGATCGGCGTGCTCACCAACGACGCCCGGACTATCGAACTCGGCGGCGACTACCTGCGGGTCGTGATGTACTCCGTGGGGTTCCGCTTCTGGTCGATGATCGCCGCCCGGGCGCTCGCCGGTTCCGGCGACACCCGTACGCCGATGTACGTCCGCCTGCTCACGCTTCCGACGAACGTGGGACTCAACGCCGCGCTCATCTTCGGGCTCGGGCCGTTCCCGGAACTGGGCGTCGTCGGCGCCGCGTGGGGGACCGTCGCCGCGACGACGCTCGCGGGCGTCGTGTTCGCGTGGGCGCTGCTCTCGGGTCGGTACTCAGTCAGACTCCCGATCCGCGGGAAGCAGTGGGACACCGAGATCGCCAGCGAACTCGTCAGGGTGAGCCTCCCGCTGGCTGGCACCCGGCTCTCACGGACGTTCGGTCGGTTCCCGTTCCTGTTCCTGCTGGGAGTGCTCGGGACTGATGTCGTCGCCGCCTACGCCATCGGACGACGGGTGATGCTGCTCGCGCTGATGCCGGCGTGGGGCTACTCGACCGCCGCCTCGACGCTCGTCGGACAGGCGATCGGGGCCGGGAATCCGGAGGAAGCGGACGAGTACGGCTGGCAGACGCTCCGGCTCGCGCTCGTCACGCAGTTGCTCATCGGCGCGGTCATCGCGCTGGCCGCGCGGCCCATCGCAGCGGCCTTCGGGTCGGAGAACCTCGCGCTCACCGTCACGTTCGTCCGGGTGTTCGGCCTCGGCGTCGCCGGCTTCGCCGTCTCGCGGACGATGCGCGGTGGGCTTCGCGGTGCCGGCGACACGCGGTGGCCCTTCTACGGCGGCATCATCAGCACCTACGTGGTCCGGCTGCCAATCGCCGTACTCGCGCTCCCGGCCGGGTACGCCGTCACACTGTTCTCGGGACCGCTCGCGGCCGCACTCGGGCTCGCCCCGCTGGTCGTCCCGCTCCCGGGCATGGGCCTTGGACTGCTCGCGGTGTTCGCGGCCATCCTCGGGGATATGTACGCCCGGGCCCTCGTCAACGTCGTTCGCTACCACAGCGACGCGTGGAAGACGGTGGCCCGCGAATCCGGCGTCGGCACATCGGCCGATTGAAGACGAGCGCTCTCCCTGTCGCCGAACGCGAACCCGGCGTGTCTCGAAGAATTTCAGTGTCTCCCGAGAACCTCGGGGTTTCACAGAGATCTCGGAGGCCGCCAGAGAACCTCGGGGTATCACAGCGAATCTCGGCGTGTTCGGAACCCAACGACGGCCGCGTATTGAAGCCTTTATCACCCGCGCCATGCCACATCGAGACATGAGCAAGGCGACGAAGATCGTGCTCGGTACCGTCGGCGTGTCGACCGTCCTTGCGGTCGGCATCATCCTCGTTCTCGCGTTCGGGTAGGATGGCCGGTTTCGAACGGCGGACGCTAGCGTCGTCCGTCGAGGCTGTCCGCGAGGTGTACGCCCCGAACAGCGTCGTCCTCGACGCAGGTGCGGACTTCGAGACGCTCCCGCCGGAGGCGGCCGAGGAGCTCGGCCTGCTGGTCGACGCCCTCGATCCAGCCGCGTACCCGACGGCGTGGCTCCCCGACGACGCGCCCGCCCAGCTTCGTCGCTACGCGGGCTCCGATTTCACCATCGGGATGCCCGGGGACGGGACCGTCGTGTGGACGCGCCAGACGACGCCGCCGACGGTCATCGCGAAGAAGCGCGCGGAGGGGACGCCCGACGACTTCCTCGCGTTCCTGCTGGCCGAGGCATTCGTCGAACTGTCGCTGGAGGCGCCCGAGCACTTTCTCCCCTTCTTCGGCGAGTCGTACCGCGATCTCGCGGCGGCGACGCCGCTCGGCCCAAACGAGACCTACCAGCTCGCGGCGGCGTTGTTCGACGCCTGGGTCGGCATCCAGACGCGCGAGGTGTTCGAGGGATGGGAATCCGACCACCCTGAGATCTACGCCGCGTGGACCGACGCGGGCGATCAGCTCGTCGATCGCCTCGAAACCCTCTCGGGCGACGTCGCGCGCGGCGACCGCTCTTTCACCGCCGCGACCGAGTACGCCTGCGCGGCGGTGAAACACGACCTCGACCTCCCGGCGCCGTTCTCCGCGCTGGACACCGACGCCTACCGGGACCACGGCGCCGATTACGCGGTCCGCTGGGCACAGAAGACGTTCGAGAAGCTCGCTGAGTAACGGGAAGCGGATCGTGTCGAGGGCGGAAAGCGGGTCATTTCGAGGGCGGAAAGCGGGTCATTTCGAGGGCGGAAAGCGGGTCATTTCGAGGGCGAAAAGTGGATCATTTCGAGGGCGAAAAGTGGATCATTTCGAGGGCGGAAAGCGGGCCATTCCGGTGGCAGGAAGCCTATCGTCTCAGGAGCGGAAGGCCGGCTTGCTCGGCGTCACTCCTCGGGGAGTTCGACGGTCGCGTCGCCGTCGTCGGTGAGGTCGATCACCACGTCGAACAGCTCTCGGAACCGTCGGATCTCGTCGTCGTCGTGGACCTCCCGCGAGAGGTGGAACAGCCCGACTGCGTCGTATTCAGTCAAGAGGTCGAGCATCTGGCTCGCGGCGTCGCGGACGCCGTCGACATCGGCGTAGTAGGCCAACTCGGTGAGCGAGTCGACGCTGATCCGGCGCTTTCCGGCGTGGGAAGCGAGGAACGATTCCACCTGTTCGACGACGCCGTCGAGGTCGTCGGGGGCGGAGACGTAGTGGAAGTGGTCGGAACTCCGCCTGGAATACCCCCGCTCGACTGAGATCGTGTCGAGGATCTCCGCGCGCGACTCATCGACGTCGTAGTGTTCGAGCTTCTGCTCGACCTCGCGGGCGGTGGTTCGCGTGGAGACGACGAGGAAGTTGTCGGTGTCGGCTTTCAAGAAATCCGTGTCGATTCGATCGGTCTCGCCGATGCTCGGGTGAAGAAGCAGCACCCCTGTTCCGCCGGGGATCGTCGTGTCGGCGTCGCCGACGGCGAGCGTGTAGTCCATGTACATGACAGCGACCGCTTGAACTTAAATTCCGCTGCGCTTCTCGGGACCGCCGTTCCGTTCGTTCGACGGCGATCGTCTCACGATCGTCGGAGCGATTCGACGGGCTCGCTACCCTGCTGACTCAGAACTCCGCCTGCACGATCTCGAGCACCTCCTCGCGGTCGTCCCAAGAGACGAAGATCGCAACGGAGGTGGCGGAGGTGATGATATCGTGAACGTTGATTCCCGCGTCCGCGAGCGGGCCGACGATGCTGGAGACTACCCCCGGTTGGTTCGGAAGTTCCCCGCCCATGACGCGGATGACGGCGTAGTCGTTCGTGGTGCTGACCGACGACAGCGAGCCGTCGCCGACGACGACCTCGTCGTGGAGGGCCGCCTCCGCGCGGTCAGAGACATCCGTGTCGACGTAGAACGTCACCGAGTCCATCCCCGAGGCGACGGCGTCGATGTTGATATCCCCTTTGCGGAGCGCCTCCGAGAGGTCCGCAAGGATCCCGGGTCGGTTGCGGATCGCGCGCCCGGCGACGGTGATGCACGCCAGGGGGTCCTCACGCATGTCGATGAGATTCTCGAAGCTCCCCTCGATCCGCGTGCCGCCGCCGAGGAGGTCGCCGTGCTGGTAGTGAACCACGCGGACGTCGAGCTCCTCGTCTTTGTACACGAGCGCCGATGGCGCGATCACCTCGGCGCCGCGGAACGAGAGGTTCCGCAGTTCGTCGACGGTGATGGTTGCGACGTTGCGCGCCCCCTCGACGACGTGGGGGTCACCGGTCATGACGCCCTCCACGTCGGTGACGATCACGACCTCGTCGGCGTCCATGTACCTGCCGAGCATCACGGCGGTCGTGTCCGAGCCGCCGCGCCCGAGCGTGGTTACCTCGCCGTCGATCGTCTGGGCGAGAAAGCCCGTGATGACCGGGACGACACCGTCCATCTCCGCGGCCAGCGCGGCCGCACGCTCCTTCGTCGCTTCGACGTCGACCTCCCCGACCTGGTTGGTGATCACGGGCCACTCGTCGCGCCCCGGTTCGAGGAACACCGCGTTCACGCCCCGGGCGGCCAGCGCCGCCTTCAACATGCGCACGGAGGTTCGCTCGCCCATCGAGACGATCTCCGCGCGGTCCTTGTCGCCGATTTCGAAGGTAATCTCGTCGATGAGATCGTCGGTGGTCGATCCCATCGCGCTCGCGACGACGGCGATCTCGTGACCGGCCTCGACGGCTGCGGCGATCGAGTCGGCCGCGCGCTCCACGCGGTCGCCCGACCCGAGCGAGGTCCCCCCGAACTTCGCGACGACACGCATTACGACTGCACCCCGCCCGCCAGCGGTGGACGTACGTCAGATTCTCCGCGATTCATGCCGCCGGATAACACCGGTTCGCGTTTAACGCTGTCCTCTCTCACAAGGGTCGCCGGACGCGATCGTGTCCAGCGTCGCCACCGGCGTCGCGGGAGCAGACGACGCGATGAGGCTGGACAGCGGATGCGATGAGGCTGGACAGCGGATGCGATGACGCGACGCCAGACGACGTAGCAACGTGGGGTGTTTTCACCTTCCACTGTAACGGGCCGATATGGTCGGACGCAGCCGCCGGTTCGCCTTCGCGGACACCGCCCAGCAGATCGTCGGCGGCTTCCTGCTCGCGGGACCGTTCGTCGTCACCGACGAGGTGTGGGGGCTCGCCGTCGGGATGGCGTGGTATCAGGCGGTCGTGACCGTCGGCATCGTCCTCGCGGTCGGCTACGGCGCGCTGTACAAGGCCGACGACGACCGCGACCCGGACCGCGAGGCGGAGGTCGGCGGGGTACCGCTGCGGTTCGTCTCACTCATCGTCGTCTCGTATCTCTCCGTCGGGATCCTCGCGCTGTCGTTCGACGCGCCCGCGACGCTCATCCCGAACCACGTCGACCCGCCGGTGTCGATGCGCGATCAGGTGTACATCACGCTGAAGGCGATGAGCGTCGGCTCCGTCTTCTCGGTGATCGGTGCGGCGACGGCGGACTCCGTGTTCTGAGCGCGAGGATTCCGCGGCTCGAGCCGGCGAACTACGTGTTCCGAGAAGCCGACGCTACGTGCTCGCGCTACTCCCCGTAACCGTCACCTCCCGCGTCACCGTTCGCGACCCCACCTCCCGCGTCATCTTGTGCAACGGTCACCTCCCGCGACCGCCACCTCCCGTGACCGCCGCCTTCGCCTGCTACATCGTCACCCACCGTACTGCCGCTGGAACTCCTCTTCCGACTTCGTGAGGTAGATGACCGCTTCGATGAGAGCGATCGTTGCGGGGATGAACGTCCACGACAGCAGCAGGTACAAGATTCCGCGACCGGTGTTCCCGAGGTAGAAGTGGTGGGCGCCGATGAACCCGAGGAAGATGGCGAGCAGCGCCGCGCTGGTCTTGTCTTTCGATCCGGATGCGGACGCGGACGTGTCCGACTGACGAACGCCACACTCCGGACAGAGTTCGGCCTGCTCTTTGATCACGGAACCGCAACTAGAGCAGTACATCTCGTCGGCGCCCGCGGTTCGACTGGTTCCGCCTCGGGTCTCGTCGGGTCGACCGCTGGCGACGTCCGCGTTCGCGTCGGTGGACGCGTCCCTCCCGCCGCTCCGATCGGGTTCGGCCCGCGCGGAGTCCGCCGTCGCGCCTCTCGAATCGGACGCTTCCTCGTCGTCGCCCTCGCGGTCGCCGGAATCGCTTCCGGGACCCGCTCCGGGGGATTCGCCGCCGGAGTGGCGCTCGTCGCTTTCGGGCTCCCGAGTCCCGGTCGGTCGGCTCGCGGCAGCATCCCCGGCGGCGTCCGCCCCTGTCCGTGCGTCTCCTCGATTCCCGTCGGTCGGGGTCGCGCCGGCGGTCCTCCCCGCCGGTTCGTCTTCGGCGCCCGCAGTCGTCGACGGCTCTGCGTGGTCACCGTCTGCGCTCGACACGTCGTCGGGGTCTTCCCCCTCGTCCCCGAATCCCCAGCCGCTGTCGGCGGCCGCTCCCGACCCCGATGCCGATCGGGATGTCGACGCGGACGCGGTGGCGTCACCGCCGTCGATACCGCCGTCGCCGGCGGCGCTCGCACCCTCGCCGGTCGGCGCGTCGTCGAAGCCCCACGTCCCGCCGGCGTCGGTTCCGTCGTCGCCGAACCCCCAGCCGTCGTCGCGGTCGGCGCCGACGGCGTCGTCGCGGTCGGCGCCGACGGCGTCGTCGCCGCCGAAGGGACCGCCGTCGTCGCCGAAACCGCCGCCGCTCGTCTCGGCGGCCGCGAAGGAGTCCACGCCGCCGGTTCCCCTCTGGCCGACGCCGCCTCGACCGCCGGCGGTCGAAAACGAGACCGAACCCGCGGTGATCGTCGCCGCCACGCGGCCGGAGCCGTCGGTCGGATCGAACCGTTCGGTCGCCTCCGGACCGTCTCTGACCTGTACCCCGATCTCGACCGGGCCGTCGACCGACTCCGACCACTCGCGTCGCGCCCCGGGATCGAGCGTCACCCGATCGACGAACAAGACGTCCCCGCCGGTGCGACACCCGACGTTCGCCGTCGTCCGCGACCCCGTCTCGTTGACGACGGCGATCGCGAGGTCGTCGGGGAGGTTTTCGTCAATCCAATCCATTAGTGGTGGCAGATCCGGTCGGACGGTCTTAATTCCCCGACACAAACGGCTCCCGATAGCGCCTGACTCGATCGACCAGTCACCGTCCTCGGCACGCCGATAGTCGACCGCTCACTGCCCGTTGGCGAACCGATCGTCGACCGGTTACCGTCCGTCAGCACGTCGACGGTCGACCGCTCACCGTCCCTCGGCGAGGCGGCTCCCGATCCGCTCTGGAAGGCCGGCGTCGGCGACGGCGTCGGCGACGGCGTCTGTGTCGTACTCGACGCGTCGCTCCTCGACCTCGCGAGCGTCGACGTCCAGAACGGCGTACGCCGCGCGCGGATCGCCGTCGCGCGGCTGCCCGACGCTCCCCGGGTTCACGACCGCGCCCTCGGGAAACACCCCGTGGTGCTGGACGTGCGTGTGCCCGAGCACGAGCGCGTCGAGGTCGCCCTCGTCGACGCCGAGGCGATCGGCCGCCCTCGCGACGAGGCCGCCGGAAAACTCCCGCCGGCGCGTGTAGTGGTCCGGGTCGTCCGGGTGCCCGTGGACCACCGCGACGCGCCCGTCGGCGACCGTCCGCCGTTCGGGGAGTCCGCCGAGCCAGGCGAGTGCGTTCTCGTCGAGGCTCGTCCGGGCGTGTTCGACGCCCGCGAGGGCCATCGGGTTGAACCCGGTCGCCGACCCGGTGGCGACCGCCCGATCGTGGTTCCCTTGGACGGTCGGCACCGATCGCTCGCGGAGCGCCGCGACGCACTCGGCCGGCCAGGGGTTGTATCCCACCACGTCGCCCGCGCAGACGAGTCCGTCCACGGGCGGCATGTCATCGAGGACGGCTTCCAGTGCGATGCGGTTGCCGTGGACGTCCGAGAGGAGGCCGAGTCGCACGTGATCGTAGACGCACTCGGGGGTAGTAGGTCCGGCGGCGTTCGGCGCCAACTGCTCCGACCGGTTCTCTTCGGAGCGGAAGTCCACGGATCACCCCGACTCCGGCTCATCCTAATTCGAGCATCTCCATACAGTCGAGATGTGCCTCCAACGCGGGGTTCGACCGGTACGTCACCGTCTCGGTGTCCGGATCGTACCGGATCACGTTCGCCTCCTGCAACTTCGGGAGATGCGTGTGAACGAGTTGAAGATCGATACGGTCGGTGCTGTCGGAGGTCACCGAGGGGGCGGTACTCACTCGATTGAGTACGACGTCGACCAACTCGTCGAGCGGGATCTCATCGTCGGGCCGCCCCCGCAGTTCGTACAACAGCGTCCGCCGAACAGGGTTGCCGACCAGATCCAGCACCGTGTCGAACGAGTACGGCAGCGAAACCGCGTCCGGCGGATCGGCCTCGCGAGACGTGCGCCCGGGTCGGCTGTCGACAGTCTCCCGGAACGACGGTTCGACAGTCGCGGACTCCGCCGTCGAGACGGTCCAGCCGTCGCTGGTGCGCTCGAGCACCGCGTCGTACAGCGGCCGGAGCATCGCGAGCAGCGACTCCGGGCAGTCAGCGGGGTCCACGTGGTGGTGTGCGAACACGCCCAGATCAGTACACAGCGTGTTCAGCGCTCGAACGAGATCGACGAGATCCTGCGCCGTGTAGCGATCCACCAGGGTTTCCAACGAGTCCACACACAGCTGCGTCCGGTGGTCGGTGTCGGTCCACGCGCCGATCTGCGCCCCGATCTTCACGGCGAAGTCCAACAGATCGGCGTCGGCAGCGATCGACTCGAGCGTGATCGAGGGTGCCGAGGAGACGGCGCGCGCGCCCGCTCCGGCGCCGGTCCCTCTAGTGTCGACAGGTCGGGCGTCGATGATCGCGGCCCGCGCCGGCAACTCCGCCCCGACGTGCTCCTGCCACCCGCCGAGCCTGTCGTCTGGCCCCTTGTTCAACGTCACACAGATCACGTCTGGATGGGGTGGACTGTGACGCGTGATCAATTCAGCACACGCCGTCGAGTCCGCACACGAGTGGGACGGAGCGACGAGCAGGACAGTCGATGCGTCGCCGATCGATTCTGTGATGGTGGCGTTGTTTCCAGTCATGAGACAAGAATACAACACACCACCCGATAAACGTACCCCGGCCGACAGTTCCGCCGGCTGACGGGCTGGCTTCCCGTTTCGATCCGTTCAGCCTCCGCTGTTGCTCACTCCTCGCTCGTGTTTTGCACGGCGAAGGAACTCCCGCTGTCACTGACGTGGACCCCCGCTGCGCAGACGGCGTGTTCGTACTCGAGTCCGTACGCGGTCCGCGCGGCCGCCACTGCGGTCCGCGGCTCGAACTCGAACGCTCGGGGCTCGTCCTCCTCGTACGTCGCCACGAGGTGTGGTTCGTCGACCTCGTGGACCACCAGCGCGTCGCGGCGGACGATCCCCACGTAGCCGGCACCCTCCTCGACGATTCCCGCGACGCGCGGGGTGTCGTAGTCGTCCTTCTCGTAGTCCATCGCGTGCAGCGCCTCGACGAGCGCGTCGCGGGCGGGGTACCCGCGGTCGTACTTCTCGGCGATCGGGTCCACGTGCGAACCGTTGCCGACGACGGCGCCCTCGCCCGCCGCCCGCGCGCAGTTGTACGAGACGTACGGGTTGTCCGTCTCCTCGGCGTCGGCCGTCGGGACCACGGTGAGCGTGTCGTCGCCGCGCCGCGTCACCTTGCGGTTCGGGAACGAACGCGAGGAGACGCGGTACGCGCCGACCTTCGGCCCGATGACGACGAACCGTCCGATGTACATACACGACTGTGTATCACGAGCGGACAAGTAGATGATGATATATGCACGTGTGCGGAAACTCGCGCGACGAACCGCACTCCTCGTTGCTGAATGAATGTTCAGAATATTTATCCGGGCGGTCACCGTCATTCGATCGAAACCCGTGCGAACTCCTTCAGTATCCGTCGTCGCCGTCTGTCTGCTGCTCGTCGTCGGCGGGGTCGCGGGCGTCACCGCACCCGCCGCAGCCGACACGTTCGTGACGATGACCACCGACGTCTCCACGGAGGATCCGGTCCCCGAGGAGGCGTTCACGGTCACGACGACACTGGCGAACGACGGCGACAGCGACGACACGTACCGCATCACTGACCTCTCGGTCGCGGAGGTCTCCGACCGCAACTACGACGAGGAGGACGAGGAGTTGGCGGTCCTCGACGTCTCCGACCCACTCGCTCCGGGATCCGAGCGGACGTACGACTTCTCGGTCACGCTCGAAGACACCGGCGAGCAGACGGTGTACGTCCACGCGACACTGCTCAGTTCCCGCGGCGACCGCAAGCACATCGTCCAGGCGGTGACCGTCGACGTCGACCAGCCCGACCCGCAGCTCGAACTCGACGTGAGCGACGCCGTCGTCGGCGCCGAGCGGACGGTGAACGTCACCGTCGCCAACGGGCTCGACGCGTCGGTCAGCCAGATCGACGTGCGAGTCTCGTCGCCCGCAGACGCGCTCGCGTTCCGCACGAGCGGTCGCGTTCGGGCGACGCTCGCGGGCGGGGATACCGCCGCGTTTTCCTTCCCGGTGAAGGCGACCGAGGCGGGACAGTTCCCCGTCGAGGTGACGCTCGCGTACACGCTCGAGGGCGACCGTCGAACCGTCACCCGGACGTTCGACGCCGACTTCTCCGAGCCGCAGAACCCCGGCGAGATCCGGCTCACCGGCGTCAGCGTGACGCGCGGTCCCGACGGCGTGTTACAGATCGCAGGAAGCGCGGCCAACGTCGGCAGCACAGACGTCGGCAGCGTCCTCGTCAGCGTCGTCGACGGCGACGGCGTGCAGGCCGCCGACCCGCAGCCCGACTACTTCGTCGGCGGCGTCGAGGGCAGCGACTTCGCCTCCTTCGATCTCAACGCCGAGCTGACGGGCGATCGAACCACCGTCCCCGTCCGGGTGGAGTACGTCGTCGACGACGTCCGCCGGTCGTACACGACCGACGTGCGCGTGAGCCAGGCCGCGCTCGCGACCCCGACGCCGGCGCCGCAGGGCGGCCCGCTCGGCGGGCTTCCGCTGCTTCCGACCGCCCTCGCCGTCCTCGTGATCGTGCTCGGTGGCGCGCTCGTGCTCCGCCGCTGATGGCGGGACCCGAGGACGCGGACGCCGACGAGCGCAGTTCCGGGGCCGGCGCCGTCGACGCGTCGGCCCCCCCGGTCATCGCGGGCCGCGACGTGGTCAAGGAGTACGTCACCGGCGGCGAGACGGTGCGCGCGCTGGGCGGCATCGACTTCCGGGTCGACCCGGGAGAGTTCGTCGCCATCGTCGGCCCGTCGGGGTCGGGGAAATCCACCCTGCTGAACATGCTCGGCCTGCTCGACGAACCGACCAGCGGCCTCGTGGAGCTGGAGGGCGTCGACGTGGAGACCTTCGGCGACGCCGAGCGGACGCGCAAGCGCAAGGAGACGATCGGGTTCGTTTTCCAGAGCTTCCACCTCATTCCGACCCTCACCGCCGTCGAGAACGTCGAGGTGCCGCGGCTGCTCGATCGAACGCCGACCCGGACCCGCGAGATCGCGACTGACCTCCTCGAACGGATGGGGATCGGCGACCGACTCGAGCACTACCCCGACGAGCTGTCCGGCGGGCAAAAGCAGCGCGTCGCGATCGCTCGGGCGCTCGTGAACGAGCCGCGGCTCCTGCTCGCGGACGAGCCGACGGGGAACCTCGACCGCGACACCGGCGATCAGATCCTCGCGGAGTTCGACGCGATCACCGACGAGGGCGTCGCCGTCGTCACCGTCACCCACGACGACTACGTCGCGCAGTTCGCCGACCGCGTCGTCAACCTCATCGACGGCACCGTCCGCGAGGACGAGGAGGCTGTCACCGGATGAAGCTCCTCCACCGCCTGTGGGGGTCGTTCCCGGCGTTTCTCATGGCGCGCCGGAACGTCGCGCGGGCGAAGACGCGCTCGGCGCTGGCGGTCGCGGTCATCCTCATCGGCGTCGTCGCCATCGGCGCCATCGGCGCCGGCGGGGTCGCCTTCCAGGAGTCGCAGTTCGAGACGCTCGGCTCGATCGGCGCCGACGTGCAGGTGTTCGCCGGCGAGGACAACGAGAACGGCTACCTCACCGCCGCCGACGTCGGCCGGATCGACCGCGTCAGCGGGCAAGCGGAGATCGTCCCCCTGAAACAGGAGAGCGCGGACGTGATCGAGGGCGGCTCGGCCGCCGGGAGCGCGACGGTGTACGGCGTCGAGGACCCCGCGGCCCTGTACGACGTCGACGAGGGGTCGATCCCGCCGAACTGGCGAAACGGCGTGCTCGTCGGGTCGACGCTCGCCGAGCGCTACGACCTCCGCCCCGGCTCGAAGGTGACGCTCCGGCGAACGGTCACCGAGGACGGTGAGACAGTCCGCCGGACCGAGGAGTACCGCGTGACGGCCGTGCTCGCGCAGGCCGGACAAGCCGACATCGCCAACCCGAACGAGGCGTTCGTGCTCCCGCCGGGCGAGTTCGACGACGACGTCTTCGCGCAGGTGATCGTCCGTTCGGAGGACGCGACGAGGGCCAACGAGACCGCGATGCAGATCAAGCGGACGTTCAACGGCCGTCGCCAGATCGTCTCCGTGTTCGAGCGCGGCGACATCGCCGAGCAGATCGACGAGGCGTTCCGGCTGATCAACCTGTTCCTCGTCGGCATCGGCGCCATCTCGCTGGTCGTGGCGGGGGTCTCCATCGCGAACGTGATGCTCATGGCGGCGATCGAACGCCGCGAGGAGATCGGCGTGTTGCGCGCGGTCGGCTACCAGAAGTTCGACATCGTCCGGATCATGCTCGCGGAGGCGACGCTGTTGGGGCTCGTCGGCTCGCTGCTGGGCGGCGCGGTCACGCTCGGCATCGTCGCGGTGATCAACGACGCGCTGTTGGGCGACCCGTTCGCGTACCCTGCGGGGTCGCTGCAGTACGTCGCCGTCGGGATGGTGTTCGGGGTAGTCGCGAGCCTGCTCGCGGGTATCTACCCCGCGTGGACTGCCGCCCGCGAGCGGCCCGTGGAGTCGCTGCGTGGCTGACCGCGTCGCGACCGGGTCGCGATCCAGCCGGGACCCGCGCGCCTCGCCCGTCGCCGGCCCCGCCGGCTTCGGGGGGTTCATTACTCCGCGTCCGCGAGGGGAGCCGAGGGATGAGTGACGGTACGAACGGGGAGTCCGATGCGGGCGACGCGGCGACCGGTGACGGCGACGCGTCGGACGTGAACACCCTGATCATGGAGGCGACCTATCGCGCGCTGTGCGAGCACGGCTACGCCGAGTTGAGCGTCTCGCACATCGCCGCGGAGTTCGAGAAGAGCAAATCGCTGCTGTACTACCACTACGACTCCAAGGACGACCTCCTCGCGGGATTCCTGCGATTTGCCGGCGACCACTTCCTCGCGATGCTGGAGGAAGCCGAGCACGAGGCCGACTCGCCGGTCGACCGGGTCCGCGCGCTCGTCGACATCTACCTCGGGACGGAGTTGGACGAGGAGATGGCCGAGGCGCAGCGATCGATGATCGACCTCCGCGCGCAGGCGGTCGCACAGCCCCGGTTCCGCGAGGAGTTCACGCGCACCGACCGCCACCTCCGCGAGCGCCTCGCGACCGCGCTCGCCGACGGGGTCGAGGCGGGCGTCATCGACGACGCGGTCGAACCGGAATCGACCGCGACGTGGCTGTTGTCGGCGCTCACCGGCGCGATGCTCCAGCGACACACCGCCGAGTTCGACGTGGTCACGCCCGTCAGGGCGGCGCTCCACGGCTATATCGACACCTTCGCCGTCGGCGACGACGCGGGGGACACCACGGGCGAGGACGCCGGGAATAACTGAACACGGCGAGTGAACGCCCGGAGTGACTGCGAGGAGTGATCGCCGCGAGCACAGGCTTTTCACGACGCCGGAAGTGTCACTGTGTATGGCAGATGACGAAGCGAACCCAACCGGAACCGATCGTGACAACAGCCGCTCGCTCTCCCGGCTCGGACGCGTGCTGTTCGGGCTCGGGCTCGCGCTGCAGGCCACGGAGGACTTCCGCGACATGGAGGACTCGATCGAGTACGCGGAGTCCGCGGGAGTGCCGATGCCCGACCTCGCGGCGCCGTTCGCCTCCGGGATGATGCTCGTCGGCGGGCTCGGCGTCGCACTGTGGCGACTCCCGAAGATCGCGACCGGCGCGGTCGTCACGTTCCTCGCGGTGGTGACTCCGACGATGCACGACTTCTGGAACGAGGAGGGCGACGCCAGCGGCGAGCGGCTCGCCTTCTTCGGCAACCTCGCGATGTTCGGCGCGGCGCTGGCGTTCCTGCGCGAGGCGTACCGGTCTTGAGGCCCGAGTGGCGATCGTTTTCAGAGTCGCCGAGGCCACCGTCGTCGGCCGATCCGGATTCCGTCGGTTGATTCCGCAAGCGCTGTCGCATAAACTCAATACTCGATAACATGTCCTTCGGTCACCGGCCGGTGACGATGACGACGCCACTCAAGCCGTCCGGAGTTCTTGGATTGACGGTGATGACGGCGGTCGGGCTGTACCAGTTCGTGCGCCTGTCGAGCGGATCGAGCGTACCGCCGTGGCTGATCGGCGGTCACACGTCCCGTCGGGCGAAGGCGACGACGGCGACAACCAGACACAGCGCTGTCGCGGCCAGCAACACCGCGACGGAGTCGAGCGCGTACTCGCCCCGGACGAGCACGCCGGTCGGATCGAGATACCGCGCCGGCGCGACCGCGCCGACCCGCTCGTAGTCGCTGCCGGTGACGACCGCCTCGACGATCCACGTGGCGAACACGACGCCGAGGGCGACGCGGCCCGCGGTCCGACCGCCGTCGATCGCCACGCCGAGGACCAGCCCGACTGCGCCCCACAGCAGGAGGTACGGCACCGACAGCGCGTGTAGCGCGAACAGGTCGGCAAGCGAGAGCGCGTCCCCGACCGCGAGAGAGACGCCGTACAGCGCGAGCGGAACGACGGCGTTCACGACGACGACCGGCACGAGCAGCGCCAGAAACAGCCCGACGATGACGCTCCGTCGGGCCGTCGGCGCCGCGAGCGTCGCGTCGAGTCGGTCGGTGGCGATTCCGCCAGCGACGCGCCCTGCGGCGACGTACGCGACGTACGCCGCGAGGCCGACGATCCACCCCAGCGTGTAGAACTCCGAGGCGAGGAGACCGGGGACGCTGCCGAGCGACTCCAGACCGAACAGCGCGCGCAACGCGGGCGGAAGCGCCTCCGTCAGCGCCTCGACATCGACGCCCGCGGTGACCTGCGGGCCGATCCAGACGTACAGCGATCCGAACAGCGAGAGTGCGACGGCGGCGACGGCCGACGGCACGACCAGCCGCTCGCCCTCGTAACGGGCGATCGCCAGCGTCGCGGTCGAGGGACGAGCGGCGCCGACGGACTGTCGTTCGCCGCCGACGGTCGCCGGATCGGCGCTCCGTCGCGGCCGCCGAGGATCGGTTCCGGCGTCGGCGTCGGACTCGCTCACACGTCCACCCCCGGAACCGACCGATCGCCGCGACCAGCAGAACGGCGGTCACCGCAAGCAGGATCCCGGCGCCCGCGAGGTCGTACTCGCTCGCGGTGAGCACCGCGACCGGGTCGTAGTAGCGCGCCGGTGCGAGCGCGCCGAGCCACGCGAGGTCGGTGCCGGTCACCACAACGCTGAGGATGTAGGTCGCGGCGATCGCGCCAGCGCCGGCGCCCTCGGCGGCCCGGCGGGTCGGCGCGAGCACCGAACACAGCGTCCCGACCGCGACGCAACACAGGAGGTACGGCACCGAGAGAGCGTGGACCGCGAGCACGTCGACTAGCGGCAACGGGTCGTCGATCGCGATCGACCCGCCGTAGACGACGGCGGCGACGACGACGTTCGCGAGCGCGACCGGCAGCAGGCCCGCGGCGTACGTCTCCGCGAGCAGGCGCGTCCGGGAGATCGGCGACGCGAGCACGAGTTCGATCGTGTCGTCTTCGATCCGGCCCGCGAGGCTCCCGGCCGCGAGGTACGCGACGTACGTCCCGAGCCCGAACACCCAGCCGAACACGTACAGCTCCGCGGCCATGAACCCCGCGAGCGTCCCGATCTGCTCCAGTCCGAACGACTCGACGAGCGACGGCGGCAACTGGTCGGCGTATGCCGTCAGATCGACCTGGTCGAGCAGTCCGGGCGCGATGAGCAGCATCATGGCCCCGAACGCCGCCAGCGACGCGGAGACGACCACCGCCCCGAGGAGCCGCTGTTCGCCCTCGTAGCGCGCGACCTCAAACATCGCCGGACTCCACGGGGCGTTCGTCGCTCGGTCCCTCACCGCTCAGCGCCTCGTCATTCTCCCCTCGGTCGCTCGGTTCCCCACCGTCGCTCGCTCCGTCATCCAGTCCCCCGTCGTAAAAGCGCATGAACACCGCCTCCAGCGGTGCCTCTTCGATGGTTAAATCGAGCAGGTCGTACCCGCGCAGCCACTCCAGCAGCGCATCGTACGACCCCGTGTACGTGAACGAGACGGTCGCGGCGCCGTCCGCCGTCTCCGCTGCAGTCTCGGTCACCGCGACGTCGTGTGCGGCCGCGAGGGTCACGTCGTCGGCCGCGAGCGTCTCCGCCGCGTGGACGCGGACGGTCTTCCCGCTGCGTTCGAGCAGCGACTCGACGTCCTCCAGCGCCGCGAGGCGGCCGTCGCGGATGATCCCCACACGGTCGCACACCTTCCGGACCTCACTCAGCACGTGCGACGAGAAGAAGAACGTCGTCCCGCGGTCGCGCTCGTCGCGGACGAACCGGTGGAACTGCGCCTGCTTCAGCGGATCGAGCCCGGTGGTCGGCTCGTCCATGACGAGGAGGTCGGGGTCATGCATGAACGCGATCACGATGGCGAGCATCTGGCGGTTCCCCCGCGAGTACTCGCCGACGTCGCGGTCGAGCGGCGGGTCGAACAGCTCCAGCAACTCGGCGCTGCGCTCGTCGCCGCGGAGGGCGCCGTGGTAGTCGAGGATGCGGCGGCCGGTGACGTGGTCGTCGAACGACGGCTCGCTCGGAAGGTAGCCGACGTTCGCGCGGGCCCTGCGGAGCGCGTCGGCGTCTGTTAGTTCCGCGCCCAACACGCTCGCGGTGCCCGCAGTCGGCGACTGAAAGCCCATGAGCGTCCTGATTGCGGTCGTCTTCCCGGCCCCGTTGGGGCCGAGAAACCCGAACACCTCCCCGGATTCGACGTCGAAGGTGAGGTCCTCGACGCCGCGCACGTCGCCGTAGTACTTCGTGAGCCCGTCGAGTTCGAGTGGCGGCATCTCTCCGTTTATCTCGACTGTGACGGGATATCAGCATTCCGACGGGATCGCCCGGCGGGAGGCGTCGTCGCCTGACGGCCGCGGATCCGGCTTCGGATGCCGGTTCCGCTTCGCAACACTCATAACCTCCAGCCAACAATCACCGGGTGCACGGCGACGCGATCCCGAGCAGTCCCATGGGGTAGTGGCCAATCCTGTTGCCTTCTGGGGGCAACGACGAAGGTTCGAATCCTTCTGGGACTACTCCCGGTTTCTCCGCGCCCGTCACGTTTCGACTCGACGCGAGCGCCGCTCGCGCAACGCGATCTCCAGTGGAAACGAGGGGGTGTTCGCGATCCACCGTGAGCCGCCGCTGCCACCCCACCAGAGCGGGCCGTCCGGCGCCCCCGACCGATTTAGTGACGGGGCGTCTCCTCCGCACATGGTCACGGTCGATCCGCTCTCTGTTCGCGTGCTCGGCGGGGGAGCGATTCTCGTGTTGTTGGCGTGTTCGGCGTTCTTCTCGAGCAGCGAGATCGCGATATTCAGCGTGGAGCGCCACCGAATCGGCTCGCTCGCCGAGACCGGCGGGCGGGCGGGAACCCTCTTGGAAGCGCTTCGATCAGATCCGCATCGCCTGCTGGTGACCATCCTCGTCGGCAACAACGTCGTAAACATCGCGATGTCGTCGATCACGACGGCGATCCTCGTCGCCGCGCTCCCCACGGGGATCGCCGTCACGGTCGCGACGCTCGTGTTGACCGTGATGGTGCTGGTGTTCGGCGAGATCGTGCCCAAGTCCTACGGGGTGGCCAACGCCGAGACGTGGGCGCTCCGAACGGCGCCGACGCTCCGGCGATTCCAGCGCGCGGCGGGGCCGGTCGTGACTGCCTTCGACGCGGTGACCAGACGACTGAGCACGGTTGTCGGCGGCGAGACGGCGATCGAAGCGCCGTACGTCACCCGCGACGAACTGGCGGCGCTGGTGCGCACGGCCGAGCGCGGCGGCGAGATCGACGCCGGCGAGCGGGAGATGGTGGAGTCGGTGCTGGGGCTCCATGAGGTGACCGCGAGCGACGTGATGGTCCCGCACGGGAACGTCGTCGCCGTCGACGCGACGACCTCGATCCGCGACGCGGCGACGCTGGCGGCCGACGAGCGGGTGACTCGTCTCCCGGTGTACGACGGGACGCTCGACGAGCCTCGCGGGATCGTCGACCTGCGTGACTTGGAGCGGGCGCTCGCGCTCGACGAGTCGGTGCCGATCGAGCGGCTCGCGACGCCGACGCTGTCGGTTCCGGCGTCCGAGCCGATCGACACGATGTTGACCCGCATGCAAGACGAGCGCGTCCAGATGGCGCTGGTCGTCGACGACGGCGGCGCCGTCGTGGGGCTCGTGACGGTGCAGGACGTGTTGGAGGAGATCGTCGGCGACCTGTTCGACGTGGGCAGCGAGGCGAGCATCCGCGCGGTCGCCGACGGGGTGATCGTCCGCGGCGACGTGTTCCTCGACCGCCTCGACGCCGTGTTCGGCACGGCGATGGCGGCCGACGCGCCGGCTGCGGCCGAGACGCTCGCCGGCTACGTCTACCACCGACTCGGGCGCGTCCCCCGCTCCGGAGAACGGATCGAACTCGACGGGATCGCGGTGACCATCGAACAGATCGACGGCGAACGGATCCGACGGATGTTCGTCGAACTCGGGGGTACCGACGCGGACGCGGGCGATCCGCCCGCGTGAGTCGCACCCTCACCGCCGGCGACGAGTCCGGCGGTCGCTACTTCCGCACGTCCAGCAGCGCGACGCGCTCGCGGATCACGTCCGCGAGCGTCCCCGCCGTCGCCGCCAACTCGGCGTCGGACACGTCGAAGTAGTCGCGGACGAGTTCCCCGTCGTACTCGCCGAGCGTGTCTGCCGGCGCCAGCAGGTCATCGACCCTCGACGCGGCCGCTCGTTCGCGCTCGCCTTTCGCGTCGCCTGCGACGGCTGCCCCGGCGGCGACGAGCACGACGACTGGGCGGTCGCCCTCGGAGACCCCCATGGTAAGCGCGCGGTCGATCTGTCGGCGCCCGGCGGCGTACAGCATGACCTCGACCCCGCGGTCGCGGGCGACGTTCTCCCCGCGGTCGATGGCGCGGTCCGCCAGCGCGAGCGCGCGTTCGAGGTGCGCGCGGTCGACGACGTAGCGGGCGTCGAACGCCTGCACGGTGCAGCCGGTCTCGGCGCCGATCGCCGTTACCTCGTCGAGAAACGCGTCGAGGTCGTCGATCTTCGCCTCGCCCTCGACGAGTCTCACGAGAAATCACCGAACGTGGCCTGACCGGGCTCGTCCTCGTCGCCGTCCTCGCCGGTCGTCCGACTTCCCGCGGTCGCGGCGGCCGACGCGCTCGCGTCCGTCTCGACGCCGTCCATCGAGGGGTCCTGTCGGCCGACCGCCTGGAGGACGTTCTCCGCGGTCTTCTCGCGCCCGCGGAGCGCACCGAGCACGACCGACTTGTCGGCCTCGCGCAGCTCCGCTCGGGTCTCGATCCCGGCCTCAAACAGCCGGCGGGCGCGCTTGCGACCGACGCCGCGCACGCCCGTCAAGTCGAGCAGCTCCTCGCGGACGCCGTCCTCGACGCGCTTCTTCGCCTCCCGGACGTCAAGCACCACGTCGAGGTCGAGCTCGTTCGCCAGCTGTTCGGCCGCGCCGAGGAGCCACTCGGCGGTATCGACTTTCCCCCGGATGTCACCGGGGCCGACGCCGTAGCGCTCGGCGATGGTGTCCTCGTCGAGTTCGCCGGCCCAGTCCTCTAGCAGCCGCGCTGTCTTGAGCGCCGCCAGCCAGTCCTCCCACGCCACGTCCTCGAACTCCGAGGGCGCCCGGCCGAGGAACTCCGGCTCGCGCTCGTAGAACTGCTCCTCGTACGTCTGGCGGTCGCCCGACTTCAGGTACAGCTGGTACATGTCGGGCGTCCGCGCGACGAGGTGGTACAGCCCCAGCGGCGTGAGCGTCGGGCGGTCGGCGTCGCCGTCGGCGGCATCGGTGTCTTCGGGCCCCCCATCGTCGCCGTCGTCAGCGCTGTCTGCGCCGTCGTCAGCGACGAGGTCGGTTCCGGTGACGAACGACGCCTCTGCGGCGTCCTCGGGGACCTCGCCGTCGCCGGCGGGCCGGGTCCGCTGGGTCGCCGTCGCGGACGCGTCGGCGGTGCCGCCCGCGTCGCCCGCGCGTTCGACGCCCTCGCGGAGGCCGTCGACGATCTCCGCCGCGGACATCGGATCGAGGTAGAGCCGCGAGACGGTGTGGCCGATGCCGGTCGCGGTGAGGGTGCCGTCCTCGCGTTCGAGGAAGTCGTTGGCCGCCAGGTACTCCAGCACGCGGTCGGTCACCTCGCCGAGCCTGGCGTCGTCGCCCGTCTGGCTCGCGTACAGCGTTCGATCCAGAAACTCCAGCAGGCCCGCTCGGGTCGTGGCGAACCCCGAGGCGACGGTCGCGAGCACGTGCGTGCGCAGCGCCGGCTCGGCGGCGAGCTTCGAGCGGACCTCTTCGGGGTCGGCCCAGACGTACCGCTCGAACAGCTCGTCCATCGTGTCGCGGTCTTTCGCGAGGAGGAGCGCCTCGCCGTAGGGGTCGAGCCCGGGGCGGCCCGCGCGCCCCATCATCTGGTGGACCTCCAGCGTGTCCAGCGGCTGCATCCCGCCGAACTCGCCGTCGTAGCGCTTCCAGTCGCGAACGATCACGCGCCGGGCGGGCGTGTTGACGCCGGCGGCGAGGGTGGGGGTCGCGCTGATGCACTTCACGAGTCGGTCGCGAAAGGCGTCCTCGACGAGCGAGCGCTGCGTCGCCGAGAGGCCGGCGTGGTGGAACGCCGCGCCCTCGCGCACGCACTCGGCGAGGTCGTCGGAGGTGTCGGTGTCGGAGTCGTCCCGGATCTTCTTCGCTAGCTCCTCCAACTCGGCCCGCTCGTCGGGTGCGAGCCGGCTCGCAGTCACGTCCGCGAGCCGCTTGGCGGCGCCCTCGGCGTTGCGTCGGGAGTTGACGAACACGAGCGAGGAGCCGCCTCGCCCCGATACCTCCTCGTCGAGGGCGTCGGCGACGAGCGCGGCCGTCGGCTTCTGTCCCTTCCCGACGGGGACCTCGCGTTGGCTGCCGTCGTCGAAGTTGACCGCGTTGCCGTAGTGGACGCCCGTCTTCAGTTCGATGGGGCGCCAGTCGGACTCGACGAGCGCGGCGTCGAGCCACCGGGCGACTTCGCCGGCGTTGCCGACCGTCGCCGAGAGCGCGACCACCTGCAGGTCGCGGTTGATCTTCCGGAGCTTCGCGAGGGTCACTTCGAGGGTCGGCCCCCGTCCCGAGTCGTCGACGAGGTGGACCTCGTCGGCGACCACGCACGTGAGGTCGTTCACCCACGGCGCGCCGTTTCGGATGAGCGAGTCGACCTTCTCGCTCGTGGCGACGATGATGTCGCGACTGGCGAGCCACTCGCCGTCGGACTGATAGTTGCCGGTGGAGACGCCAACGTCGATCCCGAACTCCTCCCAGCGCTCGAACTCGGTTTTCTTCTCGCTGGCGAGCGCGCGCAACGGGACGATGTACAGCGCCTTCCCGCCGCGGGCGATCGCCGAAAGCATCGCCAACTCCGCGATCAGCGTCTTGCCGGAGGCGGTGGGCACCGAGGCGACGACGCTCTCGCCGTCGGCGACGCCGGCCTCCACCGCCTCGGCCTGCGGCGGATAGAACTCCTCGATTCCCTCCGCCTCCAGCGCCTCGGGGACGCCGTCGGGCAGGGTCGAGAGATCGGAGGGTCTCATTACCCGAGGTAGCGGGGGTCTCGGGTTTAAGTTGTCGGAGGACGGGACGAGAACGGCTTCGGTCGGGGGCTACGGTTCGTGGACGTGCCCGCACTCGGGGCACTTGACCTCCTCGCCGCGAACCTCCGCGCTCGCCTCGCGCACGTCGCGCATCACCGACGAGATCTTGTCCTCGGCGGCCAGTTCCTCCTCGACGGCCAGGTCGGCGCCCTCGACCTCGAGTAGGAACTTCGCCACCTCCGTCGACTCGTACATCACGTCGTCGAGGTCCTCGGCGGTGAAGAAGCCCGACATCGCGCCGTAGAGGAACGTCGCGCCCGCCTTGCGTACCTTCTCCTCGAAGGAGGCGCGCGCCTGGTTCACCGCCTGCGGGGTGTAGGTGTCGGTCATGAACGGGACGAGCCGGGGCAGGTTCTCGCCGATCTTCGTCATCTCGACGCCCGTCTCCGTCCGGAAATCCGCACACAGCCGTGCGATCGCCCACTCTCGGGCGGTGACGTAGGTCCGGTCCCGGAGGAACTCATTGACGCGGTCGTACTCCGCACGCTCCATCTTCTGGAAGCGGTCGTACTTCGCAACGTCGCCCGGCACGTCTTCGTCGGGCTCCTCGGCCGCATCGGCGCCCACGTCCGGCCCGGGAACTGATCCGGCATCGTCGCCGTTGTCGGCAGTGTCGTCCGCGATGTCGTCGTCCGTCGCACGGTCGCCCGAAGCGCCGTCGCCTGCAGTTGTGTCGTCTGCGACGTCGTCCCCCTCGGCGATGCGCCCGCTGGCTGCCGCCTCCTCGGTGGGGGTCTCGTCGGCGACCCCCTCGCCGCCGTCGGTCGCGGGTTCGTCGCTGGCCGCGCGTTCGTCGTCGGCCCCGGCCGCGTCGGCGGCAGCGTCGCCGTCGCCCCCGTGGTCCGCGTCGTCTGTCATGGAGCCTCGTAGCCGAGCGACCGTGAAAAACCCGTCCCCACCGCGGCCGTCGACCGGCGGACGACAGCCGGACGCGACGCCCTCGGCGGCACGCTTTTGTCCGGTCCTCCCGACCGTCGGCGCATGAAGGTACTGCTGGGCATCGGCGGGAGCGACGACTCGCTGCGCGCCCTCGAGGACACCGTCGAGCGGGCGCAGGCCGCCGGTGACGACCTCACGGTCGCGATCGTGGAGAATCCGCGGTCCGACCGGTCGCCCGCGGCGGTCGACGATCGCGTCCGAACGGTACTCGCGGACGCGGGGATCGACGCCGACGTACGGCGGGTCGAGGGCGACGCGGGCAGTCAGCTCGTCGCCATCGCCGAGGACGAGGATTTCGACATGATCGCGATCGGCGGGGGGCAGACCAGCCCGATGGGGAAGATCAACCTCGGAAGCATCGCACAATTCGTCCTGCTGAACTCCCACGTCTCGGTGAAACTGGTCCGATGAACGGCGATCGCGTCTACCCCGACGAGCCCGCCGGCCCGTTCGAGGCGCCGCCGGTGTCGTTCGCGGACCGCGAGGACCGGGACATCGAGGTCAGGCCGTATCCGCCCGCGGCCGCGGGAGAGGCCGGCGAGGACGAGTTCGAGGCGCTCGTGGAGATGTACACGGAGTTCGATCCGGCCGACCGCGCACAGGGTATCCCCCCGAGTCGGGAGTCAGACGTGCGCTCGTGGCTGGAGACGATCCTCGGCGACGACGGGTACAACGTCGTCGCGTGGGACGGCGACACCGTCGCGGGCCACGCGACGCTCGTCCCCGACGGCGACGCCTACGAGCTGGCGATCTTCGTGCTTCAGGCGTATCAGGGGGCCGGAATCGGCACCAACCTGATGGAGGCGCTGCTGGGCCACGGCGCCGCCAACGGCGTCGACAAGGTGTGGCTCACCGTCGAGCGGTGGAACCGCGCGGCCGTCGGCCTCTACAAGAAGATCGGGTTCGAGACGAGCGACGCCGAGTCGTTCGAACTGGAGATGACGACACGACTGGTCGATCCGGCGTAGCGAGTCCGCCTTCACGCCGAGTCGAAGTTCCTCTGCGTTCCGTGCTGTCGGTCTGTTCTCGCCTGTTTCCGCCGCCGCTGTTCACGTCACACCGACAGCACGGGCTGGCTCGCGTACAGCAGGACGTACTCGGCTGCCTTCTCCAGCACCTCGCCGGGCTCACCCGTCAGCGGCTCGCGCGGGATGACGATGAAGTCGGCGTCGACGTCCTCGGCGGTGTCGAGGATGACCGACCCGGGGTGGGTGGTCTTGCGCTTCGTCGAGAAGCCGTACGCGATCGAACTGGACACATCGACGCCCTCCGCGTGGGCGATCTCGCGAACCGTGTCGGTGAACGCCTCGGTGTCTTCTGCGACCTCCGACTGGTCGACGACGTCCTCCTCGATGGCGCGCACGACCTCCTCTCCGAGGACGTACACGGCGTGGACCTGCGCGTCGTACCGCTGGGCGACGGCGACGGCGTACTCGACCGCCGTCAGTGACTCGTCGCTCCCGTCCACGGGGACCAACACGCGCTCGACGGTCAGGCTCATACGGATGCCTGCGTCGGAGTGCGTGAAAGGTGTTCCCCTCGCGCGTGTCGCGATCCTCCGACGCACTGGGAGGGCTCCGGGGATCGACCCCCCGTCGATCGGCGGTCGCGTCGCCGGCTCACTCGAGCGCCGACAGCGAGAACTCGAAGGCGGCGACGGGCACCTCCATGTCCCGGTCGACGAGCACCTCGGGGTGGAGTTCGCCGACGACGCCGACGGCGTCGCCGTCGATCACGACCGTGGCCACGCGTCCGGGGATGAAACTCGGGTGCTCGGTCGCGGGCGTCGAGAGGTCGACGTCGAAGTCGTCGCAGACTGCCTGCAGGCGCGCCTTCGCGTCCTCGTAGGTCGCGTCCGTGCGCGCGAGCACGGCGGCGACGCGGTGGTCCTCGGCGACGCGGGTGTTCTCCTCGTCGTCGCGGTGTGCCACGAAGCCCACTTCCGCGAGATCCTGCGGGTAGCTCCGGTGGGTGTTGTTCTCCAGCACCTGCACCAGCGAGGGGAGCACCCACGTCCGCAGTTGGGTGTAGTCCTCGCTGTACGGGCTGGTGATCTCCGCGCGCGGCTCGGAACCGAGCGGCGCGTCCGCGAGATCCGCGCCCGCCTCGCGCTCGTCGAGCCGCAACCGGTCGTAGTTCTCCGCGGCCGCGGTCATGTGGAAGTTCAGCATGTCCTCGAAGCCGAGGCCGATCAGGCTCGTGCGCACCGCCCGCTCCAGCCGGGAGCGCTCGTGGCGCCCGCCGATGGTGCCGATGTCGGGGTACGTGGGTTCCAGCTCGTTGAACCCGTAGGCGCGCCCGACGTCGTCGACGAGGTCGAGCGGGTGGAGCACGTCGACGCGGTACGGCGGGATCGTCACGTCGTAGACGGTCTCCGATTCGCCCAGACTGTAGGCGGCGTCGAGCCCCGAGCGCTCGAACAGGTCGACGACTTCGTCGCGCTCCAACTCGACGCCGAGCATCGTCTCGATTCGGTCGTGCGTGACGGACTTCTCGTCGGTGTCGAGATCCGGTCGGATCAGGTCGGGGCCGTACTCGTCGGGGTACGTCGCGCCGTCTTGGTACCTGACTTGCACCTCCTCGACGGTGCCGCCGCGGGCGGAGAGCGCATAACAGAGGATGACGCACATCTTGTCGATGGTCCACTGGTCGGTCCCGGTCAGCTCGATGAACAGGTCGCGGGACTCCGCGTCGACTTCCGTGCGCTTCCCGTTGATCACCGGCGGGAACGAGAACAGGCCGAGTTCGTCGTAGATCGCGGGATATCGGTCAAGATCCGCGACGAGATCGGCGTATTTCTCGCCCGTGTCGTGCTCGGCCAACACGTCCGCGGGCGTCAGCTCGGCGTTCGCGTCCAGCGGGACGAACCGGTCGCCTGCGGGCTCGACCCCGCGGTAGGTGATGGTCTTCTCGGTCGCGGCGAGATCCGCGGAGGCGGCGTCGATGGTGCCGGAGGGTTCGCTCTCCTCGGTGAGCGCCTGTCCCTTCAGCATCGTCAGGTCGTGGACGCCGATCGCGCCCTTCGCGCGACCGCGCCCCATCGTCGCGTGCAGCTTCTCCTGCAGTTGGATCAGCGACTCCAGGCCGGACTCGCCGAGTTCGACGCCGCGGACGACCGCGCCGGTGACGTACGGCCGCTCCTCGGGCACCGAGGGGTCGACTTCGATGGTCCAGTCGGCGTCGTTCGTGTTCGGGACGTACACGCCGCGGTCGGCGCCGTACTGGTAGCGCAGCGAGCGCGCGACGCCCTCGACCGACAGCCGGTCGAGGCGATCGGGGCCGAACTCGAACTGGAGCAGGCCGTCGTCGGTGTCTCCCTCGTACTCCAACCCGAGCGCGAACAGGTCCTGTTTGAACTCCTCGTCGCTCTTCTCCTCGCCGGTCAATCCTCGAAGCTCGTCCGTGTCGATGTCGACGACTGGCATCAGTAGGTCACCTCCGCGTTCCGCAGGAACTCAAGATCCGCGAGTGTGCCGTGCAGGTCGCGGATGTCCTCCGCGCCCGTCGTGAGCATGGCGAGCCGTTCGAGCGCGAGCCCCCACGCCATCACGTCACAGTCGATCCCGAGCGGTTCGAGCACCTCGTCGCGGAACATGCCCGAGTTCCCGATCTCGATCTCCTCGCCCGTCTCGGGATGCTCGCCGAACAGCTCGAAGCTCGGCTCCGTATAGGGGTTGTAGTGCGGCTTGAACCGGATCTCCTCGATGCCGAACTGGCGGTAGAACTCCTCGAACGTGCCCATCAGATCGCGCACTGAGAGGTCCTCGGCCATCACCCACCCCTCGATCTGGTAGAACTCAAGCAGGTGTGTCGCGTCGAGGGTGTCGTTGCGGTACGCCTTCTGCACCGAGAAGTACCGCTTGGGCGGGTCGATGTCGGCGTTCGCGTACCCCGACAGGTAGCGCATCGACAGCGACGTGGTGTGCCCGCGCAGCGCGACGGCGCGCGCGAAGTCCTCGGACCACGGCGAGTGATAGCCGTCGCCGTCCTCGCCGACGCCGTTCCGGTGGGCGGTCTCGACGCGGTCGACGAGTCCCTCGGGGAGGTCGGCCACGGGCGGCACGTCCAGCGCGAACCGGTCCCAGTGGGTCCGCGCCGGGTGGTCCTGCGGCATGAACAGGCAGTCGTTGATCCAGAAGTCCGCGTCGGCGTGCGGGCCGTCCATCTCCTGGAACCCCATGCCGACGAGCACGTCCTTCACGCGCTCGGACATGCCGCGGAGCACGTGCTCGCGGCCGCCCTCGACGGCCGGGGCGTCGGCCTCGACGTTGTACTCGGCGAACTCCACGTCCTCCCACTCCCCGCCGGTCAGGAGTTCCGGCGTGAGGCGGTCGACCGTCTCGGCGGCCTCGACGCCCTCCATCAACGCGGTGACGCCCTCGTCGGTGAGCGTGACCGAGCGGACGGTCCGCTCGTCGACCTCGACGAGCCCGCGACTCTCCAGTCGATCGAGGACGTCCGCGTCGTCGACCGCGTCGCCGTCATCGACCGCGTCGAGCGCGGCGGCCTCGGCGTCGGCCTCGGGGTCGGCGTCCGCCTCGGCAGAGACCTCGCCGGAGTCGACGACGCCGTACCCCTTCCGGGCGTAGTTGGCGAGCGCGATGTCGACCTCCGGCCCCTCCAGCCCGGCGGCGCCGACGGCCTCGCCCATCCCGATGTCCCCGCCCGCCTCGCGTGCAGCGCGGAACAGGCGGACCTCGGGCAGTCCCTCGCCGCGGTACGTCTCTCCCTCGTCGGTGAGCGCTGCCGACTCCTCGACGCGCTCCTCGACGGCGACGAGACCCTCGTCTCGGAGGTCGAAGGCGGCGCGGGTGACCGTCTCGGGTTTCAGGTCCGTCTCGCTTGCGAGCTGTTCGATCGTCTTCGCATCGGTCGCGCTGGCGGCCTCCAGCAACGCGACCTGCGCCTGTGGGAGTCGCATTCGGTTGTGTCCGTGTGCGTGTGGTCGGTGGTTAGTCGTGTCGTTCCGGTACGCGTCGTTCGGACGGGAACCGGCCGATACCCGCGCACGGCGACCCGCGTCGGTTTCACGTGGCGGCGACCGCTCGGCCGCCGCCGCGGATCCTGTCGGCTGTTACCCCACGTCGCAGCGCTACTTATGCTCGCAACCGGCGTCTACCAGCTATGGACTCCTCACGCACCGACTCCCTCAAACACGCGGCCATCGGCGCGGCTGTCTCGCTCGTGACGTTCTTTCTGCCGCTCTCGCCGGTCATCGGCGGGGGCGTCGCCGGCTACCTCCACGGCCCCGACCGGACCGAGGGCGCGAAGGTCGGGGGACTCTCGGGCCTGCTGGCGGCGGTTCCGGGCGCGGTGCTTGTCACGCTCATCGCGTCGATCTTCGTCATCGTCGGGCCCGGCCAGCGCTCGGCGCTCCTCGTCGCCGTCGCCGTCTTCCTCGTGGCGCTGCTGTTCACCGTCGTCTACGGCGGGGTCCTCGGCGCCGCCGGCGGCTTCGTCGGCGCGCTGCTCAACGAGGAGTTCGCCCGCCCCGTCGAGACCGACCCCGCCCGGCTCCACGGCGACGTTCGGGACGCCGAGTCCGATCTCGACTCGGAAGTGACCGAGTTCGACGAGCCGATCGACGAATCGGCGAGCGTCTGATCGGCCGGGTCGACACCCGGTTCCCGACCGCCTGCTCACTCGGGAGCCCGTTCACTCGAGAGCCTGCCCGCGGGCTCTTCTGGCTTTTTCCGCTTTTTCATCCACCCGAGAGGCCACTCACGCGACGTTCCGTTCCATCCGGCTCTCGCCGCGCTCGAAGCGTCCCCGGTCGAGCCCGGACACGTCGACGGTCGACGCCTCGCCGTCGAGCACCAGTTCCGCGACCGTCCGCGCGGTCGCCGGCGCGTGCTGGAAGCCGTGGCCGGAGAACCCCGCGGCGGTGACGACGCCGGGCACCGACTCCTCCACGATCGCGTGGTGATCGGGCGTCACCGCGTACAGCCCGGCCCACCCGCCCGCGAGACGGGTCTCGGGACCGAAGTAGTCGGCCACTCTGCCGGCGCGTTCGACGGCCTCCACCGCCCACTCGGTGTCGGGCTTCTCGGAGAAGCGATCGGGGTCGGTCACGATCGGATCGGCCTCCGCGAAGTGCCCGCCGACGAGCGCGCGCCCGTCGCGCTCGGGCCGGAAGTGCGCGGTCGTGTCGGCGTCGATGACCAGCGGGTCCGACTCCGGAACCGGTCGCTCGGGCTCGACGACGGCCGTCTGGCGCCGGTGCGGGACGATCGGGAGGTCGTAGCCCGCGGTCTCGGCGAGTCGCGGCGCCCACGCGCCGGCGGCGTTGACGACGTAGTCGGCGTCGATCGGTTCGGTCGCCTCCCCGGCGAGTTCGACCCGGACGCCCGATTCCCGGGGGTCCAGTCCCGCGACGGGCGTGTTCGTCCGGATCTCGACGCCCGCCTCGCGGGCGGCGCCGGCGTACCCCTGGAGCGCGAGGTGCGGGTCGGCGAAGCTGTCCGTCGGGCAGAAGGTGCCGGCGACGAACTCCTCCGACTGAAGACCGGGACACAACTCGGCCGCCTCGTCGGGGGCCACGAGGCGGCTCTCGACGCCGTACTCGCGTTGCATGGCGACCTGCTCGGCGAAGCCGTCGGCGGTGTCGCCGTCGCGGGTGCAAAAGAGGTAGCCCGTCCGCCGGCGGTCGATGTCGACGCCGAAGCGCTCCTCGAAGCCGTCCCACACCTCGATGGAGGCGACCGAGAGTTCGACGTTGACGCGGGTGGAGAACTGCGCGCGAATGCCGCCCAGCGCGCGGTCGGTGCTGCCGGCGCCGAGGCTCCCACGTTCGAGGAGCGTCACATCGGCGCCGTCGACGGCGAGTTCGTACGCGCTGGCGACGCCGACGATTCCACCGCCGACGACGGCGACGTGCATAGGCATACCCATGCTATCGACTCACAAGAACGTTGCCGCCACCTCCCCGATCCGACGCGATTTCGCCCCGGCGGTCCGAGGAAACACCGAAGTTCCGCCGCGCCGACCCTCGCTCATGCACGTCTTCGACGACGACGCCGTCGCGACCCTGCTCTCGCTCGACGCGCTCCTCCCGGTGATCGAGGAGGCGTTTCTCAAACAGGGGCGCGGCGAGGTGGAGCGCCCGGAACGGCCGCACTTCCCTGTCGGCGAGGGCCTCGACGGCCGGGCCGGGCCTGCTGGGACCGCCCTCGCGATGCCCGCGTACGTCCACGGCGACCCCGCGTACGCGACGAAGCTCGCGTCGGTCCACCCTGGAAACGCCGATCCGGCTGTCGATCGCCCTACGGTGCAGGCGCAGGTGCTGCTCACCGACGCCGCGAACGGCGCTCCGCTCGCGCTGTTCGCGGGCGAGCGCATCACCAACGCCCGGACGGGATGTATCGGCGGGCTGGCGGCCCGCGGTCTCGCGGCGGGTACGGGGTCGGTCGACCTCGCGGTGATCGGCGCCGGCGAGCAGGCGCGCTGGCAGACCCGCGCGATCGACGTCGCCCGCGGCGTCGCCGGCGCCCGGATCTACTCGCCCACCCCCGACTCCCGCGAGGGCTGTGCGGCCGACCTCCGGGCCGAGGGACTCGACGCATCGGCGGTCGAGTCGCCCGAGGCGGCCGTCCGCGACGCGGACGTGGTCGTTACGGCGACGACCAGCGAGACGCCCGTGTTCCCGGGGGAGGCGCTCGCCGCCGGTACGCTCGTCGTCGCCGTGGGCGCCTACGAGGCGGGGATGTGCGAACTCGATCGGACGACGTTCGAGCGCGCGGACCGGGTGTTCGCGGACGTCCCCGAGGAGGTCGCCGGCATCGGCGACGTCGTCGCCAACGAGGTCGATCCGGACCGACTGACGCCGCTCTCGGCGCTGTTCGAGGGAGAAGCGGGACGCGAGCGCGACGACGAGGTGATCGTCGTCGAGAGCGTCGGCTCGGCGGTACTGGATGCGGCGACGGCGAACCACCTCTGGCGAGAAGCGAGCGAGGGAGACGGCAGAGAGATCGCGTTTTGAGCGCGGCGGCGGTCCGACGGTTCGGGCGACCGTCGGCGGGCTACTCCTCGTCTCCGTTCTGAATCGTCGTGATCGTGAGCCCGTAGGTCGTCCCACAGGCGTCACAGACCGCGACGGTGCTGACCTCCACGTCACCGCCGCGCGTGAAGTCAGACACCTGCTCGCCGCACTCACATTCGAACGCGTACTCCATCGTATGACGTTCTCTCACGACGTGTCAATACGTCTTTCGGTCGGGGACTCCGTTCTGAGAGCTGGAGGAGAGTTGTTCCCGGAGAAATCGCCTCCGTTCCGACGGTTCCTCGGTCGGCCTCTCTGCCGTCGGCCGAAACGCTCGGTACTGTTTTTTTTTAGCGGCTCGGGAAACGAGGCCTCGCTACTCCTCGTCGCCGGGGATCCCTCGCCGCGAGTCGTCGACGTTCAGGTCGATGTCGAGCTCCGAGAGCAGCTCCTCGGCCTCCTCGCGCTTCGCTTGATGCTCCGCGAGGAACTCTTCCATCAGCGTCGCCGCCTGCTCCTTGCAGCCGCCACAGAGGCGCTCGCCGCCGACGCACTCCTCGTACACCTCCTCGGCGAAGCCGTCGTCGTCGTTCGCCAGCAGGTACGCGTAGAGCTCGTACACCGGGCACTCGTCGGCCTTCCCGCCGAGCTCGCGCTGCTTCTCGGCCGTCTCGCGGCCGCCGGTCGTCGCCGACTTCACCTTGTCGTACCCCTCCTCGGGGTCGTCCAAGAGGGAGATGTGGCTCGCCTCGATCGACGAGGACATCTTCCCGCCGGTGAGGCCGGTCATGAAACGGTGGTAGATCGAGGACGGCGTGTAGAAGCCGAAGCCGCCGTTGTCGACTTCGACCTCGCGGGCGAGTTCCTCCGCCTCCGCTCGGTCCAGTTCGAAGGAGTCGATGTGCGCGTCGAACACGCGCTTCTCGCCGGGGACGGCCTCGACGAGCGCCTCGAAGGCGGCTTCGTCGGCGTTGCGGTCGAGGAACCGCGTCCGCGGACGGAGCGGCTCCATTCCGGCGTTCTCCAGCTTCTCTACGGCGCCTGCGCGGGCCGACTCGAACTCCGCGTCGACATCCGCGTCGGCGAGCCACGCGGCGGCGTCCTCACAGCGCGGCGTCTCGGGGTCGTCGGCCCACGTCTCGCGCTCGTCGTAGGCGCGCCGGACGAGCACGCGCTCGGCGGCGTCGAACTCGGGGCTGGCGAACGCCTCGGTCACCCTGAAGTAGCGCGTCTTGCGCGCGATGTCGCGCGAGAAGCGCACGTGTGGATCTTGGTCGGGGCCGACGGGGATGACGGTCGGCTTCGGCTCGTCCAACTGCGGGTAGAGGATGTCCGCCATCTGCGTGACGACCGACTGCATGTGCGAGACAGAGGTGCCGCCGTCGAAGCCGTAGATCGATTCGAACTCCGCGAACCGGGCGTTTGACCCCAACTCGAACGCGAGGTCCTGCAGTCGACGGTTCGTCGACTGGCGGTACAGCTCACCCTCCTCCGCGTCGAACCCGAGCGCGAGCAGCGAGAGCAGGTAGTCGCGGGCGTGTTCGTCGATCTCCTCCCACGTCAGCCCCCGGGCGGAATGGGCTTCCAGGTCCGCGATGAGCCCGTACGTATCTGCGCCCTGCTGCTGGTGGTAGATCAGTTCGTCGAACACGAGCTTGTGTCCGATGTGGGGGTCGCCGGTCGGCATAAACCCCGAGAGCGCTGCCGCGGGCTCGTCGTTCGCGAGCGCGCGGGCCACGGCGCCGTAGTCGCGGTGGCCGAAGATGACGCCGCGTCGCATGAGGTAGTGCGGCTCGGGCACCTCGTCGATGATCGCCTCGAACTCCTCGATGCCGAACTCCTCGAACAGCTCGCGGTAGTCCGCGACGGTCGCAGATCCCCAGGGGTCGAGCGCGACGCCGGTTCCACCGTCCGTTCGCGCCTCCGATTCCTCCGTCTCGGCTCCGTCGTGACCCCGCGAAGGGCCGGTGTTGTCGTCGCTCATGGGGTGAGTCGGTCGACCGTCAGGTAGTCGTTCGAGTCGTCGCCGGCGAGCGCAAAAACCATTCGCTTCCGCACGCCGCCGGCGAGGCGCACGTCCAGCGCGAGCTCCCGCGGGTGGAAGCGGTGATCCGGCTGGACCACCCGGACGAGTCGCTCGGAGTGGGGGAGTTCTGCGACCGTCTCTACGGCGTCGTAGGTGCGGAAGTCGGCGCCGAACTTGTAGCCGGTCTTCGGGACGACTCCCCGGTCGCGAAGCTCGCGGTACACTGAGAGGCGGCGATCGAACCGCTCGCCCTCGACCGCTCGCCCGCGCTCGATCACTTCGTCGGCGTCGAGTTCGACGGCGCCGCGCGCGGCCAGATCGGCCGCCTCCACGAGTGACAGTTGGAGCGCGTCCACGTCGGCGTCGTCGCGCCCGGAGATCGGCTGGCCGTAGAACGCCGACTCGTACAGGTCGCCCGGAGGGGACCAGCAGACGACGCGGTCGTCGAGCAGGTCAGCGTCGATGGCCGCGGGCAGGTCGTATTCGGTCCGACCGTCGAAGCCGCCGCCGGTCGCGCACGCGAAGTACGACACCTCGCTCTCCTCGTCGACGACGGCGAGGGTCTGTCCCGCCAGTGCCGCCGCCGCCAGCTCCTCGCGCTCGCCGAGAACACGGACGCGGTGGTCGACCGGACCGCCGGGCTTCTCGCCGCGTTCGAACACGAGGATGTCGGCGTCGCTCCCACCGCCGCCGCTCGCGTTGCCATCGCGGCCCGCGGTGTCCTCGCCGTCGCCGCGCTCGCGGTCGCTCCCGGGCCAGCCCTCGCGGGCCGGCGCGAGGTAGAAGCCCCGCTCGCGGAGATCTGCGTACACCAGAAACCGGGCGGCGAAGGCGTCCTCGCTGGCGACGCTGTCGCGGAAGAACGCCCGGAAGTCCATCCCCGAGATCGAGTCGAGATCGCCGCGGTACAGCAGGTGGGCCGCCTCCACCCGCGCGAGCGTCACGTCGGGGCCCGACGCGCGCCCGTATCCCCGGGCGTCGTGGAAGCGCTGGCGCGCGTCGCCGCTCGCGCGGACGACGCCGCCGTCGAGTGTCGCGTTCATTGTGTGTACGGGCGGGTGGTCGGTGTATAGGGGCTGTGATCGTGTGGCTCACCGTGGCACGGCGTGTCGGGGACGTCGCGACCGTCGCCGCCCCGTCACCGTCGACGCCGCCGCCGACGTTGCCGCGGCGGCCGAGTCGCGCGCTCAGGGCTGTCGGTCGGGCTCCGGTGGCCGGTCAAGTTCGCAGGCGCCGTCGAGACAGCGCACGCCGGTCGCCGTCTCGAACCGGGGCAGCCCGCAGGCGCACTCGCCGGCGAACGTGCCCGCTGGGACCGAGAACGCCGTCTCGCAGTCGGGGTAGCCGTCGCAGCCGAGGAAAGCCCGGCCGCGGTGCTCTCGGACGCGCAGGTCGCGCCCGCAGTCGGGGCAGTCGAAGCGCCGGTCGAGCACGTCGCGGACGGCCTCGGTCAGCGAGTCGCACGCGTAATCGATACACAGGCGGAGTTCCTCGCCGCGCTCGACGGTCGACAGCGGGAGCCCGCAGTCGTCGCAGGTGTCGTCGTCGTGGACGGTCGCGCCCGACGGCAGGCCGTAGCTGTCGCCGCAGCCGAGACAGACCACGTCGCCGCCGGCGCGTACCATCGCGGCGCCGCAGTCGGGCTTCGGACACTCGCCGACAGGGACGCCGGCGTCGCTGACGGGCAGTTCGACCACCTCGCCGGCGTCGTGCGACCGGACGGCGAGGGCGCGACCCGAGTCGCGTGCGGTGACGGCGAACCCGTCGTCGTCCGCGTCGACGGTCAGCGAGTCGGCGCGCGTCAGCCACGCGACGGGCTGGTACCCCGAGCGGTCGTGAACGAGGACAGTCCGATCGGGCTTGGTGACGACGATCACGCGGCCGCGCTGGGTGCGCTCGTCGCCACTCGTCGTCTCGAAACGCGTCGTGCAGTCGCCCGCGAGGACGGTGGAGGTCGCTGCCATGGGGGTGCTGGTTCCGGGCTCCTATTTGGACCCTCGCACGCGGTCCGGCAGCGGCGAACCCGTCGCCTCGTCTCCCCGATCGTCGTCTCGTCCGCGTTGGCCGGAACGTCCATGCCGTCGGACCGAAACCGTTCGGTATGTCCGAGTCATCCGGCGGCGACCCATCCGACGCTCGGAGCGGCACCGACGCTCCCGACGCCACAGACGCGGCAGACACGACTGATTCGGCGGCCGACGACGACTCTGACTCCGCGCCCGGAACCGAACAGACGGTCGTGGCCGACGACGCGCCGGTCGTCGTCTGCTTCGACATGGACGGCGTACTCGTCGACTCCGAGGACTACTGGCACGCCGCAGAACGCGAGGCGATCCTGCCGCGCGTGCTCGCCGAGGGGTCCTCGACGCCCGACCTCGACGAGATCACGGGGATGTACTACGGCGAGATCTACGACTATCTCGCCGAGCGCTACGAGCCGACCGTGGACAAAGCCGAGTTCATGGCGCTGTACGACGAGACGGCAACGGCGATCTACGGCGACCGCGTCGAACTGCTCACGGGCGCCCGGGAGTTCGTCGCCGAACTACGCGACGCCGGGGTCCCCGTTGCGCTCGTCTCGTCATCGCCGCGGGACTGGATCGAGGTCGTGATCGACCGCTTCGAACTCGACTTCGACCTCGTCGCACCCGCCGAGGAGTTCGACGGCCCGGGAAAGCCCGACCCGGGCGTGTACGAGGCGGCGCTCCGTGAGCTGGGTGGCGTTCCCGACCGCGCGGTCGCCGTCGAGGACTCCGAGAACGGCGTGCTCGCGGCCGTCCGATCGGGGGCGTACACGATCGCCGTGCGCGACGACCACAACGCAGACACCGACCTCTCGGCGGCCGACGAGGTGGTCGACCGCGACGACCCGGAGTCGGTGTTCGCCGCGGTGCGTCAGTCGACGCGGACGATCCGGGAGTCCGTCTCGGGGAGCAACGGGAGTTCGGGGTAGACGACTTCCACCTCGTAGCGCATCTCCGCTTCCCCCGGCGCGCCGAACACGCCGACGGGGACGGTCGTCTCGTCTGAGAGGTACAGCGTTTTCTCGGTCATCTCGACCCCGTTCGCGGTAACGCGGATCCCGGCTCGGGCGCTGCCGCCGACGTTGCGGACGGTCACCTCCAGCATCTCGTTTTCGCCGACGCCGATCGAGTCCGGGACCGCGCCCCACTCGACGACGGCGTTCGGAAGCGCCTCCGCCTGGCGGATCACGCGCTCCGCGACGCCCTCAGAGAGCCCTGCGCGCGTCAGCCGCTCGGCGCCCGCCGCGACCACGTCCGCGGGAGTCGTGAGCCCGCCCGCAGACAGCGACTCCGCGCGCCCCTCACCGACGCCCTCGATGGCGGTGAGTCCGACCGCCTCGCGCTTGACGCCGTGTTCGACCCTCGCTTCGACGCGACGCACGAGGTTCGCCGCGCGTGGGCCGGCGACGGCGTCGGCGAACTCCCGCAGCGCCGCGAGCAGGCGTAGCGCGTTCTGCTGGATGATCCACGCGTCCGAGCGCAGATCCGACGGCATCGACCCGCGAACGGCCGCGTGCAGGATGGCGAGCACCTTCCGGTTGCCCCCCTCCAGGGCGGTGTCCACGTCCGAGAGCACGCGGTCGACGGCGTCGGCCTCCGAGGAGCGCGAGGAGGCGGAGTCGAACTCGGCGGCCGAGGCGACCGCGGTGAGGACGGCGCCCTCGTCGATCGTCTCCCGATCGGCGAGGTCGGCGAACCGCTCGGCCGTCTCCATCCGCAGGTAGTATTTCGAGGCAAGTCGGCCGAGCGTCGTCGCCGCGACACCGAGCTGATCGTCGGTCTCGACGAACCCGCGGTCGACGAGCGAGTTCAGCGTGTCGCGCACGCGGTCGCGGACGCCCTCGAAGTCGTACTCGTCGGGCTTGGTGCCGGCGCGCACGTAGTAGAAGGTGGTCTCCAGCCAGTCCATCACGTCGTCCAGCCCCGAGATGGTGCCCAGCGCGATCTCGGCGTTCAGGTGCGAGTCCAGGTCCTCGGCGAGTCGCGACTCGATCTCCTTCCCCTCGCGCAGGAGCGTGCGGTACTTGTCGGCGTCCGATCGGTCGCAGACGACCCAGCCGTACCCCACGTCGTCGTAGCCGGGACGTCCCGCCCGCCCGAGCATCTGGAGCACGTCGAGCGGGCTGATGTCGACCTCGCCTTCGAGGGGGTCGTGATGCTTCGTGTCCCGGATGACGACGCAGCGCGCGGGGAGGTTCACGCCCCACGCGAGCGTCGAAGTGGAGAACAGCAGCTGTATCTTCCCCTCTTTGAACCACCGCTCGACGCGGTCCTTGTCGTTCTTCGAGAGACCGGCGTGGTGGAATGCGACGCCGTCGACGACCGAGTGTCGGAGCGTGTCGTTGTCCAACTCCTTCGCGGCGTTGTGGAAGTCGTAGTCGCCGCGGGCGCCCATTTCCAGATCGCGCTCGCCGACCTCGTCGCGGGCCTTCTTCGCGGCCATCACGGTGTCCTGCCGGGAGGAGACGAACACCAGCGCCTGCCCCTCCTCGCGAATGTGCGGCTCCGCGAGGTCGAGCGCGCGGTAGAGCCGGCGGTACTTGTCGGCGAAAGAGTTGTCGCCGTGGGTGTACGTCTTGACCCCCGTCTCCAGGTCGACGGGGCGGTAGTCGTCGCCGAACTCGAAGGTGGTCTCCGGCGGGGCGTCGAGCCAGTCGGCCACGTCGTCGACGTTCGGCATCGTCGCCGACAGCGCGACGACGCGCGGGTCGCAGATGCGGCGGAGTCGGGAGACCGTGACCTCCAACACCGCGCCGCGCTTGTCGGAGTCGAGGAGGTGGACCTCGTCGATGACGCAGCAGTCCACGTCGTTGATGAAGTCGTAGCGGGCGGACTCGTGCTTTCGCGTCGCCGAGTCGGTCTTCTCGGGCGTCATCACGAGGATGTCGGCGCGCTCGGCGCGGCGGGGGTTGAGGTCGCGCTCGCCGGTCACGACGTACACCGAGTAGCCCAGGTCCTCGAAGCGCTCCCACTCGGACTCCTTTTCGTTCGTTAGGGCGCGCAGCGGGGCGATGAACAGCGCGGTTCCGTCGCTCTTGAGGGTCTCACAGATGGCGAGTTCCGCGAGCGCGGTCTTCCCGGAGGCGGTGGGGGCGGCCGCGACGACGTTGTCGTCGCGGTCGAGGATGGCCGGCAGCGCCTCCCGCTGCATTCGGTTGAACTCCTCGAACCCGAACGCGTCGGCGAACTCCGGGACGGCGTCTGCGACTTTCATCTGTTGGGTCTCATGGGGTTCGGTCGGGGGTGCGGGGTGGCGCGGTCCGCGGTCGGCGGCGGCGAGCGACTCCGGAACCGGCTGGCGGACCGCGCCGGCAACTACGAGTAGGTCCGGGGGCTTCGGCGGATGAACCTTTCCCTCTCGGGTTGATCGGGCGTGGTCGTGTTCGTGGGGACATTCGTCGTATTCGAGGGAAAGCAGATGGCCGCGAAAGCCCACTCGGCCCCTTTCAGTCCCACCCAAATGTCACTGCCGCCACACTTACCTCGAAGCAAGCTCCGACGAATTCACACTCGCTCCGCTCGCGTGAGCCTCCCCAGCCGATTCGCCTCGCTACCGCTCGGCTCATCCCTCGCGCGCGGCCCTTTTGTCAGTACGAGAAATCGAAGATTTCCCGTCAGTCGTCGGATTCCGGCGGAATCCGACGACATGAACGGGGTTTCGCCGAGCGGTTCCCGCAGTCGTTCGAGAGGCGCGAAGCGCCTCTCGTGATGACGAGAGACGCCGGAGGCGTCTCTCGAACCACGCTCGCCGCTGGCGAGCGCGAGGAACCCCGAGGCGAAAAGAGGTTCATTAGAACTCCTCGACGTGCGGCCGCAGGTCGAGTTCCAGCGTCCACGCGCTTCGGTCCTGCTGGACGAGGTGCCAGTAGCTGTCGGCGATCGCATCCGGATCGAGGTACTCCTCGGGTGGTTCGGTCTCCACCGTGGGACCGAGGATGCCGCCGTCGATCACGACGTGCGCGACGTGGACCCCTTCGGGGCCGAGTTCCCTCGCCATCGACTCCGCCAGCCCCCGGGAGCCGAACTTTGCCATGGAGAACCCGACGGCGCCCTCGCGCCCGCGCACGGACGTGGTCGCGCCCGTGAAGATGATGGTGCCGCCGCGCTCGTCGGCCGGCCGATCCTCGCCGAGCATGTCGCCGACGGCCGCCTGCGAGCACAGGAAGTCCGCGCGCGGCCCGACCTCGTACGCGCGGTCGAACGCGTCCAGCGAGGTGTCGCGCACCCCCGTCCACGACGCGGCGCTGGCGTGGTTCACGAGCACGTCGACGGGGGCGAGTTCGTCGCGAACGCGGTCGAACGCCGTCGCGATGTCGCTCGGATCCGACAGGTCCGTCGCAACGCCGACGGCCTCCGTCGGGAGATCCGCCGCCAGTTCGTCGAGGTAGCCGCCGCTGCGCGCGAGCAGTCCGAGGTCGCACCCCTCGGCGGCGAAGCGCCGCGCGATCGACTCGCCGAGTCCCGGACCGACACCCGCGATAACTGCCGTTGTCACAGGGCACGGGTCGGGCGGGCCGGGCATAACCGTTGGCCGGCCGTCGGCGTCGCTTCCGCGGTACCGGACGTCGTCGCCGCGGATCCACGGCCCTCTCGGGCGTGTCACGCCTCCCCTGACAACCGAGGCGCTTAACAGTCGTTCGGGGAAAGTACGGGTGACATGCCCAGTGGGGATTACGACCCGGAGACCACAGAGCCCGAGTGGCAGCGGCGCTGGGTCGACCAGGAGACGTACGCGTACGACGAGGAGGCCGCGACCGATCCGAACACCGTCTTCTCCATCGATTCCCCGCCGCCGACGGTATCCGGCGACCTCCACATGGGCCACCTGTACGGCTTTACCCTGCAGGACTTCGTCGCCCGCTTCGAGCGGATGAACGGCGAGACGACGTTCTTCCCGTTCGGCTACGACGACAACGGCATCGCCTCAGAGCGGCTCACCGAAGACGAACTCGACATCCGCCACCAGGACTTCGAGCGCCGGGAGTTCCAGCGCAAGTGCCGCGAGGTGTGCGCTAACTACGAGGAGCAGTTCACCGAGAACATCCAGGGGCTGGGCGTCTCTGTCGACTGGAATCACACCTACCAGACGATCGAGCCGCGCACCCAGCGCATCTCGCAGCTCTCCTTTATCGACCTGTACGAGCAGGGCCGGGAGTACCGCGAGAAGGCGCCCGCGATCTGGTGTCCCGAGTGCGAGACGGCCATCTCGCAGGTCGAGACCGAAGACGATGAGCAGGACAGCCACTTCCACGACATCGCGTTCTCGGTTGCCGGAAGCGACGAGGACTTCACCATCTCGACGACGCGCCCGGAACTGCTTCCGGCGTGCGTCGCCGTCTTCGTCCACCCCGACGACGACGAGAACCAGCACCTCGTCGGCGAGTCCGCGGAGATCCCGCTGTTCGGTCACGAGGTCCCGATCCTCGCGGACGAGAGCGTCGACATGGAGACCGGCTCGGGGATCGTCATGTGCTGTACGTTCGGCGACCAGAACGACATCGAGTGGTACCAGATCCACGACCTGGACCTCCGCGTTGCCATCGACGAGTCCGGCCACATGACCGAGGTCGCCGAGGGGTACGAGGGGCTGCACTCCGCCGAGGCCGGCGAGGCCATCGTCGAGGACCTCGACGACGCCGGCGCGCTGCTGGACCGTCGCGCGATCACCCACACGGTGAACGTCCACGAGCGCTGCGGGACGAGCGTCGAGTTCCTCGTCACAGAGCAGTGGTACATCGAACTGCTCGACAAGGCCGACGAGTACCTCGAGGCCGGTCGGGAGATGGAGTGGTTCCCCGAGAAGATGTTCACCCGATACGAGCACTGGGTCGAGGGCCTCCAGTGGGACTGGCTCATCTCTCGCCAGCGCTCCTCGGGGATCCCGTTCCCCGTCTGGTACTGCGCCGAGTGCGACGAGGAGATCATCGCCGAGAAGGCCGATCTCCCGGTCGACCCGCTGTCGGACGACCCGCCGGTCGACGCCTGTCCGGCGTGCGGCCACGACGAGTTCGCTCCCGAGGACGACGTGCTTGACACGTGGGCCACCTCCAGCCTGACGCCGCTCATCAACGCCGGCTGGGACTGGGACGACGAGGCGGAGGCGTTCACGATGGAGCACCCGGAGCTGTACCAGTTCGACATGCGCCCGCAGGGCCACGACATCATCAGCTTCTGGCTGTTCCACACGGTCGTCAAGTGCTACGAGCACACCGGGGAGGTTCCGTTCGACGAGACGCTCATCAACGGGATGGTGCTCGACGAGAACCGCGAGGCGATGTCGAAATCGAAGGGGAACGTCGTCCTTCCGCGGGAGGTGCTCGCCGAGTACCCCGTCGACGCCGCGCGCTTCTGGGCCGCCGGCTCCGCCATCGGCGACGACCTCCCGTACAACGAGAAGGGACTGCGCGCCGGCGAGAAACTGCTGCAGAAGCTGTGGAACGCGTCGAAGCTCGTCGAGTCGCTCGTCGGTGACGGGGCATCCGACGCTCGACCCGACCTCGACCACGGCGACCTCCGGGAGCTCGACCGCTGGCTGCTCGCCGAGCTGGACGACCTCACCGAGACGCTCACTGGGCAACTCGAGCGCCGGGAGTTCTCCAAGGCGCGCGACGACCTGCGCGGTTTCTTCTGGCACACGTTCTGCGACGACTACCTGGAGGTCGCGAAGACCCGCGTCCGGGAGGCCGAGGACGACGACCCCGCAGCCAGATACACGCTGTCGGTCGCCCACGAGCGCTTCCTGAAGCTGTTCGCCCCGATGCTGGCACACGTCAGCGAGGAACTGTGGCAGGACATGTACGCCGAGGAGCGCGCGGGCGACGACTTCGACTCGATCCACCTGCGCGATTGGCCCGAGCCGCTGGGCGTCGATGCCGACCACGAAGCCGGCGTCGCCGCGATGTCGGTCGTCGGCGCGCTCCGGCGCTACAAGAGCGAGCGCGGCCTCCCGCTTAACGCCGCCATCGACCGCGTCGAGGTGTACGGCGAGGGTGAGCTGATCGCGTTCGCCGACGACGTTCGCGGCGTGATGAACGTCGGGGAACTGACCGTGCTCGACGAGGAGCCCGAGGTCGAGTCGGTGATCACGGGGATCGATCTCGACTACGCGCAGGTCGGCCCGCAGTACGGCGAGCAGGTCGGCGACATCGAGGCCGCGCTCGCGACCGAGGACTACGAGATCGTCGACGGGAAGCTCCACGTCGCCGGCGAGTCGCTCGGCGCGGACCTCTTCGAGGTTGAGCGCGAACGCCGCTACTCCGGCACCGGCGAGCTACTCCAGCCGGAGGACGCGGTCGTCATCGTCCACGACGACTAGAGAGCGCGCTCGCGTCGACCCCAACCGTCTTCTCGCCGCGGCCGGACCTCCACCCGTGAACAGACGTGCCCTCTCGCTGGGTGGCTTCGTTGCCGCCGGCGTCTCACAGACTCTCCTCGGCGTCGCCATGTACGCGAGCGGCGACACTCCCGCGAACCCGCTGTTCTCGGTGCTCGGCGGGGCGGTGGTTGCGGGCGTGTTCGCCCGCGCGCTCCTCCGCGGTGACGACCTGAACGGCCTCGCGACCCGCCCGCTGTTCGTCGCTGTCGGCGTCGCCGCCGGGATCGTCTCGATCGTGCTCACCGCGGGGGTGCTTGTCGGGTGAATGCGGACGTGCGCGTCCTCTCGCTTGGCGGCTTCACACTCTCTGGCGTCTGTCAGATCGCACTCGCTGGGGTCGAGTTCGCCGGCGGCGCGCTCGTCGACGCCGGACTCTCCGCGCTCGTCGGCCTCGGTGTCCTGTGGATCTTCGGCCGCCCGCTGGTCCGCGGAGGCGACCTCAACGGGGTGGCTTCCCGTCCCATCTTCGCCATCGTCGGCGTCGCCCTCGGACTGGTCTCGGCGGCGGTCCTGTTGTACACGCTCGCCGGCTGATCGACCGCACGTCCCGTCTGACCCGACGCTTACAGGTCCGCGCCGACCGCGTCGGCGACGGAGTCGAACCCGTCCCGTTCGAGCAACTCCAGCAGCCCTTCGTTGATCTCGCGCGCGAGACTCGGTCCTTCGTAGACGAGTCCGGTGTACAGCTGGACGAGACTCGCACCGCTTTTGATCTTCGCGTACGCGCCCGCGGCGTCGGAGACGCCGCCGACGCCGACCACCGGCACGTCCGTGCGCTCGGCGATGAACCGGACCATGCCAGTGGCGCGTTCCTCGATCGGCTTGCCCGAGAGACCGCCCCGCTCGGCCTGTCGCGGGCTCCGGAGCGTCTCCGGGCGTTCGGTGGTGGTGTTCGTCGCGATGACCCCGTCGAGCTCCAGGTCGTCGACGACCGCGAGCGCCTCCTCGATCGCCGGCTCGGGCAGATCCGGGGAGAATTTCACGAGCAGCGGATCGGCGCCGGCGTCGGAGAGCGTGCCGAGAATCTGTTCCAGCGAGTCGCGGTTCTGGAGGGATCGGAGCCCGGGCGTGTTCGGGGAAGAGACGTTGACCGCGACGTAGTCCGCGTGCGCACCCACGCGCTCGTAGGTGTACAGGTAGTCGTCGGCCGCTTCAGCCAGCGGCGTGGCCTTCGACTTCCCGATGTTGACACCGAGGGGGACCTCCGGCGCGGGCTCGCGGTCGAGGCGGTCGCCGACGCGGTCGGCCCCGTCGTTGTTGAAGCCCATGCGGTTGACGATGGCCTCGTCCTCGCGCAGGCGGAACATCCGCGGACGGGGATTTCCGGGCTGGCGCTCGGCAGTGACCCCGCCGACCTCGACGTGACCGAAGCCGAGCGCGGCGAGCGCGCGCGGGACGCGGGCGTTCTTGTCGAAGCCGGCAGCGACGCCGACGGGCGTGGGGAAGTCGACGCCGAACGCGTCCGTCTCCAGTCGCTCGTCGCCGACGGCGTATCGATCGCGGAGAAGCGATTGGATCGGCGTTCCCTGGACCGCCCGCAACAGTCGTTGGGTGGCCTCGTGGGCGGTTTCGGCGGGGAGTGCGTACAGCGCCGGCTTCGCGAAGTCGTATGCCCTCATTGCGGTACTTGGCCGTGTCTCAGACCGGGCAGACTCTTGAACTGCGGGGATCACCCGGTGTCAGAAGTCGTGTTCTACCTCGTCGGGGTCCGCTTTCTGGATAATGATCTTGCCGTCTCGGACGCGAACGAACACCTCGTCACCGATCTCCATGCCGGCGACTGCGAGCTCGTCCTCGTGCAGGTTCACGTGGACGTTGTGGTACTCGCCGTTCTCGTCTTTGGCGCCACTCGGGCTGAGCGTCTTCTTCCGGACCATCGCCTTCGGTATCCCGTGAGTCCCCCGACGAGACACATAAGTGTTGTTTACGGTTGCCCCCGTCTGATCCGGCGGAACACGTCAGCCACCGCTGTCGATCTGTGCCCTGATTCGGCCCGCATTCGGGACCGAAACGAACCGGGGCGTCGCCTCCGAGGATGCGGGTTGGGACTATCGGGACATATGAATCTTTCTCCCCAGGTGGGGTAATTTCCCCGATACGTTTATCATACAGTGTGTGTTCGCTTCACACGGAGGCGAAAAACCATGGTACGTGAGGACGGTAAGCGGAACTTCGCGCTACGCGAGGGCGACGGCACCGAGGAGAGCGTCTTCTCAGGCAACACGCCGCGACAGGCGGCGCTGAAGGCCGCCCGCCGGCTCGAACCGGCGAGCTCTGAGGACGCGGCCGAACGCGTCGAACTCCGGCTCCGAGAGAAAGGGACCGACAAAGTCCACATCTACGAGGGGTGGTCCTGGCGGGAGTCCGCACCGGACAACAAGCCCGACTGGATGCCCAACGAGATCACCGAAGCGAACGTGTCGAAAAAGGGCATCGAGCACCTCGAGAGCTGATTCGCGCGTTGTCCGTTCTTTGGAACATCGGCTCGCTAGTGGGAACGCCGCCGATCTGCGACGGTGCTTCAGGTCGGCACGTCCGTGCCCTTCGAATCTGACCGCGACGATTGTCGTACACGGTTGTTCAGGATAGCGGGCCGTGAAACCGCATGACGTGGCGGTGGCGAGACGACGGCCTTTTATGTTCCCCTGCCATTCGAAGAAATGCGAAGGTCGCACGGGACGCCCCGGGCGACACGGCACACCCTTCTGGGGTGTGTCGAAGTTCGTTCCGACGGCCTTATGAACGGCAACGGCCTCGGATGAAATGCGAAGACACGACGCGAGTCGAGGTGGTTCAAACCCACCGCGGTTCGCCTCGTCAACCTGCTTCGAAGGGGTTAAGTCCCCACGCGAAGTACGTTGATATCCGCAAGAGATGAGGATTCCGCCCCTGCGGTCCGCCGCAAGACGGTATCTGATGTGAGCCTCGATAGTTCGGTGTCACCCGATCGGTGTCGCCGAACATGGACCACGCAATGGTGAAGTCACGCTTTGCGCGTGACTTCCCGCCACCCCCTCCCTTCACGGGGAGGAACATTCCGGTTGATCCTGCCGGAGGTCATTGCTATCGGAGTCCGATTTAGCCATGCTAGTCGCACGGGTTTAGACCCGTGGCGAATAGCTCCGTAACACGTGGCCAATCTACCCTACGGACTGGAATAACCTCGGGAAACTGAGGCTAATCCCAGATACGGCTCTCGCGCTGGAACGCTGAGAGCTGGAAACGTTCCGACGCCGTAGGATGAGGCTGCGGCCGATTAGGTAGACGGTGGGGTAACGGCCCACCGTGCCAATAATCGGTACGGGTTGTGAGAGCAAGAACCCGGAGACGGAATCTGAGACAAGATTCCGGGCCCTACGGGGCGCAGCAGGCGCGAAACCTTTACACTGCACGACAGTGCGATAGGGGGACTCCGAGTGCGGAGGCATAGTGCCTTCGCTTTTGTGCACCCTAAGGCGGTGCACGAATAAGAGCTGGGCAAGACCGGTGCCAGCCGCCGCGGTAATACCGGCAGCTCGAGTGATGACCGATTTTATTGGGCCTAAAGCGTTCGTAGCCGGCCGGGCAAGTTCGTCGGGAAATCTACCAGCTCAACTGGTAGGCGTCCGGCGAAAACTGCACGGCTTGGGACAGGGAGACTCAAGGGGTACGTCCGGGGTAGGAGTGAAATCCTGTAATCCTGGACGGACCACCGATGGCGAAAGCACCTTGAGAGAACTGATCCGACGGTCAGGGACGAAAGCTGGGGTCTCGAACCGGATTAGATACCCGGGTAGTCCCAGCTGTAAACGATGTTCGCTAGGTGCGACGCAGACTACGCGTCTGTGTTGTGCCGTAGGGAAGCCGAGAAGCGAACCGCCTGGGAAGTACGTCCGCAAGGATGAAACTTAAAGGAATTGGCGGGGGAGCACTACAACCGGAGGAGCCTGCGGTTTAATTGGACTCAACGCCGGACATCTCACCAGCCCCGACTGTTCGAATGAAGCTCAGTGTGATGAGCTTAGCAGACGATCAGAGAGGAGGTGCATGGCCGCCGTCAGCTCGTACCGTGAGGCGTCCTGTTAAGTCAGGCAACGAGCGAGACCCGCACTCTTAATTGCCAGCAAGACCCTTGAGGTCGTTGGGTACATTAGGAGGACTGCCGCCGCCAAGGCGGAGGAAGGAACGGGCAACGGTAGGTCAGTATGCCCCGAATGGGCTGGGCTACACGCGGGCTACAATGGTCAGGACAATGGGTTCCTACTCCGAAAGGAGACGGTAATCTCAGAAACCTGGTCGTAGTTCGGATTGTGGGCTGAAACTCGCCCACATGAAGCTGGATTCGGTAGTAATCGCGTGTCACAAGCGCGCGGTGAATACGTCCCTGCTCCTTGCACACACCGCCCGTCAAAGCACCCGAGTGAGGTCCGGATGAGGCCTGGGTTGCCAGGTCGAATCTGGGCTTCGCAAGGGGGCTTAAGTCGTAACAAGGTAGCCGTAGGGGAATCTGCGGCTGGATCACCTCCACAGATCGAGACCAGGCCGACGCGCCTGGCTCACCTTTCGGTCCGTTCCCGACGCCGATCGGGCACCTTCGAACTATCGAGGCTCGCTCACGCCCCCTGACGGGGGTGGGCCCATAGCTCAGTGGTAGAGTGCCTCCTTTGCAAGGAGGATGCCCTGGGTTCGAATCCCAGTGGGTCCATGTCTTCGGGGTTCGTCGTGAACCGTGTGCCTTATACGGCAGACGGCGATACGATGAATCCCGACGCAAGACCGATGCACCATTCCGCGAGAGCGGGAATGGGAAGGGTTGAGCACGCTCGCGTGACACCCACGTGACGTGCGATGACGACCGTATGTACGTGCAATCCAGACGTCCACTGGACCCGTTCACCGGGTCACAGTGTACCATCAGTCAACTGGCTACTGTGCCAGCTGGTGAATGGCTCGGCTCGAGAGCCGACGACGGACGTGCCAAGCTGCGATAAGCCGTAGGGAGCCGCATGGAGGCGAAGAACTACGGATCTCCGAATGGGAATCCCTCTCACAATTGCCTTGCGCAATAGGGAACGCTCCGAATTGAAACATCTCAGTAGGAGCAGGAAGAAAAATCAAACCGAGATGTCGTTACTAACGGCGAGTGAACGCGACACAGCTCAAACCGAAGCCCTCACGGGCAATGTGGTGTTCGGGCTGATACCAAACAGATACAGTCGACGAGAAGTCTCCTGGAACGGAGCACGATACAGGGCGACAGTCCCGTATCGTCGACCGTCTCTGTGGATCAGTTCCCAGAGTAGCGGGGGTTGGATATCCCTCGTGAATATCTCAGGCATCGACTGAGAAAGCTAAACACTCCTCGAGACCGATAGCGAACAAGTAGCGTGAGCGAACGCTGAAAAGCACCCCGAGAAGGGCGGTGCAATAGGGCCTGAAATCAGTTGGCGATTGAGCGACGGGGCTTGAAAGGCCCCACTCAGAATGACCGAGGCGCGAGCCTCCAGTAAGACGAGTGGGGAGCCGAAGTTCCGTCGTGCGTTTTGAAAAACGAACCAGGGAGTGTACTTCTCCGGCGAGTCTAACACGAGTATCGTGGAAGGCACAGGGAAACCGACATGGCCGCAGTCTTACGACGAGGGCCGCCGTGTTCAAGCGCGGGGAGTCGAAGAGGTACGACCCGAAACCGAGTGATCTACTCCGAGGCAGGATGAAGCGTGCCGAAAGGCACGTGGAGGTCCGTTAGCGTTGGTGTCCTACAATACCCTCGCGTGATCTTGGAGTAGGGGTGAAAGGCCCATCGAACTCGGCAACAGCTGGTTCCGACCGAAACATGTCGAAGCATGACCTCTCCTGAGGTAGTTCGTGCGGTAGAGCCACCGATTGAGAGACCCGCCTCCGAGAGGAGTCGGCCTCTCTGTCGAACTCCGAACGTACGAACGCTGTCGACGGAGGGAGTCCGGTGTCCCGGGGTAAGCTTGGGCACCGTGAGGGGAACAACCCAGAGTTAGGTTAATGACCCAAAATGTGGATTAAGTGTAATCCTCTGAAGGTAGTCTTGAGCCCTAAACAGCCGGGAGGTGAGCTTAGAAGCAGCTACCCGCTAAGAAAAGCGTAACAGCTTACCGGCCGAGGTTCAAGGCGCCCAAAATGAACGGGACTCAAATCCACTTCTGATACCTAACCGCCCTCTTCACCGAGGGATCGTGTAGGTCGGCGTACTGTGCGGATGGAAGCTCGGGTGAGAACTCGCGTGGACCGCTCAGTAACGACAATCCTGGTCACAGTAGCAGCGATATTCGGGTGCGAACCCCGAAGGCCTGAAGAGTAAGAGTTCCTCGGCACTGCCAATCAGCCGAGGGTTAGCCGATCCTAAGTCCGACCGCAATTCGAACCGGACAAACGGGAAACTGGTTAATATTCCAGTGCTACCACGCACTGAAAGTCGACGCTTTGGAAACGATCGAGCCGGGCTTTCGCCCGGTCAAATCAGGGAACTCCGTGGAAGCCGTAACGGCACGAAGCGAAAGAAGCCTGAGATAGCGCAAGTCGATCCTATCTAGAGCCCGTGAAAAGACGAGCGTGGTACTCGTATCGAGATCCGACACAGGTACTCTGGCAGAGCAAGCCAAGGCCGACGGGAACAACCGACGTTAGGGAATTCGGCAAGTTAGTCCCGTACGTTCGCAATAAGGGATGCCTGCCTTTCACGAGGCAGGTCGCAGTGACTCGGTGGCTCCGACTGTCTAGTAACAACACAGGTGACCGCAAATCCGCAAGGACTCGTACGGTCACTGAATCCTGCCCAGTGCAGGTATCTGAACACCTCGTACAAGAGGACGAAGGACCTGTCAACGGCGGGGGTAACTATGACCCTCTTAAGGTAGCGTAGTACCTTGTCGCTTCAGTAGCGACTCGCATGAATGGATCAACGAGAGCCACACTGTCCCAACGTTGGGCCCGGTGAACTGTACGTTCCAGTGCGGAGTCTGGAGACCCCCAAGGGGAAGCGAAGACCCTATAGAGCTTTACTGCAGGCTGTCGCTGAGACGTGGCCGCTGACGTGCAGGATAGGTAGGAGTCATTACACAGGTACCCGCGCCAGCGGGCCACCGAGACATCACTGAAATACTACCCGTTAGTGGCTGCGACTCTCACTCCGGGAGGAGGACACCGGTAGCCGGGCAGTTTGACTGGGGCGGTACGCGCTCGAAAAGATATCGAGCGCGCCCCAAGATTTCCTCACGCGGGACAGGAACCCGCGGAAGAGCGCAAGAGCACAAGGAAGTCTGACAGTGTCATTCCAAGCGAGTGACGCTGACGCGAAAGCGTGGTCTAGCGAACGGATCAAGGGCCTCAATGGCCCGGATTTACGACAGAAAAGCTACCTTAGGGATAACAGAGTCGTCACGCGCAAGAGCACATATCGACCGCGTGGCTTGCTACCTCGATGTCGGTTCCCTCCATCCTGCCCGTGCAGAAGCGGGCAAGGGTGAGGTTGTTCGCCTATTAAAGGAGGTCGTGAGCTGGGTTTAGACCGTCGTGAGACAGGTCGGCTGCTATCTATTGGGGGTGTTACGGTACTTGACGGGAACGGTCGTATAGTACGAGAGGAACTACGACTGGTTGCCACTGGTGTATCGGTTGTCCGAGAGGGCAGCTGCCGAGAAGCTACGCAACACGGGGTAAGAGCTGAACGCATCTAAGCTCGAAACCCACCTGGAAAAGAAGTACCACCGAGGTCACTCGTAGAAGACGAGTTCGATAGACTCGGGGTGTACGCGTCGAGGCAACGAGACGTTCAGCCCGCGAGCACTAACAGACCAAGCCACACTCATATGCACTGGGACCCGTGAACGGGTCCAGGCGTTACCTGGATTGCACGTACATATCGGCCACAGACCGACGCAGGCACCTACATCGGATCATTCCCGATGGTCGGCCTTCGGGCGGCCACAGCGGCGGGGCACCACCCGTACCCATCCCGAACACGGAAGTTAAGCCCGCCAGCGTTCCGGCAAGTCCTGGAGTGCGAGAGCCTCTGGAAACACCGGTTCGCCGCCCACCACTCATACCCAACCCACGCCCACCAGCGCACGCGCGCGCTGGTGGGCGTTTTTCATACTATCCCACCCTCTCCAGTCCTCCCCACCTCTCTCTCTCTCAGCTCACCTGTTCGTTTTCTCTCTCAGTATCCATCTCCCAGATCGAAGAGTGGCTACGCCGGTCGGTACCTCGGACCGTCTCACAGGCGGATCCGCTACACTTAACCGCCTCACACGACATCTCACGGTTGCGCCAAGGTGGCAGAGTCTGGTCATACGCATCTCCCTGCAGAGGAGAACCACGCCGGTTCAAATCCGGCCCTTGGCTTTCTTGATACCGAACACGTGACGGCGTCTCAGTCCCGACTGTGTCACCCGAAAGAAAACGGTTAAACTCCGGGCGACCCGTGGCTGACGTATGCAACGACGCGCCGCGGCCATTTACGTCGCGTTCTTCCTCATCGTGGGGGCGGCCTCGTTCTCGCTCATCGCGACAGCGAGCGCGCCGCAGCTCTCCTTCGAGAACCCTGAACACGAACTGAGTGAAGACGATCCATTCACCGTCGACGGACAGGAGTACACCGTCTCCGACATCTCCGCCGAGATGGAGGGTGGTGACGGTGGTGGCCACGGAGGCGGCGGCCAGGCCCACCTCGTCCGTTCGGGAACGGTGGAGTGGACTAATGAGTCAGCACGCTACACCGTAGAGTGGGCGAACGGCTCGACGGTCACCTACGAGGGGCAAGACTGGGCCGTCGCGACCGACAACGAGTCGGAGACATTCACGCTGACCGAGCAGATCGACCGCACCGCCATTCTCCAGAACGACTCCGACGTCGAGAACGAGACGACCACCGTCGACGGTGAGGAGTACGTTGTCGAGCGCGCGGACGGGAACGAGAGTCGCGAGCTGATCCCCGTCGACGAGTACTTCCCGGAGCCGGAGACCCGCGAGTACGCCGTCGGTGACGAGATCGAGAACGTCGACGACGAGACGGTGGCCGTCGCGTCGGTGACACCCGACGCTGCGACGCTCGAGTACTTCGCGCCGCGGACCAACGAGATCTCGGTGTCCGACGAGGCGAACGTCAGCGTCGGATCGACGACGTACTTCGCGTACTTCCCGGACAACTCGACGATGGTGCTCACACAGGAGTTCGAGACGTACAACCAGTTCGAAGAGGCGACCGCGATGCAGACCACGATGACCAACGGGCTGTGGGGCGTTACGATCCTCAGCGGGCTGTCGGCGTTCGTCCTGCTGGGGCTGGCGTACATGCCGTCGCGGTACTGAGACGACCCCGGAGGGCTCCGACGGAACTCGCCCCGGCTGTTTTTTCGCTCTTCTCGGTGTCGGTCAGCCGTCGAATCGATACAACGACGTGACGAACGGCAGCCAGTTGAACATCCAGTAGGCGACCGGGAGGCCGACGACGGTCACTGCGAGGAAGGCGGCGACGTTCGCCCAGAGGAAACTCAGCCACCACCCGACGACCACGAAGTAGACGCCGCGGACGAGCAGCGGCCGTTGTCCGCGACCCTCGTCCGGCGCCGACAGCGACCGTGGCTCCTTGAGCGACAGCACCGTCGGCACGAGGTTGATCAGTTTGATCCCGATCGGCAGGCCGACGACCGTGGCGTTGAGAAACCACGCGACGTTGACGACGGCGGGCGTGGCCCACCAGCCGATCGCGAGGAACCACAGCGCGCGCGTGAACAGTGAGCGTTGTGCCATGGTCGAACGAACGCGCCCAGCGGATGAATCCCTTGTTCCCCGAGTATCGCGAGGCGCTCGATGTCGATTGCCGTTTCTCCCGTCGAATCCCGTTTCTCTGGTCGGTTCCGGTCGCTCACGCTGTTTGCGACACGGACCACGGCCGCGACGAACCTCGCGCGAGTGAGCAACGCGCGTGAACGGGCGCGACGGGATTTGAACCCGCGACCGTCGGATGGCTTCCCCCGCCGGAATCCCGACGCGGTTAGAAGTCCGACGCTCTGAATCCGGACTGAGCTACGCGCCCACGGATGCAGAGACACGCGGGGAAGTCAAAAGCGGCGCGGTCCTGGGTGGGTGCGCTCGCCCGCGGGGGAACCACCGATCGGCGTCGGCCGTCTCGCAGGCTTTAATCCGACCAGCGGCGAACGGACGGTGATGCGAGTCATCGGAACGGTCGGCCTGCCCGGCAGCGGGAAAGGCGAGGCCGCCGCGGTCGCCGAGAAGGACGGCGTCCCCGTGGTCACAATGGGGGACGTCATCCGCGCGGAGTGTCGCGACCGCGGGCTCGACCCCGCTGAACACCACGGCGCGATCGCCCGCGCGCTTCGCGAGGAGAACGGCCCCGCGGCCATCGCTGAGCGCTCTATCCCGCTGATCGAGGACGAAACGGCCCCGGAAGACGCCGGCACCGTGCTCGTCGACGGGCTGCGCGCGCCCGTCGAGTTGGAGCGCTTTCGCGAGCGCTTCGGCGACGACTTCACGCTCGTCGCCATCACCGCGCCGTTCGACCTGCGTGCCGAGCGGTTGGGCGAACGCGGCCGCGACGACTCCGACGTCGACGCCGAGGCACTGCGCGACCGCGAGGAACGCGAGCGTGAGTTCGGGATGGACGAGGTCATCGACGCCGCCGACGTGACAATCGAAAACACGGACTCGCTCGCGTCGTTCCGCGATCGCGTTCGCGCGGTGCTGCACGGGGACGCCGGCAGCGACGCCGACGCCGCGGCCACCGCAGATCCGACGGGGGTGGAGAAGTGACGACCGTCTACAGCGTCGACGCGCGGATCGAGGCCCCGGTACACGACACCGAAGTGACCGACCGCGTCCGCGACGCTGTCGAGGCGCTGTTCCCCGCCGCGGAGTTCGTCTCCGAGCCTGGGCTGCTCGTCGCCGAGACGCACTCGCTCGACGACTTCTCCGACAGGCTCCACGAGCAGGAGATTCTCGACACCGCGCGCCGGGAGTTCGAGCGCAACCGAACCGACGGCGGCTTCACCTTCAGCCTGAAGAAACAGGCGGCCTTCCAGGGGGTCGTCAACTTCGCCGTCGGCGAGCCCGACGAACTGGGCGACATCTCCGTCGATGTGACCGTCCGGTCCCCGTCGGTCGAGGAGTACGTCGACCACCTCGCGCCGCCGACGGAGGACGGCGCCCCCGTCGACCCGGACCGTCGCTGACCGCCCGGCCGCGGTTCGGGCCGGCGCTGGGCGCCCGGACGCAACCCGGTTCGCCCCTGATCCCCCGCGTCAAACTGGGGTCTGAGCTTTTCGCGCGCACGCGGCGGTTAGCGTGTTCGACGAGGTGTACCACGACGTCGCCGCCGCCGTCGCCGCGTCCCCGGGTCCGGGTCACGTGAACACGAGCACTGCCGCGAACAGCACCACCACGCCGAGCACGTCGCAGACGTTCGTGACGACGGGAATGACCACGTCGTCTGGATCGAGCGAGAGGCGGTAGGCCGCGTACGTCGTCGCGAGCGTCACCGCGACCGCAAGTACGGCGAGCGCGACCCCGGCCGCCAGCGCGACCACGAGCACCGTTCCCGGCGCCAGCGTCGTCTCCCCGACGAGCGCCGCCAGCGCCCACGCGCCGAGGCCGATGACCGGGAACAGCGTGACCGCGAGCGCGACGGTCGCGAGCGCGTTGCCCGCGAGTCCGTCGTCAGTCGGGTCGAACGAGAGCGTCCCGAGGTGGAACGCCGTCGAGAGCCGCGCCGCCAAGATCGAGCCGAGGTTGCCCGCGGTGCCGATCGTGACCGGCACGAGCACGAGCAGCGACGGCGACGCGAGCAGTCGGTCCTCCAGCGAGCCGAGCACCAGTCCCGATCCCAACTCGACGAAGGCGAGCACGAGCAACACCGGCAGCATCGCGCGGGTGATCGCGCGGACCGACCACTCGGTCGGCACCTACGCCCCACCTCCGAGCGCGGCCACCAGCGCGAGCACGGTCCGCGCCGCGACCAGTAGGAAGAACACGCCGGCCACGTCGCCGGTGGTCGTCACCACCGGCCCGACGAACGTGTCGGGGTTGTGCCCGCGACGGTAGCCCGCAAACACGACCAGCAGGACGACGGCCGTCAGCGCGAGCCCCGAAAGGACGCTCGCGATCAGCGCGACGCCGAGCATCACCGGTAATGGCGCGACGGGGCTACCGAGGAGCGTCAGCGCCGAAACGGTGAGTACGGCGGCCACGAGCGACACGAGCACGCCGTTTGCGAGCGCGGCTGTCGCCGCTGCGCGCAGGCGTTCGTCGCCGAGATCGACCCGCGGTTCGACGACTCCCTGGTGGAGTCCGGTGGAGATCCGAGCGCCGAAGCTCCCGAACACACTCCCGCGAGTCGCCAGCAGCGCAGGCACGAGCACGAGCAGTCCCTCGATTGCCCGGAGTTCCGCGCGCATGCCGCCGAGGACGACGCCCGCGAGCAGTCCGCCGACCGCGCTCGTCGCGAGCGCCGGCAACGCGTCGCGGTACGCCTCTTCGGCCGTCTCGCGGATCCCCATCGCGCCTACCGACGACGCCCGAGGACAAAAATCGGGTGCCATTGTCGCCCCGCGGGACCGACGCGCACTTGGTTGCGAGCGACCAGCTACCTCCAATGACCGATTCGCAGGCGCAGGTGTTGCTGACGAACGACGACGGCGTCGACTCCGCCGGGCTCGCGGCGCTGTACGAGGAACTGCGCGCCGTCGCGACCGTGACCGTCGTCGCGCCCGCCGAGGACCAGTCGGGAGTGGGTCGTTCCCGCTCGCGCGCGGTCGACGTCGACGACCACGAGTGGGGACACAGGGTCCACGGGACTCCCGCCGACTGCGTCGCCTACGCCCTCCGATCGCTTTCGACGGACTTCGATCTGGTCGTCTCCGGCTGCAACCTCGGGCCGAACTGCGGCGAGTACATCATGGGCCACTCGGGCACCGTCGGCGCGGCCGTCGAGGCCGCCTACCTCGGCGTGCCCGCGCTCGCCGTCTCGGCGTACCACCGCGAGGAGTTCTTCCCGCCGGCCGAGTTCACCTTCGAGACGCCCGCGACGGTGACGCGCCTGCTCGCCGAACACGCGCTCGCCCGCGGCGGCGCCGCGGCGGACGACGGCTTCGACGCCGCCCCCGACGCAGGCTCGGACGACGGCTCCCCGAGCGCCGACCTCGCGACAGCTGATTACCTCTCTGTGAACGCTCCTGTCGCCGAGACGCCGGCCGATCTCCGGCTCACCGAACCGCTCGAGGACTACGCCGTGACAGTCCGCGAGGCGACCGACGAGGAGCGCGATCGCCACGGCGGCGACTGGCGCCTGGAGTCGGACTTCTGGGCGCGCCTCGACCAGCGCGACCGGCACCCCACGCTCGAACAGGTGGCCGACTCCTACCCGGCGTGGTCCGACCGCGCGGCCGTCGTCGACGGCGACGTGAGCGTCTCCCCGCTGCGCGTGCCCCAGACACCCGTTCACTCCGAGCGCCTCGACGACCTCGTCGCCGCGGTGAACCGCGACTGGCGCGCCGAACGCGAGGCCGCGGCGGCTGCGGACGACGACTGACCCGCGCGCCCGAACGCTGCCGTCCGAACGCCGGCACCCGGCCTGCCGTCACTCGACGACCGCGACGACGCCCGTGAGCCCCAGCGCCCCGACCAGCGCGACGGCGAGCACGCCGAAGGCGGCGCGGAACCCGGCCACATCGGCGACGCCGCCGACGACGGCGGGCGCGAACGCGCCGGCGCCCATCAACAGCGTCCGAACGGCGCCGAGGCCGCCGCCGGCCGACGATTCGGGGAGGACGGCCGCGAGGTACGCCCCACGGACGGGCCGGAAGCCGTGCGAGCCGAGGCCGAACGCGACCACCGCCGCGCCGACGGCGACGACGCCCGAGACCGAGAGCAACGCGAGGAGGCCGGCCGTCGCGAGCGCGAGCGTCGCGGCGATCACCGGGAGCCGTCCGACGCGGTCCGAGAGGTCGCCCGTGACCAACTGGACGAGCGAGACGACGAACAGTCCCGAGTACAGCAGCGAGGCGGTCGTCTCCGGCAGCCCCGCGGCGTCAGTCAGGTAGAGGGGGAGGAAGGCGACGGCACCGTTGTACGTGAACGAGAAGCAAACCGTCGCGAGCACGAAGACGGCGAACGCTGGCTCGCGAAACAACGCCGCGTAGCGACGAAGGCCGCCCCTGCCGTCGGCATCGGTCGTCTTGCCGGCGTCGTCCGTTTCGTCGCCGTCGCTCGCCCCGTCGTCGGCCGTGCCGAGGTCGGTCGCTCCCGGATCGGGCACGGTACGGGCGAACAGGAGCGCGAACCCGCCGGCGGCGACCGCGCCCGCGAGAAACAGCGCGTGCCAGTCGAGCCACGGGAGCGTGACGCCGGCGACCGCCGCGCCGGCGACCGCGACGACGGCGGCGGGCGCGGCGACGCCGCCGAAGGCGCCGAGCGTGTCGAGGACGCCCAACGCCCGGCCGGTGCGGCCGGGGTACAGCCGCGAGAGCAGCCGGACGGCGACGGTCTTGTGGACGCCGGTTCCGAGCCCGACGAGCAGCATTCCGGCGACGAGCACGCCGAGCGCGAGCGGCTCGGGGACGGGGACCGCGAGCACGAGCGCGCCGAGCCCGGTGACGACCGCGCCGGCGACGATGACTCGCCGCGCGCCGATCCGGTCGGCGAGCGCGCCGCTGGGGAACTGCATCGCGGCGTAGACGGCCAACATCGCGGTGAAGGCGACGCCGAGGACCGCGCTGGAGACGCCCAGCGAGTCCCGGAAGACGGGGAACAGCGGCGGGAACGCGTACCGGAGGAACTTCGCGAGAAACCAGATGAGTGCCGTGAGCGCGAGCACGTCGTACTCCGCGAGCGCGCGCAGTCGCGATCCGGCGCCGGTTCCCATTCGCTTCGGGGGACGACTGTCGAGGGCAAAAGGCGAGCGGAAGCGGTCGGTCGCGTCGGTTCCCCGGAGCCGACGCCGGCGCTAGGGCGCGCCGGCGAGTACCAACGTACTCTCGTCGTCGCCGTTGCGGATCTGCCGCGTTGACTCCGGTGGGATCCGGATCGCGTCGCCCGGCTCCATGTGGATGTCTTCGTTGTCGACGGTCACGGTCGCTTCCCCGTCCATCAGGAGGTACACCTCCTCGTGGTTGCGCTCTGCGTGGTCGTGTTCCTTCCCGGTCCATCCGGGGTCGCAGTCGACGACCGTGACGCCGACCTCCTCGCACTCCAGCGGGTCGCGCAGAAAATGCATCGCGCCCGCAGCCGGCTCCACGTCGCGGTAGTTGACTCTGGTGTACGACACGTGTTACCAGCCAACTGTGACCGCCCTGTAACTGACGGTTATTCCTGCGACGGGCGAAGCCACCAGTTGCGGGCGGGGCGACCGCGTGGCGAGTCTCACCCGAACGGGCCCATTCCGCCCATGCCGCCGCCTCCGCCCCCGCCGCCCTGCTGTTGCAGCTTCTTCATCATGCGCTGCATGTCGCCGTCACCCATGTTCCCGAACTGGTCCATCGTTCGCTTCATCATGCTGTGTTGTTCGAGCAGCTCTTCGATGCGCTCCTCGGGGACGCCCGAGCCGCGGGAGATCCGTTCGAGGCGGTCGCTCTTGATGACGGCGGGGTTTTCGAGCTCCTCCTCGGTCATGGAGTCCATCGCGATCTCGAAGCTCCGCATGCGCTCTTGGGTCACGTCCATCGCGTCGTCGGGGAGCTGGTCCATGATGCCCCCGCCGAGCCCGGGGATCATGTCGAGCACCTGGTCGAGGGGGCCCATGCGGTCCATCGCCTTCATCTGGTTGCGCATGTCCTTGAGGGTGAACTCCCCCTCCATCATGTCCTCGGGGTCCCAGTCGTCTTCCTCCTGGGTCTCGCTCATCGCGCGCTCGACGCGCTCGGAGAGTTGCTTGAGGTCGCCCATCCCGAGCAGCCGCGAGATGAACCCGTTCGGCTCGAAGCGCTCGATGTCCTGCACCGTCTCCCCGCTGCCGAGGAACGCGATCGACGACCCGGTCTCGTTGACGGCCGTCAGCGCGCCGCCGCCTTTCGCGGTCCCGTCGAGCTTCGTGATGACGACGCCGTCGATGCCGATCGACTCCTCGAACTGCCGGGCCTGATCCTTCGCTCCCTGTCCGATCGCGGCGTCGAGCACGAGCAGCGAGCGGTCTGGCTGCACCGCGTCGTCGATCTGCTCGATCTCCGCGATGAGGTCGTCCTCGAGCGCGTGGCGGCCGGCGGTGTCGACGATGCGCACGTCGGCATCGGCCGTCGCCTCCAGCCCCTCGCGGGCGATCTCGACGGGGTCGTCGCTGTCCGGGTCGCCGTAGAACTCGACTTCGGCGTTCTCGGACATCTGCTTGGCCTGGTCGTAGGCGCCGGGGCGGAACGTGTCGGTCTGGATGACCGCCGGACGCAGCCCCTTCTTCGAGAACCACCACGCCATCTTGGCGGCCGTCGTCGTCTTCCCCGACCCCTGCAGGCCGGCGAGCATGATCGTCTGCTCTTCGAGGGGGATCTCGGTCGACTCGCCGATGAGGTCGACCATCTCCTCGTAGACGATCTTGAGGACGTGGTCGCGGGCGGTCGTGCCGCCGGGCGGCTCTTCCTCCAGCGCGCGCGTCTTGATGCTGTCCGACAGTTCCATCACGAGGTCGACGTCGACGTCGGCCGACAACAGCGAGCGCTGGATCTGCTTGACGACTTCCTGCACGTCGTCCTCGTCGATGTGGGACTTCCCGCGGAGCGAGTCCATGGTGCTCCGGAGGGAACTCCCCAGGTCGTCGAGTACCATTGGTCTTGGCCCAGATAATCGGTCCGTGCGGTAAAGGCTTCCCTGTCCTCGATCCGCCATCGCGTCCGCGGTCCGTGCGGTGTTCTGCGTGCGACGGTGTCGCCGGCGATCTCGAACGCTCTCGAGGCCGTCCAGTCGGGGGTCCCGCTGCACGCGCCATGCGAGTCTCCTCGGTTCGCACCGAACCTCCTTCACCCGACGCCGCGAACCCGGTGACGTGCTCGGGCTCGACGCCGCTACCCTCGCGGCTTACTTCATCGCTGCGGGCGCGCTGATCCTCGTTCCCGGACAGGACACGCTGATCGTTCTCACCAGCGGGCTCGCCTCCCGCGCGGAGGGGGTCGGCGCCGCCGGCGGGGTCGCCGTCGGCGTCCTCGTCCACGCCGCCGCCGCGGCGCTGGGGCTGGCGGCGGTCTATCGCGCGCTGCCGACGGCCGCGACGACCGTGACGCTGCTGGGCGCGGCGTACCTCTGCTGGCTCGCGGTCGACACCCTCCGCAGGGACGGGTTCGAGTCGGTGTCCCCCGACTCGACGCCGGACGCCCCGTCGCGCGCCGACGGCGGGGCCGACGCGGGGACCGCGGCGGCGGGCTTCCGTCGCGGCCTCGTCACGAACGTCGCGAACCCGAAGGTCGCGCTGTTCTTCCTTGCGTTCCTCCCCGGCTTCGCCGGCGAGGGGGAGCCGGCGACGATGCTCGCCCTCGGCGTCGTGTACGCCCTGCTCACCGTCGCGTATCTCGGTGCCGTCGGCGCGCTCGCGGGACGGATCGGCGCACTCCTGACTGGCCGGAGCGCCCGGGCGGTCCGGGTCGCGTCCGCCGGCGTCCTCGTCGCGCTGGCTGCGGCGCTGGTCGCGCGAGTCGCGTGAAAATCGGGTCGCGGTCGCCGCGGCGGTCGCTGCCTACGCGGAGGTCGTCGCCGTGACCTCCTCGTAGGCGACGGTCACTTCGTCGGCGACCGGCCGGAGGACGTAACTGCCGGAGCCGCCCTGCTTGACCGGCGTGAAGTCCGCGGTGAAGGAGGTCGTCTCGTCGCTTCGGATCTCGAACGTCTCTGACTCCTCACCGTCGACGACGAACGTCTGGAACTTCAGCCCCGCCTCGCCGGCGGTGTCGACGGCCGCGTCGCTCCCGTCCGACAGCGTCCCCTCGACGTTCGAAATGCCGAGGTGGACGTGTTCGTACTCGCCCGGCTCCAGTTCCGACTGCGCGACGAGCTTCTGCTTGTCGCCCTGGAGATTCGTCAGGTCCGCCGTCACGTCGTCGACGGACTCCGTGATCAGATCGCCGTCAGCGGGCTGGATCCGCACCTCCGACACCGTCACCACGAGCGATTCGAAGTCGCCGATGTCGCCCGGCTGGTCGCTCACGTGTGTCGCCAACGTCCCCGTTCCGCCCGATCCCCCCATACACCCGGCCAGGCCGACCGTCCCCACCGCGGCGAGACCGGCCGCCGACCGGAGATACTCTCGTCGGTTCACAGCGTACAAAAAACCAGCGTCCGGAAAGTGCTTGGTGGCCACCGATCAGTTCGCGTAGGGGTCTCCGTCGCCGCCCGCGGGAGCTCGTCCGTCCGACCGGGCCCGAAGGCGGTCGATCCGGTCGCCCAGCGGGACGTTCGCCGACAGCGGGTTCGGCACACGCCGCCGCGACGGTTCCATCGCGTGGCAGTCGGCGTACCGCTCCAACGCGTCGGCGACGGCGTCGGCGCCGAGTAGACCGGCCGCGTGGTCGTCGGCGGCGACGATCCCACGCCGAGCGTACCACAGCCCGCCGACGAGGGCGACGCCGGCGACGGCGACGAGCGGGGCGGTCGGTGCCTCGGCGCCGAATGCGACGAGCAGCGGTACCGCGGCGGCGACGACCGCGCCCATCCGACGGGCGAGCGCTCGCGACCGGACCCGACCGGCCTGCACCCCGAGCAGCGCGGCGGCGGTCTCGTCGTCGAAAGCGTCGAGGAACGTGCTCGTCACGAACAGCCGCCGGGTCGGGCCGAGGCCACGGACGAACGCGTTCGCGGTCTCCTCCTCGTCGGTGTCGAGCACGCGAACGCCGCGGATGAGATCGTCGCGGAGCTCGGCGCGCTCGCGGAGGCGGTCGATCCGCGCGACGTCGTCGCCGACGGGTCGCTCTGTCGACCGAAGCGCCGCGACCAACCACGGCGACGCCGCGAGCACGCCGACCACGAGCGTGACGACCCCGACCGCGATGACGACCGTCGAGACGCCCGAATCGACGCCGACCCGGAACGGCGTGAACGCGAGCGCGAACGCGACGCTCACGCCGAGCAGCCACCGGGCCATCTGGAGGACCGCCCGGCCGGTTCCGAGGTCGATGTCGCGAACGACGCGAACGCCGCGTATCGTCGGCGCGTAGGCGACGAGCGAGACGACGCCGGCCGCCGTCATCGTCAGAAGCTCCGCGAAAAACACGTCAACCGCGGCGGTGCCGGTCGCTGTGCCGACGAGTGCGGCGCGAACGGCCGCGCCGAGATCGAGGATCGACAGGAGGCCGTACGCGAACAGCCCGAACGGGAGCACGGCGCCGACGTACAGCAGCCGGTACTTCCGGACGGGGTTCGAGAGGCGGCGCGCGACGGCGCTGCCGACTGCGCCGCCGACGAGCGCGAGCAGACACAGGAGGAGCCAGAACGCCAGTGGGGGAGCGAGCTCGGGCGCGGAGGACGCGGCTCCGGACTGGATGGGGACCATGCGGACCGATCCTGCCGCCCAGCTGAAAACCGTGCCGCACCGTCGGCTTCCCCGCGGCTGTCGCGACCGCGGTCCCGCGGCGCCCCCGACGGACTCAAGGACGGGCCCGCCGTCCTCCCGCTATGCGCATCGCCGTGCCCAACAAGGGGCGCCTGCACGAGCCGACGATCGACCTGCTCGAACGCGCCGGCCTGCACATCGAGAACACCGCCGACCGACAGCTGTACGCCGACACGGTCGACCCCGAGGTGTCCGTGCTGTTCGCGCGTGCGGCCGACATCCCGGAGTACGTCGCCGACGGCGCCGCCGACGTGGGCATCACGGGGCTGGACCAAGCGCGCGAATCGGGCCAGGACCTCGTCGACCTGCTCGACCTGGAGTACGGCCGCTGTCGGCTCGTCCTCGCGGCGCCCGAGGACGGCGACATCACCGAGCCCGCGGACGTGGCCGGTCGAACGGTCGCCACCGAGTTCCCCCGGATCACCCGGGACTACTTCGATCGAAAGGGGATCGACTGCGAGGTGGTCGAGGTGACGGGGGCGACCGAGCTCACCCCGCACGTCGACATGGCCGACGCCATCGTCGACATCACCTCCACCGGAACCACGCTGCAGGTGAACCGCCTCGCGATCGTCGACGAGGTGCTCGCCTCGTCGGTCCGGCTGTTCGCCCGCGCCGACGTGGCCGACGAGGAGAAGGTCCAGCAGGTCGCCACCGCGTTCGGCTCGGTGATCGCCGCCGAGGACAAACGCTACCTGATGATGAACGCCCCGCGCGACGCGCTCGACGACGTGAAAGCCGTGCTCCCCGGCATGGGCGGCCCGACGGTGATGGACGTGGCCGACGGCGACACCGAACACGTCGCCGTCCACGCGGTCGTCGACGAGCGCGCGGTGTTCGAGGTCATCGACGAGCTCAAACGCGTCGGCGCGAGCGACATCCTCGTCACCGAGATCGAACGGCTCGTCGAGTAGCGTTGCGTCCCCCCTGGGCTCGCTCCGCGTTCGCCCGCTCGCGTCACGCCCGCCTTCTACGCGTCTCGCTCTCGCCGGCGAAGCGTCGGCGTCGTCACTCGGGAGTCGACGCCGAGTCCGCCGTCGCCCTCGCGATAGCGAACCCACGCGACCGTCGCGAGGGTACCGACGAGGATCGCGCCCATCCCGAGCAGCCCGGCCTCCGGTCCGAACGACCCGCCGGTCGCCAGGGTCGGCCCGGTCGATTCGAGGTCGACGACGGCCGCCTCGATGCCGAGGCCGCTGACGGGGAAGCCGAACAGCAGTCCCTGCGCGGCGTTCCACGAGATGTGCACGCCGACCGGGAACGAGAGCCGCCCGGTGAGGACGAAGCCGACGCCGAGGAACGCCCCCGCGAGCGTGATACCGACCGTCGAGGCGACCGAGGCGCCGGGGTTGCCCGCGTGCAGCAGGCCGAAGACCGCCGCGGACGCGGCGAGTGCTCCCCCGACGGCGACGCGCTCGCCGGCGAACCGGAGCCCCTCGGCGACGTTGACGAGCAGCAGTCCCCGCGAGACGAGCTCTTCGTACACTCCCACGACGAGGAACACAAACAGGACCGACCCGAACCCCGCGGCCGTGCCGACGAACGTGTCCGCGACGCGGAACCAGCCGGCCGCCACCCCCGCGACAGCGATACCGGCTTGGAGGAGGACGCCGAGCGCGAGTCCGGCCGCGAGATCCGGGAACGTCCCCGACTCCGCTCGCAGCCCCAAGTCCGCGATCGTTCGTCGATCGACATATCGCGCGGCCAGCAGCGTCGCCGCGGCCACCGCCAGCATCGGGAGCACGGTCGACAGCGGGACTGGCAGTCCGAGAACGGCGGCGGCGACACCGCCGGCGACGAGCGCGACGAGGATCGCCAGGAGGGCGACGACGAGCCGGACCGGCGCGCGCGGCCGGCGCTCGGCGTCGTTCCAGACGATCGAGCCGAGGAGCGAGCGGACGTCGGTCACGAGCGCTGGAGGAGAGAAGCGACGGACACGGTTCTCAGACGGGCGCGGTCTGGTAGATCGCGAGCACGCTGTTGACGCCGTACGCCGCGAGGATCGTGAGCGCGTAGTGCATCGCAGTGATCATCGCGGTTCCGCGGCGGTTCAGTCCGTACGCGAGCCGCACCACCACGAAGTCCACGACGAGCGCGATGGCGATGACCGCGGCCGTCGGCAACACGGCCGCAGACAGCCCCACGAGTGCCATCGCGATTCCCGGGGGGACCGCCTGCCTGAGCTCGGCCTCGCCGCCGAGGACGAAGTAGGCGGCAGTGTTGGCCAGCAACGTCGACAGCACCGCGATGAGGGCGAACCCGGCGACGACACCGAGCGCAGACAACTGCAGCAGCACGTTACCCGAGCAGCCCCAGTTCCGAGAGTCGGTCGGAGATGACGCGGACGGCCGCCTCGGCGTCGGCAGGTCGCTTCCCGCCCGTGATGACGAGCTTGCCGGAGCCGAACAACAGCGCCACGACGTCGGGGTCGTCGATCCGGTAGACGAGCCCCGGGAACTGCTCGGGCTCGTACTCGATGTTTTCGAGGCCGAGCCCGATGGCGATCGCGTTCAGGTTCAGGTCGGTGCCCAGGTCCGCGGAGGTGACGATGTTCTGGACGGTGATCTCCGGGTCGTCCTCGATCGGGATCTCCAGCGCGCGCAGTTCGTCGAACACCATGTGGAGCGCCTCGTGGACGGCGTCGGTGGACTTCGCGCCCGTACAGACGATCTTCCCCGAGCGGAAGATCAGCGCGGCGCTCTTGGGGTCGGCGGTCCGGTACACCAGCCCCGGGAACTGCTCGGGGTCGTAGTCCGCCCCCTCGAGGTCCATGGCGACCGTCTGGAGGTCCAGCTCCTGATCGATCCCCGTTGACGCGACGACGTTCTCGATGTTGATCGACTCCGTGGGGTCAGCCATTCTTACACAAAACGACGGTTTAAACGGATAAAGTAGTACCGCACCGCTTGCTGGGCATTCGTTCCGCGAGTTCGGGGGTCACCGCTACCGGCTCGAATCCGTGCGTTCAAGCGGTGCGGCGCCGGACACCCGCCCGTGTACGGGCTTGAATTCGTCGGCGACGAGGACCGGTTCGCGGCGCTGGAGGCGGGCGTCGCCGCCGCGACCGGAGTCGACCGCGTCGCCCCGGGGCTGGCGGTCGCCGACGCGGTCGACCCGGACCGCGTGCGCGGGCTGGCGTACACCAGGCGCGCGCTCGACCTGCTCGGCCGGGCAGACGCGGACCCGCAGAGCGCGCGCGCCGTCGTCGAGGCGGCGAGCGTCGAGCGGGACGGGACCGTTGCGGTCCGCGCACGCGTGCTCCGCGACAGCGCGGACGTCCCCGTCTCGACGAGCGAGGTCGAGCGCGAGTGCGGGAGCGCGCTCGTCGCGCGCGGCTTCGACGTGGACCTCGACGACCCGGACCACACCCTCCGCGTGCTGTTCGCGGGCGACACCTGCCTCGTCGGCTGGGTCGTCGCCGAGTCCCTCCGGGATTTCTCGACGCGACGACCGACCGACCGGCCGTTCTTTCAGCCGGGGAGCATGGCCCCGATGGACGCCCGCGCGTACGCCAACCTCGCGGGCGCCGGCCCGGGAACACGGGTCCTCGACCCGATGTGCGGGACCGGCGGCGTGCTCATCGAGGCCGGCCTCGTCGGCGGCGACGTGGTCGGCAACGACGCGCAGTCGAAGATGGTCAGCGGCGCCCGCGAGAACCTCGGCCACTACCTTGACGGGACTGCTGGACCGTCGACGCCCGCGAGCGGCGATCCCGGCGGCACCGTCGTCGACGATCCCGGCGGGTTCGACGTGATCCGCGGCGACGCAACCCGGCTCGCGCTCCGGGGCGACGCCGTCGACGGCGTCGTGTTCGACGCGCCGTACGGCCGGCAGTCGAAGATCGCACGCCACAGCCTCGACGACCTCGTGAGTGACGCGCTCGCTGAGGCCGCGCGGGTCGCGCCGCGGGGTGTCCTGATCGCCGACCGCTCGTGGCGCGAGGCCGCGGTCGACGCGGGCTGGCGCGTCACCGAATCCTTCGAGCGACGGGTCCACCGGAGCCTGGTTCGACACGTCCACGTGTTGGATCGGTCCTGAGGCCGCGAAGAGACTGCGAAGAGAACTGGCGCAGCAACGCGAGGAGACGGCCGAGTCGCCCTCGAGACGAACTCATCGGAACGGAACTCGGCGCGAGAACCGGCGACGGCGCCGGCGCCGACCTACTCGGTCTCGCCGAGCAGCTCGTCGACCAGTTCCTCGGGGTCGAACAGCTCGATGTCGTCGTACCCCTGCCCGACGCCGAGAAAGAGGATCGGCCTGCCGGTCACGTACGCGATGGAGATAGCGGCGCCGCCGGAGGAGTCGGCGTCGGCCTTCGTGAGGACGGTGCCGTCGATCGCGGCCGCGTCGTTGAACTCCTGGGCGCGCTTGACGGCGTCCTGGCCGGCGACCGCCTCGTCGACGAAGAGCGTGAGGTCGGGGTCGACGACGCGGTCGATCTTCTCCAGTTGCGCCATCAGGTCGTTGCTGGTGTGGAGGCGGCCGGCGGTGTCGCCCAGCACCACGTCGATGTCGTTGGCCTCGGCGTACTCGACGCCGTCGTAGATGACGGCGGCCGGGTCGCCGCCCTGCTCGTGGGCGATGAGCTTCCGGTCGAGCGCCTCGGCGTGCTCGCGGATCTGCTCGTTCGCGCCCGCGCGGTAGGTGTCGCCGTTCGCGAGCACCGACGAGTAGCCGCGCTCTGCGAGCCACTCGGAGAGCTTCGCGATGCTCGTGGTCTTGCCGACGCCGTTGACCCCGGTGAAGACGATAGTGACGGGCTTGTCCGCCTCGGCGATCCGCTCCTCGAAGTCGAACTGTCCGACGCTGATCACGTCCAACAGCGCGTCGTGGAGCGCCTCGGTGACGAGCTGGTCGGTCGTTTCGACTTGCGCGCGCGTCTCGCCGATCATCTTCTCGCGGACGGTGTCGAGGATGCGGTCGGCGACGCTCATTTCCACGTCGCTGGACAGCAGTGCGAGCTCCAGGTCCTGAAGGGGCTCCTCGAGGTCTTCCTCCTCGACGATGACTTTCCCGGTCGCGAACGCCGCGGCGCGCTTGAGGCGACCCGGGCCCGAGTCCTCGCCTGCGTCGTCGGCCGCGGCAGCGTCGCTCGCTGTCGCGTCTCCGTCGGACGCGTCTGATCCCCGCTCGGTCTCCGGATCGGGGGCCGCTTCGGCGTCGGCGGTCGCGTCCGCGTCAGCCTCGGTCTCGGCCTCCTCGGCCTTCTCTTCGACCTCCTCTGCCGCGTCCTCGCGGAAGGAGGAGAGCTTGTCCTTCAGGCCGTCGAACATTCCTTACTCGTCCCCGTCGCCGCCCTCGTCGGCCATCTGCTGCATCTGCTGCATCTGCTGTTGCTGCATCTGCTGTTGCATCTGCTGAGCCTGCTGTTCGAGCTGCTGGCTCTCGGCTTCGAGGTCGGCCTTCTCCTCGCTGACGGTGTCGATCTGCTTGTCGATGGCGTCCTTGCGGTCCTCGAGCGCGTCGACGGCGTCACCCTCCTCGAGCTCGGCGGCGTAGTCGCCGCCGAGGCTCACGATGATCTCGTCGAGGTCCTGTACCTCGGCACGGACGTACGCCCCCCCGCCCAGCGGCACCTGCACCGTCGACCCGGTCTCGATCTGCCCGATCGCGTCGATCGCCTCGTCCATCTCACGCTGCTCCTGCTGGAGGGCGTCGACCTCGCTCTCCAGTTCCGCGATCTCGTCTTCGATCGCCTGGATCTCCTGGGAGATCTGCTGGAGCTGCTGCTGACCCTGACCGCCGCCACCGAGGCTCATTCGGCGACCACCTCGCCGATCTCGATCTGGGTGCGATTTAGGTTGTGCTCGGCGCCGAACTTCGAGAGGACGTGCTCGCGCGCGACGTTCTCGTTGACGGCGTCGATCGAGCGGGTGAACGCCTGCATCCCGTCTCGGGCTTGGAACTCGCCGCTAACAGTGAACTGGCTCATGTGCCCGAAAAACCGCTCGGGAGCGGGAAGTACCTTCCGACTCGGGACCCCGAGGCCGACTGACGCCCGCGACGACGGCCGCCCGGGCGAGCGGCCGTCCGCGAGAACTGCGAGTCAGTCGATGAACCCGAGCGTATCGTCGATCCGACCTAACTCGGGACCGGTCGTGTCTCCGCCGACGGCGTACCCGCCGTCGTTGGCGAGCAGCCCCGACCCGACCAGCGGCGCGCCGTAGTTGACGGTGCCCAGATCGGCGTACACGTCGAGGTGCTCTTCAAGTTCCTCCAACTCCGGCTCCTCGCTGTGAGGGTGGCACAGCACGCCGGTGTTGTTGGCGACTGCGGCGGTGCCGACGGTGTTGACGCCGCCGAGCGAGCCGCGTTCGACGGGCACGTCGAGCGTCTCCGAGACGGTGTCGACGGCCTCGTCGGTGAGATCGGGGTGGACGTACGCGCCGTAGTCGTTGGCGAGCACGACGTTGCCGGCGGCGTTGAGCGTCCCGGGAAGGCGTTCGACGGGGTCGTCGGTCGCCTCGCGGATCGCGTCGATCTCGCGGTCGGTCGCCTGTCGGGAGACGAGCGTCCCGTTCTCGTTGCCCGCGGTGAGTGCGCCGACCGTGCCGGAGCCACCGACGGTCGTGCGGAGCACGTCGACGCCGAACTCGTCGGCGAGTTGATCGCTGAGGTCGTCCTCGACGTCGGGTCGCACGACGAGGCAGTCGCTGGCGGCGTGCGCGTAGACACCGACGTACGACGACCCGGCGAACGAAACGCGAAGCACGCCGTATCAGGCCGGCTCCGCTTCGACGACGATGTCGCCGTCCTCGTCGAAGCGAGCCGCGCGCAGGCGAACCGTGGTCGGCGGCTTCTGCCGGCCGCGCTCCCAGACGGTCTCGTTGACCGCGGGGTCGAGGCGGACGTCGCCCTCGTCGACCGAGAAGTGCTTCGCCAGGTGCGCCCGGATGAGCGACATCGCCCTGTCGCCGCGCTCCTGGGACGGCGCCTGCTTCGCCTCGCGGAGCGGGATCGTGACGACGCGCTCCTCGAAGTCGTTGGCGCTCATTTACTCGTCGGTGTCCGAGCGCCGCCAGTGGCGTCGCTTCGGGTTGCGGGTCACTTCCATGTCGGTCTTCATCATCACCCACGCCGGCACGCGGCTGTTCTGCCGCTCCAGCTTGGCAAGGCGCTTCTTTTTCGCCTTGGATTTCTTGGTCATGGTATCCGGCAGATTCATCGCCGGTAGGGAAAACCCTGTCCATCCGGGCCGCTCTCGTCCCGGGGGCCGGCGGATTTTTGTCTCAAAAACGACACGACGTGGCCGTGCACAGACGCGACGCGCTCCGCGCGGCCGGCGGGGTCGCGGCCGCGGGGCTGGGATCGCTGGCCGGCTGCGTCGTCGGCCGTCGTTCTCCCCCGCCGCTCGCAGACTCCTTCGAGGACGGGACCGACGCGTGGACGACTGACGCCGCCATCGGGCCCGAGGTTCCCGTCGAGGAGTTCGGGTGGTCGATATCGCCGTCGACGGAGCGGGCGCACACCGGCGCCCGCAGCGTCGAGGTGTTCACCGAGGGCGACTACGACGACGGGATCGCCTGGTTGACCCGACCGATCGACACGAGCGGGATCGACGCCGACGTGCTCCGTGCGTCGGTTCACGCCTGGAGCGAGTCCGAGAGCTTCAACGTCCTCAGGAATCTCGCCGTCCGGATCGCCCCCGAGCCGCCCGCGGCCGAGGAGGACTTCCCGCCCCCGGAGACGGTTACGACCGCCGACTCGCCGACCGCGGTCGGGGGACTCAGACAGCCGCTCCACCGGGCTGCGGGGTGGGACGAGTACCGCTTCGCGTGGCGTCCGCGAGACCTTCCCGACGAACTCTTCGTCTCGATCGGCGTCGCGGTCGTCTGGGAGGCGGACGCGATCCACTACATCGACGACGTGCGCGTGGAGGAAGTTCGGTAGGTGAGCGCGCCCCGGCGGGGAGCCGTCCGGCTCACACCCCCGCGAGCGACCCCACCCCGGCGCCGAGGGCGGCCGCGAGCGCGCCGCCGAGCGCGACGCGCACGGCCGTCTCCAGCACGTCGCCGCCGACGAGCCGGACGCGGAGGCTCCCGACGACCGCAAGCTCTGCGGCGACGAGCGCGACCGCGAGCGGGAACCCCCAGCTCGTCTCCGCGAGCACCACCAGCGACGGGAGCGCGCCGGCGAGGAACGCTCCGCCGCCGGCCAACCCCGCCCGGCGGACCGGGTCGTCGGCCGCTGAGAGCCCGCCGTCGTCGTCTCCCGCGGCAGCGAGGGCCGCGTACAGCGCGACGCCGATCGCCGCCGCGAGCCCCACGAGTCCGGCGGTCCAGCCGTCGACGGCGACGGCCGCAGCGAACAGCGGGGCGGGAACGACGACGGCGCCGGCGGTGAGTCCCGTCAGCGCCGGCTCGCTCACCCGATGCCGAACCGTCGTCTTCGTTCGTCCTCGGCCGCGCATTCGCACTGGATTTACTGGCAGACAAAATAAACCCGCCGCCCGCGCCGGTGGCACGCCGCCTCCGCGGCGGTGCGAGGGCGAGTGCCAACGCGGCGAAACCGGCTTACCGTCCGCGCTCGGAACGCGGTCATGGACCTCGTCGGCGTCGCAGTCTCCGCGGGCGTTCTCGCGGTCGCGGACTTCCGCTCAGTCCTCGTGGAGCTCCTCCCGCTCGTCGCCGACGCGTTGGCCCGCGTCGCCCGCATCGCGGTCCTCATCGCCGTCGGGGTGTTCCTCGCGAACGTCGCCGTCGAGTTCGGCATCGTCGAGCGGATCGCGGGATTCTCGCGGTACCTCACCGGACCGGCGAACCTCCCGGACGAGGCCGGCACCGCAATCGTCACGACCGCGGCGTCGACGACGGCGGGCTACGGGATGCTCGCGGACTTCCGCGAGTCCGGCCGGCTGTCGGACCGGGCGACGATGGTCGCCGTCGTCATCAACACGTTCTTCGGCTTCGTGCAGCACTTGTTCACCTTCTACGTCCCGGTCATCATTCCGATCCTCGGCCGGGAAACCGGAGTGCTGTACGTCGGCACCCGCGGTGCGATCGCGCTCGCGATCACCCTGACGGGCGTGGTCGCCGGCGCGCTGCTGTTGCGCGGGGAAGCGAGTTCCCGGCCGGCTCCCGAGACGCTCCGGGAAGCGACGGACGGCGGGGCGTCCGGTGAGGCGGCAGACGAGGGAGCGGACCGACCGGCGGACGCGACATCCGGCGAGAGGGCGGACGCGACGCCCGGCGAGACGGACGACGGGGCGTCGTTGCGCGAGCGCGCCGAGTCGGCCGCCGACTCGACGTGGTCGACGCTGCGACGGATCGTGCCGCGCCTCGCGCTCGTGTACGTGCTCGTGACGGTGCTCGTGGCCCGCGTGGACCTCCAGGCGCTGTCGAGCGAGGTCGCCGGCCCGTTCGCCGAGGTCGTCGGGTTGCCGGCGGCGGTCGTGCCCGCGATCGTGATCTTCGTGTTCGACACGACGGCGGGGGCGGCGGCGTTCGCGCCGCTGATCGGCTCGACGTTGACGCCCGAGCAGGCGGTCGCGGGGATGCTGCTCGGCGGGATCGTCTCGTTCGCGTTCTCGACGTTCAAGCGGTCGATCCCGTTCCAGTACGGGGTCTGGGGCCCGGAGTTCGGCTCGAAGGTGATCGCGGTGAACACCGGTCTGAAGATCGTGTTCATCTCGATCGCGCTGGTCGTGTTCCTCGCGTGAACGCCTCCGTCGCCGGCCGCGTACCCTCCGGGAGAACCCGACGGATTGACTAGCCGCCGACCGCCACTCACACCCATGACCGACACACTCGCCGTTACCGACGGGCGCGTGCTCACGCCCGAGTTCGACGTCGTCCGCGCGGACGTGCTGATCGACGCCGACGCGGGCGAGATACTCGACGTGGCGCCCGACCTCGCGGGCGACGCCGACGAGACGCTCGACGCGACAGACTCGCTCGTCATGCCGGGGCTCGTGAACGCCCACGGCCACGCGACGATGACGCTGCTGCGCGGCTACGCCGACGACAAGAACCTCGAAGACTGGCTCCGGGAGGACATCTGGCCCGCAGAGGCGGAGCTGACGGCCGACGACGTGGCCGTGGGTACTCGACTGGCGGCCGTCGAGTTGATCCGGAGCGGAACCACCGCGTTCGCTGACATGTACTTCCACGTCGGCGAGGTCGTCGAGGCGGTCCGCGAGGCCGGCCTCCGCGCCCGCGTCGGCCACGGCGTCGTCACCGTCGGCAAGGATGAGGCGGCCGCCCGCGACGACTTCGCCGAGTCGGTCGCCGTCGCCGAGGAGTACGACGGCGCCGCCGACGGTCGGATCCGGACGGCGGTGATGCCCCACGCGCCCCACACCGTCGGCACGGAGTTCTTCGAGGAGTTCGTCCCGCGGGTCCGCGAGGCGGGGGTCCCGCTGCACTTCCACCTGAACGAGACCGAGACGTACCTCGAGGAGATCGACGCCGAGGCGGGGGTCCGGCCGACCGAGTACGCCGACGACCTCGGCCTGCTGGCCGACGACACCTTCGTCGCCCACGGCGTCCACCTCGACGCCTCAGAGATCGGGACGCTCGCCGATCGAGACACGAGCGTCGTCCACTGCCCGGCCTCGAACATGAAGCTCGCCTCCGGGATGGCGCCCGTACAGGATCTGCTCGACGCGGGCGTGAACGTCGCGCTCGGCACCGACGGCGCCGCCTCGAACAACGACCTCGACCTCTTCGACGAACTGCGCGACGCCGCGATGATCGGCAAGCTCGCCGCGGACGACGCCGCGGCTGTCGACGCCGAGACCGCCGTCCGGATGGCGACCGAGGGCGGGGCCAAAGCCTTGGGCTTCGACTCGGGGCGAATCGAGGCGGGCGCGAACGCCGACCTCGCGGTGGTCGACCTCGACGCCGTCCACCTGACGCCCGAGCACGACCTCGTCTCGCACCTCGCGTACGCCGCCCGCGGCAGCGACGTGCGACACACGGTCTGTGACGGCGAGGTGCTGATGCGCGACCGCGAGGTGCTCGCGTTCGACGAGGCCGACGTGCGTGAGCGGGCACAGGAGCACGCGGCGGCGCTCGTCGCACGCGCCGAGGAATAGTCGCCTTCGCGGCTCCGCTTCCCCGCCCGAAGCGGGTCGACTCCGGCGGGATTATACCGTCCCCAGCCGACCCATCGTGTATGAGCACACAGTCGTACGCACCGGTCACCCAGCATCTCGACGATCCCGAGTCGGCCCGCGAGGAGGGTCGCCGCAAGATGGACTGGGCGCTTCAGCACATGCCCATCCTCTCGCACCTCCGCGAGGAGTTCGAGGAGAGTCAGCCGTTCGCCGGCCAGACGATCGGCATGGCGATGCACGTCGAGGCGAAAACCGCGAACCTCGTCGAGCTGCTCGCCGACGGCGGCGCGGAGGTCGCCATCACCGGCTGCAACCCGCTCTCGACGCACGACGACGTGAGCGCCGCGCTTGACGCCCACGAGAACATCACCTCCTACGCCGTCCGCGGCGTCGGCGACGAGGACTACTACGCCGCCATCGAGTCGGTCATCGCGCACGAGCCCACCGTCACCGTCGACGACGGCATGGACATGGTCGCGGCGATCCACGAGGACTACCCCGAACTCATCGACTCCATCGTCGGCGGCGCCGAGGAGACCACCACCGGCGTCCACCGCCTGCGTGCGATGGACGCCGACGGCGAGCTGAACTACCCCGTGTTCGCCGTCAACGACACGCCGATGAAGCGGCTGTTCGACAACGTCCACGGCACCGGCGAGTCGTCGCTCGCGACCATCGCGATGACGACGAACCTCTCGTTTGCCGGCAAGGACGTCGTCGTCGGCGGCTTCGGCTACTGCGGGAAGGGCGTCGCCAAGAAGGCGGCCGGCCAGAACGCGAACGTCATCGTCTGTGAGGTCGACTCCCGCAAGGCGCTGGAGGCCCACATGGAGGGGTACGACGTGATGCCGATGAGTGAGGCCGCAAAGCAGGGCGACGTGTTCATCACGACGACGGGCAACCGCGACGTGATCACCGAGGAGCACTTCGAGGTCATGCAGGATGGCGTCCTGCTGGCCAACGCGGGCCACTTCGACGTGGAGATCAACCTCGACCAGCTCGACGACATGGCCGTCGACCGCTACGAGGCACGCGACGGCGTCGAGGCCTACGAGATGGCAGACGGCCGTCGGCTGAACGTCCTCGCGGAGGGCCGCCTCGTCAACCTCGCGGCGCCCATCGCGCTGGGCCACCCGGTCGAGGTCATGGACCAGTCGTTCGGCGTGCAGGCCGTCTGCGTGCGAGAACTCGTGGAGAACGGCGAGGAGTACGACGCCGGCGTCCACGAGGTGCCCGACGAACTCGACCGCGAGGTCGCCGAGGTGAAACTGGCCGCCGAGGGCGTCGAGTTCGACGCGCTCAGCGACGAGCAGCGAGAGTACATGGGCTCGTGGCAACACGGGACCTGAGGGAGCCGATTCGGCGATCCCCTCGCCCGTCGCGAGTCGTCTCGCTCGTCACTCGGACTCCCCGACGTCGTCGGCCCACTTCGCGGGGAGCACGCGCAGCAGGCCGTCGGCCGAGAGGTCGTCGGTCGTGACGAACTGGATGTCGTCGCCGCCGGCGACGGCAGTGCCGCCGCCGGCCACCTCGTCCCAGTGGTCGAGTACGGCGTCGGGGATCGGGAGTTCGCGGACGTCCTCGCCGATCTGGCTGCTGGCGACGTACCGCATCCCGTCGCGGTCCTGAATGGCGTCGTAGTTCCGGGAGACCACGACCGCGTCGTCGTCCGCTCGGATCCCCCAGAACGCCTCCGCAGAGTGTGACAGGAACCCCCGATTGAACGCCCGCTGTGGCGCCGGGACCTCCCGGCTCTGCCTGTCGAAGGCCGCCTCGCCCAGTCGTTCGACCTCCTCGGGTTCGACGCCCTCCGCCGCCACCTCGCCGGTGTCCCCCGCGCCCGTCGCCGCCCCGTCGCTCGTTCCGTCCGTGTCGCCGACGGCTCCCGTTTCACGCTCGATTTCCTCCGTCACGGGTTCGGTGTCGCCGACCTCGCGCCGATCGACCGCCGCCGACTCGGCGTCGGTGTCGGACTCGGACGCGGGTTCGGCCCCCGATCCCACGTCCTCGGGGTTCGGGGACGTGTCCGCGGCGTCCGTCTCCGTGTCGCCGCTTCGGGACCGCCGGGCGAGTGCGGTCGCCAGGAGCGCGGCGCCGACGGCGAGCCCGGCGAGTCCGCGCCCCCGGTTCCCGCGCCGGAACGCTCGGAGGCCCGCGAGGAGGCCCGCCGCGCCCACGACCGCCATCGCAGTCCCCGCCGAGAGTGGCTCGCCGGCGCGGCTCGCAACGTCCCGCGAGGGTTCGTCGTTCGACTCCCGCTCGGATCGCGTGTCGGTATCGACAGAGTTCACACCGGACCGTCGGTTGCGACGCACAAATCCGCACTTTCATCTTATTCACCTGAAACGTCTGCTCCGATCGGCTCGGTGCGCGCTCGACTGTCCTGGCCGTTTCAACCACGTCTCACAGCGATACCCGCGCCCGCGTCCCGTACTCGGGACCGTCGCTCGTCAGCGTCGACTCGGTGAGGCGGATCTCCTTCACCTCGAACCGTCCCACTGTCGGGTCCTCGTTCAGGTACTCCAGCACCCGTCCCTTCCCGCGGGCGTCGTCCATTCGCGCGAGGGTGAAATGCGGCGTGAACTCGTGGTCGGCCTCGTCGAACCCGAGCGAGACCGTCTCGCGCTCGACCGTCTCGGCGAGCCGGGTCAACTCGGCGGCGCCGGGGCCCTCGCGAACGCCGACCCAGATCACGCTGACGTAGTCGGTCGACGGAAAGACGCCCAGCCCGCCCACCTCGAGTTCGAAGGCGCCCACGTCCGCGTTCGCAACGGCGGCCTCCAGCGCCTCGGTCACGTCGCCGACGCGTGCCTCGTCGGTGTCGCCGAGGAACTTCAGTGTGCAGTGGGCCTGCTCGGGATCGGTGACCCGGAGGCTCTCGATATCACGAAGCGGGTCCTGTACGGCGGCGAACGCGTCCGCGAGCCGGTCGGGGAGGTCGACCGAGACGAACAGTCGCGGCATACGGGGACTTCGTCGGCGCGGAGGAAAAACCGCGGCGACTCTTCGAGTCGCACGCGCAACATACATCCGTCCACACGGCCGAACTCGTGGTAATGAGCGACGACGAGCCAGAACGACCGCCGCACAAGTTCTCCGAGGGTCAGGGACTCAACGAGGACTACGAGGAGTTCACGCTCGACCCGGAGGAACTGCAAGCAGACCCCTCACAGGTCGATCCCGTCGACACGCGGGTGCTCGCGGACCTGCTCGACGAGCGCAACATCCCGAAGGACCGCGTCGACGTGGAGAGCCTGATGGACGTGGGACTGTCCTACATCGGGATCAACCGCTTCGAGGAGGCGACCGAGACGTTCGAGCGCGCCGCCCAGTTCGCCGAGGACGACTCTCTCGAAGAACAGGAGGCGTGGGTGAACAAGGGCGTCGCCCACGCCCAGCTCGAGGAGTGGGACGAGGCGATCGGCGCGTACCGGGAGGCGCTGCGCATCGACGACGACTCCGAGCACGCCGCAAGCGCCGAGACGAACCTCGCGTACGCACTCCACGAGAACGGGCAGGGGGAGCAGGCGCTCGAACACGCCGAGAAGGCCGTCGAGATCGACCCGCGCTTCCCGCAGGCGTGGTACAACCGCGGGTTCTTCCTCGTCGAGCGCGGCCTGCTGGAGGACGCCGTTACCGCCTTCGACAACGCGATCCGGCTGGGCATGCGCAACGCCGAGGTGCTCGAGGAGAAGGCGCGCGCGCTCGACGAACTCGGCCGCGAGGACGAGGCCGAACAGGCCGCCGAGCGCGCCGAGGAGATCCGCGAGGAGGCCGAACAGCAGATGGTCGAAGAGCACGGTGAGGGCGGCGCGATGGGCGGTGCCGGCGAAATGGGTGCCGGCGGAGCGGGCGGCGCGCCCGGGGCCTCGGCGGCCGCGACGGCGACGATGATCTCGACCTCGGAGGCCTGTAGATGCGCGACGACGCCGGGGACGGTCCCGACGCGGACCTCGGCGAAGACGGCGGGGCGGACTACCTGATCACGCGCCGTGAGACGCCCGAGGGGACGCTCGTCGCTGTGTGCGACGCCGCTGTCCTCGGCGAGACGTTCGAGGGCGACGGCGTCTCGCTGGACGTGACTGAGGAGTTCTACGGCGGCGACGAGGCCGATCCGGCCGACGCGGACGCCGTTGTTCAGGCACTGTACGACGCCGACACCGCGAACCTCGTCGGCGAGGGCTGCGTCGGCACCGCCGTCGACGCCGGCGTCATCGACGCCGACCGCGTGTTGACGGTCGGCGACACCCTGCACGCGCAGTTGCTGTGGCTGTAAGCGCCCGGATCCCGACCGCGACGGGACGCGGTTCCGGCGGAGCGTGCCCGGTTTCAGTTACGGTTCTCCCGGCTGACCGAAGGGATGTTACCCCTCCGACCCCTCATACCGGGTAATGGAAGCGCCTGAGCAGGAACCGTACCCGCTCGACGTCGAGGCCGTCCGCGCCGACTTCCCCATCCTCCAGCGGAAGGTGGGCGGCGACGTGACCGTCCCCGGCGAGGGCGAGGGCGACACGACGCCGCTCGTGTACCTCGACAACGCGGCCACGAGCCACACGCCCGATCAGGTCGTCGACGCGATCGCGGACTACTACCGCTCGTACAACTCGAACGTCCACCGCGGGATCCACCAGTTGAGCCAGGAGGCGAGCACCGCATACGAACACGCCCACGACCGCGTGGCGGAGTTCATCGGCGCTGAGGGCCGCGAGGAGGTCGTCTTCACGAAGAACACCACCGAGGCGGAGAACCTCGTCGCCTACGCGTGGGGCCTGAACGAACTCGGTCCCGAGGACAACGTCGTGCTCACCGAGATGGAACACCACGCCTCGCTGGTCACGTGGCAGCAGATCGGCAAGAAGACCGGGGCGGACGTGCGCTTCGTCCGCGTCGACGAGGACGGCCGCCTCGACATGGATCACGCCCGCGAGCTCGTCGACGACGACACCGCGATGGCGAACGTCGTCCACGTCTCGAACACGCTCGGAACGGTCAATCCGGTCGCCGAGTTCGCCGATCTGGTCCACGACCACGACGGGCTGATCTTCGTCGACGGCGCGCAGTCGGTGCCGCACATGCCCGTCGACGTGGCGGAGATCGACGCCGACTTCTTCGCCTTCTCGGGACACAAGATGTGCGGCCCGACGGGAATCGGCGTGCTGTACGGCAAAGAGCACCTCTTGGAGGAGATGCAGCCGTACCTCTACGGCGGCGAGATGATCCGCAGGGTCACCTACGAGGACTCCGAGTGGGAAGATCTCCCGTGGAAGTTCGAGGCGGGCACGCCCGTCATCGCGCAGGGGATCGCCCTCCACGCGGCGATCGACTACCTCGAGGACCTGGGAATGGAGAACGTTCACGCCCACGAGCAACTGCTGGCGGAGTACGCCTACGACCGCCTGACGGAGTACGACGACGTGGACATCTACGGCCCCCCCGGCGACGACCGCGCCGGCCTCGTGGCGTTCAACCTCGACGGCGTCCACGCCCACGACCTCTCCAGCATCCTCAACGACCACGCCGTCGCGGTCCGCGCCGGCGACCACTGCACCCAGCCGCTGCACGACAAGCTCGGGATCGCGGCGTCGGCCCGCGCGAGTTTCTACGTCTACAACACGCGCGAGGAGATCGACAAACTGGTCGAGGCGGTCGACGACGCGCGCCAACTGTTCGCGTAGCGATCGCGCTCGGCGAGATCTATATATTCGCCACCCGCCAGAGAGCCGGTATGAGTTCGTTAGACGAGGTGTTTCGTCTCCTGAGTCGGGAACGTCGGCGATACGCGCTCTACTACCTTCGACAACAGGACGGACCGGTCACCATCGAGCAGCTCGCCCGGACGATCAGCGAGTGGGAGTCGGACCCCTCGGACGCGGATGTCCCGGACGAGCTGTTCGAGAACGTCGTTCTGACGTTGGATCACAACCACTTCCCGAAGCGAGCGGAGGCCGACAGCATCGAATACGACCGTGAGAACCGACAGGTTCGAATCACAGACACCGCCAGCGAGATCGACGTCATGCTCTCGATAGCACACGGTCTGGAACAGCCGTCGACGGACCTCGACGTCCTCGATCTCGTCTCCCGATCGTAGCCGACGAGCGTCACTCGTTCGCCACCCATCGAGCCGACAGTGGTGACTCCGATCCCCAGAACGCTTAACCGGCGCACTCGCCAATTCCCGCCAACAATGGGCATTGGCGGCGGCTCCGACATGTATCGCCAGCAGATTCTCGACCACTACAAGAACCCGCGCAACCACGGCGAACTCGACGACGCCACCTTCTCGCACACCGGCGAGAACCCCTCCTGCGGGGATACGATCACCGTCGACGTGCGCCTGGAGGACGACGACGAGACGATCGAGTACGTCGCGTTTTCGGGCGACGGCTGCGCTATCTCGCAGGCGTCGGCCTCGATGCTCTCCGAGCGCCTCCAGGGGACCACCCTCGACGAGTTGGAGGCGATGGACACCGACGACATCACCGAGATGCTCGGCGTCGACATCTCCCCGATGCGGATCAAGTGCGCCGTGCTCGCCCGGCAGGTCGCGCAGGACGGCGCGAAGCTGTACGAGGGCGAGATCGACGACCTCGACGTGACGAAAACCGAAGACTGAGGGCCGAGAGACCGGCCTCGACCCCGTCCGCCCGAATCGCTAGGGCACGCGGCCGAACAGGTCCCGGTTCCGGGCGACGTACCGCAGCGACCCTCGACCCAGTTGTTCCTCCCGCGTCTCCGCCCAGTCGGCCAGCGTCGCCGCCGGCACCCGCTCCGACGCGCGCACCGACGCGACCACCGTGTCCAGGATGGTCCGGAGAAACGTCGCCTCGTCGGCCCGGTACGTCCCCGCCTCGTTGCCCTCGACCGTCCAGTCGGAGCGCGCGTCGACCGTCGGCGGCGTTCCGGCCTCGGTGAACCGGTCGGCCAGCCGCGTCGCCGCTCGTCCCCGGTTGCGCATCGTCGCGTGGAACGCGTCGACGACGGCGTCGTCGGCCGGGTGGTCGGGCGCGAACCGCGTCTCGCCGTCGAAGGTGAGCGGGAGGTGGTACCAGCCGTCCGGCGCGGCCGAGCGCAGCAGCGCGAGCACGTCCTCGGGAGCCAACAGATCCGCGAACGACCGCGCAACGACGCCGTCGAAACCGCCCTCGGCGGCGACTGCGCGGGCGTCGGCGACCGCGAACCGGACACGGAGGGACCGCGCACACCCGGGACGGCGCAGTTCGATCGCGTCGCTGTCGCGGTAACCGCTGCTGTCGCCGTCGCTGTCGCGGTAGCTGCCACCGTTGCCGACGCGGTTACCGTCAGCGTCACCTCGCTCGACGGCGTAGCCGGCGTCGAGCGCGTCCGCACGCAGGCGATCGTGCGCCGTCGACAGCACCCGCTCGTCCGTGTCGACGGCGACCCACTCGCCCGCGGGGAGCACATCGTCGGCCAGCAGCCGGCGGAGCATCCCGCAGGTCCCGGCGCCGGCCTCCAACACGCGGACGCCGGTTCCGTCCGTCCCGTCGCTCTCGTCGCCACGGTCGCCGTCGTCGGTATCCCCGTCGCCGGCGTGATCCGCCTCCCGAAGGGCCGCTCGAAACGCGGCGGTCGCATCGTCGCTGTGAGCGCGTTCGTCGACGGTCCGGGCGGCCTCCAGGTACGTCACGTCGTCACCCTCCATCGGCCACCTCCGCGAGGAACCGCCGGACGTCGGCGACCGTGGCGGCCCAGTCGGGATGGGACTCGAACCGCCGGAGCGCGGCCGTCCCCATCCGGGCCAGTCGGTCGCGATCTCCCGCGAGCGCGGCGATGGCGTCCCGGACGCCCGCCACGTCGCCCGGATCGACGAGGAAGCCGGTCTCGCCGTCGGCGACGACCGTCGACGCGCCTCCGGCGGCGGACGCGACCGCCGGGAGGCCAAAGCCCATCCCCTCCAGGTACGCCATCCCGAAGCCCTCGTAGGAGGAGGGGACCGCGAGCACGTGCGACTCCCCGAGCACGGCCGCGAGGTCTGACGTCGAGAGCTCGCCGCGGAACGACACGCGCTCCTCGACGTCGAGGTCGGCGGCCAGGCTCCGAACCGTGCGGGCGTGATCCGGGTCCGGCTCCGGGCCGACGACGGTCGCCGTCCAACCGCGCTCGTCGTCGACGCCGGCGAGCGCCCGCACCAGTGTCGGATGCCCCTTCCGCGGCACCAGCGACCCGAGCGAGACGACTCGGAGCGGCCCCTCCCGAGCGCGATCGGTCACATCCGCCGGCGTCACCGTCGGGTCGAACTGGTCGGCCGGCGGCGGCGCGACGTGCGTGGCGAGGTCATCGACGAGCGACAACACGTCGCGCTCAGTCGCCTCGCTGACGCAGACGGCCGCGGCACAGCCACGAACGAAGTGTCGTTCCAGTCGCGTCGCGACCGGCGCGAGCCGGCCGCCCTCGGCGCGCCGGAGGTGGTGCACCAGCGCGACGACCGGCGTCCCGCCGCGGCGGAGCCGGCGGATGAGCCCAGCGTGGCGGCGTGCGCGAGTTCGTCGACGACGACCACGTCCGCGTCTCGGAGTCCGGTCGGCACCCCGGTCGCGAGCCCCGGCGCATCGAGGAGCCCGAGCGGGTACCGTCGCCACGGCACCGAGAACACCCGGACCGACACGCCGGTCGCCCGCAGTCGGCCGACGAGCCGGCGGTCGTATCGGAACCCTCCGGACGTCGTCTCGGGGTCGCCCGGGAGGACGAGCGCGACCGCGAGGCCGTCAGCGTCGACGCCGGCGGACGCCCCCTCAGCCATCCCCGTGTTCTGGGCCCGCAGCGTCGTCGTCGCGGCCCGTGGTGCCGTCGGATCCGCCGTTGCCGGTCTCCTCGACGCCGACGGGTCCCTCGTAGCCGGCGGCGGCCTCGTCGTCCTCCCACACGGTGACGCGCAGGCTCTCTGCCGGGTCGTCGTCGGCGGCCGGGGCGAGCCGGTCGTGGACGACGCGAGCGAACCGCTCGACGCTCGGGTTGTACCCATCGAACTCGGGCAGGTCGTTCAGCGTCGCGTCGCGGTAGCGCTCCTCGACGGCGTCGAGCGCCGCGCGCACGTCGTCGATGTCGACGAGGTAGTCGTAGTCGTTCAGCGACGGGCCGGCGAACGTCACCTCGACCGAGAACACGTGCGAGTGGAGGTCCCCCTCGGGACCCGGGTCGGGGACGGTGAGGAAGTGCTGTGCGACGAACTGCCGCGAGACGGTCGTTCGATAGGTCATGGCTGGGTCGTGTGATGGAATCGAAGCCGGTGGACCGAGGCGGCTTGGACCGACGTGGGTAGACGTGGGTCGATTCGGAACGCGCGGACCCGAACGTCGCCGCGGATCGGCGCCGCGTCGCTCGATCTGCTGACGGATCCCTGCGGCCCCGGTATGGTAAACCTGTCGCGCGCGACGTCGCGGCCGCCCCGCCCGCTGGTCACCCGACCAACTCCTCGACGACCGGCGGGAGCCGGCGGCGGACGAGCGCGTACGCGACGCCGAGGACGACGCAGGCGGCGGCGATCGCCGGCAGCGGCTCCGGATACGCCACGGCGACCGGGACCGCGAGCGCCGCCGTCGCGACGGCGTCCTCCGGGGCGCCGTCGTAGCGGATCCAGTATCGTGGGCGGATCCATCGACCGCGGAGGTGATCGTAGACGGCCTCGGCGGAGGTGCGCTCCCACGGCCGGATCTCGTCGCCGGCACCGAGAGCGTCCGTCCCGGCGTGGACGGCGAAAGAGGTGCAGGCGACCGCCGCCGCGGCGGTTCCGGCCGTCGGCGCGACTGCGGCGGCGGCGATCGCTGGGAGCGCCAGCGCCCACCCCACCACGGGGAAGTGCAGCGTCCGGCGGTGGCGACCGGCGAACAGGTCGAGGTCGGGCAGGAGGCCCCCGACCACCCCCGCGAGCGCGGCGGGAACGGCGAACTCGGGTGCGAACGCGACCACGGGCGCCGCTAGCACCGCGCCCGCAAGGGCGTGGGTGAACGCCATCACGGCCTACGACTCGCGACGGTAGAGGACGACGAGGACGGCGATGAGGACCACCTGCACCACCTTGTCCGCGATCCCGGTCGCGCCGAAGTCGGGCGCGTTCGCCACGTACCACAGCGGGATCTGCCCGGCGGTGAACGGGATGCCGAGCAGGTAAAAGAGGCGGCGACGGGTGTCGAGCAGCACCGCCGCGACGCCGCCCAGGAAGCCGACGCCCGCAACTAGGAACGCGACGGCCATCCCGGTCTCCGAGCTGAACGCGTACGCGAGCCAGAGGTGGATCACGCCGGTGATCGCCGCCAGCGCGACGCCGAACCAGTGTAGTCCGGTCATCGACTCCGTGTGGAGGGAGAACCCCTCGGACGCTGTTTCGGTACTCATACCCGTACAGATGGCGGGGACCGTGTTAAAAACTCCCACGACCGTTGCCACGTGATCGCCTCCGATCCGGCGGGAGACGTCAGTCGAGCGGGCGGCGGCTTACTCCGGTTTGAGACCGCCGTCCTGCACGCGCATCACGGCCTCGCCGTCGGCGAGGTTCGGCGCGTCCACGAGCCGGACGATCCGCTTGTCGCCCTTCGACTTGCGGAGGTAGATCCGGAAGGTCGAGGTGTGCCCGAGGATGTTGCCGCCGATCGGCTGGGTCGGGTCGCCGAAGTAGGAGTCGGGGTTGGAGGCGACCTGGTTGGTCACGAGCACGACGCAGTTGTAGAGGTCGCCGATGCGCATCAGGTCGTGCAGGTGCTTGTTGAGCTTCTGCTGGCGCTCGGCGAGTTCGCCGCGGCCGACGTACTCCGCGCGGAAGTGAGCCGTCAGCGAGTCGACGGTGAGCATCCGCACGGGCCAGTCGGTGTCCTCGGCCTCGCTGGCGAGTTCCTTCGCCTTCTCGGCCAGCAGTATCTGGTGGTTGGAGTTGAACGCCTTCGCGACGTGGATGTGGTCGAGGAAGTCCTCGACCAGCGTGCGCATGTCGTCGTCGTTGTCCGGCGATCCCTCGATCTCGCGCCGTTCGAACTCTCGCTCGATGATCTCGTCTTCCAGCCCGCGGACCATGTCGTCGATCCGCTCGGGGCGGAACGTGTCCTCGGAGTCGACGAAGATCGCAGAGCCCTCCAGCCCGCCGTCCTCCTTCGAGAGCTGGACGTTGACAGACATCTGGTGAGTCACCTGGGACTTTCCGGCGCCGAATTCGCCGTACACCTCGGTGATCGACTGTGTCTCCAGTCCGCCGCCGAGGAGGTCGTCCGCCTCGTCGATCTGCCAGGAGAGCTTGCCGATCTGCTCGCGTCGCTCCAGCACCTGCGCGCCCGACTCGAAGCCGCCGACGTCGGCCGCTTTACGAGCGCCCTGGATGATGTCGTTGGCCGTCGAGTCGCCGATGTCGGCCGTGTTGCCCAGTTCGGCCGGGCTCGCGACTGCGATGCTCTGGTAGCTGTCGAAGCCCGCGTCGACGAGTTTGTCTGCGGTCGCGGGGCCGACGCCGGGAAGCTCTTGAAGATCGTCTTCTGCCATCGTACCTCATCCTTGCTCGGCTCCCCTCATAAACCCTCGTTAACACCAAAGTGGAAGTGAAACCGGGGTACTGAGTCGCGTCGCTCACGAACGGTGTACGAGGGTTCAGGAGGGATGAGGGGACTTCTCGACGGGCGGGTGTTCGTCTGGGCCGGGGGCGGCTACCCCCAGGGGTGCCCGTTCGGGCTGTCCGGCCACAGGGGGTACCAGTAGTCCTTGTCGGATTCGACGCCGAGCTCGCCGTCCAACACCGACTCCAGTTTAAATTCGATCTTGTTGTCGCGACTGCTGGTGCCGGTGGGTGCGAACGGGTAGTAGGCGCCGCGGCGGAACGAGTAGATCCAGTAGGCGTGGCGGTCGGAGTCACGCTCGTCGGCGAAGCCGAACACCGCCGCGAGCAGCCGTGAGCCGTAGCCTCGCTCGACGAACTCGTCGGCGGCGAAGTGAACGGAGGTGACGAGGTCCTCGGGGTCGTCGTCTGCGAGGACGACCCAGTGGTACCCGTGGTCGTCCTCGTGGCGGCGGAAGTCGGTGCCGGTCTCCTCCTCGCCGGCGTCGAGGATCGCCTCCACGGCGTCGACGGCCTCGGCGAAGTCGGTGGAGTCGACCGACGAGAAGCACAGCGCCGCCTCGCCGACCGAGCGGAAGCCGAGATCCGCCTCCATCGTGACGTAGGCGGTGCTCATGCCGAACAGGTCCTCGGGGTCGGCGTCGCTGACGGCGTCGGTCTCCGCGCGGGAGCCGAGCACCGATCTGAGCGTGTCGAGAATGCCCATGGTCGCTGTCGGTACTCAGGGGGCGGTCGTGTTCAAGCCGTCGCCTCGGGCGGTCGACCGTCCCACAGGGCGTCGCCGCCGCGGTCCGAGAGACGGTCGATCGCGCGACTCGCGGTCCCGGGCCGGCGCCGTCGTCAGTTGTCCTGAATCGCGTCGATCACCATCGCGGCGGCGACGACGGGCTCTTTCGGCACGCCGGTCGCGTCGTCGATGGTGATGTCGTAGGTGTCCTGCAGCGAGAACCGGCCGGAGATGGCGCCGACGTGCGCGCCGTTCGCGTCGGTGATCTCGTACCTGTGGGGGATCCAGTGACCGAACGGCAGGACGTTCCGTGCGACCGTCGTCAGCGCGCCTCGGGAGTCGATCCGCGCGATCACCGCCTCCGTCTCGGCGTCGCGGATCGTCCACGTGTCCTGCAGGACGGAGTAGTCGTTGTCGAGGATCACGACGTCATCACCGGTTTGCGAGTCGCGCAGGACGTAGTTTCCGGCGACGTCGAGCATCCCCGTCGCCTTCACGGAGAACACCTCGGTTCCGTCGGCGTCGACGAACGGGAACTCCTCTTTCAGCTTGAACAGCTTTTGTTTGCCTCGGAGGACGACGTTGCCGGCGGCGTCCTCGGCCCGGTACTTGTTCCGGACGAGGCTCTGGACGACGGTGTAGGAGTCGTCCGCGAGGTCGATTCCGGCGATGTCGTAGCGAGGATCGCTCACGGTCGTCGTTCTCGCGGAATCGCACTTGAACGTTCGCGTCGCCGGCGACTCAGGCCGTCTCGAACTGCCGCTCCAATTCCTGAAGCCGCTCGACGCGCTTCTCGGTGCTCGGGTGCGTCGAGAACAGCTTCCCGACGAACCCGGACTTGATCGGGATGACGAAGAAGGCGTTCATCTCTGCGGTGTCGCGCAGATCCTCCTTCGGGACGCGGTCCATCCCGCTGTCGATAGTGACGAGCGCGGACGCGAGCGCCCCCGGTTTGCCCGTGATGGCCGCCCCTCCGCGGTCGGCTGCGAACTCGCGGTACCGCGACAGCAGTCGGATGAGCAGGAACGAGATCACCCACACGACGAGCGAGACGACGATCGCGACGAGCACCGGCGCTTGGTTGCCGCCGCCGCGGTCGCCGCCGCCGCCGAACAGCCAGCCCCAGCGCACCACGATGAACGCCAGCGTCGAGAGGAACGACGCGATGGTCATCACCATCACGTCGCGGTTCTTGACGTGCGCCAGCTCGTGGGCGAGCACGCCCTCAAGCTCCTCGTCGTCCAGCGTGCGCAGTAGCCCGGTGGTCACGCAGACGGCGGAGCTCTTCTGTGACCGCCCGGTCGCGAACGCGTTCGGCACCCGCGAGTCGGCGACGGCCACCTTCGGCTTCGGGAGATCCGCCTGCTGTGAGAGGCGCGTGATCTTTCGATGGAGCTCCGGGTACTCCTGTTCGGACACCTCCTTCGCGCCCATCGAGTACAGCGCGAGCTTGTCGCTGAAGAAGAACTGCCCGAGCGAGAACAGCCCCATGATGGCGACTATCGCGAACAGCCCGACGAAGCGGGACAACACCGCGATGAACACGATGTAGAGGGCGAACAGCAGGAACCCGGTCAGGACCATCCGGCCCCGAAGGCCCCAGTCTGTCTTCCATTCCATACCCCGTCATACCGGACCCACGGCTTAAACGCTGTCGCGGATCGGCGCGGATCGACCGAAATTATATCCCGACGGCAGTGAGTACGACCGTGGTCGAGGCGCTCTTGATAATCGGTGTGATCGTCGCGGTGTTCGTCGGCTTCAACATCGGCGGATCCTCGACGGGCGTCTCGTTCGGCCCGGCGGTCGGCAGCGGCACCCTCTCGAAGACGACGGCGGCGGCGCTCATGTCGGTGTTTGCGCTCGCGGGCGGATGGACGGTCGGCCGCAACGTCATCGACACGATGGGCGGGGAGATCGTCCCGTCGTCGGCGTTCACCCTGGCCGCGAGCGTCGGGGTGCTCTTCTTCGTGGGAGTGGCGCTGCTGATATCCAACACGTTCGGGGTCCCGGCCTCGACGTCGATGACCGCCGTCGGCGCCATCGCGGGCCTCGGTGCGGCGACGGGGACGCTCAACGCGGACGTGATGTTGCGGATCGTCGGCTGGTGGCTCGTCGCGCCCGTCGTCGCGTTCTGGATCTGCGCGGTCGTGGGCCGGTACTTCTACCCGTATCTCGACGCCGCCTTCGCGATCGACCGATCAGCCGGCGGCGTCGTCGAGTTCGACGGCGCACGGCCCCGGATCGCGCCCGGGGCGACCGGTCGAGAAGTCGCCGGTACGGTCGCCGTGCTCCTCATCGCCTGTTACATGGCGTTCTCGGCGGGCGCCTCCAACGTCGCCAACGCGGTCGCGCCGCTGGTGGGCAACGGCTCGGTGACGGCGAGCCAGGGCGTGCTGCTGGCGGGCGCGGCGATCGCCCTCGGCGCGTTCACCATCGCCCGCCGGACGCTCGACACGGTCGGCAACGACCTCACCGACCTCCCGCTGCTGGCGGCGCTCATCGTCGAGGTCGTCGCGGCGAGCCTCATCACGTTCCTCTCGGCGATCGGGATCCCCGCCTCGCTGGCGGTCTCTGCGACGATGTCGATCGTCGGCCTCGGCTGGGGGCGAGCGACTCGGACGACGACGCTCGGCGGCGCGGTCAGCGACGCGGTCGGCGGTGCACTCGGGGGCGATGAGGCGGACGACCAGCGCCAGCGCCCGGAGGTGTCGGTGAACGCACTCGCGGCCGAGCGCTCCGGCGCCGCCGACGGCGTTCCGCCGATGGGCGAGGAACACGGCGACGAACTGCTCGCCGAAGACCTGTTCGACGCCGGAACTACTGGTCGAGTCGTCTCGTTTTGGATCTTCACGCCCACGATCTCGTTCGTCTGCTCGTACGCGCTGTTCGCGCTCGCCCCGGTGTGACGACCGGGGCGCTCGAGCTCGCAGCGGGTCGCGACCGCCGCCGATCGCGACCGCCGGCAGCAGCAGATCGGCGGTTTTGGCCCGCCTAAAGCCCCGTTAGCTCCGATATCCCCTACGAGATAGCAACAACTAATGGTGCGGCCGGCGAAACGCAGGACGAGATGCCCACGGTCGAATACCTCAACTACGAAGTGCTGGACGACAACGGCTGGGACATGGACGACGACGACCTCTTCGAACAGGCCGCCGACGCTGGCCTGGACGCCGAGGACTACGGGTCCCTCGACGTGAACGAGGGCGAGTACATCCTCGAGGCCGCCGAGGCCCAGGGCTACGACTGGCCCTTCTCGTGCCGCGCCGGCGCCTGCGCGAACTGCGCGGCGATTCTGAAGGAGGGCGAGATCGAGATGGACATGCAGCAGATCCTCTCCGACGAGGAGGTCGAGGACAAGAACGTCCGTCTGACCTGCATCGGTTCGCCGCAGGCCGACGACATCAAGATCGTCTACAACGCGAAGCACCTCGACTACCTCCAGAACCGCGTCATCTGAGCGCGGTCTCTCGCCGAACTTCTCCGTTTATTCCCAGTCGGTAGCCGTCCGGCTGTCGACGACGCTCGGATCGAGACGGGACGGCAACGCCCGGTCGCCGTCGCGGTTTCGCGATCGAGACGCGGACGGCAACGCCTAACATCTCGGACGCGCGCGAGGGCGTATGGACGTGCTCGGCGTCGCCTCCGCGGCCGACCTCATCCGGCTTCTCGTACTCCCGGGGTTCGCGTGGGCGGCCTACCGCGACATCCGAACCCGGCGGGTCGCGAGTGCGCTGTGGCTCCCGCTGCTCGCGCTCGGCGCGCTCGCGCTCGTCGTGGAGGCGGCCGGCGCGTACCCGTTCGACGGCTACGCCGGCCGGCTGTTTCTCGTCCGGGTCGGCTTCTCGCTCCTCTTTCTCGTTCCCTTCTCGGTGCTCGCCTACCGGATGGCCGCCTTCGGCGGCGCCGACGCGAAGGCGCTCGTCGTGCTCGCGGTCGCGTTCCCGACCACCCCCGCGTACGTCGTGCCCCTGTGGATCCTGCCGGACGTGACGTGGCTTCACACCGTCGGCTTCCCCGCACACCCCTCGGCGCTCGGGGTCACGGCGATGTCGGCGCTGACGAACGCGGTGCTGTTCGGCGCCGGCTACGTCGCCCTGCTGTTCGTCTCGAACGTCGCCGCCGGCCGGCTATCGTCGGCGATGTTCGTCGGCCGCTGGACCGCGGTCGAGGACCTCCCGGACGTGCACGGCCAGCTCATCCGCGTCGACGGGCTTCGCCCGCAGCGCGGCCTCGACCTCGACGCGCTCCGGATGTACCTCCGGTGGCGCGGCACCACGCTCGCGGCCCTCCGCGAGGCCCCCGAGGCACACCGGGACCCGGCGTCCGTCGGCGAGACGCACCCGCCGACCGACGGCGCGGTCCACGACGGGCCGCGGACGGACGGGGGCGTCGACGACGGCGGGTTCGAGTTCCCCGAGTCGGCCGCGACGACTGATGCCGCCGCCGATCCGGGCTCCGCCGCCGGCGACGTCGACGACCCGTGGGCCGCCGAGCGGTTCCTCGACGAGATCGACGGAACGGCCTACGGCACGGCGCCGGACACGCTCCGCGAGGGATTGGACCGCGTCGCCGCCGAGGACGCGCTGTGGGTCTCTCCCGGGCTCCCGTTCCTCGTGCCGCTGTTCGGGGGGCTCGTGCTCGCGTTGACGTACGGCGACGTGCTGACGGTCGCGCTCGGGGCGCTCGGGCTGGTCTGATATCGCCGAGGTTCCGCCGGTCCCCGACTCGGTCACGCGGGCGGAGCCGCGCCGGCCACGCACAAGACCTATTCGCCGCAGTCCCGACGTTCGGACCGATGAGTGATCCCACGCCCGACGCCGAGCCCGCCGACCGGCTCGCTGTGGACTTCGGCGACGACGGTCTCGTCCCCGCCGTCGCACAGGACGCCGACTCCGGCGAGGTGTTGATGCTCGCGTACGTAAACCAGGAGGCGCTCGCCCGCACGCGCGAGACCGGCCGTGCCCACTACTACTCGCGCTCCCGCGACGAACTGTGGGAGAAGGGCGCGACGAGCGGGCACACGCAGGACGTCCGCGAGGTCCGCGTCGACTGTGACGCCGATACCCTCCTGTATCTCGTCGATCAGGCCGGCGGCGCGTGCCACACCGGGCACCGCTCGTGTTTCCACCGCACGCTCGAGGGCGACCACGTCGGCGAGCGCGTGTTCGAACCCGACGCGGTGTACGAGTAACGGATGGCACGTGACGCCGACGCGACCCCGGACCCGAACGTGACCTCCGAGCCGACTACGTCCCCGGACCCGCTCCCGGACGCCGAGCGCGACGCGGCCGCGCTCGCAGCGACGCTCCGTGAGGCCCGCGAGCGACGGGACGACGCCGTCGACGCCGTCGAGGAACACGGCGAGTCGACGCTCTCGACCGTCCGCGACGCCGTTCAGCGCGCGGACCGCCTGCTCGACCGCTACGTCGACTCGGCGACCGGGACGGGCGACTTCCAGGCGTACGTCGAGTTTCAGGGCGAGTTCGCGGCCGTCGTCGAGGACCTCGACGAGGACGTCCCCGGGCGGGACGCGTTCGAACGGGCCAACGAGGCCGTCGACGGCCGTCGACTCTCCGAGTCGGACTTCGAACGCGCCCGCGAGGCGCTCTCGCCCGCCCGCGAGCTCGCCGGACGGCTGGCCGAGCGCGAGGCCGCCGAGGCGGCGCTCCACGACGCCGAGCGGGACGCCACGCGGCGGGTCGACGCGCTGGACGACCGGATCGCGGAGCTGGAGCGGCTCGTCGAGCTGGGGGAGGCGGATCTGACCGCGCCCACCGGGGAGCTTCGCGAGCCGATCGCCGCCTACAACGACGCCGTCGGCGACGCGTTCGACGACTTCCGCCGGGAGTCGTCCGCCCGCGAACTGCTGGCGTTCGTCGCCGACGCGGCGGAGACGCCGTTCGTCGACTACGCCGCGCCGCCGCCGGAGCTGCTCGCGTTCCTCGACTCGTCGCCCGCGGACGGGGCGGCGCTTCCGGACCTCCTCGAGTACGCCGACTACTCCGCCTCCAAGCTCGACCACTACGTCGACGACCCGGGGGCGTTCACGGCGCGGGTTCGACCGCACCGGACCTACCTCGAACGGCTGTCCGCGGAACCGCTCACGGTCGACTGGCCGCCGCCGGCCGCCGAGACGCTCCGGTTCCAGCGCGAGGAGCTCGTCTCGGTCGTCGCCAAGTTCGCGCCGGAACCGACCGTCGCCCGCGCCCGCGAGCTGCGGGAGGCCGCAGACCACCCGGAGTACGAGCGACTCCGCCGCGCCGCGGAGGCCGAGGCGGAGCTGTCGGACGAGGAGGTCGAGCGCGTCGCCTCGGGCGAGGCGGCCGCGGAGCTGGCCGAGGCGCGCGACCGTCGCGAGTCACTGGCGGCGACACTGGACGAGACAGGCGAGGGCGAGTGAGCGGCGCGGTCGCCGCACCGTCGGTAGGTGACGGCCGCGGGGACGAACTACTTCACAGCGCCCGCGTCCCGTCGTCGACCGACAGCACCCGCGCGTACACCGCCGTCGGGTACGACGTCCCGTCGGCCTCGAACGCGGAGGTACCGATCCGCTCGAACCCCCGCGCCTCATAGAACTCGCGCGCGTCGCGATTCTCGGTGAACGTCTCCAGCGCCAGTCGGTCGAACGCGTCGGGGACGCGGTCGACGACGCCGTCGAGGAGCGCCGACCCGACGCCCGCCCCCTGCGCGTCGGGGGCGACGTACAGCGCCCGCAACTCGGCGTCCGTGCGCTCGCAGAACGCCTTGCGGCCGTCGCCCCACACCGCGTCGACGAAGCCGACGACCGCCCCCGGCTTCCGGTCGACGGCGACGAGAAACGCCCGGTCCCGACCGGTGGCGCGGTCGTACCGCTCCTGGAGGTCGACGCCGTCGGGGACGGTCATCGCGTCGAGCGTGTCCGCCGGGAGGATGTCGGCGTAGGCGTCGCGCCAGGCGTCGCGGTTGACGACTAACGCCGCGCGGAACTCCGTCGGGGACGCCACGGGACGGACCTCGATGTCCATGTGCGTCTCTCCGAGTCGGCGGGAGGAAAGGATTCGGGGGGAAGAGAGACCAGCTGTCGGCGGCGAACGGCCGGCTACGCGGTGTCGGCCTTCGCTTCCTGCAGCGCCTGGCGGACGCCCCGGGCCAGCGCCGCGGCGCGCTCGGGGTCGGCGGACTCGGCGTACACGCGCACCTTCGGCTCGGTGCCGGAGGGGCGCACGAGCACCCAGGCGTCGCCGTAGTCGAGGCGGTAGCCGTCTTTCGTGTCGGGCTCGGCGTCGGCGGCGGCGGCGTACGCCTCGGCGGCCGCGAGCATCGCCTCCAACTCTGCGTCGGAGTCGTACGAGAGGTTCTCGCGGACGTTCGTGTAGTCGGCGTACGGCGCGACGATCTCGCTGACGGCGGCGTCGCGCTCGGCCAGCAGTTCGAGGAACTTCGCGGCGATGAACGCGCCGTCGCGAACCAGCCGGTAGTCGGGGAAAAAAATCCCGCCGTTGCCCTCGCCGGCGATGGGGACTGACTCGCCCTCGCGCCACAGCTCCTTGATCCGGGTGATGATGTTCGTCGAGCCGATGGGCGTCAGATCCAGGTTTGCGCCCGCGGCCGCACACACGTCGACGAGGCGCTGAGAGACGTTCACCGCGGCGACGGTCGTGTCGCCCTCACCGAGATCGCGGGCGGCAAGCGCCGCCAGCGAGGCGTCCCCCTCGACGTACGAACCGGTCTCGTCGAAGAAGATGGCGCGGTCGGCGTCGCCGTCGTGGGCGATCCCGACGTCGGCGTCGGCGGCGCGCACGAGTCGCCCGAGGTCGTCGAGGTTCGCCTCGACGGGCTCGGGGTCGCGACCGGGGAAGTGACCGTCCGGCTGGGCGTTCACGGTGACGACGTCGCAGCCCAACTCGCGGAAGAACTCAGGCGAGGTGAGCGCGCCGGCGCCGTGGCCGGGGTCGAGCGCGACGGTGAGGTCGGCGTCGGCGACGGCGTCGCGGTCGATCGCGTCGAGCATCTCCGCGACGTAGTCGTCGTTGGCGTCGGGCACGCGGCGGGAGCCGCCCATCCGGTCCCACGACACCGTCGTCGGCTCCTCTGCGAGGAGGCGCTCCTCGACGACTTCGAGTCGGTTCACCGGCAGCTCGATTCCGTCGTCGCCGACGAGCTTCACCCCGTTGAACTCCGGCGGGTTGTGCGACGCGGTGATCATCACCCCGGGCACCGCCTCGACCTCGCAGTAGCGGACGAGGCTCGGGGTGGGAACGACGCCCAGTCGCTCCACGTCGACGCCGGCGGCGGTGATCCCGGCGGCGGCGGCGTCGGCGAACGTCCGCCCGGAGGTACGGGTGTCGCGGCCGAGGGCGACGCGCTCGGCGTCCCACGTCGCCGCCGCGGCCGCGGCCACCCGGGAGACGAACTCCGGGGTGAACTCCTCGCCGACGACCCCGCGGGTGCCGCTCGATCCGAAGACCTTCATTCGGTTCGTGGGTCCGACGGCCGGCGGGATAGTGGTTCCGAACCGCCGCGTACCCGCCTCGGTCCGCCGTCCTCCCGCCTCCGGCGACATCGGAGAGTCAGCGGCGGCGACGGAGGCCGTTCGCGGCGGCGACGTGAGTGGTCCGCGGCTGCAACGTAGGCCGTCCGCGGCGGCGAGCGGCAGCGGGATTTACCATCTTCGACAGGGAATCGGGAGGTATGATTCACGCGACCGGTCCGCTGGTGACGGTCGACCTCGACGCCCGCGAGGCGACCGAGACGGACATCGACGACACGCTCGGCGACTTCGTCGGCGGCCGCGGCGTCGCGACGAAGCTGGCGTTCGACCGGATCCCGTTCGACGCCGACCCGCTCGGTCCGGAGAACCGCGTCTACCTCTCGACGGGCCCGCTCCAGCACTCGCAGATGAGCTTCACCGGGCGGATGAACATGACGAGCGTCTCCCCGTTGACCGACGGCCTCGCCTCATCGAACGCCGGCGGGTTCCTCTCGCGAAACTTCACGGGGACGGGCTATGCCGCCGTCGAACTGCGCGGCGCCAGCGACGTTCCGCTGGCCGTCCACGTCCGCGAGGAGGGCGTCGAGTTCGAGGAGGTGCCGGAGCTGGCGGACGCGGAGGTCCCCGCGGTGACCGAGTGGGCCGAGGAAACGCACGGCTTGGAGGCCGAACACCTCGCGTGTATCGGCCCCGCCGGCGAGCACTTGGTTCGCTACGCGTGCGTGATGACCAGCGAGACGCGCGCGTTCGGCCGCACCGGCATGGGCGCGGTGCTCGGCAGCAAGAACGTGAAAGTGCTCACGTTCGACGGCGATGCAACCGCGGACGTGGAAATCGATCCGGTGCAGACGGATATCCACCGCGAGGCAGCCACGTCGGACCACATCATGAAGCGGCAGGGGACGACAAGCGTCACCGAGTACGCCAACGAGGTGGAGGCGCTGCCGACGGACTACTTCGCTCGCACTTCCTTCGAGGGGGCGGAGGGCATCTCTGGCGACGCCGTGGAGTCGAAGAAACACAAGAAGGGGACCTGCTCGCAGTGCGCGTTCGCGTGTAAGCTCCCCACCCGCGATGAGGCCGCCGGCGTGGAGACGGAGGGCCCGGAGTTCGAGACGGTGATGGCGTGGGGGTCGAACCAGCTCGTCGACGACGTGGTCGAGGTGATGAAGGCCAACGATCGCTGTGACCGCCTCGGTGTCGACACCATCTCCGCGGGCGACACGATCGCCGCGTACCTCAAAAGCGAGGACGACCTCGGGAACCCGGAGCGCGCTCGCGAACTGCTCGGGAAGGCGGCCCGCCGCGAGGGCGAGGTCGGCGACCTGCTCGCGGAGGGCGTCCACCGCGCTGCTCCCGAGTTGGGCGTCGAAGACTGGTCGGTGAAGGGGTTGGAGTTCGCCGCCCACGACGGGCGTACCCTCAACGGACAGGGCCTCTCGTTTGCCACCTCGAACCGTGGCGCCGACCACATGTACGCCAGCTTCTACTCGAAGGAGTACCCCCTCGTCGACAAGGAGCAGGCGGTCGACAAGCGCGGGCTCGACGGGAAGGCGCCCCTGGTCGCCGCCGCGGAGAACCACAACGCGGCGCTCGACTCCGCGGTCGCCTGCAAGTTCAGCCGGGACTTCCTGACCGAAGAACGGTTCGGGGCGCTGTTGGACGCGGACTACGACGACCTGCTCGACGTGGGCGCCCGCGTCGTCGAGTTGGAGCGGGCGTTCAACAACCGCCGCGGCTTCGACCGCGCGGACGACGCGCTCCCGTACGACATCGAGGGGTTCGACGACGCGCTCGACGAGTACTACGAGGTTCGCGGCTGGCGCGTGGACGGGGTCGTTCCGGGGCTCGGTGAGGCCGACGCCGACGCCGCAACCGCCGACGACTGAGGCGAGACGCGAGCGGCGCGCGGTCGAGTCTGCGAGGCCGCGAACGGCGAAGCCGAAAGCGAACGGAGTGAACGAGCGTCTCGGATGGGCGGCCCGGGCGAGCGCTGCCGAACGCCTCGATTTCACCCCTGATACGCGGGGGCGAACGGTTATGGGGCGACGCGGTTCCGGATCGATATGAACATGAAGCAGATGTCGGCACTCTCCGTCGGGATGCTGTGCGTGCTGGCGCTGGGGGCTGCCGCGCTGGTCGCTGTGCAGGTGATCTGACGGCGCCCGGCGCGACGCCGTCGCGGCGAACCGACGGACCCAACCCCGCCCAGCGCCTGGCTTCGGTCGATGGAGATCCAGTTCCTCGGCGGCGCCCGCGAGGTGGGTCGCTCGGCGATCCTCGTCGACGACGCGCTCCTCCTCGACTACGGGATGCTGACCGGGGAGCCGCCGCAGTACCCCGTGGGCCGGCCCGAACCCGACGCGGTCGTCGTCAGCCACGGGCACCTCGATCACGTCGGCCAGGTGCCCGCTCTGCTCCGGGGCGACCGTCGCCCGCCGATCCACTGGACGCCGCCGACGGCTGAGCTCGCTCGGGTGCTCGCGCGCGATACGCTGAAGCTACGCGGCTACGACTGCACCTTCACCGAGAGCCACGTCCAGCGCCTCGGGGAGGTCGGACGGCGCCACGGGTACGGCGAGCCCTTCGTCGTCGCGGCCGGCGGCACCGACTACGAGGTCACGTTCTACGACGCCGGCCACATCCCCGGGAGCGCGCACGTTCTCGTCGATGACGGGGACGCCCGACTGTTGTACACCGCCGACTTTCACACCGACGACACCCGCCTGCTGTCGGGGTCGACCGCGCGGCCCGACGCCGACGCGGTGATCTGCGAGAGCACGTACTCGGACGTGACTCACGAGGACCGCTCGCGCGTCGAAGAACGGTTCGTCGAGACGGTCCGCACCACCCGATACGAGGGCGGTACCGCGTTGGTCCCTGCGTTCGCCATCGGCCGCACACAGGAGGTGCTGACGGTGCTCGCGGACACCGAGATCCGACCGTATCTCGACGGGATGGGCCAGCGCGTCACCGACATCGTCCGCGACTACCCTGACTTCGTCCGCGACCCCGACGCCCTCCGGCGGGCGAAGTCGGGCGCCAGGTACGTGACCGGAGCGCAGGGCCAGCGCGAACGCGTCGCCGCCGACAACGAGGCCATCGTCACGACCTCCGGGATGCTCTCGGGCGGCCCCGTGATGAGCTACCTCCCGATGCTGCGCTCGGACCCGACAAACCGGGTGTGTCTCACCGGGTACCAGGTCGAGGGGACGAACGGCCGAACGCTCCTCGAACACGGTCGCTGCGAGCTGAACGGCGGCGTCGTCCCCGTCGCCGCCCGCGTCGAGCTATTCGACTTCTCCGCGCACGCCGACCGCGACGGCCTCCGGTCGTTCCTCGACGACTACCGCGGCGCGACCGTGCTCGTCAACCACGGCGACCGGTGTCCGGCGTTCGCCGAGGAACTGCGCGCGGACGGGTACGACGCCGCGGCGCCCGATCTCGGCGAGCGCGTGACGGTGTGACTCGCGCCCGACGCAACCTCCAATATCGAATGGCCCATGGGTGTTCGTGTGTCCCGCGACCCGGACGAGATCGACCCAGAGTCGGTTCTCGACCGCCGGAACCGGCGGATATCTCGGCAGGGCCACGCCGCGGTGACCGGCGCGTTGACCACGTCGGGGCTGGCGGTCGCGGCCCTCGCGGTCGCGGTCGCGTTCGGATTGGTCGAGTCGCGCGCGCTGTACCCCGTCTTCATGCTCGTCGCGCCGGGTGCGATCGGCGGCGTGTGGCTCAACGCAGCGCTGATCGGCCGCGTCGACCGGCCGATCACCTGGTTTCGACGGATCGTCGGCGCCGGGCTGGGCGTGGACGCGGCGCTGTTCGTCGTCGCCGTGGCGGTCGGCGGCGCGGCGACCGCGACCGTCCGGGTGCTCGCGGCCTTCTTCGCGATCGCGTGGCTGGGTGGTGCGGCGACGGCGTGGCGCTTCAGGTAACGCGGTTCCGACGACTCACAGCCACCCCTCTCGCCTGAAGTACGCGACGAGCACGAGCGCGATTCCCCCCATTCCGAGCATCGTCGCGTGGTAGGCGTATGGCCACGTCAACTCGGGCATCGACTCGAAGTTCATGCCGAACACGCCGGCGACGAACGTCAGCGGGAGGACGATCGTCGCGACGACTGTGAGCCGCCGCATCACCTCGTTGGTCGACTGCGAGAGCGTGTTGAGGTAGATGTCGCGGGCGCCGGTTGTGAGGTCCCGATACGTCTCGGTCAGTTCGACCACCTGCACGAGGTGGTCGTACACGTCGCGGTAGTACTTCTCGGTCGCCTCCGCGACCTGCTCGGCGTCGCCGCGCGAGAGGGCGTTCACCGCGTCTCGCGTGGGCCACACGACCCGCCGGACCGACAGCAGCTCCCGCCGGAGGTCGTTGATCGCGCCGAGCGTCTCCGGGTCGGGCGCCTCGACGACGCGCTCTTCGACGGTCTCGATGTCGTCCTCCAGTTCGTCGAGCAGGTGAAAGTAGCCGTCGACGACGCGGTCGACGACGAGGTACCCCGCGAAATCCGGCCCGCGCGCGAGCGCCCGCCGGTCGGCGTCGGCGAGCCGGTTCCACACCGCCTCGACGGCGTCGTCGCCGCCGGTCGTCACCGTCACCAGCCAGTCGTCGCCGATGAACACCCCCACCGGGCGCGTGCGGATCTCCTCGAGGAACGTCGTCTCACCGACGCGAAACCGCGCGCCCTTCACGAGCAGGAACGCGTACTCCTCCAGCAGCTCCGACTTCGGCCGCGCGTCGCCGAGCACGTCCTCGACGTGCAGCGGGTGGATATCGAACCGCTCAGTCACCGCCGCGAGTTCCCCGGTCGGTCGCGGGACGCGCCCGGCGTCCGCCTGTCCGTCGCGGACTCCGCCGGCGCGCTCGTCTTCGGCGGCCACCCACACCCACGTCGTCCCCGGCGCCTCCGCGGCCGCCGTCACCCCCTCGAACGTCGCGGCCTCCCCGTCCGTGTACGACATCGCGCGGATCACCGCGACCCGCCCCCGTCGTGCGCCTCGCCGTCCGACGTGGCTGATCCCGCGTCGGCCCCGCCGTAGGTCACCGTCGCGAGCGTCACGCCGACGAGCAGCCCCGCGATAGTCGCCTCCCGACCGGGGTACGGCTCGACGGTCCCGACGGCGTACCCGGCCAGCGACAGCACCGTCAGCGTCGCCGCCGCGAGGAACGACCCGTTCATGCGACGGTCCTCGGCGCCGGCCACCCTAATCGTTCGGGCGCGTAACATCCTTGGTACGTGCTGACGTAGCACGACGTATGTCCGTCGACGAACCGACACCGACCGTTCCCGACCTGACCGCCGACGAGCGCGCCGCGTTGCACGCGATCCAACTCGGGATCGAACACGCTCACCGGGCGTACGCCGACCTGCTCGGGTGTCACCACCGCACCGGTCACGCGATGGACCGCTTCGCGGCGGCTGAAGAGCACCTCCGCGCCGCCGGGCACGACGAGTACGCCGACGAGATCCGCGATCGCCTCCTCCCGGCAGGCGTCGTCGAGGACCGCTGGACGTACGAGCTCGTCACGGCCTACCAGCGCAACCTCCTCAACGAACTGGACGCGTTCGAGACTGGTCTCCGCGATGAGATCGCCGACGGCGTCGACCACGTCGCAGAGCGCGCACAGCAGCGCGCCTGGCGCGAGCGCGCGGAGTCGGAGGAGTGGACCGAGTGAGCGGGACGCGGCGTTCGCGGGCGAACCTCAGTCGTCGTCGACGATGACCTCGACGGGCTCGGACGCCTCGTCGTCGTCGTCGTCGCCGGCGCGACTCGCGCGCTCCTGATACAGCAGCGCGCCGGCGACGCCGAGCACGAGCCACGAGCGCCAGCTCGCGAGGTTGAGCGTGTAGCCGATGCCGAACGGCTTCTCCACCAGCATGCCCTCGCCGGGCCGCCAGTAGGAGGACAGCAGGCGGCCGACGCTCGGACGTTCGAAGTTGTACGGGATCCCGAAGAGCTCCCCCGTCTGAGGTTTGTCTGCCATACTCCCGATAACGACGCCGTATGATAAATCGTTTTGGCTCGCGTCCGACAGGTCGGGGGCGAGGGGTCGTCCCCGACGGCGACCCAGTCCTCCCGGTGCGCTACTGATCGGTGCGCGAACGAACGGGGACCGCGCCGCCCGGTCGCCGCCATCCCCCGAGCGCGGTCGCCTGGTCGCCGCCATGCCCCGCGTACGACCGCCCGTTCGCCCCCACCCAGTCCGCCAACTCCTGCGACGACCGCTACTGATAGCGACCGCGTCCCTCGATCCCGCGGAGGCGCTCCAGCACCGCCGGATCGCCCACCGCGCGGTAGCCGTCCTCGACGGCCGCGACGAGCGCCTCCGGATCGCTCGCCGTGCCCTCGATCGACTGCTCGAAGACGTGGAGGTCCATCGCGTAGTCCTCGACGTGGTCGGAGTTGAACCCGAGCCCGAAGTCGATGCAGAAGAGCCGCCCGTCCTCGGGCGTGTCCGGTCGCTCGCGGCTCGTTTCGTTCACCGCTCGCATCGAGGTCTCGCTCTGCTTGACCTCACAGCTCACTCTTATGTTGCGCGTCGTCGGGTCGCCGTGGACGATCCCCGCGCCGTGGAGTCGCGCGAGGTGTTCGCCGACGGTCCGGGCGTGCTCGGCGGTCAGCGCCGCCGCCAGATCGCACTCGCCGACGAACTGCAACGCGAGCGTCGCCTGCGCGACGTCCACGTCGCGCACGAGCGGCGTCGGGACGCCCGCGTTGCGGGCGGCCGCGAGCAGCCGCGCCTCCGCGACCGTCCGCTCGCGCCGGAGCGTCGCGTCCAGCTTCGGATGCCGGTACCCCTTCGCGAGCCGCCGCTTCAGTACCTCGTCGCCGTTGCCCTCGACGGTCGCCTCTGCGCCGCGTAGGGCTGCGTCGTCGTCCGCGCCGGGGGCGCGCGCGACCGACTCGCCCGAGCGCCACGTCACGGGCACCTGATCCGGCCGGAAGTCGGGATCGATCCCGGAATCGGCGACCGCGACCGTGTCGCCGGAGGCGGCCATCTTCTCGCCCAGTACGGCGATCATCCCGGCGTTGTCGCGGAGGAACCGCGGCTCGGGCGCGTGGAAGTCGGCGCCGCGCTCGGCGCACATCTCCGCGAGCATCTCCCGCAGGCGCGCGTTCTGTCCCACGCCGCCGCCCAGCACCAGCTCGTCGGTGCCCGTCAGCGACAGCGCCCGCTCGGCGACCTCGGTGAGCATCGCGAACACGTGCTCCTGCAGCGAGAAGCACACGTCCGCGACGGGGACGCCGTCGTCGTACGCCGCCTTCGCGGCCGACATGATCCCCGAGAACGAGAAGTCCATCCCCTTCACGACGTAGGGTAACTCGACGAACGACCCGTCCTCCGCGTGCGCTTCGATCTTCGGGCCGCCGGGGTGGCTCCAGCCGACGTGGCGGGTGAACTTGTCGAGGGCGTTGCCGACGCCGGTGTCCATCGTCTCGCCGAGCACGCGGTAGCGGCCGTCGTGAAAGCCCAGCAGGTGGGCGTTCGCCCCCGAGGCGTTCAGACAGACGGGCGAGTCGAAGCCCGCGCGGTGGCGGCCGATCTCCAGGTGTGCGACCATGTGGTTGACGCCGACCAGCGGCACGTCGAGCGTCTGCGCGAGCGCCCGGGCCGCGGTGGCGACGATCCGCAGGCACGGGCCGAGGCCGGGACCGCGCGAGAACGCGACGGCGTCGACCGGGGGGTCTCCCGCCGCGCGGTCGTCGTACTCGCCTCGGGCGTGCTCCAGCGCCGTCTCGATCACCCGCGGGATCGCCTCGCCCATGTGCTCGGCGGCCTCGCGCGGGTGAATGCCGCCGCTGTCGGGTTCGTACGGGTCGGACTCGATAAAAACGGCGTCGGCTTCGGCGTCGAACACCGCGGCGCTGGCGCACCAGGCCGTGCCCTCGACGCCGAGGACGCGCATCCGGCGTTAGGCTTCCTCTGCCTCGGCGTCCTCGTCGCCGGCGATGGCGTTCCGCTCGAGGACGTAGTCCTGCTCCACGTCGGCGGCGTGCTCGGCCGACTCGTACACCTTCGCGTAGCCGACGGTCTTGCGCATGCCGAACTTCGTGTCCAGCTCCTGAATGACGACCTCGTCGGAGCCCTTGTCGAGCTTCGCGGCGAGCGAGTCCCGGACCTGGAGGCGGGCGGGGGTTGCTTCGTCGTGCTGCACCTCGAACCGGACGTCCGTCCGGTGGAGCATGGGGTTCTCCTCCTCGGAGATGATGTCGATGTCCATGGTTCAGTTGTCAGTGAGTGCGCCCGAGAGGCGGAAAAGGATTTCGAAGGGGCTGTACCCCGATTCAGCGGCCGCGAGCAGGTCGCCGGCGCGCGCGGCCGGCTACCCGTCCACGCCCAGCGCCGCCAACGCCGCCGCGGTGTCGCCGTCGAGTTTTCCCAACAGTTCCCCCGCCTTGCGCTTCGAGTCCGGGGTCACGTCTACGAGCACCATCCCTTCGTCGGGCTGGCCGTACACGACGCTTGCCCCCTCCGGGGCCGCGACGATCGCGGGCACGGTCGCGAGATCTTCCTCGCCGGTCACGTAGATCACGACCGGGCCGTCGCTGGCGAGCGCATCGACGAGCGCGTCGAGCATGGCCGTCGAGAGCGTCGCCGGTTCGTTGTCGACCTCGATCCGGCGGTTCTCCCCGTCGAGGACCGCGGCGATCTCCGCGCCGACGGCCTCGCGCTTCGTCTTCCCGTCGATCACCGCCACGTCGGGGTCGCGTCCGGCGACGCGGAGGTGGTAGGTGACGACGTCGCCGACGGCGACGATCGGGTCGCCGGCTTCGGAGAGCAGTCGCTCCGCGTCGGTGTAGACGGGACCCATGGGGTCTTTGAACGCGCCGCGGAGGTCGTCGGGAAGCGTGAGCAGCGACATTCGATGAACGTGTTGCCTCTGGCTCGCGCAGTTACCGGACCTTCAGCGCGTAGCTGCCCGGTTCGCTCACGTTCATCTCCGGAGCGATCTCGGACTCCTCAGGGTGCGTGATGATGACGTAGCCGGCCCAGTCTTCCGTCAGGGAGGATGAGCCGCAGTTGTCGCACGTCTGGGCGTCGGGGCCGTTGACGAAGTGGCACTCGCGACAGGCGAGGCGGTCCTCCGCCATCAGTTACCCTCCGCGGGCGCCCCCTCGGCGCGGCGCCGAACGTCGGACTCGAGCCAGGCGTGCTTGCCGAGCCCGGGCTGTTTGGCGGTGAGGCCGATCTTCGAGTCGCGCGGGTTGCGCTCGTCGATCGACTTCGTGACGACGCGCACCCGGACGGGGTCGTCGACGCCGAGCGTCCGGTCGGACTCCGTCGAGGCGAGCTGCTGGTTCTCGCCGTCGTACGCGAGGTACTCGTCGGAGATCTGCGAGACGTGCAGCAGGCCGTCCACGGGGCCGATGCCGACGAAGGCGCCGAACTCGACGACCTCCACGACGTTCCCGTCGACGACCTCCTGCATGTCCGGATCGAAGGTCACGGCGTCGAACTCCGCCTGGTAGTACACGCCCGGTCTGTTCGGGAGGACGGCGCCGTCGCCGATATCCTGGACCTCGATGACGCTGACAACGCTGCCCACGTCCTCGTCCATGCGTCCCTCCAACTTGTCCTGCAAGAGCTTGCGGACGCGGTCGCGGCTCACGTCCGCCAGATGCTCCGGCGGGACCTCGACCGTGTCCTTGAGTCGTACCCGTTTGTACATGCTATGGTTCTGTTATCGCGAGTGTGTTCGCGCCCCTTAAACCGATTACGCGTACGCCCCGAGCGAGGAGGCGCTCGCGCAGGGGACGATCGTTCGTGACGACGTAGCCGTCGAATCCCTCGTCCCCGTCGGCGCCGGAACCGGCGCCGGCGGAGGCGAGTTCGACGACCGCGTCGTCGGCGTACTCCTCTGTCGTCTCGACGACCCGACACCGTTCGGCGAGGTCGCGGCCGACCGACGCGGCGGTGGCCTCCTCGCCGGCGCCCGTCGCGAGCGTCTCCAGCTCGGCGACGACCGCCTCCGGAGTGACGAGGTCGGAGTCGTCGACCAGACGGTCGAGTTCCTCGAAGACGCGAACGCCGCACTCGACTGGCATCATGAGCGCGTTCGTGTCGAGGACGACCATCGTCACCGGCTCTGTTACTCCGTGAGGGTCCCGACGCCGATGAGACGCCAGCGGGCGCCCATCCGGCGGTTGATCGCGATCTTCGCGCCCTCCTCCGCACAGATCGGTCGCTTGAGGTTGACCTCGCACTCGCCGGTCCGTGCGCTCGTCACCGCGCCCACGGTGGTCGCGGTGCCGACGGTGAGCATCAGCGGCTCGCCGGTGGAGATCTCCTCGACGGCGCCCTCGCCGACGACGCGGTCGAGCAGTTCGACCTCCATCTCGAACCCGTTCCGGGTCGGCGGGAGCGTCCCGGGCTCGCCGGCGACCTGCCCCGCGAGCGCGTCACCCTTGGTCAGGCTCGGGTCCAGTCCGGTGCCGACGCCGAGCAGGCCGCCCGGCCCGACCTCCGACTGGGACTGGCCGCCCGCCTGCAGCGAGCGCACGGAGGTCTCGATCGAGTGGTACTCCGAGGAGCCGCCCTCCTCGACCTCGCGGCCGGGGCGGAGCTCGATCTCGTCGTCGACCTCCAGGGTCCCTTGCGCGAGCGACCCGCCGATGACGCCGCCGAGCAGGTCCGCGGCTGTCGTGCCCGGTCGGTTGATGTCGAACGAGCGGGCGGTGTACATCCGTGCCGGGAGCGACTCGTCGCGCTCCGGGGTCGGAATCTCCGTCTCCAGCGCCTGGATCATGAGGTCGATATTGACCTCCTGCTGGGCACTGACAGGGACGATCGGCGCGTCCTCGGCGACGGTTCCCTCGACGAACTCCCTGATCTGCTCGTAGTTCTCGCGGGCGCGCTCGTCGTCGACGAGGTCCACCTTGTTCTGGGCGATGACGATGTTCTCGATGCCGATGATGTCCAGCGCCATCAGGTGCTCCTCCGTCTGCGCCTGCGGCACGTCCTCGGTGGCGCTCACCACCAGCACCGCGCCGTCCATAATCGACGCTCCGGAGAGCATCGTCGCCATCAGCGTCTCGTGGCCCGGGGCGTCGACGAACGAGACCGTCCGCAGGGTCTCGGTGTCGACGTCGTGCTCCGGGCACGTCTCCTCGACGGTGTAACACTCGGGCTCGGCACAGTCCGGGCACCGACGCAGCGTTGCGTCGGCGTAGCCCAGACGGATGGAGATCCCGCGCTTCATCTCCTCGCTGTGCTGGTCGGTCCAGTCGCCCGACAACGCTTGCACTAGCGTCGTCTTTCCGTGGTCGACGTGACCGACGAGTCCGATGTTCACCTCCGGTTGTGTTTGCTCCGTCACCATGGGCCTCCGAGAGTAATCTCGTTGGAACTTCGCTTCGTGCGCCTGATAAAGGTGCTGTTACGGCGATGCCGGTGTCGGGTACGTGTCGCTCTGTTTCAGGCCCGTCGCGCGGGTGCCATTTCGGGTGGAGTCACCGCCACCGACCGCGGCGCCGTCGTCGCCGAGCACGCACGCAGTCTCGCCCGCCTTCGGCGACTCTCTCGACACCGAGAAAACACACGAGAGGTGCCGAGAACCGAACGAACGGGCTTATACGCCGCCGTCGTCAACTCCCGCCAACTGACTATGACATTCGAAGACCTCCCCACCACTCCCCGCGCGGAGGAACTCCTCGACAAGGCGTTCTCCCGCGCGTCCCGGACCGGCCGCGCGAAAGACGGGTGGGACGCCCAGGAGTCGATGCTGATCACCGCCGCGAACATCCTCTCGGACAACCTCGCCAACGTCTCCACCTCCTGGCCCGACTTCGAGTTCGAGGTCGAGCCGTTCTACTACGAACTCGCCGACGCGGTCGTGGACGTGGACGAGTTGCGTCAGGCGCTCTCGGAGGTGAACTGGGCCTCCCGCCGGATCGACGAGCTCCGCTCGGAGTACCAGGCGAAGATGCGCAAGTCGGGCGTCGAGACCGCCCGCAAGCACCGCAAGCAGGCGTTCGCCCGCATGGCCGACATCATGGACGAGATCGAAGCCGATCTCTTGACGGTCGGCGAGGCCCGCGACGCGCTGAAGACGCTCCCCGACATTCGCCCCGACGAGCCCGCGATCGTCGTCGCCGGCTATCCCAACGTCGGTAAGTCGTCGTTCGTCAACCACGTGACCCGCGCGTCCAACGAGATCGCCTCCTACCCGTTCACGACGAAGGCGATCCAGATCGGGCACTTCGAGCGCGACCGCATCCGCTATCAGATCATCGACACGCCGGGACTGCTCGACCGCCCCGAGGAGGACCGCAACGGCATCGAGCGCCAGGCCGTCTCGGCGCTCACTCACCTCGCCGACGCCGTCGTGTTCGTCCTCGACGCCTCCGGTGACTGCGGTTATCCGCTGGAGTCGCAGTTGGAACTGCTCGCGGAGGTCGAGGACCGGTTCGACGCGCCCGTACTTACCGTCTGCAACAAGAGCGACCGCTCGACTGACGTGGAGGCGGACGCGTACATGAGCGTCGCCGAGGGAGACAACGTCGACGCCGTCCTCGATATGGCGGTCGAGGCCGTCGGTTTCGAGCCCGACCTCCCCTCGCGCGGAGAGAACTGACCCCGTTATTCCGTCTCCCGCTCCCGCTCGCGGGGGTCGTCCTCGCGGAGAGCGCCCGCTTCGATCCGGCTGTCGGCGTCGAGCAGTCGGTCGATCCGGCGCTCGAACTCCTCGTCGGAGATCTCGCCGTCGGCGTAGCGGCGCTTCAGTCGCTCGATCGGTTCGTCCTCGGCGTCCGGTTTCGGTCCGGCGTTCACCGTGGCGCCGGTCCCGCGCGTCCGGCGCAGCCGATCCCACCGGACGGCGATCCACAGCAGGAAGACCGACAGGATCGCGATTGAGACCCCGGTGGCCGTCGAAGCGGGGACCGCGCCGACGTACCACAGCGCGGCGACGATCAGGATCGTGTCCACGCCGAACGCGAGGAACGTCCCGAGCATGAGTCCGGTGACGACGCGGTCATCGGAGTCGCTCACGCGAAGGCATCGATACGGCGTCGACTTTGCGGTTCCGGTCGGTCTACTCCAGCTCGTAGGTCACCGTCACCGATGCGGACACCGTCACCGGACCGGGCTCGAACGAGGTGGACGCGCCGGCGTCGGCGGCCGTCTCGTAGACGACCCGCGAGTCGTACGGCGAGACGCCCGCCGAGCCAACCCGCATCGACAGCTCCGTTCCGACCGAGCGGTCGGCCGCGCCGGCGGCCGTTTCGGCGGTCCCGCGGGCGTCGCCCACGGCGGCCGCGAGCGCCTCCTCGCGGAGTTCGGCGCGGCGCTCGTCGCTCAGCGTGAAGCGGACGTTCTGGACGGCGGTCGCGCCGTTGTCGACCGCGAGGTCCACGGCGCTGCCGGCGGCGTCGGGCGACGTCTCGAACGCGAGCGCGTGGTACGCGCGGTAGCCGACTAACTCGCGAGTGTCTCGAGAGTGGTCGTACTCCGGCGACAGTCGGAAGTCGACCGTGCGCACCTCGTAGCCGGCGTCGGTCAGCGCCTCGCGGAGCCGCTCGACGTCGGCGGCGACCTGCGAGCGGGCCGCGCTGGCGTTGTCTGCCGTCGCCTCGACGGCGACGGTGATCTCGGCGAGATCGGGCGAGGCGCTTACGGTCGCCGTGCCGTCGGCGGTGACGGTGTTCACGTCGGAGGCGTTCGCGCCCGTCGCGCCGGCCGCGTTCGCCGCGGTCGATCCGGTCGTCCCGGCACAGCCCGCGAACACGAGCATGGCCGCGACGAGCAGTGCTGGGAGGGTTTTCGTTCGGTTCACGTACGAAGAGACGCGTGCGTGGACCGTCAAGCTATCTTACACACAAACGCCCGTTTGTGTCACGCTGTCGCCGCACCGGTGCGCGACTCCTCGACGGGAACGTACCGCACCGACACGTCGACGGCCGCGGGCTCGCCGATCCCGAACGGCGGGTCGGCGTCGTCCGCGAGGCGTGTCGCGAGCGCGTCGCCGATCCGCGGCGTCGTCGTCTCGGGGGGATACCCGACCGTCACCGTCACCGCAGTCGGTTGCCGGAATGGGAACCCACCGTAGGTCACTTCGACGTCGAGTACCCGCGCGTCGCTGTCGAGCAGGGCGTTCGCCTCCTCTTGGGCGGCCGTCTCGAACTGCGCGCTCTGGTAGGAGGCGACCGTCACGCCCGTGAGCACGGCCGTCGACAGCAGAATTGCGACGCCGAGCACACCGATCCGACGGATTGTCGTCGTCCGCGTCTCGTCGAGCCGCCAGAACGACTCCGGGCGGTACCCCTTGTACCACAGCGTCGCGATCGCGGCGAAGTTGATCGCGGCGAAGTTGACGACGACCAACAGCGCCGCCCCGGCGACGGTCCCGGGGCGACCCCATGCGATGCCGATGCCGACGACGGCCGTCGGCGGCACCAGCGCCGCCGCGATCATGACGCCCACGAGCGCCGAGGAGACGCCCGACGCGAGCGACAGCGCGCCCGCGACGCCCGACCCTAACGCGATCGGCAGCGAGAGCACGTCCGGCGCGAGCCGCTCGCGCACCTCCGCGATCGAGAACACCTCCTCGACGCCGAACGGGACGACTCGGCCGTATCTGAGCAGCGCCGCGAACGCGGCTGCGCTCGTCACAGCGAGAACCCCGCCGAGCACCTGTAGCTTCACACCGCGCGCGAACAGGTCCTCGTCGTCGAGCACGGTGCCGACGCTGGCGGCCATTGCGGGCCCGATCAGCGGCGCGATCACCATCGACCCGACGACGACCGCCGCCGAGTCGAGCAGCAGCCCGGCGGTGGCGACGACGGCGCTGATCACGGTCATCGTCACGAACGCGCCGAACCGGGGGGACATCTCCGTCGCCCGCGCGTCCAGTTCCTCGCGAGCGATCCGGTCGCCGTTCCCGTCCTCGTCGTTCTCGGCGTACCGCTCCTCCAGTTCTTCGAAGCGCTTCGAGACGACCGTCTCGGCGTCCATGACGACCGTGTACGCGTCGCGCTCGAGGCCGGCGTCGCGCAGTTCCTCGAGCACCGGCTCGACGGCCTCTGTCGGGAGCGGGAACGAGACGATCGCCGTGTACTCCCGACCGCTCGTCTCGTCGGAGAGGACGTAGTCAATCTCCTCCTCGTCGAGCACGGAGAGAACCGTCTCGCGCTTGCCCGCCGGCACCATCACCTGAACGAGTCGCACGGAGGCACCTCACGGAGCGGACAGTTATACCCGACGGGCCGGCGATCCGGCGGGGTGATAGAGCGGCGAGTCCATCCGTTGTCCTCTGTCGTCTCGCCGTCCGTCGCTCATTTCGGTCGCAGACGCCGCAACACGGGAATCGACTCCAGTTTCTCGTCTGCCAGCACGTCCCAGTGGACGCCGTCCGGGCGCGCCGGCGCGCCCCCGCCACGTGTCTCCGCGGTCCGGATCGTCCGTTTGGGGGTACAGATCAGGTCCAGCGGCACGTCGTGGGCGGCCAACTCGACCGCGCGGTCGACGACCTGCATCGGGTGGACCGTCGTCGCGACGGTTGTCTCCTCGTCGACCGCGCCCAACTCCGACAGCACCGCGAACTCCAGATCCGCAAACCCTTCTCCCTTCCCCACGCGGCTGCCTGATTCGGTGACCGCGACGCTGCCGGAGACGATCAGGTCGACGTGTGGCACCTCGTCGGGGCCGACCGGAACGCCGTGGTCTGAGGAGCCAGACACCGTGGTCGCCTCGTCGATATCGGACACCTCGTCGGGCGCGAGCCGGAGGAACGGCTGCTCCGCTCGGAGCCGCGGAACGGCCATGTACACCGTCTTCCCGGCGCGCAACGCGGCGCGTCGGACCGGGAGCTGCGGGGCGTCGGGGTTCGCCTTGATCGCCTCGGCCGCCTCCCACTCCGGGGTATCGGTCAGTCGTTCGCAGGCGGCGTCCGCGCCCGCGAAGTTCGGGATCCGGCCGTGGGGCGGGAACGGGAATCGGGCCTCGCCCGACGCCTCCAGCGCGTCCCAGATCCGATCGCGGAGGAGCTGTTTGTCCACGCTTCAGGTGTCGGTGCCCGTCAACTTTGGCGCGTCGCTCGACCCGCGTCGCTTATGCGCCGCCGCGGCCCATCACCGGGCATGACTTTCGAGGGACGACCCGACCGGGACGCAGAAGTCGTCCTCGTCGGGCGATCGAATGTCGGCAAGTCGACGCTGATGCGCGAGTTGACCGGGCACAACGTGGCGACCGGCAAGAAGCCCGGCGTCACCCGAAAGCCGAACCACTTCGACTGGACCGGCCAGTCGTTCATGTTCACCGACCTCCCGGGCTTCGGATTCATGTCCGGCGTCGAGGAGGACGCGCGCGAGGCGATCAAGACCGACGTGGTTCGCTACGTCGAGGAGCACGCCGACTCGATCATCGCGGGCGTGCTCGTCGTCGACGGCAAGTCCGTCATCGACATCATCGACCGCCACAGCGACGCCGGCGAGATCCCCCACGACGTGGAGCTGTTCCAGTTTCTTCAAGACGTGGACGTGGCCCCGGTCGTCGCGGTGAACAAGATGGACAAAGTTGACGACCGTGACGAGCGCCTGAACGAGCTGTGCGACCGACTGGGGTTGTATCCGCCGTGGCAGCAGTGGTCGGGCGAGGGCGGGACGATCGCGCCGATCACGGCGAAGAACGGGTCGATCGAGCCGCTGAACGAGGCGTTGCGCGGGCACTTTCGGGAGGCGAAACGCGACGACCTGCTGCAGTTCGTGAAATAGCTCGACCGGTCGACCCAGGTGGTCTCGTGGATCCGACTGTCCTGGTCGTTCGTCCCGGGTTGCCCTCGTCGCGCCCGACGGACCCCGTCGCTGTCGGCGGCTGCGGATCGCCGTGCCCCCCGCCCGCCGACAGCGACGACCCCGTTCAGTCCCAGCCGCACAGCGCGGCGCCTCGTCCTCCCCAGCCGGTTCGCTCGCTCCACCTCGGTCGCCTCGCTCGTCTCTCGCGCGGTCGACGGGCACGGAGCCCCGTTGACGTGCGCGCTCCGCCGACGATCCCCGCCCGTCGACGCCGATCGAGTACGAGCGTTTATGCCGCAGAACGCCCCACCCTCGCACAGTAATGGCGAGCGCGGACGCGACCACCGACCACGACGGCGCGGCGTTCCCGGTCCCGGAGCTCCGCGAGCGCGCCGAGGCGTGCGCCGCCCGGCTGTGTGAGGCCGGCGAGTTCCTCTTGTGCTCGCACATCGACGCCGACGGTCTCACCAGCGCCGCGGTCGCGACGGCGGCGTTCGAGCGGGCGGGATTCGACTTCGAGACGGCGTTCTTCAAGCAACTCGACGCCGACGCGGTCGCGAGCATCGCCGCCACGGACTACGACGTGGTCTGTTTCACCGACTTCGGGAGCGGTCAACTCGACGTGATCGCCCCGCGCGAGGAAGCGGGCGAGTTCGTCCCGGTGATCGCCGACCACCACCAGCCGGCCGAGGCGGAAACTGAGTTCCACCTCAATCCGCTCCTCGAAGGACTCGACGGCGCGAGCGAGTTATCGGGAGCGGGGGCAGCGTACCTGCTCGCGCGCGCACTGGGCGACGCGACCGAGACCGACAACCGCGATCTCGCGGCGCTGGCGGTCGTCGGCGCCGTCGGCGACATGCAGGACAACGAGGGCGGGCTCTCGGGCGCCAACGAGGCGCTCGTCGCCGACGCGGTCGCCGCCGGGGCGCTGGCGGAAGTGACGGATCTAGCCCTATACGGACGCCAGACCCGTCCGCTCCCGAAGCTGCTGGAGTACGCCAGCGAGGCGCGGATCCCGGGCATCTCGAACGACCAGGCCGGCGCGATCGAGTTCCTCACGGACCTGGACGTTCCGATGAAAGACGCCGACGGCGAGTGGCGTCGGTGGGTCGACCTCGACGGCGACGAGCGCCGAACGGTCGCGAGCGCGCTCATCCGTCGGGCCGTCTCCTCGGGCGTCCCCAGCGAGCGCGTCGACGCGCTCGTGGACACCACCTACGTGCTCGCCGACGAGGAACCCGGCACCGAGTTGCGAGACGTGAGCGAATTCTCGACACTGCTGAACGCGACCGCGCGTTACGAGCGCGCCGACGTGGGGCTCGCGGTCTGTCTCGGGGACCGCGGCGCCGCGCTCGACCGCGCCCGCACCCTCCTGCGGAACCACCGTCGGAACCTCTCCGAGGGGCTCCAATGGATCACGAACGAGGGGGTCGAACGCGAGGAACACGTCCAGTGGTTCGACGCCGGCACTAGGATCCGCGAGACCATCGTCGGCATCGTCGCGGGAATGGCCGTCGGCGCGAACGGCGTCTCCGCCCGCAAGCCGATCGTCGCCTTTGCGGACAAGGGAGCGGGGGAGACGAAAGTCTCGGCCAGAGGGAGCGGATTCCTCGTCCGCGAGGGGCTCGACCTCTCGGCGGTGCTGCGCGAGGCGAGCCGGGCGGTCGGTGGCGACGGCGGCGGACACGACGTGGCTGCCGGCGCGACGATCCCCGCCGACGAGCGCGAGGCGTTCCTCGAGGCGGTCGACGAGTTAGTCGGCGAGCAGTTGGCCGACGAATAGACCGCCGCTCAGGCCGACTCGGACGTGGACGACGTGCCGATGTCGCGGAACAACATCCGATAGTCGTTCGGCGAGAACGCGGACGTGAGGTCTTCCATCTCCGACTGCAGCGACTCGATGCGGTCGAGGAGGTCCTCGTACTCCGGAGAGGATCGAAGTTCGGCGGGGGTTCGCTCGGCCTCCAGCACCGCTCGCTTCGTCACGAGCGATGCCGTCCGCTGGAGGGTGTCGTCGTACTGTGCGCGCGTTCCCAGCCGCTCGACCGCCGACTGGATATCGTCGCGGGTGGCGGGCTTCACGAGGTACAGGTCGAACCCCATCTTGACGATGTCGACGTCTGGCTCCACCGCGGTCACCATCGCAACCCGGCAGTCGAGACCGCGCTCGCGGATCGCCGCGAGCACGTCGGCCCCGGAGGTGTCCGGAAGCCGCCGGTCGAGGAGGACCGCGTCGGTCGTGTCGTCGACGGCCTCGAGCGCCTCTGCGCCCGTGTTGGCGACTGTGACGTCGTAGGTCCCCGAGAGATACCCGCGGTACAGGTCGGCTACTTCGGGTTCGTCTTCGACGATGAGCACGCGCCGTGTCACCGCGACCGACCCCCGACGTGCTCGACCCCGCCGTCAGTCATGTTCGTTTACCCGATGTGTTTGTGCTTAAAGCTATCGCACGCAAATTCGGCCGTAGAAAGCTGTTGATCAGCTAATATGAGGTTTTCAATACTTCTGCTCGATCGAGGTCCGACCGCCGTCGATCTGCCGGAGCACGGCGGAACCGTTTTCATTTGTGAGGACGGCGGATACCAATATGGTAGCCACTGTTCCAACCGGGGTCGACGGACTCGACTCTGTCCTCAACGGCGGTCTCGTCGAGAACGCGACGGTGCTCGTGAGCGGAAACCCCGGGACGGGGAAGTCCCTCTTCGGGATCCAATACCTCTATGACGGGGTCACTGACCACGACGAACACGGGATCTACATCTCCTTCGAGGAAAATGAGGAGGATATCCGTCAGGCGGCCGAGTCGATCGGCTTCGACCGATGGGGCGATCTCGTCGACGAGGGGTCGATCAAGGTGTACGACAAACAGCACATGCTCCGCGAGGGCGACTTCTCGTCGGCGCTCGACACGCTGTTGGAGGACTTCGCGAACGCCTCCTACGACCGGCTGGTACTCGACTCGCTGACGATGTTCTCGCTGTTCTTCGAGAACGAGAAGGAAAAGCGAACGTACCTCCTGAAGTTCTCGGACATCCTCAAACAGAACGGGCTCACGTCGCTGCTCATCAACGAGCAGGGCGCGGTGTTCCCGGAGACGGAGATCGGCCTGGAGAACTTCCTTACCGATGGGAACATCTACTTCATTCAGACGCCGACCGACTCCGGTGTCAACCGCTACGTCTGGGTGGCCAAGATGCGCAAGCAGGACATCGACACAGACATCTTCCCGATGGAGATCGACGAGGGCGGGATCAAGGTGTACGAGCGCGCTGGCGGGTTCTCGATGATGGGCCGGGACGGCCCGGACGACGGGTTCTGACGCCTCACGCTCCTGCCGGGACCGGGGACCTCAGCCTCACCCGTCGGTCATCGTCCGCCACACGTCGTCGAGCTTGTTCTTCACCTCCGACCGCTCTTCCAACTCGACGGTTAACCCGTCTTGGAACGTCACGTTCACACCGTCGACACACCGACGGTACACCTTGATGCGACGGTGCTCGTCGGAGAGCGGACGATCGTGGAGCTCCAACAGTTCGGTGTCCTCAAGCTCGTTGATCCGCCGGTAACAGGTGGCGATCGGTACGTCGAGCTGGTCCGACAGTTCCTGTGCAGACTTCGCCTCACCCGCCGCATCGAGAATCTCGGGGTTGTATTTCGTCCCCAGCACCTCGATGATCTCCTCATCGTCTGCAGGCATAACTCTCAATACTGATTGTGCGTGTGATAAGCGTACCGCCTTCATTCCAGCTCCCTCGCCTGAATTTGGTACTGTTGACCTACCGGTATCTGTACCGATATTCGCCGTTCAGATATCTTTTCTGATAGGCGGCAGCGTAGGTTTAAAAATCGATCCCGAGTCGTCGCCGCCAGTGCCCGGCCTACGGCAGGGATCGGGACCAAGAGAATCATACAATGTTCGAATTCATCACTGAGGAGGAAGAGCGCGGGCAGGTGGGCATCGGGACGCTCATCGTGTTCATCGCGATGGTACTCGTGGCGGCGATCGCCGCGGGTGTCCTGATCAACACCGCCGGCTTCCTCCAGAGCAAATCACAGGAGACCGGACAACAGTCGACCAAGCAGGTCAGCGATCGGCTCCAAGAAGTTGTCACCACCGGGAACGTCACTGACGGAACGGTGGATAAAGTGAACGTGACCGTCACACAGGCACCGGGTTCTGGCGAGATCGATCTCGAGAACGTGACCATCACCTGGGTCGGTCCTGAGGGGACGTTTATCCTGAACCACGAGAATGCGTCGACCGATGTCGACAGCAAGTTCTACACGTCCTTCGTGAAGAACGCGGGTGGATCCCCTACGGTGCTGAACGATCCGGACGACCGTTTCAACATCGAATTCAGGCTGGACAACGGCGACGGGAAGCCGGACAAGCTCAATGAGGGCGACGAGGTGACGATCAAGATCAACACGATGGCCGGTGCGACGACGACGATTCGATTCACCGTTCCTGAATCGCTCGACGGGCAAGGCGGCGTCGAGCTGTAATCCGGCCGCAACGAACGCGACTACACTTTTTATCATACGCCACTGAACAGCGAGTCATGAGCGACGACGCGCCGCGCGGGAACCCCGGCGTCGATCCGGACGACCTCGATATCTCGAAAAGCGAGTACGTCCGCGAGTTGGGCGACGACCGGTACGTCGTCTCGCCCGGCCGTCGTCAGCCGCAGCAGCCGGCGGCGGCGAACCGATCCGACGGCGCGGAGACGGAACACCCGGGGGAGGGCACGTCCGAGGCCGCGGCGACGGACGCCGACACGGACGCGCCGGGGGATCTCGACGTCGCCTCGACCGCCGAGTCGGTCCGAGAGGGGCTCTCACCGACGGACGCTCCCGGAGCCGCCGGTCCGGAGACGGACGCGTCGTCGTCGCCGGCGCCGTCAACCTCGCAGACCTCGTCGACGGATCGGACGACCGCGACCGCAGGCGATCCCAGCGACGATATCGACGATCCGTCCCGACCATCGCAGCCGCCCGCCGCGGGCACCGACGACAGGCTTCCGGGTGGGTCGACGGGCGGCGACGAGTCTGGCGCCGACGGCGGAGCGACCGCGTCCGAACGACCCGCCTCGCACGCCCGACGGGGCGCCCCGCGTGGCGAGTCGACCGCGTCGCCGTCGGATCTCGACGCCGGCGCGGTCGGCGAGTGGCTCGCCGCCTCGCTCGCGGACACCGAGTTCGCGTACGGCTTCGACGCGACGCTGCTGCTCGACGGCCGCACGGCGCGCCACCGAATGGCGTCCGACGACGTGGGCGAGACGTTCGAGACGCTCGTCACCTGGTTTGCAGACGCCGCCGGCGGCGACACGCCGACAGAGGACGCCATCGGCATCCTCCTTGCCGGGATGGACACCAGCCCGCGACTCCCGCCGAACGCCGTCCGATCGGCCCTCGCCGAACTTGGCGTCTCTCGCGACGACTCCGTCGAGGACGTGTTGGCAGCGCTCGAGGAGGCGGGCGGGCTCAGGTTGGAGTGAGCGCTGCGACGGATCGGAACCGCCGGCACCGCGGGGCCCGCGCTCAGGCGCTCGGTTTTCACAGCTGATAGTCGCGGGGGTGCGTTTATCATCGCCGCCGGGAGGATATCGGCTATATGCCGACCAGCGTTCTGATCGCGGACGACTCGGAGTTCATGCGGAACCTCCTGCGGGAGATCCTCGAGGGGGAGTTCGAGATCGTCGGAGAGGCCGAAAACGGCGTGGAGGCGGTCGACCTCTACGGCGAGCACGCCCCCGACATTGTGATGATGGACATCGTCATGCCGATCCGCAACGGGATCGAGGCGACCACCGAGATCACCGACGAACATCCCGACGCGAGCGTCATCATGTGTACGAGCGTCGGGCAGGAGGAGAAGATGAAAGCCGCGATCAAGGCGGGCGCGGAGGGGTACATCACGAAACCGTTCCAGAAGCCGAACGTGCTCGAAGCCATCAACGACGCCGTCCCCGCGTAGGGATGTACGTCGACATCCAGTCGCTGGGGGAGTTTTCCGATCTCGCGAGCCAGGGCGCCGACCGGGCGGCGGACGCACTCGGACAGCTCGCCGGCGCGAACGTCTACGTCGACGTGACCGACGTGACGCTGATGGCCGCCGGTGACCTGCGGGAATCGTTCGCGGGCCGGGAGTTCGTGGGGGTCGAGATCGGACTGCAGGGCGGGATCAGCGGCCAGACCGTGATGGCGTTCGAGTTGGACGCCGCAGAGAGCCTCGTCGAGCGGCTGATGCCCGGCGCCGGCGACGGCGAGTTCGTTCGCAGCGGCGTCACCGAGGCGGGCAACATCATGACCTCGGGGTTCATCGACGGCTGGGCGGACCACCTCGGCGTCGCCATCGACATGACGCCGCCCGCGTACGTCCGCGCCTCTGGGACCGACATCCTCCCCGACGGCGCGTTCGACGACGACAGACAGGGCGTGTTCATGTTCGAGTCGCAGGTCTCTTCGATGGACGAGGACCTCGAGTTCGCGATCTACATGCTGCCCGAGTACGCCGGGTTCACCGATATGCTCGGCCACGACGGCCCCGTCGGCGAGGCGGGCGACGCCGTTCCGGTGAACAAGCTGCCGACGTTCAACCGGATGACCGAGCGGGGCGCCAGCTCCGCCGCCGACAACATCACCATGATGACGGGCACGGAGACGGACGTCGACGTCTCGCGGCTTCGGTTCGTTCCGGTACAGGACGTACCCGCCGAGTTGGGCAAAGAGACCGTCGCGGGAACGGTGTTCGAGCTCCACGGCGACCCGAGCGGCTACCTCGCGATCCTCTTCGACGAGGCGTCGGCTGAGGAGGTCGCCGGCGGCATGATTCCCACCGAGACCGAGCCGGGGATCGGCGACATGGAGAAAGGCGCGCTGCGAGAGCTGGGCAACATCATGACCTCGGGGTTCATCGACGGCTGGGCGAACGTGCTCGGCACGAGCATCGAACACACCCCGCCGCAGTTCGTCCACGACATGGGCTCGGCGGTGATGAGCCCCCTCGTGACCCGACTCGGCAAGACACAGGACCACGCGTTCATCATCGACTCGACGGTCCGCACGCCCGACGGCAACGTGCGGTGCGACATCTACGCGCTCCCCGACCAGCGAGAGCTGGCGGCGGCGCTGGATCGCATCGAACCGGCGGCGACCGACGGCGGTCTCCCTCGGTGAGACCGTCGTGAGCCCGATCGACTCGCCGAACGCGAGTCCGCCGTCCGCACCGCAGGCGTCAGCGCAGTCGAACTCGGAGCAGTCCGCTCCGCGACTGAAGGTCGGACTCTCGGACGCGGCGGTCGCCGACGACGGTGCGGTACTCGTCACCAGCGGCCTCGGGTCGTGTCTCGGCGTCGCGCTGTACGACTCGAACGCGGGCGTCGGGGGGCTGCTGCACGCGATGCTCCCCGTCGCCGAGGGCCGCCCGGGCGACCCCGAGAAGTTCGTCGTCGACGGCATCGACGCGACGATCGACGCGATGGTCGACGCCGCCGCCGACCCCGCGGCGCTCCGAGCCAAGATCGCCGGCGCCGCGGAGATGATCGCGTTCGACACCGTCGCCGACGACGGCTCGGTCGGCGACCGAAACGTCGCCGCCGCGGAGAGCGCTCTGCGCGAACGCGGCATCCCCGTCGACGCGGCCGACACCGGCGGTGACCGCGGCCGTTCGCTCCGGTTCCACACGGACTCGGGCGCGCTCACCGTCTCGTATGCGGGCGGCGAGACGGTCGTACTGTGACTGTGCGACCGTGACGGTCACCGCGCGTCCGGTTCGGGCGGGGTCCGCTCCGTCTCGTTGTCACACTCTTCGGACTCTGTATCCCTAACGAGACGAAAAATCAGCCGCATGAACCGTTATCGGGCACGATAATCCGCGGGATGGGTTTAAGTTTTGCTCGGGGGTGTTCAGGTGTAATGGGTCTCCTCACCGCGCTACCGGGAGCAGGAGTCGGCGGGATCCCGGGGGCGGACGCGACACTCCTCGTCTCGTTCGGCCTCTTGGGAGCCAGCCTGCTCGATCGCTTCCGCGACGGCGACGACGGGCCCGGGGACGTCGACGACGGTGGCGACGATCTGCTCGGCGGCGACGACGGCGCCTTCGGCGGCGCCGACGGCGGCGGCGACGGCGACGACGACCTCGGTGACCTCGGCGGCATGGACGACTGGGACGACGACGACCCCTTCGGGGGCGAGGACGGCGGCGGAGACGACGGCGTCGCCGAGCTCGAGAAACGCGTCGACGACTTGGAAAACGAAGTCGCGAGCCTGTCTTCGACCGTCAACACGGTCCGCTCGGAGAATGAGGAGATCTCCGGGAAAGTCGAGGACATGGGGGAGGACGTCCGCAGCCTGCTCGACATCTACGAGATGGTGACGCGGGGGATCAACCCCTTCGTCGACGACGTGCAGGGCGGCGGCGGCGGCGACTTCGGCGGCGAGGGCGGGTTCGGGCTGTTCGACGAAGCCGGCGGCGAGGAGGAGGACGAGGAAGACCTCGACGAGGACCTCGCGAGCGCCGACGCGGAGGGGTTCTTCGATGAGGACCTCGCCGACGACGGGATGGACGACCTTGACGACCTGGAGGAAGACGACGAACTCGATGAGGACGGGTTCGACGACGACCTCGACGAGATGGACGAGGAGGACAGCTTCGACGACGACCTCGACGGCTTCGGGGACGACGACGCGGATGACACCGATTCAGATACCATGGGGACCGACAACGGCGGCGGAAAGAGTTTCAGCGAACTGAAAGACGAGTACGAGTCGGGCGACGCCGACTGGGACGAGGGCGAGGACGGAGACGAGGCCTCGGCCGACGGGGCCGATCCGCTCGACGCGCTCGACGCCGAGCCGGAGTCCAACGGCCACGACGAGGCCGGGGACCTCGGAATGAGCGGTGAGACGGAGCCGGACCCCGACCCGGACCCGACGCCTGAGTCGACGGCCGGACCCACAGATCCGAGCCGACGCGGGGAGGGAGTCGACAAGAACGGCGGCTTCGAGTTCGTCGAGGACGACGATCTCTCCGACGAGCCGGCGAAGCCGTACCTCACGAGTCTGCCCGGGGATTACGTGGGCGACCTGATGGTGATGGAGTGGCTGGAGTTCCTCGTCGAGGAGTCCACTACGACCGACGCGGTGCGCGCGGTCAACTACTACGAACGCGTCGAGTGGATCGACGAGGAGGTCGCAGACCAACTCAAGGGATTCCTCTCGGGGTTCGGCGACATCGATCGGAACCTCATGGACCGCCCCGGAACCGACCACCTCGATCTAGACCACCACACCCGTAGCCTCAAGTACATCATGCAGCTGACCGACGCCACGGCCGAGTCGGTCGTCATCGACCGGTGGCCGCAGCTCTCTGGGGGCATGCATGGGCCTCAGCGTTAGCGCCTCCGCCGGCGTCGTCTTCCTCGGCGTGTTCCTCGCGATCGGCATCGTCTATCCCGCCGCGGCCAACGGGTTCGAGCAGGTCACCGACGCGCGCCACGACGCCACAGACCGTGCGCTCGAACAGGCGAACACCGGCGTCGATGTGACGAACGCGACGTACGACACGACCACCGAGACGCTCGTCGTGAACGCCACTAACGACGGGACCACGACCGTAGACGTGAGCGACGCGACGCTGCTCGTCGACAACGAGATCCCCGCGTCCGCGGACACGACGGTCACCGTCGCGGGCGACGCCGACACCGACGTGTGGCTGCCCGGCGAGACCGCGCGCTTCGAGGTCGACCTCGGGAGCGCGCCGAACCGCACGCAGGTCGTCGTCGACCACGGCGTCCGCGACGCGACCGGGGTCGAGGTGAACTGAGATGGCGGGTGGGAGCGCCGCCGAACTCATCTTGTTCATCGCGGCCATCGTCATCGCGGCGTCGGTCGCCGGCACCCTCACGAGCGAGGTCGACCGCGTCAGCGACGCTATCTCGGCGAAGTCGCTGGACGTGGCCGGCGAGATCCGCGCCGACGCGGAGATCGTCTCCGACGCCGGTGCGCAGGTGTACAACCGCTCGGGCAACGAGAACGTCACCGTCCACGTCCGTAACACGGGTGCATCGGATCTCCCGGCGGAGCCGGGGACGTTCGACGTCCTCCTCGACGGCGAGTACAAGACCGCCGTGAACGTCTCCGTCGTCGGCGGGGGCGACACTTGGCACCGAGGCGACGTGGTTCGCCTCGAGCTCTCGGCGCCTGATCTCCCCACCGGCGACCACCGGCTGAAGCTGGTCGTCAGCGGCGACGAGGAAGTGTTCCGCTTCAGAACCTGACCGTCCCACCAGCTGATTCACCGACTCACCGACCTACAGATATCGACTCATCGACCCACTGACCCACCGACCATCCACCCACTACGATGTCACGAGCACAACAGAACACGCTGTTATCGATCGGCTTGCCCGAGCGGGACCAACTGAACAAAGAGCTCGGCGGCGGGATCCCCCGTGGCTCCATCGTCCTCATGGAGGGCGACTACGGCGCCGGGAAGTCCGCGCTGTCGCAACGGTTCGCGTACGGCCTCGTCGACGAGGGCGCGTCCGTCACGATGCTGTCGACGGAGCTGACGGTCTCGGGGTTCATCGACCAGATGTACTCGCTTCGCTACGACGTGACGAAGCCGCTGCTCAACGAGGAATTGCTCTTCCTGGCGGCGGACTTCGACTCCGGCGGTAACTTCTCCGACAGCGACGCCGACCGCAAGGAACTGCTCAAGCTCCTGATGGAGGCGGAGGCGATGTGGAACTCCGACGTGATCATCCTCGACACGTTCGACTCCATCCTCCGCAACGATCCGACGTTCGAAGCGCTCGTCCGCAACAACGACGAGCGACAGGCCGCCCTCGAGATCATCTCGTTCTTCCGCGACATGATCTCCAGCGGGAAGGTGATCGTGCTCACCGTCGACCCCTCCGCGGTCGGCGACGACGCGATCGGTCCGTTCCGTTCCATCGCCGACGTGTTCTTCGAACTGCAGATGGTGGAGGTCGGCTCCGACGTGCGCCGGAACATCGCGGTGAAGCGCTTCGCCGGGATGGGCAGTCAGGTCGGCGACTCGATCGGCTTTTCGGTCCGCTCGGGCACCGGCATCGTCATCGAGTCCCGCAGCGTCGCCTGAGCGGGCCGCGGGCGCGGTCAGGCCGTCGTTTCCTCGCCGAGTGTTATCGTCGATGATAGCTCGCGGGGAGGGTTTAAGCCTCGTTCGGGGGTGTATCGTCGTAATGAGTACCACCCTCGTCGGGAGCCGGGGGCGCGGTGCCGTCACGCCCGACGACGGACGCTGGTCGTCGCCGGCACGGAGGTGTCTCCGATGACAGACCAAGGACAGGCGAATCCCTCGAGCGAGCTGAAGCAGTTGGCCATGAAGCGGCCGCATCTGCGCGAGCACCTGCAGAAGTTCAAGCAGATCACCGGCGAGTTCCCGATGTTCGTCGACGAGATCGAAGGCGACCACGAGACCAGGCGGCCGAACGTGCTGTACCCGGTTGGCGGTCCGATATTCTGTCACGTGTACGGCGACTTCGGACAAGACACGAAGTACTACACCGTCGAGCCGACGCTGTCGGGCGCCGAAGAGCAAGTGCTCGACACCGTGAAGTCGAAGCTGCTGCGCCAGAGCGGGCACAGGCCCGCCCCCGAGGGCGAATCGGGGTACGACGACCTCATCGAAGAGCTGCTGGAGGACGTCACAGCCGTCACCGAAGAACAGGGCAAGCGCAACGTCCTCTCGAAGGTGCGCAACTTCGGCCGGGTCGAAGTGTCGAAGCAGACGTACGACAACATCCGCTACCGGCTCAACCGCGACATCGTCGGTTTCGGACCCCTGGAGCCGGTGATGCGTGACCCGGAGAACGAGGACATCCACGTCATCGGTCCCAAGGAGTGCCACGTCGACCACGGCGTCTTCGGAATGTTGGAGACGACCGTCGACTTCGGGACGCCGACGGAGTTCGACAACTGGCTGCGCAACATGGGCGAGCGGATGGGGGACCCGGTGTCCGACTCCAACCCCATCATCGACTCGACGCTGCCCGACGGCTCGCGTATCAACATCATCTACTCCGACGACGTGTCGATCAAGGGCTCCTCGCTCACCATCCGCCAGGGCGAGGAGACGCCCCTCTCGATCAACCAGATCACGAAGTGGGGAACGCTCAGTCCCGAACTCGCGGCGTACCTCTGGCTGTGCCTAGAGAACGAACAGACGGTCTTCGTCGTCGGAGAGACGGCGTCCGGGAAGACGACGACGCTCAACGCCATCTTGAGCTACATCCCCCGGGACTCGAAGATCTACACCGCGGAGGACACCGCCGAGGTCGTCCCGCCCCACAGCACGTGGCAGCAGCTGCTCACCCGCGAGGGCGACGGCGGCGACTCCAACGACGTGGACATGTTCGACCTCGTCGCGGCCGCGCTGCGTTCCCGGCCCGACTACATCATCGTGGGGGAGGTCCGCGGAGCCGAGGGACGCATGGCGTTCCAGGCGGCCCAGACGGGCCACCCGGTGATGCTGACGTTCCACGCCTCCGATATCGTCTCCATGATCCAGCGGTTCACGTCCGAGCCGATCAACGTCCCGGAGACGTTCATGGACGTGGCCGACGTGGCGCTGTTCCAGAACCGGGTCAAACAAGGGGACGACGTCCTTCGCCGGGTCACCTCGGTCCAGGAGATCGAGGGGTACTCCAAGGAGATGGACGGCGTCGTCACCCGGCAGGTGTTCGACTGGGACCCCGTCGAAGACGAGATCGTCTTCCGCGGGCGCAACAACTCCTACGTGCTCGAAGAGCAGATCGCGACGTTGCTGGGGTACGCCGACACCCGCGACATCTACGACGACCTGAGCTTCCGCGCGGAGCTCATCGAGCGGATGATCCAGGAAGGGATCCTCGGCTACCACGAGGTGAACGAGGCGATCACCTCCTTCCAGCGCGACGGCGTCGACGGGCTCCCCTTCGACATGCACCGCACGACCTGAGCGCCGCGCATGAGCACGAACAGCGCATCCGCGTCCGACTTCTTCCCCGACTCCGCAGCGGAGCTCGCCGCCGATCTGGTCGCGTCGTACGACGCGCTGGACATGTCCAAGCGGAAGTACGTCGGCTACATCCTCGCGCCCTCGGCGGCGTTCTTCCTGCTCACGATCGTCGGGGCGTTCCTGCTCCCGCTGCCGCTGACGGTCCGGCTGCCGATCCCCGCGCTCGGGATCTTGATACTCGTCGCGGCGGTGTTCTACCCGAAACTGTACCTCAACGGACGACAGGTTGCCATCGAGAACCAGCTCCACCTGGTGATGACGCACATGACCGTGCTGTCGACGACGAACATCGACCGGATGGAGGTGTTTCGGACCCTCGCGACCGAGGAGGAGTACGGCGCCGCCGCCGACGAACTCGCGCGCGTCGTTCACCTCGTCGACACGTGGAACCAGTCGCTCGACGACGCGCTGCGTCGCCGAGCGAAGGAGGTTCCCTCGGACGTGTTCTCGGACTTCTTCGACCGCCTCGGCTACACGATCGGCGCCGGGCAGACCCTCGACGACTTCCTGCTGTCCGAGCAGGACGCGGTCATCCAGAACTACATCACGGTGTACGAGGGCGCACTGGCGAATCTGGAGGTGATGAAGGATCTGTACATGTCGATGATCCTCTCGATGACGTTCGCGCTGGTGTTCGCTATCGTCCTGCCGATCCTCACCGGCGACAACCCCACGCTCACCGTCTCTGCGGTCATCGTTCTGTTCATGCTGGTCCAGTTGGGCTTCTACGTCGTCATCCGGGCGATGTCGCCCCACGACCCCGTCTGGTTCCACTCCGAGGAGGGCGCCCCCTCCGACTTCCGTCTGTGGGCCAGTTTCGCGGTCGGCGTGTTCGGGACGGCCGCACTCGTCGTCTTCGTCGGTGCGGGGCTGTTCAACGTCGGGCCGGGACTGCGAGGGCTCCTCTTTTTCCTCGAAGACATCCCGCTCGCGCTGTACATCTGCGTCCCGATCTCGCCGATGGCTATCACCGGCGTGATGCTCCGGTTCGAGGAGCGCAACATCGAGGAGCGCGACGGGGAGTTCCCCTCGTTCATCCGCGCGCTCGGCGCCGCCGAATCCGCCAAGCAGTCGACGACCGGCGACGTGCTCGCGACGCTCCACCAGAAGGACTTCGGCGCGCTCACGCCCGCTATCGTTCGGCTGTACCGACGACTTAACATCCGGATCAGCTCCGAGCAGGCGTGGTACACCTTCGCGACCGACACCCGGTCGTACCTGATCCAGAAGTTCTCCGACATGTACCTCGAGGGGCGGTCGATGGGCGGTCGGCCGAAGCTGCTCGGGGAGCTCATCTCTCAGAACATGAACACCGTCATGCAATTGCGCGAGCAGCGCCGGCAGGCGACGGTGACGATGATCGGGCTGCTGTACGGGATCACCTCCGCGTCCGCGTTCGCGTTCTTCATCGGTCTGCAGGTCGTGAGCATTCTCGCGGACCTGTCTCAACAGTTCAACATCACCAACGCCGGCGGCGTCGGGAAGATCATCTACGCAGGGGTGTACGACATCGCGCTCATCGAGTTCCTGCTCTTGCTCGTCATCCTGTTCAACGCCGTCCTCTCGTCGGTGATGATCCGCACCATCGACGGCGGCAACAAGGCGAACGCGTACCTCCACTTCGTGCTCATGACGTGGCTCGGCTCGGGCGTCGCCATCTTCACCAAGCACCTCGTCAGCGCGATCCTCACGATCTGAGTTCGCCCGAGTCGACGGCCATCCGACTCCGGTGTCACCTGCGGCATCCGTCGCCGTGGGTCTCCCAGCTGATACCGCGCACGAAACGGTTATGCCGCCCTGCAGTCGACGTACAGACAGCGGCGGTCACGAGGCTACGGGAGTCGACCGCCGTCGGGTCGCGGCGAAGCCATGGGTAGGGACCTGGCGTTCGACGCGTCGATCCGGCCGGGCGCCTCGGGTTCGAGGCGCTCGGGACGTTCTGTATCCGAGTCCTCGACGAGCGTGTGCCGTCCGAGCGGTCGGCGCCGCCCCGTAGACCGGCGAGATTCGACGGCGCAATCGCTGTCCGGCGAGCGCATCGAAAAAGTGGAACCGGACGCCCCGGCAGTCGACCGCTCAGTCGCCGACCTGGCCTCCGTCGGAACGGGTCCCGACGAGTTCGAGAATCGCGTTAGGACTTCTCACCGCCGTCGGTGGCGACCGCACCGCCCGTGCCTTCGCGGGCATTCTGGATGTTCTCGTACCCGATTTTCACCAGCGACAGCCCCAGGTACAGCAGGGTGAACGCGAGCACGATCTGGACGACCGCCGACAGCATCGCGAACGCTCCCGCATCGGCCATCCACGCGTCGTTGAGGAACTTCGCGTAGATGTTGTCGTGGAGCGCGAGCCACAGCAGGGCCAGAGTCGTGATCGTCACCATGACCACCATCGGGCCGCCCGTGGAGATGAGCTGCTTCGAGTCGCTCCAGTTGGCGAGCCACACCGTCGCGGTGAGCAGCGCCAGCGCCGCGAGCAGCTGGTTCGCGCTGCCGAACAGCTGCCACAGCGTCAACCACGAGCCGCTCGTGATGAGGACGTACGCCGGAAGCGCCTGGACCACGGCGTTGCCGTAGCGGTCGGCCGCGAACGACTCGACCGACGACTCGGGCGTGCCGACGATCTCCTCCATCATGTACCGGCCCAGGCGGACGGCGGTGTCGGTCGACGTGAGCAGGAAGCTCACGAGCACCAGCGCCATGAACGGGCCGCCGAAGGACGTCGGGATGCCGAAGCTCGTCAGGATGATCCCGCCGCCGGTCGCGAACGTCGGCAGCGCGAGGCCGATGCCGCCGCCGACTTCGGGCGCGACGAGCGCGACGGTGATCAGCGCGACGGTGGCCAGCAGACCCTCGCCGAGCATCCCGCCGTAGCCGATGGCGCGGGCGTCGCTCTCCTTGTTTAGTTGCTTCGAGGTCGTCCCCGACGACACCAGCGAGTGGAACCCGGAGATGGTCCCGCACGCGATGGTGATGAACAGCAGCGGGAACAGCGGCGCGCCGGATCGACCGATGAACCCGTAGAACGGTTCGAGTTGCGTGGTGAGCGGCTGGCTCGGCGTGATCGCACCGATGCCGAGCGCGCCGCCGAGCGTGCCGACGATGATCGCCAGCAGCGCCCCGCCGACCCCCGAGTACAGGAGGAACGACGAGAGGTAGTCACGCGGCTGCAGCAGCACCCACACCGGGAGCGCGCTCGCGAGCGCACCGTACACGAGGATGAGCGGCACCCACGCCGCGGTGTTGGCGCCGAGGGCCCCCGCGCCGGGGAGCCACGAGCCGCCGCTTCCGAGCAGCACGAACGTCTCGGCGGGCGCGCGCGCGGCCGGCTCGAACAGCGCGACCGGGAACAGCGTTCCGACGTACACGCCAACGAACATCGCGGCGACGAACGCGATCGTCCCCGGGATGAACGAGAGGTTCAGTTGGTACAGGTACACGCCGAACAGCACCGCGAGCCCGATGTAGATCAGGCTCGCCGTCGCTGCCTCGGGGTACGCGTTGAACACGATCGCCACGACGAGCGCGAACACCGCGACGACCAGGATGATCGTCAGGAACGCGAACCACAGCAGCATGTTCTTGCCGCGCTCGCCCACGTACTCCCCGATGATGTACCCGATCGACTTCCCCTCGTGTCGGAGACTCGCCGACAGCGAGACGAAGTCGTGGACCGACCCCATCAGCGGGTTGCCGATGGCGATCCACAACAACGCGGGCACCCAGCCCCACACCACACCCGCGGTGATGGGGCCCACGATGGGCGCGCCGCCAGCGATACTCGAATAGTGATGCCCCAAGAGCACCGGCTTTTTCGCCGGAACGTACTCCTGTCCGTCCTCGTATTTGTGTGCCGGCGTCTCGCGGTCATCGTCCAGTTCGACGAACTGAGCGAGATACCGTGAGTAGCCGAGGTAGCCCGCACTGAACAGTACGAGTACCCCGATCACCAGCCACATTGCTGCCACCATGCTTGTTACCTCGTCACAGTCGTGTGTAGAATGAATATAAAAACATTAACCTTCGGCGGTGGACCGCGGACGCTCAAACGACCGGTTCATCGGCCTGAACGGTCGTTCTATGTTCGTTTCTTATCTTTTTTCACTGAATTTTACTGATGGGATCTCGTTGAATACTTTGTGGTCGTGGGTGCGCGCCTCGCGCGCACCCGGACCGTCGCGCGGTCGACCCGACTGCCGGAGCGGCTCACGTCGACTCACTCGAAGGCGTCGCGGGCGCGGCGGTGTCGATGTCGAGCTCGGCGGCAACCTCGGTGAGGAAGTCGCCTTTCACCTCCTCGACGCGGGTTTCGATCTCGGCGACGACGGGCTGGTCGAACTCCTCGCGTAGCGTGCGGAGGTGGGCGCGTTCGGTCGCGACCCGGTCGCGGAGGTAGCGCGCCCCGCGTCCGTTCTCGTCGTCGTCGGGTCCGGGCGTGAGGCGGTTCACCGCCAACCCGCGCACCGAGAGACCCCGGTCCGACAGCCCCTCGGCCGCGCGACGCGTCTCTCGAACCGAGAGCTCGTCGGGGTTGACGACGAGGAAGAACGCGGCGTGCTCACGCAGCGTCTCGCCGGCGTACTCGAAGAACTCCTTGCGCTCGCGCAAGCGCGCGAGGATCGGGTCCCCGTCCATCACCCGCCGGGGTTCGTTGTTGCCGATGGCGGCCTTCTCGAACAGGTCGATCGACTGCTCGCGCTTGCGCAGCAGGCGGTCGATCCACCCTTCCAAGAACTCCGGCAAGCCGAGCAGTCGGAGGGTTCCGCCGGTGGGCGAGGTGTCGAAGACGACGCGGTCGTACGCCTCGCTCGAGCGCATCACGTCGACGAACCGGTCGAACAGCGCAGCCTCGTAGGCGCCGGGGGTCTGGTGGGCCATCTCGATCTGGCGGTCGATCTCGTTGACAAGCGCCGCGCTCACCTGGTCTCCGAGCGCGCGCTTCGTCTCCATCAGGTGGTGTTCGACCTCCTCGTCCGGGTCGATCTCCATCGCCCACAGCCTGTCGCGACCGTCGACCGCCTGCGGCTCGTCGCCCAGTTGCTGGTCGAACACGTCCGACGTCGAGTGGGCCGGGTCCGTCGAGACGACGAGCGTGTCGAGCCCGGCGTCGGCGCACTTGACGGCGTACGCCGCCGACATCGTCGTCTTGCCGACGCCGCCCTTGCCGCCGAAGAACACGAACTTCTCCATGCGTGTGTTCTCGGCCATCAGAAGTGGTACTGCTGTCCTTTGCGTTCGAGCATCGAGCCGCGGTCCCACATCCGCCGCTCCCACGCCTCGAACTCCGATTCGAGATACGGGAGCAGCTCGGCGGTGTAGTAGGAGACGGGGGAGGGGATGCCGAAGGCGTCGGGGAAGCACGCCAGCATGAACGTGTCCTCCAGGTCCTCGGCCTCCTTCTCGATCTTCTCGTACGCCGGGTGGGTCACCAGCCCGTGATACAGGCCGGTGGCCCACTCGCGCAGCGCGTCGAGGTACCGGTCGATCCGGTCCGCGATGGCGCCCTCGCCGTCGTCCGTGGCGTCGCTCATCAGCCGGTTGTGTGATGCTCCCGTGGTTAAGGGTATCGCGATCGTGCGCCGGCGCTGTTCGTCGCCTCCGATCGGCGGAGACGCGCCGCGATCAACGGGCACAAGTACCACACGCGCGGATCGTCCGTCGATGACGCCCGGACGCGGACTCGGCGGCGGTCCCGGACCGAGCGGCGACGACGCGATCCCCGTGACGGTGCTCTCGGGGAGCCTCGGCGCTGGCAAGACGACCCTCGTGAACCACATCCTCTCGAACGCCGGCGACCGCGACATTGCGGTCCTGGTCAACGACGTGGGGTCGGTGAACGTCGATTACGACCTCCTGTCCTCGGCGGACCTCCCCGCCGTCGGCGTCGCGGAACTGTCGAACGGCTGCATCTGCTGTGAACTGCGCGACGACCTCGAACGCGCGGTCGTCCAACTCGCCGACGGCAAGGAGTTCGACCACCTCGTCGTCGAGCCCTCGGGGATCAGCGAACCCGGCCCGGTCGCCCGACAGTTCACGAACGGTCCGGCCGCCGCGCGCTACCGGATGGACGCCGTCGTCACGGTGCTGGACACCCCGCAGTTCCTCGACGCATTCGCGGGCGAGGGAACGCCCCGGCGACGGGGAACGCCGGCGCCCGACGACGAGAACGGCGACAGCGAGGACACCGCTGCCGCCGACGCGCCCCGACCGCTCTCGGATCTGCTGGTCGAACAGGTGGAAGGCGCGGACGTGGTCCTGCTCAACAAGGCAGACCTGTGCGACGACGCCGACCTCGCCGAGGCCGAGGAGTTGGTCCGCGCGCTCCGCCCCGGCGCCGAGATCGTCCTCACCGAACACTCGGCGGCGCCGTTGGACCGGATCCTCGACGTCGACCTGTACGAACACCGCGGCGAGGGCGATCCAGGCCACCTCGACGGGCAGGGTGACCACGACCACGGCCACGCCGACGGCGACGAGCACGAACGGACCGACAGCGACGGTCGCGGGAACACCCATGGCGGCGACGGCCACGACCACGCGCACCCGGACGAGGTGTACGGCGTCACGTCGTTCGTGTACCGTGCCCGTCGACCGTTCCACCCCGAACGGCTCTCCGGCCTCCTCTCGGACCTCCCCGAGTCGGTCGTGCGCTCGAAGGGGACCCTCCACGTCGCGGGCAGCGATCAGCGGCTGAACTACAGCCAGGCCGGCCCCTCGGTTCGGGTGGAGGCGGTCGGGCGATGGGTGGCGGCGATGGACGAGGCCGACCGGGAGCTGTACCGCGCGAACCGCCGCGGCGGCGCCGACTGGGACGACGAGTGGGGCGACCGACACACCGAGCTGGTCGTCATCGGCGTCGACCTCGACGAGCCGGCGGTTCGCGCGCGGCTGGACGACTGTCGGGTCACGGACGCGGAACTGGAGAACGGAACCGGCGTCGACCCCGCCGAGTGGTTCCCGACCGCGCCCGCAGAGGGCGACGGGGACGCCGAGGCGGTCGTCTCGCTGTCGTAAGGATCAGCAGGCGCAACCGGTCGAGCCGGGCGAGCGCTCGAACTCCATCTCGTCGCCGCACGCCGGACACGACGGCGCGCCGTCGCCGTCCACGTCGAGATCGAGCAGGCGCTCGTCGCAGTCGTGACACCAGTACGCGCCCGCCGACTCCTCGCGGCCGCCCCCGCGGTTCGGCGATTCCGTCGAGGCCTTCAGCGTCTCCGTGAGCGTGCCGATCAGTCCCATGGGTGTAATCCTCTCTGTCCCGCGCATAAACTGCGGCGCGGATCCGCGGTCGCGACACACAACCGCCGTGTCAGCGATCGCGCGCCTCAGCGGTCGTCGGCGACGTTATCGAGCAGCCGTCGAAGCTCCCCCCGGCGCTTCCACCCGGCGATCCGGTCGGTCAGGGGAAGCGGTAGTCCGAGCGAGACGCGGGAGACTGCCCGTACCCGGCTGCCCTCGTTGGCCGCCTCGACGGTCACCTCCGTCTCCATCGCGTCGAACGGGCCCCGTTCGCCGACCTGCTCGTAGCGCCAGCCGCCGTCGGTCTCGGTCACCCGGAGGTCGAACTCCAGGCCGCCGCCGGCGACGGTGACGACGGTGGCGTCGCGCTCGCGGGCCCCGTGGCTCCCCGCCCGCTCCGCGGCCTCGCTCTGTTCGCCCGCGCGCTCAGGTCTGGTTCCGCGGACGACGAAGCTCCCCTCGTACTCGACCAGCGCCGCCGGCGAGATCTGTCGCCGAAGCGCGTCGGGCGGCGCCCCGACGAACCGTTCGGCCTCGACTTCGCGCATGCCGAGCGGTGGGCGACCCCCGCACAAAAGCCCGCGGGGAACCGGCCTCGCCCCCCTCGTCCGCGTCGCTCCCCCGCCGCGGCGCCGGCCGCGCTCACCAGTCGACAAGCGGGAGGGTCAACAGCACGAGCAGCAGCCCGAAGGCGACGGCGGCGTACCACAGCCGGCGGAATCGCCACGACGCGGGGAGCTCCTCGCGGAGGTCGGGTCGAACCGACCGAACGAGCCGGTGGTACGCGAGGGCCGCCGTCGGAACGAACGCGGCGGCGGAGCCGCCCAGCGCGAGCGACAGATCGACGCCGAACAGCGCCATCAGGTAGATCGGGCCGGCGGAGAAGACGATCATGAACGCCATCCCGGCGACGACGAGGAAGGGGACCGGATCGACGGGGTCGCCCTCGCGGTTCCGGAGGCGCATACCCCCACCTACGACCGCGAGAGCCAAGTAGGTGGTACCCGCACGGCGAGGCATGGCAAGCGACGGCGACCCGCGCGTGCTGCTCGCGATGAACATCGTCCTCTCGACTCTGTTCTCGACCGTCGTCGTGTGGGGGCTGTCGTACCTCGATCTCGCCGCCCTGACGCTGGAGAACGTCGCCGGCCTCGCGATCGTCATCTTCGCGGCGACGTATCTGGTCGTCCTCCGATAGCCGCGCTTCTTCTCACTGGGCCGCCGCGCGCAACCGACTCAGGCCGCCAGCAGGAACACCGCCGTCATCGCCGCCCCCGCGGCCGGCGGGATCGTGAGGTTGTCGTCGACCACGTAGCCGCGGATCACCGGCTTCACCCCGTCGGCGATGGTCGCCCCGAGCGCGCCAGCGACCGCGGCGGCGACGCCGACGACCGCTCCCGCGTGCATGACGGTGATCGGCGCCGCGAGCGCGAAGCAGACGAGAAACATCACCGCGAGCACGCCGACCTCCTTGGCGGTCGTCGCGTCGTTGCTGCCGAGATACCCCGAGATGGGGTCGCCGACGGAGAGCATCAGTATCGCCGACACCGCAATTGGCGGTTCGACCGCGACGGCGTCGGGGCCGTACGGGGGCGCGAACGCCAGCGCCGCCAGCGTCGCCCCGACCATGAACAGCGCGTAGCCGGCGACGTTGTCGGCCTCGTACTCCCGCGTCAGTTCGTCGTACACGCGGTTCAGCGGCCACCACTCCACGTCGACGACGAGCCGGAGGAACTCCAGCACGAACACGCCGGCGGTCGCGAGGAGAAGCAGTCCCTGCAGCTGTCGCCACGTGACGAGGCCGAGCAGGTAGATCGCCGGAAAGCCCGTCCCCGAGGCGTGGACAGCCCGCCGCTTCAGCTCCCCCATCGGCGCCTCAGGCCGTCTGGACGTCGGTCTCGATCTCGTCGTGCGACGCCGCCAGCGCGTCGAACGCGCGGTCGTCCTCCGGATCCAGCAGCGCGGCGATCTCGGCGCCGACCTCGTCCACCGGGACGCGGACCTGTCGGGCCGAGTCGCGCTCGCGGACGGTGACGGTGTCTTGGCCGTCGCCCTCGATGCCGTCGCGGTCGACCGTGACGCAGAACGGCGTGCCGACCTCGTCTTGTCTGCGGTAGCGCCGGCCGATCGAGCCGGAGTCGTCGTACTCGACCGAGAGGCCTGCCGCGCGGAGGTCGCCGGTCACGTCGTCGGCCAACTCCAACAGGCGGTCGTCGTTGGAGACGAGCGGGAATACGGCGGCGTCGGTCGCGGCCATCTCCGGGTCCAAGGCGAGGTAGGTGCGCTCCTCGCCGTCGACCTCGTCGGTTCGGTAGGCGTGCTCGATCACGGTGTAGACGATGCGGTCGACGCCGAACGACGGCTCGACGACGTGCGGGGTGATGTGCTCGCCGTTCTCGGTCACCGTCTCGACCGAGAAGTCCGCCACGTCGCTGTCGACGGTGTAGGTCTCGCCGTCGACCTCGACGGTCACCGCGTCGGCGTCGAAGGCGTCGGGGTCGCGCTCGGCCAGCGTCTGGAGCGCGTCGGCGACCGCGCCGGCGTCGCCGCCGAACTCGGGACCGAGCGTCGCCATGTCCGGGTCGACGGTCGCGCGCTCGACGGTTTTGGGCTCGTCGTACTGCTTGAACACGGTGAACGACTCGCCGGAGTGCTCGGCGTGCTTGCGCAGGTCGTAGTCCGAGCGGTACGCGAAGCCGGTGATCTCGATCCAGTCGCCGCTCACTTCCGACTCGGCGTCCCAGCAGTCTGCCGCGTAGTGGGCCAACTCGCCGGGGAGGTGCTGGCGGAAGCGGAAGCGGTCCATGTCGACGCCGACGCGCTCGTACCACTCCTGGGCGACGCCGAGGTAGTAGCCGACCCACTCGGAGCCGATCACGCCCTCGTCGACCGCCTCGCCGACGGTCGCGGTGTACGCCGAGCCCTCCTCGTCCTCCTGTTCGTCGGCCGGATAGAGGGTGACTTCCACGTCCGCGACCTCGTCCAGCGGCGGCTCGTCCTCCTCCGGATCGATGAACGTCTCCAGCTCGGCCTGCGTGAACTCGCGCACGCGGATGATGCCCTTGCGAGGGCTGATCTCGTTGCGGTAGGCGGGACCGATCTGGGTGACGCCGAACGGGAGGCGGTTGCGGGCGTACTCCTTGAGCCGCGGGAACTCCACGAAGATGCCCTGCGCCGTCTCCGGACGCATGTAGCCGGGCTGGCCCGAGCCGGGGCCGATGCTCGTCTCGAACATGAGGTTGAAGTCTTCGACGGGCTCGCCCGCGAGTTCGGCGTCACACGAGGGGCAGCAGAGCGCATGTTCGCGAATGAGCGCTTCGACTTCCGAGATCGGAAGCGACTCGGCCTCCTCGATGTCGGTGTTGTCCTCGATCAGGTGGTCGGCGCGGTGGGACTCGCCGCACTCGGGGCAACTGACGAGCATGTCGTCGAAGCCGTCGAGGTGGCCGGACGCCTCGAAGACGGCCTCGGGCATGATCGTCGGCGCCTCGATCTCCATGTTGCCCTGGCGGACGGTGAAGCGGTCGCGCCACGCGGACTCGAGGTTGTCCTTCACGGCCGCGCCGTTCGGGCCGTACGTGTAGAAGCCGGCGACGCCGCCGTAGGCGCCGTTCGCGCCGAAGAAGAAGCCCCGGCGCTTCGCCAGCTCGATCACGTCCTCCTGTGCGACCATCCTACAGCGCCTCCAGGAGGTTCACGTCCCGGACGATGCCGACGAGTTCACCGCCGGCCTGCAGCGGGAGCTGTTCGATGTCCTCGGTGATCATCTCCTGTGCGGCCTCCTTGACCGAGCGGGTTCGCGAGACCGTCGTCACGTCCTCGGTCATGAACCCCGTCACCGGCTCGGCCGGGATCTCGACGTTCCGCGTGGGCACGTACGCCGCGCCGATGGCCTTGATGCCCTCCCACTTCCAGTCGTCGTCCTGATCGGCGATGGAGTCGCCGGTATCGTCCTCGCCCTCGACGACGCGAGCGACATCGAGGATGTCGACCTCGGTGAGCATCCCGTCCATGTCGCCGTCGTCGCCCAGCACGACCGCATACGGGACGTTCGCGAAGAACAGCTGTCGCTCGGCGACCGTCAGCGGCGTGCCGGTGTACACCGTGTTCACGTCGGTGCCGGTCACGTCGGCGCAGACGGCGGCGGTGTCGACCTTGCCACGAGCGATCGCAGCGACGATGTCGGTGACGGTGATGATGCCCGCCAGCGCGTCGCCGTTGTGTTCGTGGACGACGGGAATCCGGCGACTGCCGCTGAGCATCACCTGCGCGGCGTCGCGGAGATTCGTGTCGGGGGTGACCGTCGGGGTCTCGCGCATCAACAGCGCGAGCTGGTCCTCGTCCGGCTTGTCGATGAGATCGTCGCGGGAAACGAGCCCCCGGTACACTTCCTCGTCGCCCTCGCCTTTCACGACCGGAACCGACGAGAAGCGGTACTCCTGGAGATACGTGAGGACGTCGTCGCGAGTACCGGGGAGCGACACCGTGACGAGGTCGGTCCGCGGCGTCATCGCGTCTGCTACGTTCATACCCCGCAGTGCGCCCCCACGCCTCTTGTATCATGCGAAGGTGTTTCCGGCGGCTGTCCCGGGAACGCACCCGATCAATCGGACGCCGACACCGGCTCTGGCCCCTGTGAGTCGCTGTCAATCCGATGAGTTTATCAGTGCGTATGTGAGAGGTATGCATATGACAACGAGGCACACGGGGCGCGAGCCCGGTGAGGTGATGGCGTCGGTGGACGAGAGCTCCGCGGAGTTCGTCATCGCGGACCTCGCATGCGACGACGCGTGGCTCGCCGTCGGCGAGGCGGACGCCCCGGTGCTTGAGAACTGGTGTTGAGAGGGTATCTCCCCCGCTGCGGCTGATCCGGTCGATTCTGTTCGGCTACCGAGAGACCAGGCGACGGGCAGCGTGCGGATTACCGATAGCTACGCGAGCGACCGACGGCGTCGTCGCCGCTTCTCAGATCTCGTCGTCGGGGTCATGGTCCCCGGCCATTCGCTCTGCCTCCGCAGCGTAGCGCTCGCGCCGCTCAACGTCGTCGATGCGTTCCGTGTCGCTCTCGTCGCGGTCGATCGCGGCGGTGATCGGCTTTCGCTGGAGCAACTCGATCGACGCCTGTCGGGTGTAGACGCGTCGACCGTCGACGCTCGCGTAGGTGAGCGTCACCGTCTGTCGGGTGTCGTACTCGCGGGAGACGAGCCAGAGGCGCATGACACCCGATTCAAGCGCCGGCGAGAAAGGCTACCGGGGTCCGAAACGGGCGGCTGTGTGGGTCCGAGTCCCGGGGCGTCGTTCGACGAGGCGAACCGAACCGTCCGCGTCGATGCAGATCAGACGCCGAAGTTGAACCCGCCGTACTCGTCTTCGTCCTCGGTCCCGTTCGGTTCCTCGGCCGGCTCAGTCGCCGCTTCGGTCCGCTCGTCCGGTTCCTCGACCGATTCGATGGTGACGCCGTCGCCCTCGTCGCCATCGTCGTTCTCCTTGCGAACCGCGGACGCGTCGATGGTGATCCCGCCGTCGGTTCGGAACTCGTGGTCCGACTCGGCGTCCGATCCGTCGGTCGTGGCAGCGCTGAACCCGGCGCTTTCGGCGTTCTTCCCGCGAAGATCGGCCACGCGATCGGACAGCTCGGCGATGGCCTCGCTCTGATCGTCGGTCGCGGCGACGATGCGGTCGGCGGCGTGTTCGGTCTCGGTCGACCGCTCGCGGACCTCTTCGATAGTCGCAGTGAGCTCCTCGACGGTGGCCGCCTGATCGTCGGTCGCACGCGATACCTCGGTGATGCCGTCGGCGGCCTGATCGATCGACGACGCGATGTCCTCGAACGCCTCCAACACGTCGTCGATCTGGTCGGCCGCGTGGTCGATCTGCTGGTGGCTCTGCTCGGCGGCGACGACCGTCGAGTCGGTCTGGCTCTGGAGCTCCTCGATGTTCCCCGTGATCTGCTCGGTGTGCTGGCGGGTCTCGTCAGCGAGGGTCTTCACCTCCTCGGCGACGACGGCGAACCCGTCGCCGTCCTTGCCCGCGCGGGCGGCCTCGATGTTCGCGTTGAGCGCGAGCAGGTTCGTCTGCTCGGCCACGTCGGAGATGACCTCCACGACCGCCTCGATGTCGTCCATCCGGTCGCCGAGATCGGTAACTGAATCGACGAGCTCCTCGCCGATATCGGTCACCTCCTCGGTCGCCTCGCGTGCGTCTTCGCTGGCATCGAGCCCGTCGGTAGCTGCCTCGCGCGCCTGTCCGGCGGCTGTGTCGACCTCTTCGGCGGTGGCGGCGACCTCCTCCATCGACGCGGAGAACGTCTGCATCTCCGAAACGCCCTCCGAGAGGAGGTCGTTCTGTTCACCGACGTTCTCGGCGATCTCCTCGGCGGCGTCGACCGCCTCCTCGACGGAGTCCTCCAGCCGCACGGTCCCCTCGTCGACGCCGGCGGCCGTCTCTTGGAAGGCGGCAGCCATCTCGTTCAGGTCGTCCACCACCGACAGGAGCCGTTCGTCGAGACAGTCGTCCTCGAACTGGGCGCGCTCGCTGAGATCCCCGGCCATCAACGAGGCCATCGTCGCGCTGAGTTCGTTCACCAGCGCTTCGGCGGCCTCCTGGCGCTGTCTCTCCTCGGTCCTGTCCTGGACCGTCTCGACGACCGCGATCAACTCGTCGTCTTCGTACAGCGGCATCGCGCTGAAGTAGATGTGGCGCTCGTCGCCGTACTGATCGGTCATCACGCTGGTGTCGGCGTAGAGCCACGTCGACTCGTCTTTCAGGTCGACACCGAACTCCTCGTGGACCGACTTCGGGTGCTCCAGCACCTTGTCCGCGAGCGTCTGCGCACGACGGCCGTCAGGGTAGAACATCTCGCTGGCGTGTTCGTGCCCGATCGCCTCCTCCGCGGTCGCCCCGGTCAGCTCCTCGATCGCCGAGTTCCAGGCGATGATCTCGCCGTCGCTGTCCACCATGAACACGGCGGAGCCGACGCCGTCGAGCAGCAGGTCGTCGTCGATGTTCAGTTCGTCGTCCGAGTCCGCCTCCTGTGTCGGGATCGGTTCGCCGTTCGCCTCGACAGTTACCCCACCGTCGGCCAGTGGCTCTTCTTGAGCCGTCCCGGCGACCCACGCGCGGAGGCGGGTAAGTAATGACATACTCCTACGGCTCTGCGAATCCTGTTTAATCATTACCGTCTAAGAATCACTCCCGATAGCTGGTGCGATCCCCGTTCACGGGGCCGCCGTCCGACCGTCGCCCGACGACTGTCCGGGGACGGTCTGTCGCTCCTTCGACGCGTCAGCCTCAAGCGCGCGGAACTCTCATCTCCCCGCGATGGACGCGAGCGCGGTTCGCGAGCGTGCGGCAGACCTCCCGCGCGAGCCGGGGATCTACCAGTTCCTCGATGGTGATACCGTCCTCTACGTCGGGAAGGCGGTGGATCTCCGCGATCGGGTGCCGTCGTACGCCGACCCGCGGTCGGCCCGGGTCCGACAGATGGTCGACCGTGCCGACGCGCTCGATTTCGCGGTCACCGACACGGAGACGCAGGCGCTGTTGTTGGAGGCGAACCTGATCAAGCGGCTCAACCCTCGATTCAACGTCCGACTCAAGGACGACAAGTCGTACCCGCTGGTGCAGCTGACCGACCACCCGGTAGCGCGGATCGAAGCGACGCGCGACCCCGACGAGGCCGCGACCGTCTTCGGCCCGTTCACCGACAAGGGGCGCGTCGACACCGTGATCAAGGCGATCCGCGAGACGTACGGGCTGCGTGGCTGTTCGGACCACAAGTACGAGGACCGCGCGCGCCCCTGCCTCGACTACGAAATGGGGCTCTGCTCGGCACCCTGTACGGGCGAGATAACCGAGGCCGCCTACCGGGAGGACGTCGAGGCGGCGACCCGATTCTTCGAGGGGGAGACCGGCGCCCTCGCCGACCCGCTGCGCCGGGAGATGGAGGCGGCCGCGCAGGCGCAGGAGTTCGAGCGCGCCGCGAACCTCCGCGATCGCCTTGACGCCGTCGAGTCGTTCCACGGCGAGGGCGAAGAAGCGGTCTCTGACCGGTCCGACGAGCGCGCGGTCGACGTGCTCGGCGCGGCCGTCGAGGGCGACTCGGCGGTCGTCGCTCGCCTCCACAGCGAACGTGGCCAACTCGTCGACCGTTCTCGACACTCGCTGGACGCCCCCGACGCCGAGGATCGGGTCGCCGAGGTGCTGTCGGCGTTCCTCGTGCAGTACTACGCCGAACGCGAGCTTCCGGAGGCGATCTTGCTCTCGGAGCGACCGCCCGACGAGGACGTGCTCGCGTGGCTGGAGGCCGAAGGCGTCGCCGTCCGCGTCCCCGGAGCGGGACGGGAAGCGAAGCTCGTCGACCTCGCGCTCAAGAACGCCCGCAGCGGTCCGACCAGACGCGACGAGCTGTCGGCGCTGGCCGACGCGCTCGGCGTCGACCGCCCCGAGCGTATCGAAGCGTTCGACGTGAGCCACGCGCAGGGCAAGCAGGTCGTCGGCTCGGACGTGTGCTTCGTCGACGGGAGCGCCGTGACTGGTGACTACCGGCGGAAGAAGCTCACCGACCGCAACGACGACTACGCGAACATGCGCGAACTGATGAAGTGGCGCGCCGAACGCGCTGTCGAGGGGCGCGACGACCGGCCGGACCCGGACCTGCTGCTGATCGACGGTGGCGACGGACAGCTCGGCGCCGCCCGCGACGCGCTCAGCGAGGTCGGCTGGGACGTTCCCGCGGTGGCGCTCGCCAAGGAGGAGGAGCTGGTGATCGCTCCCGATCGGGTGCACCGCTGGGACGACGATGCGCCCCACCTCCACCTGCTGCAGCGCGCACGTGATGAGGCCCACCGGTTCGCCGTTCAGTACCACCAGACGCTGCGCGACGACGTGTCGACGGTGCTCGACGAGGTGCCGGGCGTCGGCGCCGAGACGCGCCGGCGACTCCTGCGGCGCTTCGGCTCCGTCGAGAACGTCCGTGCGGCCAGCGAGGACGACCTCCTCGACGTTCCCGGTGTCGGCGAGAAGACCGCCCAAGCGCTCCATTCACGGCTGTAGGACCCAGTCCCAGGCTATCGATTCCTCGCCGTTACAGGGGGTTCGGCTCGTAGGCTAACTGGCGATCATTCGTCGGCTCGCCCCCGGATACGGGCGCTCGCGGCGTCGGGGATGGATCGCGCACCCGCCGTGTTCCCCGACGGCCGTAACTACGTCACGCGAGCGTATGGGCTCGTATTCACGGAAGAAGGCTCGGATCGAACAAGCCGTCGGCCACAGCAGGCGCGGGACCGCTACTGCGTCCGGAACGCGCGGTCGCCGGCGTCGCCGAGGCCGGGGACGATGAACCCCTCGTCGTTGAGTTCGTCGTCGATGGCGACGGTGAGCAGGTCGGCCTCGGGCGTCGCTTCGGCCACGCGCGTGAGTCCGTCGGGAGCGGAGACGGCCGAGAGCACGAACAGGTCCTCCGGCTCGGGGTTCTCCGCGAGCACGTGGTCGAGCACGGCGCACATCGTCGATCCCGTCGCGAGCATCGGATCGGCGACGATGACGGTGTCTTCCCCGGTTATCTCGGGCAGCTTCGTGTAATCGATCTCGATCGGGAAGGTGCCGTCCTCGTCCATCCCGGCCTCCTCGTTGCGACCGGCGGAGATGACGCCCTGCTTGGCCCGCGGGAACGCCTTCAACAGTCCCTCGACGAACGGCGTCGCCGCGCGAAGGACGTTGATGATGACGACGTTGTCGAGCCCCTTCACGCGCTCGCCGGTCGTCTCCGCCAGCGGCGTCTCGATGGAGACGAACTCAGTCTCCATCGCGCCGTCGATGATCTCGTAGCCACAAATGCGGCCCAACTTCACCAGCCCCTTTCGGAACGCCACCTGCTCCGTCTCCACGTCGCGCAGGCGAGACAGCGTGTCCTTCGCCAGCGCGTGCGTGATGAGGTGTGCGTCCCCTCGGTCCTCGATAGCCATCGTTGTTCAGACGTTGCTCCGTGGGCGGTCATAATCCCGTTGGCTCGCGCGCCCCCTGCGTGAGTGTCGCGCGCGGGCGTTCGACCGCGACTGATCGCTCGTGTTCGAGCGCCCGATACACTGTGATTTCGTCGATCGTCGATCGACGCTACGTCGTTTACCGCCCGAGATCGTCGGTTTCGAAACGTTTACCGGAGGCTCGGTCGGCTAGATACGTGATATGACGAAAGTCAGCGTGATCGGCGCGGCTGGAACGGTCGGCGCCGCGGCCGGCTACAACATCGCGCTCCGGGACATCGCGGACGAACTCGTGTTCGTCGACATCCCGGACATGGAGGAGACGACGATCGGCCAGGCGGCCGACACCAACCACGGCGTCGCGTACGACTCCAACACGCGAATCCGACAGGGCGGCTACGAGGCCACCGAGGGCTCCGACGTCGTCGTGATCACGGCGGGTATCCCACGCAAGGAGGGACAGACTCGGATCGATCTCGCGGGCGACAACGCGCCGATCATGGAGGACATCGGCGAGTCGCTTCGCGAGTACAACGACGACTTCGTCTCGATCACCACGTCGAACCCCGTGGACCTGCTCAATCGCCACCTGTACGAGAGCGGCGAGCGCGCCCGCGAGAAGGTGATCGGCTTCGGCGGTCGCCTCGACTCCGCGCGCTTCCGGTACGTCCTCTCCGAGCGCTTCGACGCACCGGTGAAGAACGTCGAGGCGACGATCCTCGGCGAGCACGGCGACGCGCAGGTCCCCGTGTTCTCGAAGGTCCGCGTCGACGGTGCGGATCCGGAGTTCACCGCCGACGAGAAAGAGGAGATCCTCGGCGATCTCCAGGAGTCGGCGATGGACGTCATCTCCCGAAAGGGCGCGACTGAGTGGGGCCCGGCGACCGGCGTCGCCCACATGGTCGAGGCGGTCGTCCGCGACACCGGCGAGGTGCTCCCCGGCTCGATCGCCCTGGAGGGCGAGTTTGGCCACGACGACACCGCCTTCGGCGTCCCGGTGAAGCTCGGATCGACCGGCGTCGAGGAGGTCGTCGAGTGGGACCTCGACGACTACGAGGTCGACCTCATGGACGAGGCGGCCGGGAAGCTCGCCGACCAGTACGACAAGATCGCGTAAGCGGGTACTGCGCCCGGACTCCGGCGCGCGATCTGTTCCGAGTGACCGCCCTCGTTTTTGACGCCGCCGTCCCACCGGGAACGTATGGACTCGACAGTCATCGTCACCGGCGGTCTCGGGCGTTCGGGCCGTTGGATCGTCGATCGGCTCGCTGACGATCACGAGGTCGTCTGCGTCGATCTCGACCATCCCGGCTACGAAGTGACCCCGCGCGAGAACCTCGACTTCCGCGCCGCCGACCTCACCGACGCGGGCGAGACGTTCGACCTCGTCGGCGACCTCGACCCGGACGCGGTCGTCCACTGGGGCTCACACCCGTCGCCGACGCGGCACGCGGGGAGCCGCGTCTTCCAGGACAACGTCGCCGGCGCGTACAACGTCCTTGTCGCCGCCGGCCGCGCGGACGCGACCGTCGTGCAGGCGTCGAGCGAGAGCGCCTACGGCCTCGCGTTCGCCGAGGAGACCCCACTCCCGGCGGAACTCCCGATCACCGAGGAGCATCCGATGCGGCCCGAGGACCCGTACGGCACCGGGAAGGTCGTCGCCGAGGAGGTCGCCGACATGGTGCACCGTCGCCACGGCGTCTCGGCCACTTCCGTCCGCCCGTCGTGGATCCAGTACCCGGGGGAGTACGCCTGCAGCGACGTCGACGACCTCGCCGACGGCGCCGGCAACTGTTGGTCGTACGTCGACGTGCGCGACGTGGCCACCCTCGTTGCCCGCGCGGTCGCCGATCCGCCCGCAGGCCACGAGGCGGTCCACGTCGCCGCTGCCGACAACTACCTCGGCCGCCCGACGGCGACGGCGGTCGAAGAGCGGTTCGGCCGGCTTCCGGACGACTGCGACCTCGACGGCGAGCAGTCGGCGCTGTCGACGGCGAAGGCGGCCGAGCTGTTCGACTGGAGTCCCGAGCACGAGTGGCGAACCGCGCGCGACGCGGACGTGCCGGCGCCCGAACTGTGGAGGTAGCGCGCGAAGGTTCATACCCGATGCCGGGGCCAGCCACCGCGTGCGCTGACGCGTGCCGCGACCGGTTCGCGGGTGTGCGGCATCCCGGTCGCGGGTCGACTGTGCCGCCTATTCGCCATCTCGCGGGGTCGCCGTCTCTCCGCGGCCACCGAGGCAACGACTAAATCGCTGGCTCGCACAGCCGAAGGTATGGCCGACTCCTGTGACGCGTGCGGATCGTCGGTGGAGGACGCGCTCGCTCGAACGATCCGGCTGTCGGTCGATCGCTCGACCGTCGACGAGCAGCGACTGTGCCCGGGCTGTTTCGCCGACTGGATCGACCGCTACGAGCAGCAGATGCAGTCGGAGCCGGACGTGACGATCGACGAGGAGAACGACATCATCGTCGACTGAGTCAGAACTCGACCGAACAGGTCGTCTCGACCGCGAGCCCCTCTTCATCGATGTGTGCCGCCAGACAGCCGTAGTTGCAGAACGGCGTCTCGGTGTCGTCCCCGCCGTCGCGGACGTACACCGGATCGTGGACGGTCACGTCACAGCCGCAGTACGCACAGTCGTCGTGCTCGGCGTCGCTCATTGCCGAGCGAAACCGCCGCGAACGGAAAAGTCGGTCGCCGACCCGGGCGGTCGATCGCCGTCGCCTACGCCTCGTCTTCCTCGTCCGATCCGGCGCTCAGCCCGTCGCCGTCCGGCCGATCGAGCGCGCGCGCTGCGTCGTGGTACTCGGAGTAGCCGTCGAACCAGCGGACGATGCGTTCGATGCGGTCGACGATGTGTGCCGGCTCCCCCGAGCGCGACAGTTCGTGCCCCTCGCGCGGGTAGCGCACCAACCGCGTGTCGACGCCCGCCTTCCGGAGGATACGGTGGTACAGTTCCGCCGTGTTGTCCGGTGTCCGGTAGTCTCGGTCCGAGTGGATCAGCAGCGTCGGCGTCGTCACGCCGTCGGCGTGCGCGACCGGCGAGTGCTCCCACAGGAACTCCGGTTCCTCCCACGGCGTCGTATCGTAGTCGCCCTCGACGAGCTTGTACGCCCCGTCGGTCGACCCGTAGAACCCGGTGAAGTCGTACACGCCGCGCTGGGAGACGGCTGCCCGGAAGTAATCGGTCTGTCCGACCGCCCACGAGGTCATGTAGCCGCCGAAGGAGCCGCCGGTGAGGAAGACGTTCGTCTCGTCGACGTACTCGCGCGCGGCGACCGTCTCGACGCCGGCCAGCACGTCGGTGAGGGTCACGTCGCCCCAGTCGCGCTCGATGGCCTGCATGAACTCCTCGCCGAAGCCGGTGGAGCCGCGCGGGTTCGACCAGAATACGACGTAGCCGCGGGCCGCGAGCGTCTGGAACTCGTGCCACATCGTCCCGCTGGTCGTCCACATCGCGTGCGGACCGCCGTGGACCTCCACGGCGAGCGGATAGGTCTCGTCCTCGCTGAACTCCGGCGGCGTCAGCACCCACCCCTCGACGGGCCCCTGCTCGGACTCGAACGCGAGGGGTTCGGGCTCCGAGACTGTGACCGAATCGAGGTACTCGCCGTTCAGGCGGGTAACCCGGCGCTCTTCGGACCCGTCGAGCACAAACAGCTCGCCGGGATGGTCCCACTCGCTTTTCGTGATCGCGGTGACGTCGGCGGCGACGTGACCGCCGTTGACGGCGCCGCCGCGGTACTCGCGCTCGGGGGCAGCGCCGGCGTCGCCGGGCGCCGACCAGACGCTCGTCGCGCCCTCGTCGGGCGTCGCGAAGTACACGCGATCCTCCTCGGGGCCCCACTGCGGCGGAATCTCGTAGCCCACGGTTCGGTCGAGGTCCGCGGTGAGATCGGACGTCTCGTCGGCCGCGCGGTCGTACACGTGGAGTTCGGTGGGCTGGATGCTCGCCTGCTCCGGTTCCGTGTACGTGTAGGCGATCCGGTGGTCCTCGGTTACGTCGAGCGCCGCGCCCCAGCCGGTCGTCCGCACCACGTCCTCCGTGTCGCCCGACTCGGTGTCGTAGGCGACGATATCGATCTCGTAGTTGTCGTCCGGATCGTCGCCGGCCTTCTGCGCCGTGAAGTAGAGCGTCTCGTCGTCGCCCCACGTGGGAGCCGCGTGGTCGTGGTCGCCGTCGGTGACCCGGATGAGGCCGCCCGATTCTACGTCGAGGACGTACACCTGCGGGCGCTTGCCGTCGAAGTACTCCGTGCCGGTTCGATAGACGGTCCGGTCGACGACTCGGGGGTCCGGATCCTCAGGCTCGTACTCCTCTGGAATCTCCAGGTCCCGCTCTTCTTCGCGGTCCTCGTCGGTAACGGACTGGAGGAACGCGATCCGGCTCCCGTCGGGACTCCACGCGATCGAGGCGACGCCGCCGACCACGTCGGTCACCTGCTCGGCCTCGCCGCCGACGCCGTCGAGCGGGAGCAGCCACAGCTGTTGGGTGTCGTCGTCCTTCCCGCGTGTGGAGGTGAACGCAAGTCGGTCCCCGGACGGAGAGAACCGCGGCTCGGCGTCGCTTCCCTCCGTCAACGTCAGTCGTCGGTGGTCGCCGTCGCCGTCCGTCGGCGCGAGAGACACCGTCGACTCGTACGATTCCTCGTCGTCCGGCACGCTCCGCACGAACGCCACGTGCTCGCCGCCCGGCGCGACCCTCGGGTCGCTCGGCTTTGCGATGTCGTGGAAGTCGCTCGCCTGAATACGGTCCATACCGCGGCGTCGGAGTCGCGCGCCAAGTACGTTCGGAACCCGGAACGTGGCGGCGGCGCCGAGGGTCGCCGTCGCTGGCTTCCAGCGGCGCGAACGCCGGACGACTACCGAATCTCGACGCGACCGCTCGTCGCCGAGCGCAGCCGATCCCGAAGCTCGGGGGCGGCGGCGACGGGCACGCGCGCCTCGAACGTCACCTCGGCGTCGTAGTCGGCGTCGAACTCGACGCCGGTCGACTCGAGGACGCTCCTGACGGTGCCGGAGTCGTCGTACGCGACCGTGAGCGACAGTCGCTCGTGAGGCGACTCCTCGACCACGCCGGCGGCGTCGAGCCCCGCTTTCACCCCGTGCGAGTAGGCCCGCGCGAGGCCCCCGACGCCGAGGTTCGTCCCGCCGTAGTAGCGCGTGACCACGGCCGCGACGTTTCGGATCTCCTGTTGCTGGAGGACGTTCAGCGCCGGCTTGCCGGCCGAGCCGGTCGGCTCGCCGTCGTCGCTGGAATACTCTCGGAGCAGCACCGATCCGGTGGAGGCGGACGCGCCGTCGTCCGCGGGGACGCGGTACGCGGGGACGTTGTGCGTCGCGTCGTCGTACTCCGCGCACACCTCATCGACGAACGCCTCCGCCGCCCCCACGGTGTCTACGGGCGCGAGATGACCGATGAATCGCGACCCTTGAACCGTGAACTCCGCGGACGCTCGGTCGCCGACGGTGCGGTACGGTTCGGGGTTCGCCATGACGGGGCTTGTCGATGACGCGGTAAAGCGGTATCCGTCGGGGGACGGTCGCTCCGCGGTTCGGTGCCGGACCTCGGTCAGTCGGCGTGGTCGATCGGGTCCGGTTAGTCGGCGGTTCCGACCGCTCGCGGGTCGGCGGCGAACAGCGCGAGGAAGGCGACCGCCCCGATCACCTGCGCGGCGAACGACACCAACGCGATCGGATCCGCCGCGAGGTGTGCGGCGATCTCGCCCACCGGGTTGGTCACGTCGTGGGTCGGGAGGAGCCCGCCGTGGTCGGTGAGGTGCCACCAGGCGTATCCGACGGTGTACGTGAGCAGGACCCCCGCGCTCAGCGAGTAGAGCCGTCGGTCGTGCGACCCGCGGACGATGGCCGTCGCGAGTCCGACGAGCAACAGCGCCGACGGGACGAACAGGTACGGTCGAGGGTCACGAACCGATAGTATCGGGAGGTAGATGAACAGCCGCGGGAGCCCCTCGATCAGGTGGATCGCCGCCGAGACGAGCGCGGTCTGCACGCCGAGCACGCGCAGGAGGCTCGCGGTTCGGTCGTCCATACCTCGCCCTCGGCGGGTCGCGCTGAAAGCGCCGTCGGTTCGAGCGTTTGGCCGCGCCGACGGCGACCGCCGCGGCTCCCGTTAGAACTCGACGCTGCGGACGTACGACAGATCGCGGATCGACACGAGCAGGTCGCCCGGCAACTCCTCGTCGGCGATCAGGTACAGCTTCGGCTCGTCAGCGAATTCGGGGTCGTCCGACAGCACCTGCCGGAGCGAGATGCCGGCGTCCGCCAGCATTCCGGTGATCTCGGCGACGATCCCCGAGGCGTCGGGGTCGCCGACCTCGACGGTCAGAACGGTGAGATCCAGCACCGGTGCCAGGTCCATCAGGCTCGGGACGGCGGTGATGTTGGCGAAGATCCGGCGCAGTTCCTCGTCCTTCAGGACGGCCGTCGTCGTCGCGTCGACGACCCGGCGGTCGACCCCCGCCTCGCGGGCGATCCCCGTGTCGGGGATCTCGATGCCGCCGGAGACGACCCGCCCGTCCTCGTTCACGGAGAAGCCGCGCTCGAGCAGGAGCCTGACCACCGCCTGCTGGCCGGGCGAGCCCTCGAACTTCCCCATGATCTCGTCGAACATTCGTGTCCGTCGTCGTCCACGTGCAGGCATAACTGTTCGGAGTCGTCCCCTTGTCGGCCGGCCGGCACCCGCCCGCGCTTCCCGTTCGCTTTTGTCGGTTCACGCCGAGGCGCCGGGTATGCGCGAACTCGACTGCGACTTCTGTGGGGGGATTGCCGCGGGCGCGTACGAGGTCATCCCCGCTGATCTCGACCCCGCGCCGGATGAACAGGCCCGCGTCGTCCTCTGTGACTCCTGTCGGGAGACGCTCGACGGCGTGCTCTCGCCGCTGCTCGACCGCCTCGGCGCGGACGGCGCGAGCGACGCGCCTCCCTCGCTCGCGACCGACGACGCCGGCCACGCCTCGCCGTCGGCCGCGACCGGCGGCGACGACGGCATCGACGAGACTGACGACGACCCGGCGCTCGCGATCGACACGGCGGGACACGCCTCGCCGCCCCCGGCGGAGAGAGAGTCGGACTCGGGAGGGACCGACGCGGACGCGACGGAGTCGGCAGACACGGACACGACGGAACCGACAGACGCGGACGCGACGGAGTCGGTCGACCCAGCGGGATCAACTACCGGCGAGGAGCCCGCGAACTTTCGGAAGGTGATGCGCTTCCTCAACAACCGCGAGTTCCCCGTCGCGCGCGCCGAGGTCGCGGAGTTCGCGGCCGGCGCGTACGATCTCGAAGACGAGGAGGTGCGGGAGATCTTCGAGTACGCGATCGAACGCGGGGTCCTCGCGGAGGAGGACGGTCAGTTGATGAAAGGCTGAGCGGGGGATCGGGCCGCGGGAAGATGTGAACCCGCCGACCTACAGGTCGCCCTTCGTGCTCGGGGTGTCGCTGCGACGCTCGTCGAGGCGGGTCGCATCGTCCAGCGCCCGCGCGAGCGACTTGAACAGCGCCTCGACTTCGTGGTGGGCGTTGACGCCGCGCTCGACCTCCGCGTGGAGCGTCAGGCCGGCGTTCATCGCCAGCGAGTACGCGAAGTGGCGCGCCATGTCGCTTGTCAGCTCACCGACTTCGTCCTGTGAGAATTCGCCCGCGAACTCGAAGTACGGCCGGCCGCTCACGTCGACGACGACGCCGGCGACCGCCTCGTCGAGGGGGACGCGCCGGTCGGCGTAGCGGCGGATCCCACGCTTGTCACCCAGCGCTTCAGCGAACGCATCCCCGAGTGCGATTCCCACGTCCTCGACGGTGTGATGGTCGTCGATGTGGGTGTCCCCGTCGCAGCGGACCGTCAGGTCGAACAGCCCGTGCTTGGCGAAGGCGGTCAGCATGTGGTCGAAGAACCCGACGCCGGTGTCGACCTCGCTGTCGCCGTCGCCGTCGATCGCGAGCGTGAGTTCGATGTCCGTCTCGGCCGTCTCCCGACTGACAGCCGCCGTGCGGTCACTCATGGCCGAGGCGTCGGCGCCGCCGGTCAAGACGGTTCCGGCTTCGTCGGTCGCCGTGCCGGACGTACTCCCTCCCGGCTCCGCTGCCTGCCGTTCCGTCTCGCGGCCGTCCGCCGGTCGCCTGCTGCCCGCGTGCTGTCCGCCCGGCGTCCGCGTGCTGTCCGCCCGGCGTCCGCATGCTGCTCGCCCAGCATCCGATTTCCGGCCGTCTGACGGCCGTTCGACAGGGATTCAAGTCGATCCGCGTGCACTACCAACGCACATGGACGAGGCACTTCCGGCAGCGCTCGTGTTCGCCGGGGGCTCCGTCTCGCTCTCGTCGGCGACGAACGCGGGGCTCGTGATCGGGCTGGTGCTGATGGCGGCCGCGACGGTTCTGGCGGTCGCGTACGTGTCGCGACGACTCGGGGACTGAGCTGCTGCCTCAGGCCGACTGCGCCTCGGCGAGAGTGAACCGGCCCTCGTACAGCGCGGTGCCGACGACGACGGCGGCGGCGCCGGCCTCGCGCAGCGCCCGCACGTCGTCGAGCGTCGTCACGCCGCCGGAGGCGACGACCGGGACGTCGACCGCGTCGACGACGCGTTCGACCGACTCGCGGTTGATCCCCTCCAGCTGTCCCTCCACGTCCACGTCGGTGAACAGGATCGCGCCCGCGCCGAGGGCTTCGTAGCGTTCGGCGGCTTCGGCCGGATCGAGGCCGGTCCCCTCCGTCCACCCGGAGACGACGACCTCCCCGTTTTTCGCGTCGAGGCTGACCATCACGCTCCCGGGGTGCGCATCGGATATCTCCGCGACGATCTCGGGGGTCTCGACGGCGGCGGTGCCCAGGATGACGCGGTCGACGCCCCGATCCAACAGGTCGATCGCGTCCGCGGCGGTTCGGATCCCCCCGCCGAGTTGGACCGGCACGTCCACCGCGTCGAGGACGGCGTCGACGGCGGCGGCGTTGGCGCGCTCGCCCTCGAACGCCCCGTCGAGGTCGACGAGGTGCAGCGTCTCGGCCCCCTCGTCGACCCACCGACGGGCCGCCTCGACGGGATCGCCGTAGCGCGTGGCGGTGCCGCGCTCGCCCTGCACGAGCTGGACGACCTCGCCGTCCTGCATATCGACGGCCGGGACGACCTCGAACGCCGGAAAGTGGCTCATGGGCGCCGGTGGGTCGCGGTCCGGGGTAAGTGGTTCGCGATCGGTTCGCCCCGGTCCCGCCGCGGTCGACGCCGCCGCCGATCCCCGCCCGTCGCCGTACTTATGCTCCGACCGACCGGACCACCCACGTATGACGGTTTACGAGTCGGACCTTCCCGGGGTCGGGAAGAAACACGAGATCGAACTCCACGGCGACGAGCGGCTCGTCGTCGTCACGCACAACACCGGAAAGCGCGAGGTGTACCGGCGGGCCGACGCCGACAGCGACGCCGAGAAGCTGTTCGAACTGTCCGACGGGCTCGCGCGAACCGTGGGCACGGTACTGGAGGGGGCGTACTTCCAGCCGGTCGCCACGGAGAACATCGAGACCGTCCTCGGCGGCGACGCGCTCATTGAGTGGTACGAGGTGCCCGATCACTCCGAGCTCGCGGGCGAGACGATCGAGGCGGCCGACGTGCGCCAGCGCACCGGCGTGTCGATCATCGCGGTCGAACACGGCGACGAGGTGACGCCCAATCCGGACCCCGGCGCCGGGGTCGGTGCCGGCGACACGGTCGTCGTCATCGGCTCGCGCGAGGAGGTCGACGCGTTCCACGCGATGTTCATCGACGTGGGCGACGGTGGCGATGACGCCGGTGGTACCGACGCCGGAGGCGACGACGGCGACGGGACCGTGCTCGACTGATGGCGGCGGGACCGACAGCCGCTGGCGACCTCCACGGCCTGCTCGCGCTGGGAATCCTGATCGCGGCCGCCACGGCCGTCGCCGCCGTCGGCCGGCGGATCGGCATCCCGACCGTCCCCCTGTACGTCCTCGGCGGCGTGTTCGTCGGTCCGCACGTCGCCGGCGCCGTCGGCCTCCCCTCGATCGCCCCCGCGGAGGTGCTCACGCTCGCCGAGGTCGGCGTCGTCCTCCTGCTGTTCTTCCTCGGCCTGGAGTTCAGTCTCGACCGGCTGATCGCCGCCCGGCGGAAGCTCTCGGCGGCCGCCGCCGTCGACCTGTTCGTGAACTTCCCCGTCGGCGTCGCAGTCGGCCTGCTGTTCGGACTCGGCCCGCTCGGGGCGTTCCTCGTCGGCGGCATCGTCTACATCTCCTCGTCGGCGGTGATCACCAAGTCGCTCGTCGACCTGGGCTGGATCGCCGACCCCGAGGCCGAGCCGGTGCTCGGGACGCTCGTCGCCGAGGACCTCGTCATCGCCGTCTATCTCGCGCTCGCGGTCGCGCTCGTCGCCGGCGGCTCGCCGGTCGACGCCCTCCCGCGGATCGCCGTCGCGCTCGGCTTCCTGATCGCGCTGGCGGTCGCCGCGCAGGTGCTCGCGCCGCGGCTCGCTCCCTACCTGGGCACGAGTGACGAGGACCTCGTCGTCCGGACGCTCGCGGTCGCGCTCGTGATCTCCGGGCTCGCGCTGTCTGTCGGCGCCAGCGAGGCGGTCGCGGGCTTCTTTGTCGGCGTCGGGATCGGCGCGACGCCGCTACACGACCGCGTCGCCGACCGGATCGCGCCGCTGCGGGACGCCTTCGCGGTCGTGTTCTTCGCGTGGGTCGGCCTCAACACCGACCCCGTTGCGGTCGCGGGCGTGGCCGTTCCCGTCGTCGTGGCGGCCGCGCTGTCGGGGCCGGCGAAGGTACTCAGCGGCGGGATCGGCGGGCAGATCTACGGTCTTTCCCGGCGGCGGTCGCTGCGGACGGGACTCGCGCTTGTCCCGCGCGGGGAGTTCTCGCTCATCATCGCGGCGCTGGCGGCCACTTCACCGAACCCGACGATCGCCCGGGTGATCCCGGCGTTCGCGGTCGGCTACGTACTCGTGATGGCGTTCGCGGGGACGCTCGCAATGAGCGAGGCCTCGCGGATCGAGCGATGGGCGGGCGTCGCCGACGAGTGACCGACCGCTCGGTTTCATCGCTGAGCATCGGTGCGAAACCGTCAAGTCGGCCGCCTCACTGTCGACTGCTATGAGCGAGACGGTCGTCGCCGACTTCGTCGGTCGGTTCTTCGCGCCCGGCGTCGAGGGCGAACCCCCGACGGGGCGGATCATCCTGAGTCAGCGGCGGCTCGTGCTCGCGGCCGATGGCTCCAAGGAGACGATCCCGCTGTCGTCGGTGTTCGACGTGAAGGTGGGACAGGTGCCGCCGGAGATGGCGGGCTATTTCAACGACACCGTCACCGTCGCGTATCGAGCCGACGACCGCCGCGGCGTCGCCGCCATCGAGGGCAACGACACAAACATCGACCGGTTCGCGACGGTGCTGTTCAAAGTACTTCTCAACGGAACGACTGCGCTGGTCCGTCACCCGGCGAAGATCGGCGGACGCGTCGTCGAGACGGACGCGCACAAGGCTCGGCTCGACGTAACCCAGGGAGCGCTCTCGTTCGAGGGCTGCCCGGAGCCGTTCACCGTCGACCTGCGCAGCGTCATCTCCGTCGAGCGCGCTCAGCGCGACCTGGACAACGGCACCCACCCCGTCATCTCGTTTCGGCACATCGAGGACGGCACCGCTGTCACCTCCCAAGTCGGCCTGGACTCCGGGCGGCTCACGAACGTCCTCGGCCGGTACATCCGGCTGCGCTACGCGGACGTGCAGGAGGAGTTGGCGGACGTCGAACTCGGCGAGGCGGAGACGGAGGTGCTCGTGGCCGCCTACTCGGCTGGCTCGGGCGTCTCGTTGAACAAGGTGGTCGACATCGAGCCTCAGCGGCTCACCATGCTACTGAACGGTCTCATCGACGACGGACTACTCGTCGACAGCGGCGAGGGAACCGAACTCACCGCCAAGGGACGCGTGATCGTCGGTCAGCGGATCGAGTCGGTCAACACCTGATATCGGCGTCGACGCGACTCCCGAAGTCGGGATAGCTGTCGGCGGAGTGTCGCCGCCCGCCGATTCGCTGCCGTTCATCGTCTCTCTGCTCATTCGCGTCTCACTGCTCGTTCATCGCCTCGCTGGCGATGTTTCGCCCGCGGGGTTCCAGCGCGACCTCGCGGCGGGTCCGCACCTCCTCGAGCACCTCCGCCTCGATGAGCCGCTCGAAGATCTCCTCGACACGGTCGACGCTCATCCCGAGGAAGTTCGGCACCTCGAACGAGGAGACCCCCGAGTACAGCGCCATCAGGACCTCGCGCTCTGACTCGGACAGCTCGACGGCGCCGCGGTTGCGATCGTGGCCCTGTCCGAGATACGACTTGATCACCGCGACCAGCCACGGCTTGCCCGAGAGGTACGTCTGGACGCTCGTGCCCTCGTCGTCGGTGTGCTCGGCCTCGATAACGGCGGCTTTCTCGTCCATCACCGTGCGTTCCGTCTCCTCGAGGGTGCCGATGTCGTCGAGTTCGAGGCGGACGAACGCGCCGCTTTGCTGGGCGACGGAGATTCCGCCGGCCTCCACCTTCACCCGGGCCTGCTCCCACTCGGTGTCCTGCACGACGCCGCCCTTGATCGCCGGGTGGCGCGCCTTGATCACCTTGCGGTCGAGGAACGCTCGGTAGAGATCTGTGCGGAATTCGTCGTGCTCCTCGGCGGCGATGAGAAACACGTCGTCGCCGATGCGGAGGCTGACGTAGTTCGAAACGCGCTGGATCTCCTGGTTGGCGTCGTAGCGCCCGCCGATCCCGTCGACTGACGACAGCGCGATCGTCCGCTTTCCGCCGTTGCCGACGAGGACGACCCGCTTGTTCGAGAGGACGACCCGGCCGTTGGTCCACCCGACGTCGTTGAGCTTTCGTCCGCCCTTCATCGCTTGCGCGAACTTGCCGCGGGTGTCCGCGACCTTGTACTCCTCGCCGGACTGCTGTCCGCCACCGTCGGTTCGCTGACTACTGTCGCTCACTGTCTAACACCTCCGAGCTTCGACAGCGACGCGAACGCCCGCTTGCGTATCTGCTTGTCCACGTCGCTGTCGGTGATCGCATCCAGCGTCTCCTTCGCGCGGTCGCCGCCCACGTCGCCGAGGGCGTACGCCGCCTTCGCCCGCGCGTCGATCGTCGCGTCGTCGTCGTCCACCAGATCGATGAGCGTCGACTCCACGGCGAGCCCGTCCAAGTTGGTGATGCTCGTCGCCGCGAACTGCGCGGTCATCTTGTCGTCGTCGTCGAGCGCGTCCACCAGTGCGTCGAGCACGTGTTCTGGCGGTTCCGCGCTCGTCACTCGCCCGAGGAACCAGACGGCGTTGCGCCGCTGGCGCGCCTGCGTCGCGTCCTCCAGGATCTCCACGAGCGGCCCGGTCACCGTCTCGTCGTCGGCGTCTTGGAGTTCGGAGACGACCGCGTCGCGCACGGCGTGACTCTGCTTGGTCGGCGCGTTCGCGAGCAGTTCGATGATCGAGAACACCGCCGCCCTGCGCACCGTGTCGTGCTCGTCCGCGAGCGCCCCCGCGAGCTCCGGCACCGGTTTCGCCGAACTGGCGTTGCCGAGCGCCGAGGCCGCGAGCCGCCGAAGGCTCGGGTTCTCGTCGTCCAGCAGACCCAACAGCGCCGCGAGCGCCTCGCCGCTGGCGATGGTGCCGAGCGCGTCCGCGGCGGCCGACTTCACGGCGGGATGGTCGTCCTCCAGTCGCGTCTTCAGGCGCCCGACAGCGCGCGCGTCACCGATTCGGCCGAGCGCGAGACAGGCGCGCTCGCGCACTCGCGGGTCCGGATCGTCGAGGCGCTTCGCCAGGGGGCCGACCGCGTCCGAGTCGCCCATCCGACCGAGCGCGTTGGCGGCGGCCATCCGGTACTCGGGAATACTGGCGCCGCCGAGTACCTTCGCGAACGCGCGGACGGCCGCCCAGTCGGCGGCGTTCGGGTCGACGCCTGTCTCCTTGGCGATGAGCCGTTCGAGCCCGTTGCCGCCCAGTTCGTCGAGGCCGTCGACCGCCGCCGCGCGGACAGCGTCCTCGTCGTCGTTTCGCGCCAGGTGGATGAGTACGTCGACGGTTCGGTCGTCCTCGGGGTCGCCCACGTCGCCGAGCATCTCCGCGGCCCGCCGGCGCACCGCGGCGCTGTCGCTGTTCTTCGCGGTGTCGGTGAGCTGCTCCATGTCCCCGTCGCGGGCGAGCGTGTACAGCGACATTATCCCGTATACTGGTAGATGCGACTGCGTTTCGCCACCGGCTCGAACTCCTCGCGCATGTCGGGGGGCACCGTCTCGGTCTTCCCGAGCACGAGGTAGCCGCCCGGGCGCAGCGAGTCGCGCAGCGTCTCGAACAGCCGGCCCTTGTACTCGGTGTCGATGTAGATCAGGAGGTTGCGACAGAACACCAGGTCCATGTCCGACTTCGGCCCGTCGCGGATGAGGTCGTACGGCTCGAAGGTGACTCGCGACTTCACCGACTCGCGCACCCGAAACAGGTTCTCCTCTTGGTCGACGTACGCCTCCGGGTCCGACAGCGGCGACAGTTCCTCGCCGATGTCCGTCGTCCGCGTCGTCTCGTACACGCCCGCCCGAGCGGCGTCGAGCGCCTCCTCGCTGATGTCGACGGCCGTGATCCGGAGTCGCCGCTCGCTCACCTCGGGGTCGTCTGCCGCGAGCATCGACAGCGAGTACGGTTCGCGGCCGTCCGCACACGGGGCGCTCCACGCGTCAACGCCGGCGCGGCCGTTCTCCTCTGAGAGGTCTCGCAACACCGGCCGGAGGTCCGCCCACATGTCGGGGTCGCGGAAGAATCCGGTCACGTTGATGGTCAGCGCGTCCAGCAGCGCCTCGCGCTCCCCCTCGTCGTCCTCGAGGATGGCGCGATACTCGGCGTGGTCGTCGGCGTCGCGTCGCTGCATCCGCGCGGCGATTCGCCGCCCGAGGTACGCCTCGTTGTAGTACCCCGGCTCGAACGGCACCCGGTCCTCCACGAACTCGATGACGCCTTGGAGGTCGCCGGCGTCGCCGCGGGCGCTGCTCATCTGCGCCCTCCGAGCGTCTCGACGTCGAGGATGCTCACCACGTCCCCGTCGCCGAGGACGGCCGTCCCCGACAGCCCGGGGATGCCCGAGAGGATGCCCTCCAGCGGCTTCACGACGACCTCCTCCTGATGGAGCACGTCGTCGCAGTGGAGCGCGATCGGGCGCTTCTCCTCGTGGATCCGCAGGAGCATGCCGTCCTCGTCGCCGGCGGCGCGGTCGTGCGAGCCGGCATCGTGATCGCGAGACTCGGCGCCGTGGTCGCGCCCGCCGTCGGCGACGGCGCCGCCGGGCGTGCCGGCGTGGGTGTCTGTCCCGAGCACCTCTCGCAGCCGGACCACCGGGTAGATGTCGCCGTCGTGGCGGACGACCTCGTCGCCGTGGGCCACGTCGACGCCGTCGGCGCGGCTCACCTCCGCGATGTTCTTGATAGGGACGCCGTACTCGACGCCGTCGACCTCGATGAACATCACGCGGACGATGGCGACCGTGACGGGCAGCTTGATCTCGAAGCGCGTCCCCTCGCCGGGGGTCGAATCGAGCGTGACGCTCCCGTCGAGGTCCTTCACCGTCGTCCGGACCACGTCCATCCCGACCCCGCGGCCGGAGACGTCGGTCACCTCGTCGTTCGTCGAGAAGCCGGGGTGGAAGACGAGCTCGCGCGCGTCGGCGTCGGACATCGCCTCGACTTCGGCGCGGGATTTCACGCCCTTTTCGACGGCCTTCTCCCGGAGCGCGTCGGCCTCGATGCCGCCGCCGTCGTCCTCGACGACGATGGTGACGTGATCGCGCTCGCGGTCGGCCCGGAGTTCGATGGTTCCCGCCGGGTCCTTTCCGGCGGCCTCGCGTTCCTCGGGCGGTTCGATGCCGTGGTCGACGGCGTTGCGGAGGATGTGGACGAGCGGGTCGCGGATCTCCGTGAGGATCGTGCGGTCCAGCTCGATGTCGCGGCCGTCGATGTCGAAGTTCACGTCCTTCGACTGGTCGCGCGCCAGATCCCGCACGAGCCGGGGGAACGTGTCGACGACCGCCGACAGCGGGATGAGCCGCATGTCCATCACCGTGTCTTGGAGGTTCGTCGAGATCTTGTCCAGCTCGTCGAGGTTGTCGGAGTCGATGTCGGCCTCCTCCATCTCCCGGCGGAGTTTGATCCGGCTGGTCACGAGCTGCTCGACCAGTCCGTACAGGTCGTCGAGCTGCTCCACGTCGACTCGGACCGAGGAGATATTGTCCGACGACGACGTGCTCGATCCGCCACCGCCGGCGGAGCCTGACGACCCGTCGCCGCTCCCGCCGTCGGCGCCGTCGCCGTCTGCGTCTGGGTCTGGGTCTGCGGAATCGGTCGCCCCGTCGTCGGTCTCCTCGCCCGCGCCGCCGGCGTCTCCGGGCTCGGACCGGCCGGTCGCGTCGGACTCGGCCTCGGTCGCGTCGACCGTGCCGTCCCCAGGCGCCGGCTCGACCGTGGCCACGTCGACCGCGTCGACCTGGCTCACCGCGTCGATACCGGCCTCGACGGTCGCGCCCGCGTCGGCGGCGACGTACAGGTCGAACGTCCCCCCGAACTCGCCCTCCTCGATCGCCTCGCGGTCGGGGTCGCAGGCCATCTCCCCGAAGCCGCCTTCGACGGCCTCGAGGACGAACATCGCGTCGATCCCGGGCATGTCGGCGTCGCCGAGGTCGACGCGAGCGCGGTAGAGGCCCTCGTCGTCCGCCGAGGAGAGGCCGGGGTCGAAGTCGGGATCGACGGCGTCGGTGTCGTCGCCGTCGGGGGTGTCGGCCGATCCGCTCGCGTCGGCGTCTCCGTCGGTCGAGTCTCCGGTCTCGGCATTCGCGCCTGCTCCGGCAGCGTCAGTCGCGCCGTCACCGTCGAGCGCGTCGACGCCCTCCTCGGCCATCGTCCGCAGGTCCTCCTCCACGCCGGCGGGGTCGATGCTCGTGCCGCCCGAGTCGTCGATCTCCCCGAGCATCGCGTCGAGCAGGTCGACCGCCTCGAACAGCCGGTCCATCAGGTCGCCCGACACCGCCATGTCGCCGTCGCGGACCTCGTCGAGAAGGTCCTCCATCGCGTGTGCGAGCCCGGAAAAGTCACCGAAGCCCATGGCCGCTGCGTTCCCCTTCAGGGTGTGGGCGGTCCGGAAGATGGCGTCCATCGCTTCGGGGTCGTCCGGGTCCGATTCCAGTGCGAGCAGGGAGTTGTTCAGTTCGGTGATCCCCTCCTCGGACTCGCGGACGAACGCGCGGATGTGCGCTTCGCTCACGCGGACCACCTCCGGTGGACCGCGTGCGCCCGACGTGAATCATCGTCGCTCACGCGCGCTCACCCGTGATTCCCGCGGCGATATCGTCCAGCGGAAGCACCGTGTCGACCGCGCCGGTCGCGGCCGCGCGCTTCGGCATCCCGTACACCACACAGGAGTCCTCGTCTTGCGCGAGCACGCGGGCGCCGACACGCGAGAGCGCCTGCACCCCGTCGCTCCCGTCGCCGCCCATCCCCGTGAGAATCACTCCGATCAGCGGGTCGTCAACGACGTCGGCGGCCGACTCCATCGTCACGTTCACCGACGGGCGCACGCCCTCGCCGCGCTCCTCGTCGATGACTGACAGGCGAAGCCGGCCGTCCCGCGCGTTCGTTATCTCCAGGTGGTGGCCGCCCTTGGCGACCGCCAGTTCGCCCCGGCCGAGGCGCATCCCGTCTTCGGCCTCACGGACCGAGAGTTCGCAGGCGTCGTCGAGGCGGTTCGCGAACCGCCCGGTGAAGGCCTCGGGCATGTGCTGGACGACGACGCCGCGGAGGTCGGCGTCGCCAGGCAGCGCCGAGACGACTCGCTCGACGGCGTCGGGACCGCCGGTCGACGAGCCGATGACCAGCGTCGTGTTCGGTTCGACGGCGGCGCCGGCGGACCCGCCCGCGGTCGACGCGCTCGGCGACGCCTGCGTCGCCCCGGCCGTCGCGGCCGTCGCGGCCTCGCTGCGACGGCGCCGTCCCGCTCGCGAGACATCCGCACTGGCGACCGACCGGACCGTCTCGACGAGCTGCTCCTCCATTCGGGAGACGCCCATCGACACCTCGCCGCCGGGCTTGGCAAAGAAGTCGACGGCGCCCGCGTCAAGGGCCGCGAATGTTTCTTCGGCGCCCTCGGCGGTGTACGCCGACAGCATCAGCGTCGGTGTCGGGTTCTCGGCCATCAGTCGCTCCACCGCCTCGATCCCGTTCATCTCCGGCATCTCGACGTCCATCGTCACCACGTCGGGGTCGGTGTCGGCGACGACCGACAGCGCCTCGCGGCCGTCCGCGGCCTCGCCGACGACTTCGACTCCGTCGGACTCCAAGATGTCCGCGATGAGTCCGCGCATGAACCGCGAATCGTCCACCACGACCGTCCGCGGCGCCCGCGCGCTCACGGCACACCCCCAGCCGGCCGTGCGGCGTCTCGAATCATGTCCTCGGCTACCGATACGCCGTTATTGAAGACACCGCCCCGAATTTCACGGCTGATACCTCGTGCGCTACCGTTAAGCGATTCGCTCGGGCGATCGGTGATATGGCAAGCAGCGAGCGAGCGGCCGACGCGGACGCCGTCTCGACCGAGGAGACGACGCAGGTGTTGGAGTTCGGACTCGGCGACGAGACGTACTGTCTCGACATCGCCTACATCGACGAGATCGTCGATGCGGGCGACCTCACCGCGATCCCGAATTCGCCGCGCCACGTTGAGGGCGTGATGGACCTGCGGGGCAAGACGACGACGATCATCGACCCCAAGACGCTGCTGGGCGTCACTGGGACGGGGACGCGTGAGCGCATCATCGTGTTCGATCCCGACGAGGTCGACGACGGCGGCACCGTCGGCTGGGTCGTCGACGAGGTGTTCCAGGTCCGCGACGTGCCCGCCGACCAGGTCGACGAGGCGACGACCGCCGGCGACGACTCCGTCCGCGGCATCGTGAAGGGCGACGACCGGTTCGTCGTCTGGGTCGAACCGCGCACGGAGTGAGCTCGGTTTCGCGTATCTCCCCGGTTCGCGCCTCGATTTCCGCGCAGCTCCCCGATTCACGCCCCGCCAATATCACTGCTGAGTCTCAGGGAGCAGTCCTTATCTGCCCCCTCATACCGTAGTGACCATGCGCGTTTCGAGCGGCGTTTCGGGATTCGACGACCTCGTCGGCGGGGGGCTCCCAGCCGAACGGCTCTACGTTGTCTGCGGTCCCCCCGGTAGCGGGAAGACGACGTTCTCAGCACAGTTCATCGCCGACGGCGCCGCCAACGGCGATCGCTGTCTGTTCATCAGCATGCACGAAAGCCGGGCCGACCTCGAACGGGACATGGCGGCCTACGACTTCGGCTTCGAGGGGGCGCTCGACTCCGGGGCGGTGACGTTCCTCGATGCCTTCTCTTCGGATGGAAAGCGCTTTTTCGGCATGCCGGGGGACCGACGCGACGTCAACAGCGTCACCAACCGGATCAGTTCGTTCGTCGAGTCGCGCGACATCGACCGCGTCGTCATCGACTCGACGATGCTGCTGCGGTATCTCCTCGACGACGAGGAGAACACGACGATGCGGGTCCTCTCCGCGCTCAAGCGAACCAGCGCGACGACGTATCTCATCTCCGAGATGACCGACCCGTCCGCGTACGCGGACGAGCACTTCCTCGCCCACGGCGTGGTCTTCTTCCACAACTACATGGAAGACGACGGGATGCGCCGCGGGTTGCAGGTCGTGAAGATGCGCGGCGCCGACGTCGACACTGACATCCAAGAGCTTCGGTTCACCGACGACGGCCTCGTCGTCGGCGACGACGGGACGGTCACTCACTGATGTACGAAACACGACTCGGAACCGACTGGGAGGAGCTCTCCGGGACCGAGGCGATTCGCCGGGCGTACGCGCTCGGCGTCGCGGCTGCCTTCGGCTACGAGAACCGCGAGGAGTTCGACCGCCTCCGAGGGGCACTCGATACGTCTTACGACCGAAGCATCATCGACCTCGCGTATCAAGAAGGCAAACACGAGGCGGAGGAGGTCCACGCCGACAGCGAGGGGGCCGACGGCGACGACGTCTGGGAGCAGTTGATCGAGGGGACCACTCCACCCGCAGACCTGTCGGACTCTGGCGGCCCCGACGCAGGAAGCCCCGCGGGGCGGCCGATCACCGCCACCGATTTACCGTCGGCGCTCGGCCGAGTGGACCTGCTCGAAGGGGGACAAGATCTCGACTCGCTCGGCTTCCCCGCGCTGTTTGGCTCGACACCGGGATCGGAACCGTCAGACGAGGACCCGTGACCGTGCACCGAACGGCACGGCCGGCCGAATTCGGCCTCGAACGAGCGCGACACGCCTCGGTGATCGAAGCGGCCACGGGCCGCCCGCTCGACCGGGTCGACGACCAGGGTCGTTCGGCCGCCCTGGACGGGGGAAACGCGTGAGCCTCTATCGATCAGAGCTGTCGCTTCCGTCGGTTTGGACAAAGGTTTTAGCTGTCCGACGCATGCTGATGCGTATGCTGGAGGACGCCCCGCTGTCGCTTGACGGCAGCGGGGGAGGCGAGAGCCTCCTCATCGCCGGTCCGCCCATGACCGGTAAATACGCGCTCATGCTGCGCCTGTTGGTGGAGGCCGGCGAGCGCGGCGTCCTCATCACCACCGGCGACCCCGCAGAGCAGGTCCGCGCGGACTACGCGGACATCGCGAAGGTCGCTCCGGAATCGGTCGGCGTCGTCGACTGCGTCTCCAAACAGCGCGGCGGCGATCTCATCGAAGACGACCTCGTCAGGTACGCCTCCTCCCCGAAGAACATCACCGACATCGGGATGAAGTTCACCGACCTGTATGAGGCGTTTCGCGAGACCGACGAGTCGGTCGCCGTCGGCATCAACTCGCTGTCGGAACTGTTGATGTACCTCGACCCGCAGGACGTCTACCAGTTCGTCCGCGTACTCACCCGCCAGACGCAAAACGAGGGGTGGACAACTATCGCGGTGATCAACTCCACGATGCACGACGAGCAGACGCTGCACACGATGTACGAGCCGTTCGACACCGTGATCAACACGCGCGAAGAGAACGGCGCCCGCGAACTGCGCGTCCGAAACCGGACGCAGGCGGCGACCGCCTGGACGACATTCTGACGGCCACACGCTGCCTCTTCTCTCGAAACGACATTCCGCGCCGGCGCGCCGACTCGATTTCCGCCGAAGCACCTCTCGCCCGCTCAGGCCTCGATTCCGTTCCATAGAGCGGTCTCCGGCGATCGGTCGAGGCTTCCAGCGGGACGACTGCCGTCCCGTCTCGCTGTGACCGCACCGAAGGTGCGTCGCAGGCGACCACCACCGCATTCGATATCGCGCAATTTGGTGTATACGCCTGGACCGTCGCGCTTACCTCGGTCCCCACGGATCGTCCGATAATGGCCGAGTTCGACCCCGAGCAGTTCGAGGACAAGTACGCGAACTACTTCCCGGAGCTCCAGCGGGCGTACAAGAACGCCTTCGAGATCATGAACGACCGGTATGACTCGGAGCTGATCCACGCCATCGACCAGCAGATCCTCAACGAGTCGGAGCCGTTCTACGACGAGGAGTCGGGCGCGTTCACCGTCGAACTCCCCGAGAACTCGACCCAGCGGCTCACCGCGACCGTCGTGGACGACGAGAAACTGAGTGAGACGCTCGACCGGTATGTCGCGGAGATCGAATCCCAGTTGTACCGCGTGTTCGACCTCGAACCGCCGGAATCGGCGTGACCGGACGGCTGCGCTGACCCCCCGAGCACAAGGTTGAAACCCTCGTACTGCCAAACAGTCAGTAATGAGCGCCGACTCTCAAGACGACGGCGGCGAGGACGAACTGCGCGAGCGCGTCACGAACTTCCTGCGCCGCAACTTCCCGCAGATCCAGATGCACGGCGGCAGCGCGGCCATTCAGCACCTCGACCGCGAGACCGGTGAGGTCCACATCTCGCTGGGTGGCGCCTGTTCCGGCTGCGGCATCTCACCGATGACGATCCAGGCGATCAAATCCCGGATGACCAAGGAAATCCCCGAGATCAAGGAGGTCGTCGCCGACACCGGCATGGGCGCAGGCGCCGACGGCGACCTCGGCGGTATGGGTCACTCCGACGACGGCATGTCTCCCTCGTTCCCCGGCGAGTCCTCGGACGGCGAGGAGGACGAGGGACCGCAGGCGCCGTTCTGAACGCGCGATAGTTCCCTCGCACGTCTCGTTTTTCCGGCTTCGATCGCTTCCACTGAGCGGCCGTGCCGTCGTCACGGTCGACTCCGCGGATCGTGACTGTCGAATCTGGTACTCCGCAGGTCATGACCGTCGAATCCGCTAACTCGGCTGTAGACGCGTTCTGGACCCGGAACCTGCGTTGAACACGATCTGCTGCGGTCAGCGATAAACCGTATAGCGCCCTATCGAACGTCGGATCGCACTCATTCACACCCCGTTCGGGGAGACCAGAAGAGGGATTACCGGCGAGCGGGATTCGGGAGACATGAGCGACGATTCGCCCGAGAACGTGCTGTTCGTCGTGCTCGACACGGTCCGCAAGGACCGCCTCGGGCCGTACGGCTACGACGGGGGGACGACGCCGGGGCTGGACGCGTTCTGCGAGGAGGCGACCGTCTTCGAGAACGCGGTCGCGCCCGCGCCGTGGACGCTCCCGGTACACGCGTCGCTGTTCACCGGGATGTACCCGCACCGTCACGGCGCCGACCAAGAGAACCCGTACCTCGAGGGGGCGACGACGCTCGCGGAGACGCTGTCCGCGGCGGGCTACCGAACCGCCTGCTACTCCTCGAACGCTTGGATCACGCCGTACACGCACCTCACCGACGGCTTCGACGACCAGGACAACTTCTTCGAAGTGATGCCCGGCGACCTGCTGTCGGGCCCACTCGCGAAGGCGTGGAAGGCGATGAACGACAACGACGCGCTGCGCACCGTCGCGGACAAACTCGTCTCGCTTGGCAACGTCGCCCACGAGTATCTCGCCTCGGGGGAGGGCGCCGACTCGAAGACGCCGGCGGTGATCGACCGCACGAAGTCGTTCATCGACGACAGCGAGTCGGCCGACGACGACTGGTTCGCGTTCATCAATCTGATGGACGCCCACCTCCCGTACCACCCGCCGCAGGAGTACGTCGACGAGTACGCTCCCGGCGTCGACTCGACCGAGGTGTGCCAGAACTCCAAGGAGTACAACGCGGGCGCCCGCGACATCGACGACGAGGAGTGGGAGGCCATCCGGGGGCTGTACGACGCCGAGATCGCGCACATCGACGACCAACTCACCCGCCTGTTCGACTGGCTGAAGGAGACGGATCGCTGGGACGACACCGCGGTCGTCGTCTGCGCGGACCACGGCGAACTCCACGGCGAACACGACCTCTACGGCCACGAGTTCTGCCTATACGATCAGCTGATCAACGTCCCGCTCATGGTCAAGCACCCGTCTCTCGACGGCGACCGACGCGAGGACACCGTCGAACTCCTCGACACCTACCACACGGTGCTCGACACGCTCGACGTCGAAGGCGGCGACCCGGCCGCCGCGGGCGAGGAGGCGGTCGCGCTCGATCGCACGCGCTCGCTGCTGTCGGCCGACTATCGCGAGTTCGCCGGGCTCGACGACGCCGCTCGGGACCCCGGGCAGCGCGCGTCGCCCGAGGGCGAGTTCGGATTCGTCGAGTACTCGCGGCCCGTGGTCGAGCTGAAACAGCTGGAGGAGAAGGCGTCGAGCGCGGGCATCGAACTGCCCGAGGACTCCAGGTTCTACTCGCGGATGCGCGCCGCCCGGAGCACCGACGCGAAGTACGTCCGCATCGACCGGATCCCCGACGAGGCGTTCCGCCTCGACGAAGACCCTGCCGAGGAGACTGACATCGCCGCCGGCGACGACGACCGCATCGCCGAGGCCGAAGCCAACCTGGGCGAGTTCGAGGCGGCGGCCGGGGGCGCGTGGACCGGCACCGACGCCGCCGAGGTGACGGACGACTCGCTCGACGAGATGGACGACGAGGCGACCGAGCGCCTCCGCGATCTGGGATACGTCGAGTAAGCTCCGATTCCGACCGCCGTCTCCCGATCTGTTCGGAAGTACGGGCCACGACTGAACTCAGTAGCAATCGCGGCCGATCGGAAAGATGCTCTCCGCTCTCTGATCTTTCGATTCGCTCCTCCACTCACCATCGATTCATTCTGCCATTCTCACCGTCGACTCACTCTTCGCTCTGCTCTCGCTTTCGCTCCCGCGTCCCCAGGAGCTCCGCCATCGTTCGGTTCGTCGGCGTGTCGACGCCGCGGTCGGCGCCGCGGCCGACGACGGCGCCGTTGATCGCGTCGACCTCGGTGCGGCCGCCTCCGAGCACATCCACCAGCATCGACGAGCGGTTGGCCGCGGTCTCCGCGACGACGGTGTCGACCGCGTCGACCGCCGCTCCCTCCGCGAGGTCGACTCCTCGGCGCGGGCGACGCGGGCCGTTTCGCGGGCGGCGCGATGAGCGACCGCTCGGCCCGGGCCGTCGGCGAGCGCGCCGTTGGGAACGCGCGCGAGCGCCGTCACGGCGTTGATGCCGGCGTTGACGGCGAGCTTCTCCCAGCGTCGGCGCGGCATCGCCGGGTCGGCGGTGCAGTCGAGGCCGGCCTCGCGGAACGCGGCGGCGACGCGCTCAGCGCGGTCGCTCGCGGCGTCACTCTCGTCGCTGTCGCGCCGGGTGCCCGCGAATTCGCCGACGTGGATCCGCCCGGCGCCGGTGCAGCGCACCTCGCCCGGGCCGACGAGTTCGGCGCCGTAGGTGGCCGAGCCGGCGAGGACGCGGTCGCCGAGTGCCTCCGCGAGCGTCTCCTCGGTGAGGCCGTTCGACAGCGAGCAGACCACCTCGGGGTCGCCGGCCGCGAGCGCGCTTCCGGCCGCCTCTGCATCGTACGCCTTCACCGTGACGAGCGCGAGATCGCAGGTCAGGTCCGCGGGCGTCGGATCGGTCGTCGCTCGCGGCTGGGTGTGTGCATCGAGCTCGCCGACGACGCGCAGGCCCTCCCCGGCGACGCGGCGGGCGTGCGGGTCGCGGGCGACGAGTGTGACGTGGTGCTCGCGCGCGAGCAGGCCGCCGACGAGACTGCCCAGCGCGCCGGCGCCGAACACGACGATGTCCATGGCAGCGGCTGGTCACGCGACGAAAAGAGCGGTTCGGTCGAGCGACCGTCGGTCTGCCCGCCGTCGGAGTCAGTCCTCGGCCCAGTAGTACAGCTCCTCGCGCGGGGCGTCGCAACTCGGGCAGTTCGCCGGGAGGTCGTCGGCGATCTGGCCCATCTCGCCGCACTCCCAACAGCGCCACATCACGAACGCCTTGCCGAAGATGTCTCGGGCCTCGTCGAGGTCCACGGCGCCGGCTCCCTCGGCCGCGAGGACGTAGAAGCCGGCGTCGTCGACGCCGCGCACCGTCCCGAGTTCGTTCCCCTCGGCGTCGTACACCGACTGTCCCGCGGAGATATCGGTCAGCCTCGTCTCCTCGCCACGCTGTTCGGTCGCCATGGGGGAACGTACGCGACGGGACCTGTTAAACAATCTCACAGGATCGATGGCGACATCATTTCCACGTTGTTGCGCGATATCTCCCGGTTTCGTCCGAACGAACGCCACTGCCCAAACCGAGTGCACGCGAAGCTTATCGGAGAAGCCGTCGGCTTCCCGCTACCGCTCGATCCACGTCTCGTGGAGGTCGAGCCACAGCAGGCCGCCGGGAGCGTCGGCGGCCTCCCGCAGCAGCGCCGTGCTGATCCGGCCGGTCGTCCCCCGAGCGGTCTCCTGCCACTCCTCGTAGCGGACCGTCGCGCGGTCGGCCGCGCCGTGGACCACCTCGACGTTCCGGATCTCGATGTCGAATGTCCCGGGGTCGTTCCGGCCGTGTGCGCCCCGGATCGAGTCGAGGACGGCCGCGCGGTCGGCGCGGTCGCCGTCGGGCGTGACCAGTTCGAACTCCGGAGCGAGCGCGCGTTCGACGGCGTCGAAGTCGTCGGGGTCGGTCGCGCCGGTGAACCACGCGACGAAGCGGTCGTGCAGGCGTTCGATCTCGGCGCGGCAGGCGTCCTCCGAGAGCATGGATGGCTCCTGTAGCCGACCGGTCAAAGGCGTATCGCGCTGGCGCCGCGCCGCCGAGCCGGGATCACATGAAGTCCGCGATGGATCCTTGCTTGTTCTTGTCATTCTCGAACACGGACTCCAGCGAGCGCTCGAGGATCTCCAGCCGCTGGATGGTGTACTCGCGGCAGCCGAACTCCTTGGCGACCCGCAGCGCCACGTCCATGTACTTGTTCACGGAGCCGCGGTGGACGGTGAGCGTCATGTCGCCGCCGCACTCGCGGCAGTCGCCCGTCAGCGGCATCCGGCGGTACTTCTCACCGCAGCCGAGACACCGCGTCTCCTGGCGGGAGAACGCCCGGAGGTTCCCGATGAGGTCCGGCAGGAAGTGGTACTCGATGACGCGCTCGGCCACGTCCGTCTCGTCGACGGCGCGGAGCTTTCGCGCGAGCGCGAGCTGGGCATCCATCTTGTCCATCATCGACCCGAGCGTCTTGTACGCCGAGAGATCGGGGCCGAGCGCGATGTCGGTCGTGTCGTGGGTGTGGTCGAAGCCGCGGTACTCGTCGTCGGTGCCCAGCGTGTCCTCGCCGAGTTGGATCAGCTCCTCGACCTCGTCCGGGTCGGCCATGTCGAGCGTGGCCTCGTAGAACTCCCGGGGGTACTGCCGGACGATGTCCATGTTGTGCGCCTCGTCGTCGATCTCCGAGGGGTCGATCCGCGAGGACATCACGAGGGGGGCGTCCATCTGTCCGCCGCGCTGGTCGGGGAGGAACGCCTTGCTGAAGTTCAGCAGGCCGTCCATGAGGAGCATGACGCAATCCTCGTCGCCATCGCAGTTCCGGCGTTTTGCGGCGTGAAAGTACGGATGCGCGTAGCCAACCGCCGCGCTCGTGAACCCGACCACGCGCCCGACGACCGCGGCGCTGGTGTGGGGCGCCATCCCGAACACCAACTCGCCCACGAGGTCGTCGCGCTCGTTCACCTCGTAGAACGGCTCCAGCCCGTAGAAGTCGGTGAGGAGTTCGTCGACGAAGTCGGCCGTCTTCATCATGTGTTCGGCGGCGCCGTCCGAGAGGACGATGTCCTGCACCTTCAGCTCGACCAGCTGGTCGTCGTGAACGAGCTGCTCGCCGTCGATGTCGGTCTCGTAGCCGAGCTCCCGGAAGTGGTCGGCCGTCACGTCCAACTCCTCGGGCCGGACCGACGTGACCGGGAGGTCGGTCATGTCGTAGCGGACCGTGCCGTCCTTGAACGACGTGACGCCGTGTTTCGCCCGGAAGATGCCCTTCTCGATGGGTTCGGGCGTCTTGTCCGACGACGACAGCCCCTTAACCCCTTTGAGGATCTCGAAGCTGGCCTCGCGTTCGTCGGTCGCCTCCAGCGCCGACCAGTACTCGTCGTTGAGGTCGATCGTGTGCCAGTCGGGACTCTCGACGTCCCACTCGCAGCGCGGGCACTCGACGCGCCCGGACTCGTCGGGCTCACAGACCGTGCCGCACTCTTCGCACTCGTAGTAGGGTTCGGTGTGGGCGCCGCAGTCGGGACACTGCGGCTTGAACGTGTGCTCGTCGCAGTCGGGGCACTCGCGCTCGCCGACGAGCACGTCGTACACGCCCTTCCCCTGCTCGGTACGGTCGCGGGCGGCCTCTCCGATCGAACGCTGATTCCCGCCGTGGTCTTTGATCGGGAAGAGCGTGTGGACCGCCGGCGAGAGGTCGCGGCTCTCGGACTTCTCCGGACGGCCCATCCGGTTTCCGATCCGGGTCGGGGCGCGCTCGCGCACCTCGAAGTCTGCGACCTCGTTGACCGCGCGGACGGCGTTGTCGCCGTCGTCCCACCGCTCGGCCTCCGCCGAGAGGTCGTCCGGCGTCCACTCGCGTCGGAGGCCGTCCGTCACCCCGAGTTGCCGGAGGAGCGGTCGGAAATCGGGGACGCGAAGCGCGTCCTCGGTCTGGGTGTGTTCGACGAGCAGGCGCTCGAGTGCGCGGCGGACGGTGTCGCCGTTTTCGACGACGAGGAGGTCGCCCGTCACCTCGCCGTCGGCTGCGGCGGCCGCGAGCGCGTCGTACTCGTCGACGGAGATGTCGTGCCAGCAGTAGGTGTAGGCGGGATGCAGCGGCGCGTCGTACTCCTCGACCCACGCGAGCGCCTGCTCGGCGTCGGGCTCGTCCAGATCCGTGGTGAGGTCGTCCTCGAGCGCCTGCAAGTCGGCGCCGGCGGCTGCGAGATCTTGTTCCCACCACTCGCGGACGTAGGAAGCCGGGACCAGCGGGTGGTTGTTCTCGACGAACTCACCGAAGTTGACGAGATACTCGCCCAAGTCGATCACCTCCTCGACGCCGTTTTGCACCTCCTTGGCCTCCGCCGGGTCGTCGATGCGGCGCACGTCGCCGTTCGCCAGCCGGACCGTCGGTCCGTCGATGGAATCGACGGGGATGACGCCCCCGGCTTTCCCGGGTCGCTCCGTTTTGATCTGCGTGCCGGTCGCGAGGAAGTCGTCGACGATGTGCATCGTCGCCGGGTGGACGCCCGCCGTCGCGAAGCCGTGGTTGCGCGCGCGGCCGTAGCGCAGGCGGAAGCCTCCCGACTCCGAGGGGTGACCGAACACCGGGCGGCCGGCGATCAGATCGCGCAGGAACTTCTGTGAGGGGTCGGGTCGGGTGGGTCCGACCGGTTCCTCCGTCTCCGGACCGGCGTTCACGTCTCCGTCCTCGCTCTCATCCGCGTCGGCTTCGGCGTCCACGTCGTCGGCTTCGGCGTCCTCCGCTTGCGCCGCCTCGGCGCCCTCCGTGTCGTAGTACGTGCCGTCGATGAGGTCCTGGAGCCACGGCCAGTCGACCTCGTCGAGCTGCCGGGTGTAGCGCTGGATCTTGGGGGCCTTGAGCGCGATTCCCTCCGCGAGCACGAGACACATCCCGCCGCGGGCGTTGTTGGTGTCCACGCGGTCCAAGTCCCGGAACCCGGAGACCTCCTCGTCGCCGGTGGCCTCCCCGTCGAGCATGATCGGCATGTGCTCGGCGATGAACTTCGTCTCCGTGTCTTTCGGCGTGTACTGGAGGCCGGTCTCCTTGTCGTAGAGGCCGATCTCCTCGGCGTAGCGTTCGACCTCGTCGTCGCGTGCGTTGTACTCCTCGATGCCCAACAGGGCGCGGGCGTAGTCGCCAACCAGCACCGACAGCGCCTGCGCGGTGCCGCCCGCAGAGCGGATCGGCCCGGCGTAGTAGACGTTGATGAACTCCGTGCCGTCGTCATTCTCCAGGATCTCGACGCGGTCGATCCCCTCGATGGGCGCCGCTACGACGCCCTCGGTGAGCAGAGCCACCGCGGTCCGCACGGCGCCTTCGATCTTGCCCGCCCGAGAGTCGAAGTCGCCGACCGTTCCCTCGACGAAGTCGGTGACGAGCTCCAAGGCGGCCTCCTCGCGCGAGTACTCCTCTTCCAACTCGCGGACGCGCTCGGCGACGCCGGGGATCCCGAGGATGTTCTCGACGCGGTCGGCCATGTCGCGGGCGACGGGGATCTCGATCTCCGTCTCGGGGTCTTTCCCCTGTGCCTTCGCGGCCTCGGCGCGCTCGAACGCCTCGTCCAGCCTGTCCTCGATCCGTGTGAAGTAGCGTTCGTCGTCCGGTCTCATCGTGTCGCCTCCGCGGTCGCGGCGATCGTCGGTGACGACCCCGGATCCGGCGTCACGGCGGCGGCGAACGCGTCGCCTCGGCTCGCGTGTCGGGGTCGTCGGTGCACGTCACCTTCCTGTGCGGGGACGGGTGATAAGCAATTCGTCGTCGCCGGAGCGCGGCGGCGACTCGCCGCCGCGACGCGGCGCTGTCGGCTACAGCCAGAGATCCAGGTCCGTCACTTCGTCGTGCTCGCGCTCCAGCGGCTCCTCGAACGCCCGGAGGTACACCTCGCCTGCGAAGACGGTGCCGGCGTTCAGGTGCCCCGCGAGCGACTGCCCGCTGCGCCGCGACAGCACCGCGTGAGTGTGGGCGAACCGTTCGCCGTCCAGCCACGCGACGTTGCCCACGCACGCGGCGACCTCCAGCGGTTCGTCGAACGCCACTGACTGGTACTCCTGGTCGGCTTGGTCGTAGAACCACACTTCGGCGTCCTGCACGGCGCCCATGGCGTTGAACCACGCCGCGTCAGCCTCGACCTCGTCTGCGAGCGATTCGATCTCCTCGCGCCAGTCGGCGCCGTTGTCCAGGCTCGCCATGTACTCGCCGGCGACCTCGACCTCGCGGTAGTTCATACGCGAGTCGTCTCGCGACCGCCAGTAAAACGTTGCCGCCGCGGCAGCCGCGTCGGTTCCCGGGCGGCCGAGGATTCAAGGCGGAAGGCGGAACCAGCCCCCTCGATGCGACGCTGAGAACCGCCGTCGGCGGCGCCGCGGGCGTGCGGCCCGACCGTCGACGTCGACCCGGGCCGGACCCGGGTTACTGGGCCGCCTGTCAGCCATTCCGGATCCGCAGCTACCGCGTCGCCGCGTCGATCGCCTGGTCGAGGTCGGCGACGATGTCCTCGGGGTTCTCGACACCGACCGACAGCCGGACCATGTCGCCGGTGACGCCCGCGGCCAACTGCTCCTCCTCGGTGAGCTGCTGGTGGGTCGTGCTCCCCGGGTGGATCACGAGCGTCTTCGCGTCGCCGACGTTCGCGACAAGCGACGCGAGTTCCGTGTTCTCGACGGTGTCGCGGGCGGCGTCGTAGCCCCCGGCGAGGCCGAAGGCGATCATCCCGCCGTAGCCGCCGTCGAGGTACTCGGAGGCCTCGGCGTGCGTCTCGTGGTCCGGCAGCCCCGGGTACGTCACCCAGTCGACCGCGGGGTGGTCTGCGAGGTGCTCGGCGACGTGTTGGGCGTTCGCGCAGTGTCGTTCCATCCGCATCGGGAGCGACTCCAGCTTCTGCATCGTCGCCCAGGCGTCGAACGGCGACTGCGCGCTGCCGAGGTCCCGCTGACCGCGGGCGATGGCGCCGTACGTGAGCGCCGCGTCGCCGAAGCGCTCGGCGAAGTTGACGCCGTGGTAGGCGGGGTTCTCCGCGCCCAACTCCGGGAAGCGATCGGCGTGTTCGCCCCACGGGAACGAGCCACCGTCGACGAGGACGCCGCCGATGGTGGAGCCCGAGCCGTGGATCCATTTAGTCGTCGACTCCCACACGAGGTCCGCGCCGTGTTCGACCGGCCGGCAGAGGTACGGCGTCGCGAACGTGTTGTCGACGAACAGCGGCGTGTCGTGCTCGTGGGCGATGTCGGCGATCCGCTCGATGTCGGGCGTCACGAGCGCGGGGTTGCCGATGGTCTCCAGGTGAACGAACGCGGTGTCCTCGTCGATGGCCTCCGCGTAGGCGTCGTAGTCGAGCGTGTCGACGAAGCGCGTTTCAACCCCTCGTCGCTCCACCGTGTGCGTGAGGTAGGTGTACGTCCCCCCGTACAGCGACGACGAGGACACGATGTTGTCGCCGGCGGACGCGAGCAGGAAGGTAGCCAGATCGAATGACGCCATCCCAGAGCTCGTCGGTACCGCGCCGACGCCGCCCTCAAGCGACGCGAGCCGGTCGCCGAGCTGCGCGACCGTCGGGTTGAGCAGGCGGCTGTAGATGTATCCTTCCTCCTCCAGCGCGAACAGCCGCGCCGCGTGGTCGGCGTCGTCGAACACGTAGGAGGTCGTCTGGTGGATCGGTGGCGCGCGCGCGCCGGTCGTCGGATCGGGATCTGCGCCCTCGTGGACGCTTCGCGTCCAGAAGCCGTAGTCGGTGTCGTTGTCGGGCATCCCGTGGACCATCGGAACCAAGCGGTATAACGACTCAGACCGTCCGGAGTTTCGCCGCCGTCGCTGACGAGTTCGAACGAGCTCCGATCGACGCCCGGCGCTCAGCCCGGAAAGAGGCTCGCGTGGACCGGCGCACGGTCCGGACCGCCCGAGTGGATCCCCGAGCCGTCGGGGTCGTCGTCTTCGCCCTCATCGCGGATGGCACGTCCGTCGACGCCGTCGCGGAGGAAGTCGCGAAGCGGCGGGCCCACCGACTCGGGCTCGACCAGGAACGCGTCGTGACCGTGGTCCGAGTCGACGACGTGGTGTGCCGTCGGCACGTCCACGTCGCCGGCGGCGTCCGCGAGCGCGCGCGACTGTTCGACGGTGAAGTGCCAGTCGCCGGTGAACGACAGCGCGAGGAGTTCGCCTTCAAACGCTGCCAGCGCCTCCGCGTCGGAGCCGTAGCCGGCGGCGAGGTCGTACTCGTCCATCGCCCGCGTCAGGTAGAGGTAGCTGTTGGCGTCGAACCGGGTGGTGAAAGAATCGGCGTTATAATCGAGGTACGATTCCACCTCACGGTACGGGAAGAACCGCCCGGTTGGGTCGGCGGGCGCGTCGTCGAAGGCGCCGCGTCCGGCGGCACGTCGGCCGAACTTGCGCCCCATCGAGGCCTTCGAGAGGTACATCACGTGACCGAGTCGTCTCGCCTGCGCGAGCCCGTCGTCGGGATTCGGCCGGTCGGCGCCGTAGTAGTCGCCGCCGTTCCAGTCCGGGTCGGTGGTGATGGCGCGCCGGGCGATGGCGTCGAGCGAGAGACATTGCGTGTCCAGCCGCCCCGCGGTCGCGACGGCGGCGACGCGCCGGACGTCGTCCGGGTAGCGCTTCGCCCAGTCGAGGGCGTTCATCCCGCCGACGCTCCCGCCGACCACGGCGTGCAGGCGGCCGACGCCGAGGCGATCCAACAGCCGGCGCTGTGCCCGCGTCCAGTCGCCGACGGTCACCGGCGGGAACTCGGTGCCCCAGGGTCCGTCGTCCGGCCCCTCGGTGGGCGGCCCCGAGGAGCCGTAGCAGGAGCCGGGGACGTTCACGCAGACGACGTAGTACTCGGTGGTGTCGATGGCCTTGCCGGGGCCGACCACGTCGTCCCACCACGCACGGGCCTGCCCGGCCGTCTGGACGCCGGTGGTCGCGGCGCCGTCGACGGCGTTGTCCTCGTCGCCCGTGTCGTCGTTCTCGCCGGTCACCGGCTCGTGGTCCTCACTCCTGGGGGCGTTCGAAACGTGTTGGCTTCCGGTGAGGGCGTGACAGACGAGCACCGCGTTATCGCCGTCGAACTCGCCGTACGCCTCGTACGCGAGTCGGAGGTCGTCGACGGACTCGCCGCACTCAAACCGGAACTCACCGACCGACTCCATCGCGGTCATCGCGTCGCCTCCGCGATGGCGGAGTCGAGGTCCGCCACGATGTCGTCCGGATCCTCGATGCCGACAGACAGGCGCAGGAGGTCCGGACTGACGCCCGCTGCACGCTGTTCCGCCTCAGCGAGCTGTGCGTGCGTGGTGCTTGCGGGATGGATGATCAGCGAGCGCGCGTCGCCGATGTTCGCGAGGAACGAGACCAACTCCACCTCCTCGCAGACGCGCTTGCCGGCCGTGAAGCCGCCTTCAAGTCCGAACACGACCATGCCGCCGAAGCCGTCGAGGTACCGGGCGGCCTCGTCGTGAGTCGGGTGCGCCTCGAATCCCGGATAGGTGACCCACGCCACGTCAGGGTGATCGTCGAGGTGTTCGGCGACGATGCGGGCGTTCTCGCAGTGTTTCTCCATCCGGATCGGCAGGGTCGAGAGCCCCTGAAGGGTCTGCCAGGCGTCGAACGGCGATTGGGTGTTGCCGAGCGTGCGGACCCCGCGGTGGCGCGCGACCTGCGCGAACGCCCGCTCGCCGAACCGCTCGGCGAAGTCGACATCGAAGGCGGGATTCTCGCCCGCGACCTCGGGGTAGTCCGCGTCCGGGTGATCCCACGGGAAGGTGCCGCCGTCGACGAGGACGCCGCCGACGGTGGTACCGGCGCCGTGGACCCACTTCGTCGTCGAGTTCCAGACGATGTCGGCACCGTGCTCGATGGGGTTGCACAGCGCCGGCGTGCCGAAGGTGTTGTCGACGACGAGCGGGACCGCGTGGTCGTGGGCGATCTCGGCGATCCGCTCGAGGTCCGGCGTGACGAGCGACGGATTCGCCAGCGTCTCGACGTGGACGAACGCGGTGTCTTCGTCGACGGCGGCTGCGTACGCGTCGGCGTCGGTGGTCTCGACGGTCCGAAGGTCGACGCCGCGGCGCGAGGCCATGTGCGCGAGGTAGGTGCTCGTCCCCCCGTACATGTCCGCGCTGGCGACGACGGTGTCGCCGGCGCGTGCGAGCAGACTCGTCGCGGTGTCGATGGCCGCCATCCCGGACGCGGTGGCGACGGCGTCGACGCCGCCTTCCAGGTCCGCGAGACGCCGCTCCAGTACCCGGGTCGTTGGATTGGAGATGCGGGTGTAGACGTCGCCCTCGCGGTCGAGCGCGTACAGATCGGCGGCGGTGTCGGCGTCGGGGAACGCGTAGGAGGTCGTCTGGTAAATCGGGGGCGCTCGTGCGCCAGTTGCGGGGTCGCCGTCCCACCCGGAGTGGAGCGCACGGGTACGCGCCCCGCGCCCGGCCGACCCGTCTCCGTCGGCCGACCGCGGCGCGCCGGCATCGACGTCGTCAGTCATGTACTCCAAGCATATTCACACACACGGATATGCGCGCGAGTTACGGCAACGTCTGCCGGTCGACGGATAGACTCCCAAAGCCTAAAGCGGAAACCGGGGGAAGCGGGCGGTACATGGCCGCCATCGAGTTGGAGGGCGTCACGAAGCGGTACGGCGACGTAACGGCCGTCCGCGACCTCGACCTCACCGTCGAGGAGGGCGAAGTGTTCGGCTTCCTCGGCCCCAACGGGGCGGGCAAGTCGACGACGATCAACATGCTGCTCGATTTCGTGCGTCCCACGAGCGGGAGCGTTCGGGTGCTCTCTCGCGACGCGCAGGCGGAGTCCGTGGAGGTTCGCCGGCACACCGGCGTCCTCCCGGAGGGGTACGACGTGTACGAGCGGCTCACCGGTCGCCAGCACGTCGACTTCGCGATGCGCTCGAAGGAGATCGACGGCGACGTGGACGCGGTTCTCGAACGCGTCGGCATCGCCGACGCGGCGGACCGCCGCGCCGGAGGGTACTCCAAGGGGATGCGCCAGCGCCTCGTCCTCGGCATGGCGCTCGTCGGCGACCCGGACATCCTGATCCTCGACGAACCGTCCTCTGGACTGGACCCCGCAGGCGCCAAAGAGATGCGCGAGATCGTCCGTGCGGAGGCCGAGCGGGGGACGACGGTGTTTTTCTCCAGCCACGTGCTCGGGCAAGTCGAATCCGTCTGCGACCGCGTCGGCATCATGCGCGAGGGGGAACTCGTCGCCGAGGACTCCATCGAGGGGCTGCGCGAGGCCGTCGGCGGCGAGGAACAGCTCGTCGTCACCGTCGACGCCGCCAGCGAGGAAGACGTCGAAGCCGTCCGTGCGCTGGCGGGCGTCTCCTCGGCCGCGACCGACGGCGGCACCGTCACCGTCTCCTGTGAGAGCGACGCGAAGACACAGGTGATCGGGGCGTTAGAGGACGCCGGCGTCACGGTGAAAGACTTCTCGACGCAGGAGGCGAGTCTGGAGGACCTCTTCCTCACGTACGCGGGAGACAGCGATCATCCGAAGACCGTCGACGGCGACGCCGCGAACACGGAGGTGGCCGAATGAGTCTGGAAGCGGTCGCGCGCAAGGACTTCCAGGACGCCGTCCGATCGCGGTGGCTCCTGGGACTGACGGCGTTTTTCGTCCTGCTCGTCTCGGTGGTCGTCTACCTCGTCCGGCCGGGAGCGGGCCAGACGCTCTCGACGAGCGCGCTTCTCGGCTCGATCTTCATCCGGGACGCCCTCGTCACGACGCTCATCCCCCTCATCGCGCTGGTCGTCTCGTACAACGCGGTCGTCGGCGAGCGCGAGACGGGGTCGTTGAAGCTGCTGCTCGCGCTGCCGCACTCGCGGGCGGACGTGGTGTTTGGGAAGGTCGCCGGCCGCGCCGGGGCCATCGCGGTCCCCGTCTCGATCGGCTTCCTGCTGCCGGCGCTGGTGGCCGCGATCGGGCCGCTGTCGCTGCAGGTCGGGACGTTCTTCGGCTACATCCTGCTGACGCTGCTGCTGTCGGCGGCGTTCGTCGCCATCGCGGTCGGCTTCTCGGCGGCGGTGTCGTCGAATCGCCTCGCGATCGGCGGCGCGGTCGGACTGTACTTCTTGTTCGTCCCGCTGTGGGGGGCGATCCAGTTCCCGCTGCGGCTCTACCTCGGCACGGGCGGCCCCGGTTGGCTGCCGATCGCGGGGTCGGAGCTGCTGCGGCTGCTACGGCTGATCAATCCCACGGGCTCGTTCAAGATCGTCTCCGGCGAGTTCGTGAGCAGCACCCTGTTCGCCGCCGGGCAGGCCGGCACCGAGGCGGCCGGGCAGTACGCGACACAGATGGAGATCGCGGCGTTCGCGATGCTGGGCGCGTGGCTGCTGGTGCCGCCGCTGCTGGGGCTGTGGCGGTTCGAAGGCGCGGATCTGTAGACTCTCCTCGACCGTAGATCCGCTCTCGCTGTTCTTGACGTTCTCGTCGTTGTTGTCACTCTCGTCGCTCTCGCGGTCTTGGCATCGGCCAAGTGACCGCGCTGTCGCCCGCGAACCTGCCAGCGTTCCCGACTCGCGCGGCTCGCTGCGCTCTTCGCGCACTCCGTTCGCCGTCCGGTATCGCGGTCTCCCGCTGGTCGACCGCACACCGCTCGCGTGACCGGCGGTCGGCCGGCACGCGCAACCGCAGATAGTCAGCCCTCCTCGTCGGGCGGCCACTCGATCCCGTGATCCGCGAGCAACTCGGCGAACTCCCCCTCGTCCAGTTCGGGCACGTCGTTCGCCTCGGCGTCCTCGCGCTTGCTCGTCCCCGGCGAGTCGCCGGCGACGAGGTAATCGGTGTTGCCCGAGACCGACGAGGTCGCGTTCGCGCCGTGCGTCTCCACGAGCCCTTGCGCGAGGCTGCGGGCGGTCGACAGCGAGCCCGTGAACACGAACGTGAGCCCCTCGAGCGCGTCGCCCGTCTCGGTGTCGTCGGACTGCGGGTTGACGTGGTCGAGCAGGTCGTCGATGACGCGGGCGTTCTGCTCGGTCTCGAAGAAGTCGCGCACGGTGCGCGCGACCGTCTCGCCGATGTCGTCGACCTCCACCAACTCCGCCTCGCCGGCGCGCCTGACGGCCTCGAAGGTCCCGAAGTGACGCGCGAGGTTCCGGGCCGTCGCGGCGCCGATCTCGTGGATGCCCAGCGCGGCGAGGAAGTCCGCCAGTTCCGGCTCGGTGCTGGCCTCGATCTCGCGGATCAGGTTGTCCGCGCTCGTCTCGCCCCACCCCTCTAGGGCCGCGAGGTCCTCGCGACGGTCGGGCAGCCGGTACAGATCGGGGAGCGTCTCGACCAGTCCAGCCTCGCGCAGTTGCTCGACCGACTCCTCGCCGAGTCCTTCGATGTCGAGGCCGCCGCGGCTGGCGTAGTGAACGACCGCGCGCTCGGCCTGCGCGGGGCACGCGAGGCCGTTCGGACAGAAGGCGAGCGGTCCGTCCCGCTCCACGTCGCTGCCGCAGGCGGGACACTGCTCGGGGAACTCGTAGGAACGGTCGGTGTGAGACTCAACGACTTCCGCGACCTGCGGGATCACGTCGCCGGCGCGCTTCACGCGCACCTCGTCGCCGACGTTCACGCCCAGCGACGCGATCTCCTCGGGGTTGTGCAGCGTCGCACGCGACACCGTCACCCCGCCCACGTCGACCGGATCGAGCAGGGCGACGGGAGTCAGGCGGCCGGTCCGGCCGACCTGCACGACGACGTCTTCCACCGTCGTCACCTCGTGGCGCGCGGGGAACTTGTACGCGAACGCCCAGCGGTAGCTCCGCGATTTCGTCCCGAGTTCCTCGCGGTCGGTGCGATCGTTCACCTTGATCACGACGCCGTCGATCTCGTAGTTCAGGCCCTCGCGCTCCTCGGCGAGGCGGTCGCGGTAGTCGATCGCCGCCTCGATGTCCGCGGCGAGTTCGTCCCGGTCGTTCACGTGCAGGCCGAACGAGCGCAGGGCATCCAGTTCCCCGAGGTGGTCGTCCGGGCGCGAGCGCACGCCCGGATCGCCGGCGTCGGCATCGCCCGAGTCACCCTCCTCCCACCCGAGCACGTCGTAGAAGAAGCAGTCGAGCGGGCGTTCGGCGACGGCGTCGATGTCGAGCTGTCGGAGGGTCCCCGCGGCCGCGTTGCGGGGATTCGCGAACGGCTCTTTCCCCGTCTCGATGCGCTCGCGGTTGTGCGCTTGAAATGCGTCTCGGGGGATGAATACCTCCCCGCGGACCGCCAGCGTCTCAGGAGGGTCACCCGCCAGGCGCTCGGGCACCGAGCGGATCGTCCGCACCTGTTCGGTCACGTCGTCGCCGACGCGGCCGTCGCCCCGGGTTGCGGCCTGCACGTACCGGCCGTCCTCGTACACCACCTCGACGGACAGCCCGTCGAACTTCGGCTCGCAGGAGTACCCGAGGTCGGCGTCGGCGCCCAGATCTCGGCGAACGCGCTCGTCGAACTCGCGTACGTCCGCGGCCTCGCCCGACTGGTCGATGGAGAGCATCGGCGCGGCGTGTTCGACCTCGCCGAGTTCGTCGAGTGTGCCGCCGGCGACGCGCCGCGTGGGGGTATCCGCCACGGCCAGATCGAAAGCCTCCTCCAACTCCGCCAGTCGCGCGAACAGCGCGTCGTACGTGCGGTCGGCGATCAGCGGGTCGCTGCGGGCGTAGTACCGGTGATCGTGTTCGCGGACTGCCGCCCGAAGCAGGGTCGCCTCCGCGGCGGCCGCCTCGGCGTCGAGGTCGTCGGGGGCGACGAAGTCCGTGTCCGGATTGGTCAGGTATGGGTTGTCCGGGTCGGCGTAGCGGAGGTCGTCGGCGTCGACCTCGGCTGGCGTGCTCATTAGCGGCGGTTAGGACGCGGCTCGCGTGAATCCATCGGACGAGCCACGACCGGCGGCGATCCCCGTTGTCGTCACGTCTCGCGGCCGTTTCGTTATCAGTGGAAATATTTTGCCACGTAGGCTTTTGTGACGATCCGACCTTCCGCTCTCTATGAGCCATACAGGGGGGACCCAAGAGACCGGACCGGGCGTTGTGGGACGGTTCAGCGCTCGGATCGAGGAAGTAATCAGGTACACGCCGGCCGGCGACACGATCCCGGACGAGCAGTGGCGCACTCGCCACCGCACCATCCTGATCGCGCTGGTCGTACACATCCCGTTTTTGACCGCGCTGGGATTGTACGAGGGGACCGAATCGCTCGTCACGGGCGCGACGATCCCGGGAACGACGACGTGGATGGTGGCCGCGCAGGTCGCGGTGCTCGGGGGGCTGGCGGCGCTGTCGAACTGGTCGCGGCTCGACCGCCGGACCCGGACGGCGCTGTCGTCGCTGGGACTGATGGTGAGTTCGGGCTTCCTCGTCCGGTTCTCCGGTGGCTACATCGAGGCGCACTTTCACTTCTTCGTCGTCATGGCGGTCGTCGCTCTCTACGAGGACTGGGTGCCGTTCGCGCTGGGGCTGGTCTACGTGTCGGGCAGCCACGTCGTGTTCTCGCTGATCGATCCGACGACCGTCTACAACCACCAGGCGGCGATCCAGAACCCGTGGGTCTGGGCGGGGATCCACGCTGCGTTCATCCTCATGCTCGCGGCGGCGCTGATGCGCAACTGGTTCTCGATCGAGAAGTCGCGCGAGGAGGCGGCCGAGCGGATGGCGGCGGTCGAACGACAGAAGTCGCAGGTCCGCGACGCCGAGGAGGCGATGGCCGAGGCCCGAGAGCGTCGCGCGGAGGTCGAGCAGCTGAACGAGGTGCTCGAACGGAAGGCGGACGCCTACAGCGCGCGGATGGCCCGCGCCGCCGACGGGGAGTTGACCGTCCGCGTCGACGCCGAGAGCGACAGCGAGGCGATGGCCGAGATCGGCGTCGCGTTCAACGAGATGATGGACGAGATGGAAGCGGCCGTGCGTCAGGTCAAGGCCGTCTCACAGACGGTCGGAACCGCGAGCGGACAGGCGTCCACGGGCGTGACCGAGGCGACGCGCGCCGCCGACCGGATGAGCGAGGCGACCGACGAGATCGCCGACAGCGCCGAGGAGCAGCGCGGCCTGCTGGAGGAAGTCGCCGGCGAAATGAACACGCTCTCGGCGACGATCGAGGAGGTGGCCTCCTCCGCCGAGTCGGTCGCGGAGACGTCAAAGGAGACCGCTCGGATCGCCGAGTCGAGCGAGACGGCCGCCGACGAGGCGATCGAGCGCATGGACGAGGTCGAGGAGACGATCGACACCACCGTCGACAACGTCCAGTCGCTCGACGAGCAGATGGACGAGATCGGCGAGATCGTCGACCTCATCGGCGACATCGCGGATCAGACGAACCTGCTGGCGCTCAACGCGTCCATCGAGGCGGCGCGCGCAGGCGGTGGCGGCAGCGGCGACAGCAACGGGTTCACCGTCGTCGCCGACGAGGTGAAGCAGCTCGCCGAGGAGACCCAGGAGGCGGCCACCGAGATCGAGGCGCTGATCGAGCGGACGCAGTCCCGCACCGACGCCACGGTCGACGAGGTCCGCGAGGCCGAAGAACACATCACAGAGAGCGCGGCCGCCGTCGAGGAGGTGTCCGCGTCGCTCTCGACGGTCGCGGCGAACACCGAGGAGACGAACCACGGCGTCCAAGAGATCAGCAGCGCGACCGAAGACCAGGCGGCCAGCACCGAGGAGGCGGTCGCGATGATCGAGCCGGTGACGGAGATCAGCCGCCAGACGGCCGAAAGTGCCGAGGAGACCGCAGCGACCGCCGAGAACCAGACGGAGTCGATGGCGGCCGTCTCCGCCGAGACGGAGTCGCTGTCGGCGCAGGCGGACCACCTCAGCGACCTGCTCGGGGAGTTCGAGGTGGACGCTGTCGACGACGCGCCCGATTCTGGACCGGCGGGCGGCGATGCCGGCGCGGTGGGCGGTGACCGTGGACCCGCGGGCGGCAACGACGCCGCACGGGTCGCGATCGAGGACGGTGGAACGACCGACGGGGACGCCGATTTCGAGTTCGGATCGGCGCCGGAGTCCGAGTCGGAGGCGCATTCGAACCGGTAGTTTCGGGCCCGCCGAACTCTGTTCACGCCCGCGAATCTCGATCCCCGCCCGGCGTTACTCTTCGCTCGCGTCGCCGACCAGGATCCCCTCGTTCTCGAACAGTTCCGCGAGTTCGAACATCGACTCGACCACGACGTCACACGCCGGCTCGACCGCTGGCTTGGGCTCGTAGCCGACCGCCAGCCCCGCGACCTCCAGCATCGGGAGGTCGTTGGCGCCGTCGCCGACCGCGACGGTTCGCGTCATCGGCACGCCCTGCTCGCCGGCGACGCGCTCCAACTGCTCGTCTTTCGTCCCCTCGATCAGCGGGCCCTCCACGTCGCCGGTGAGGCGCCCGCCCTGGATCGGCAGGCGGTTGGCGACGATTTCGTCGACCTCCGCGTCCGCCTTCTCCAGCGCGGCGGCGACGCCGCGCTCGAAGCCGCCGGTGAAGATGACGACGTAGTGGCCGCGGTCGCGGAGGCGCTCGATCACGTCGGCGGCGCCCTCACGCAGCGCCACCTCGCCGTAGGCCGCCTCGGCGTCCTCCTCCTCCAGGTGCTCGAGGAGGGCGGCGCGCTTGCGGAGGCTCTCCGCGTAGCTGAGTTCGTCGTTCATCGCCCGCGCGGTGATGTCGGCCATCTCGTCGGCGACGCCGCACTGCTCGCCGAGCAGCACCGTCATCTCCGAGTCCGAGAGCGTCCCGTCGAAGTCGAACGCCACGAGTCGCGTCATGGCTCCCGGTTCGGCGGCCGGGGCTTCAACTCCCCGGGTTTGGTGGGTCGCCCCACCCCCGGTGACGATGCGATCGGTTCACAGTCCCGGGTGTGACCGACTCCCCGTCGAGGCGGGTCCGTCGGCGCCGTCGAGCGCGCCGCCCCTGCGTCGGGGCGACCCGCCCGCCCCACCAACCGTGCCGACGGTACACCAGCGTGCATTCTCCACCCGAAACGTGGGGGTTGACTATCCAAAGACGTGGACAGTTCCGCCGGGCGAGTTCCGCCGAGGTGGAAAGCCTTTACCTCGCGCCGAAACTCCGGTCGCGCATGAAGGTACTCGTCACGGACCCCGTCGCGGACGCGGGGATCGAGACGCTCCGAGACGCCGGCCACGAGGTCGTCACGGGCTACGAACTGGAGGGGCGGGACCTCCTCGACGCCGTCGCCGACGCGAACGCGCTGATCGTCCGCTCCGGGACCGAGGTGACCGCCGAGGTGTTCGAGGCGGCTCCCGACCTCGTCATCGTCGGGCGCGCGGGCATCGGCGTCGACAACATCGACATCGAGGCGGCGACCGACCACGGCGTCGTCGTCGCGAACGCGCCGGAGGGGAACGTCCGCGCCGCCGCCGAGCACACCGTCGCGATGACGTTCGCCGTCGCGCGCTCCATCCCGCAAGCGCACGCCCGCCTCAAGGGCGGCGAGTGGGCGAAAAGTGACTACCTCGGGCGCGAGGTCAACAACAAGACCCTCGGCATCGTCGGCCTCGGGCGCGTCGGCCAGGAGGTCGCCAAGCGCCTCGACTCGCTGGGAATGGATCTGGTCGTCTACGACCCGTACATCAACGAGGAGCGCGCCGCCCAGTTCGGGGCCGAGCTCGTCGACGACCTGACCGACTGCCTCGCCCGGTCGGACTTCGTCACCGTCCACACGCCCCTGCTCCCGGAAACCGAGGGCATGATCGGCGCCGAGGAGCTGGAGGCGATGGGCGACGCGTACCTGATCAACTGCGCGCGCGGCGGCATCGTCGACGAGGACGCGCTCGCGACGGCCGTCGATGACGGCCCCGTCGCCGGCGCCGCGCTGGACGTGTTCGCCGAGGAGCCGCTTCCCGAGGACTCGCCGCTGCTCGACGTGGACGAGATAATCGTCACGCCCCATCTCGGCGCGAGCACGGAGGCCGCCCAAGAGAACGTCGCCGTCGACACCGCCAAGCAGGTGCTCGCGGCGTTCGCCGATGAACCGGTCGTCAACGCGCTCAACGCCCCCTCGGTCGACGAGTCGGCGTTCCCGCGTATCGAGCCGTATCTCGACGTGGCCGACACCGCCGGCAGGATCGCCGCCCAGTTGCTGGGCGAGCGTATCTCCGGCGTCGAGGTTCACTACGAGGGCGACATCGCGAACGAGGATATCGACCTCGTCACCGCCAGCGCGCTGAAGGGCGTGTTCTCGCCGCTGGAGTACGAGGTCAACGCCGTCAACGCCCCGCAGCTCGCGGAGGATCGCGGGATCGAGGTGACCGAGAGCAAGACCCGTCAAGCGGAGGACTTCCAGAGTCTGGTCACGGTGACGGTGAAAGACGGCGACACCGAGCTGTCCGTCTGCGGGACTCTCTTCGCTGGCGACGACCCGCGCATCGTCCGCATCGACGGCTACCGCGTCGACGCCCGGCCGTACGGCCACATGCTCGTCGCGCGCAACCGCGACGAGCCCGGCGTCATCGGCCTCATCGGCACCGTCCTCGGCGACGCCGGCGTCAACATCGCCGGGATGTTCAACGCCCGCGAGACCATCGGCGGCGAGGCGCTCACGGTGTACAACCTCGACGACCGCCTTCCCGACGACGCCGTCGAACGCCTGCTCGCAGACGACCGGATCATCTCCGTCGACCGAATCGTACTCGACGACGCTGAGAACGGCCGCTGAGAACGGCCGCTGAGAACGACCGCGGCTCACACACGGCGTCGGATCGCGACGAGGTCCAAACGAGTTCGGTCAGGGCCGCCGCAACCGCTGGAGCACGCGCTCTATCACCGACCGATCTGTTGACGGTTCCTCCGAGCGATTCGCTGACCGATCCCTCGACCGACCCGCTGACCGATCTTCTGACCGATCTCCCGGCGAACGAGTCGGCGTCGGATCCGCGCCGGCGGGGTCCCCGCCGGGGACTGCCTCCCCGCCCCGTCCGCCCGCGCTGTCGCCGTCGGCGGTGTCACCGTCCCTCGCCGTCCGTCCCGCCCGCGCCGCATCCAGCAACGTCTCGTAGCGCTCGACGATCCGGTCTTGTTCGCGTCGCTTCTCGTCGAGACGGGTGCGGAGCCGTTCGTTCTCCCGTCTGAGTTCCTCGATCGTCTCAGCGTTCACCGGGCTATCGGCGGCGTTGTCCCCCCCGGTTCCGCCACCGACTGCCCGAGATCCGTCCCCCCGGGCCCTCTGTTCGCCGCTCCGCTGCTCCCGGCTCACGCGTTCCCCAACCATGTTACATAGTACCGAACGAGTCCGCAAAAACCCCTGTCGGACGAGCGGGTGACACGCGAACAACGGGAGTCGGACGGAGGGGAGCCGACCGCCGCGCGATACCGGTTCCCGATCCGGGAAACCACTCTGACCGCCCGCGAATGGCTTACTGGGCGCCGATGTGGTCCAGCACCGCCTCGGTGGAATTGGCCACGGGTTCGGGGTCGCCGCCGGCCTCGTAGGCGGCGTCGGGGTCCTTCAGCAGGTGACCGGTCGTGAGACACACCACGTCCTCGTCGGCGTCCACGCGTCCCGCCTCGCGGAGCTTCCGGAGGCCGGCGACGGAGGCAGCGGAGGCGGGTTCGACGCCGACGCCCTCGCGAGCGAGATCCCGCTGGGCCTCGGTGATCGCCTCGTCGTCGACGGCGACGGCGGTGCCGCCGGTCTCGCGGATGCCCGGCAGCGCCTTCGGCGCGTTCACCGGGTTGCCGATGCGGATGGCGGTCGCGCGCGTCTCCACGTTTTCCCAGCGGCGGACCTCGTCGTTGCCCTCCTCGATGGCCTCGACCATCGGCGCGGCGCCGGCGGCCTGCACGCCCGTCAGCTTCGGCACCTCGTCGGCGTCCATCGCGCCGGCGGCGACGAGTTCGCGGAACGCCTTGAACAGCGCCGAGGTGTTGCCCGCGTTGCCGACGGGGAGGACGATCCGGTCGGGGAACGTGCCGTAGTCGTCGCGGAACTCCTCGAGGATCTCGAAGCCGATCGTCTTCTGGCCCTCTAGGCGGAAGGGATTGAGCGAGTTGAGGAGGTACACCTCGCCCCGGTTCGCGAGGTCCTGCACGATGTCGAGGCAGGCGTCGAAGTTGCCGTCGACCTCCAAGATTCGGGCGTCGTGGAGGCTCGCCTGTGCGACCTTCCCGGCGGCGACCTTCCCGGCGGGGAGGAGGACGAGCGTCTCCATGCCCGCGCGGGCGCCGTAGGCGGCCAGCGCGGCGGAGGTGTTGCCGGTGGAGGCGCACGCGAGGCGGCCGACGCCGAGCTCGCGGGCGACGCGGACGCCGACGGTCATCCCGCGGTCCTTGAACGAACCGGTGGGATTCATGCCCTCGTGTTTGATCCGGAGGCGGTTCACGCCGACGTCCTCGCGCAGGCGGGGAACCTCGTGCAGTGGGGTGTGCCCCTCCGGGAGCGAGACGCCCTCCTCGAAGGGAAGCGCGGCCGAATACCGCCAGACGCCCTCGCCGGAGAACTCGTCCCACGCGGGCGGGTCAGCGTAGCGGACCTCCAGCAGGCCGTCGCAGTCGTCGCAGGTGAAGCGGACCTCGTCGAACGGGGCGAACTGCCCGCCGCAGGCGATACACTCCAGCCAGACGCCGTCGTCGGCGACTGACGGGGCGTCTTGCGTCGGCGCGTCGAGAGAGAGGCTCATGAGGTAGCGGTCGAACTCGCCGGGTAAAAGTCGGCCGTTCGTGGCGGGTAGTGCCAGCCGGGGCTCGACGGAGAGAGAGGTTCGCGGACGACCGCCGCGCGGCGCACCCTCGTCGGCAGGGACCGCGGGCTACCCGTCGCCCGCCTCGCGCTGCTCGTCGAACGTCTCGATGACTTCGTGGACGGTCTCGGCCCACTCGTCGAGCGCCCCGTGGAGGAGCTCTTTCGCCTCCGGCAGCGGCGTCGCGGTGTACTGATACACGTAGCCACCGGGGTCGAGCAGTCGTCGCTCGCGCTCGGCCAGCCCCTTCTCCAGCAGCGTCGTGAGCGAGCGGTTCACGTTCGATCGATCGCGTTCGAGGACGCCGGCCAGTTCTTCGACGGTGCTTCCGGGGTTGTCGAGCAACCGGAGGTACGTCCGACTCTCGTGCTTCTGAATGCCGAAGACGCACGCCATCACGTGCCCGAAGCTGGGATCGTTCGTGTCGATGAGGTCCTCCATGTCCGGCGCGTCGCTCATGTCGGGTCACCCGACGACCGCGCCGCGAATAAACCCCGGCGGTCGCGGCGACCGGGCGGCAACGCGACCGTCCGGTACCGAGACAGCACGTCGCGACTGACCTCGCCGCGCTCACTCGGCGGTCAGCGCTCGTCTCACTCGTCCTGCTTCGCGTAGCCCATCTTCTTGATGCAGGTGACCATTCCGGCCTCGTCGTCGTGTTTGTGCAGCCGCGTCGGCGTGTCGCAGTAGAACGTCTCGCCGTCGTGACGGAGCGTGAGCGTCTGCTCGCTCCCGAACAGATCGGCGGTGACGACGACCCGCCGCCCCTCCCAGAGCTCGTCGATGATCTCCTCGGCAGTGAGCTCGCCGGCGTCGACCTCCAGTGGTTTCATGTCCGGGCATGAGCGGGGCGTGGTAATGTTTCTTGTCTCCTGGTCGCTAATGTCCGGCGTGAACGTCCGCACTATCGATCACGTGAACCTCCGAATTCCCGCCGACGGGCTGGCGGACGCCGGCGCGTTCTACGCCGACGGACTCGGCTTCGAACTGGAAGGCGTCGACCGCTTCGAGGCGGGCGAGAAGCCGTTCTTCGACGTCCGACTCGCTCCGGAACACGTGATCCACCTGTGGCCGACCGACGAGTTCGAGCCGCCGACGGCGACGAACTACGACCACGTCGCGCTCGTCGTCGAAGCAGACGTTGCGACGGTCACCGAGGCGCTCGCCGACGCGGGGATCGAGGTGGAACGGCGGCTCGACAGTCCGCTGGGGGCGACGGGCGAGGCGGGCGCGGTGTACGTCCGCGACCCGTTCGGCTACCGCGTGGAACTGAAGGAACCGGTCGAATAGGGCCCGGCGCCGGCGTCGACGACCGTGCCGGTGACCGCGTGCGAACCGAGACGCAGTCCGCTCTGCCCGTGCGCTGCTTCGAATCTGCCTCCGAAGGAACCGGCCGCCGGAGCGGCCTCAGTTCGTTGTCGGGTCCTTCGAATCTGCCTCCGAAGGAACCGGCCGCCGGAGCGGCCTCAGTTCGTTGTCGGATTCGACTCTCCGTCGCTCCCGTCTTCGACCGTCTCGACCGGCGCCTCCGCGCCCTCCGCGGCCTCGGACGCCTCGACGACCTTCTGGGTGTCGACGTGCCACCGGTCGACCTCGTCCTCGTACGACGAGAGCCGCTCGGACACCGCGGACTTCAACCGGTCGTCGTTGACGTTCACCTCGAAGATGAACTCCGGGCCGCCCTCCCCGCGGGTGGACTTCTGGATGTTCGCGGAGACGAGTTCGTTGTCGAAGTAGTACGGCGCGATCTGTGTCATCACGCGCTGGTACACCGTGTTCTCGAGCTTTCGAACGGCCTTGCGCCCTGCGGAGTCGGCCGCGCGCGCGACGTGGTCGATGGAGTCTCTCCACGAGTCGAGCGCGCCGTCGTTGTCGCCGTTCTCGACGTGCTCGTACGACTCGGAAAGCTTCTCGCCGGCCGTCTGGAGGTCCTCCTCGGGTGTCTTTCCCTCCTGCTCGCCTTTCCCCTCGGCGACGCTCGCCTGTTCGGCGGTCTTCTCGTTCACGTCCTCGCCGAGGCGCTCGTGGGCCTTGGGCCGCCACTCGTTCCAGGCCTCGAACGCCTCGGAGTACTCCTCGGAAGCACCGGCGTCTTGGAGCGCGCGAGTGATGCGTTCGCCGTGCTCGACGGCGTCCCCCCACTCTCCGCGCACCTTGAAGCCGGAGATGCTCTCTTCCATGCGATTAGCAGCCGCGTACGCCCTGGAGCCGTATAAGGGTCCCTCTGTCGTCGCGCGAAGGTCGGATGCGAGACGGACTCGCGCCCCCACGTTCCCCCGACCCGCGCTGGTTCCGGGTCAGCGTCGTCCGTAGGTGAGGCGGGTCCCGAGGTCGTCGAGCGCGGAGGCGACGCTGCTGAACCACGCGGTCGGCGACGTCCGTCGGAGGTCTCCCTCGTCGAGTTCGATCCGTTCGTCGCCGAACGGATCGCGGTCGGCGGCGCCCTCACCGTCCTCCGTCGCGTCCACGACCGTCGTCATCGAACACCGGCCGCACGTTTCACGATCGCCGTGTCCCATGGTACTTGGTGACAACATTGGTGACGACGAGCATAAACCCTCGGCTCCGGCGCCGGCGACCGCGTCGGCGTCGGACGACGGGCTTTTCATCCCCGTGAGCCTCCCGCGAGGTATGGGTTACCACGTCATCGATCCCGACGAACTAGCGGCCGTCCCGGACCGACCGTGCGAACTCCGCCGCGTGAGCGAGGCGGCGGAGTTCGAGCAGATGGTCGCCAACTGGTTTCGAGCGGATCCCGGCGAGGACGTTCCCCTGGCGTACCACTACCACGACGATCAGGAGGAGTTGTTCTACGTGATCGCGGGCACGCTCCACGTCGAAACGCCCGATGAGACGTTCGAGGTGCCGGAGGGATCGTTGTTCGCCGTCGAGCCGGACAGCCCCCAGCGCGCGCACAACCCCGCCGACGCCGACGACCCGGTGACGCTGCTCGCGGTCGGCGCGCCCGCCGTCGACGACGTCCACCCGTACGAGCCGGAGGAGTAAGATGAGCGAGGACGATCGGGAGAAGCACGCCGACGCCGATGGCTCCGGCGGCGGGGTCGACCCGGGGACGGCCGACGACGGCGCCCTCGGCGGGAGAGCGGAGCCGCGGACGGACGAGCACGGCCGGATTCTCGACGGCGCCGCCTACGAGGACGTCCCCGTCTGGGACGACGAGTACCTCGACCGCGCGAGCGACCGGCTCATGTTCAACTACGACCTCGAACGCGACTACCGCGTTCGCGGGGAGCGCTTCGACCTCTACGGGCTGATGCGCATCGAATCACAGAAGCAGTTCTTCCACCCGTCGCTCGGCTACGGCGACCACCACAGCGACGAGTACCTGTTCGCCCGCCGGCAGTCGTCCGTGACGGTCGGCGAGCTGGAGCGGATCGTCCAGTTGGGCCACGCTCTCGCCGACGAGCGTGTCGAGGGCGACGAGGAACACTACGGGACGGACCTCTCGTTCGTCATCATCGTCCCGGAGATCCCCGAGGACGTGCGGGAGTTCGTCGTCGACTTCCGCGAGCGACAGCTCCTGAAGTACGGCTACTTCGGCCACTACGAGATCAACCTCGGCGTCGTCTCGCCTGACCGCGAGGCGGCGGTCGCGAGCCGCGAGGCCGACGTCGTGTCGGCGTTCGCGCTGTGGGACGAGGTGCCCGAGCGCCGCTCTCAGCGCGGGTACATCACGCGGCTGGTCGGGACGGTCCGCGAGAAGCTCCTCGGCTGAGGCGCGCGCCTTACAGGGCGTCCTTGTACGCCTCCAGCGTTTCGTCGATGTCAGCCTCCGTGTGCGCGTACGAGACGAACTGCGACTCGAACTGATTGGCGGTGAGCCAGATCCCACGCTCTTTCATCTCCTGCCAGAACACGCGCTCCCAGCGCTCGGTCGCCGCCGCGGCGGTGTCGGCGCCGGTTTTCGGGCAGGTCTCGAACCGGGGACACGACTCGCGCTGACGACAGCCGCCGCCGCAGTGGTTCTCGAACGTTTCGGGCGCCCCACGGGTGAACATCGTCTTGAACATGGAGTCGGTGCCGACGACGGTGTACTCGGGCGCCTGGTCCTCGCAGATGTCTTGGATCCCGGACCGAAGCCGATCCCCGAGGGCGTTCACGTGATCGTACACGTCGTGTTCGGCGGCGTAGCGGAGGTACTCGTGGCCCGCGGCCATCGTGACCGGGTGCCCGGAGAAGGTTCCGGACTGGAACACGTCGCCGCTGGGGGTGAAGTGCTCGACGATCTCGGCGGGGCCGCCGATCGCGCCGACGGGGAAGCCGCCGCCGATGATCTTCCCGAAGGTGGTGAGGTCGGGCGTGACGCCGAACTTCCCCTGGGCACACTGGAGGCCGCCGACGCGGAAGCCGGTGATCACCTCGTCGAAGATCAGCAGCGAGTCGTGGTCGTCACAGAGGTCCCGCAGCGCTTCGTGATAGCCGTCGACGGGCATGACGATCCCGTAGTTCGCGAGGATCGGCTCGGTGAGCACGGCGGCGATCTCGTCGCCGTGTTCCTCGAACGCCTCGCGGATCGCCACCTCGTCGTTGAACGGGACGGCGATCGTGTGCTCGGCGAACTCGTCGGGGATCCCCGGCGACGAGGGATGGGTGTGGGAGGGGTCATCGCCTGCCTCGACGAGGGTGGACTCCTGGGCGCCGTGGTAGCCGCCCTGCATGACCACGATCTTGTCGCGGCCGGTGTACGCGCGGGCGAGGCGGACCGCAGAGACGGTCGCCTCGGTGCCGGAGTTGACGAACCGCAGCATCTCGACGCTGGGGACGTGGCGGGCGACGAACTCGGCGTGGTCGATCTCGATCTCCGTGGGGCCGCCGTACATCGGCCCCTGACTTGCGTGGCGCTGGACCGCGGACTGGACCTGCTCGGGAGCGTCGTGGCCGTACAGCAGCGGGCCGTACCCCATGACGTAGTCGAGATATCGGTTGCCGTCGGCGTCGATCACGTGCGCGCCGTCGCCGCGTTCGATCACGAACGGGTACGGCCGCGTCGCGCGGACCGACGAGTTCACGCCGCCGGCCAGCACCGAGAGCGCGCGGTCGTACAGCTCCCGCGATCGGTCGTGGTTCATACGCCGCCCTACGGGTGTGTCCCCGAAAGTAGTTTCTGGGTCGCGGCGGGCGCCGCCGCTATCGGTGTGGCGTGTCGGACAGAATCGGGTGACGACGCCGCGACGGGCTGGCGGACCGTCGCGGCGAGAGCCGGACGCGTCACCCGGCAGACGGCTACGGCGGCCGCGGAGGCGGTGACACGGAACGTGGCACGGTGGCGGGCGCGAGGAGGTGAGCACCAGTACCAGTGGGGTCCTCCGTCGCGTACCTCCGGCGGCCGCGTCCGCGCCGACTGCGAAAGCGGGCGTCCGGTCGTTTCGCTGCGCTGTACGTGGGTTCGTCGCTGCCGCGAGGCGGGGACGCTCAGACCGCGCTGCGTCCCTCCTCGCCGGTCCGGATCTGGTAGGCGTTCTCGACGGGCAGGACGAACACCTTGCCGTCGCCCTTCTCGCCGGTCTGTGCGGCGTCGCTGATCGCCGCTGCGACGTCCCCGGCCGGGATGTCCGCGACGACGCACTCGATCTTCACTTTCTGGTGGAGGTCGACCGTGTACTCCTCGCCGCGCCACTGGCCCTTCTTCGCGGGCTGGCTGCCGCGGCCGGAGACGTTCGTCACCGTCAGGGAGGGCGCGCCGACCTCCGCGAGGCCGGTCTTGACGTCCGAGAGCTTGTCCGGGCGGATGAACGCCGTCACCAGCTTGATCTCGCCGTCGTTTGCCTCGCCGCCGTCGGTGCGGATGATGTCGTTCTCGCCGCCGTCGGTGACGGTGTCGGGCTTGCCGAACTCGGGGTAGGTGTCGACGCCGTGTTCGGAGACGTCGAGGCCGTCGCGCTCGTGTTCGGGGGAGACGCGGGCCTGACCCACGGACTTGAACAGCCCGAACACCGCGCCGGTCGCCAGGATTGTCCACGCTGCGATGACGACGACGCCGACGACCTGTGCGGCCAGCAGGGTCGCGCTGAACCCGTCGACGTGGAAGAACGGGAGCAGGAGTGCGCCGACCACACCCGCCGAGCCGTGGACGGGGAAGACTGCACACACGTCGTCGATCTTCAGGCGCTTCTCGACGAACTCGAAGACGAAGGGAAGCTGTGCCCCGGCGATAAGGCCGGAGATGATGCCCCCGTACCAGACGACGACGTTCGCGGAGGCAGTCACGCCGACCAGGCCCGCCAGCAGCCCGTTTGCGACGTACAGCGTGTCGACCTTGCCGGATTTGTACAGCGCGGCCAGCCCGGCACCGACGGCCCCTGCGGCCATGCCGAGCGTAGTGTTCAGCGCGACGCGGCCGACGTAGTCGAACGCACCGAGCACGAGCGAACCGTCCTGAACGGCGAACACCGTCGCGGCCGTCCCGACGTTGAATCCGTACCAGCCGAACGCGAGGATCAGCGTTCCCAGCGCCGCGAACGTCATCGAGTGGCCGGGGATGACGTTCGTCGAGCCGTCGGAGTTGTAGCGATCCATCCGCGGGCCGATGACGTACGCCGCCGTGAGGCCGGCGATGCCGCCCATCCCGTGCACGATCATGCCGCCCGCGAAGTCAGCGAAGCCGACTCCGCCGAGCGCGTCAGCGATGAAGCCGTTCGCCGCGCCGTCGTTAACCGCCAACAGGCCGCCGCCCCAGGTGAAGCCGGTGACCACGGGGTAGATGACCGCGGCCAGCAGGACCGTGTAGCTAACGTACGCACGGAGCTTCGCACGGCCGGCCACAGCGCCGGAGACGATCGTCGCGGCGGTCATGGCGAACACCGCGCCGAACAGCCAGCCGACCCAGTCGTTGACTGCGTTTGTCGTCATCGTGGCGTAGAGGTCGGCGACGGTGATACTCCCGCTGCTCGTCAGCGTGCCGACGACCGTAGAGAAGCCCGCACCGACGATAAAGAAGGCGAGAACGCCGACACTCCACGTCAGGAGGTTCTTCGTCAGCTGGTTCGCGACGTTCTTCGAGCGCACCTGGCCGGCCTCCAGCATCGCGAAGCCGGCGTGCATGAAGAAGATGAGGAAGGTGACCACCAGCACCCACATCAGGTTGATCCCCTCCGCCAGGACCGCGGGGTCGACTTGTAGGAGCGTCACTGTTCCACCTCAACCGATCCACAACTGTTCAGCAGTGCCGTGAATTCCGTGTCGTTCTGGTACATCTCGACGGTAGACGGGCCGATTTGGATATACATAAAGGTTGGAGTTGAAATATTCAACTTTCGGGTGGCCTATTCACACGGGCGTCGGATCTTCAGGTGAATATAGGTCATATAAGGATGTAACATCGTCACACGCGTGGCAATTGTTGCACTCGGAGTTGACGCACATAGTGACAGGCGAGAAATATATAAGGTGACGATCTGCCGGATCCGCCCGAAATACCTCGCGCGCGCTTCCGAGTTCAGCGATCGGTGCGGCGGCCGATTGTTCGAACCGATCCGTTCGCCGACGAGCGCCGATCAGGCGTCCAACTCGGATTCGCTCAACTCGGCGACGACTGATTCGGCGAGCGTCTCGAACGTCGCTTCCGCTGGCACCACGTCGACGGCGACGCCGTGTGATTCGGCCGTCTCGCGGGTTGGATGACCGATACAGCCGACTACGGCGTCGTTCACGCCCGCCAGCGCCTCCTCGCGAACGCCCCGCTCGTCGGCTGCGTCGAGGAAGTGCTCGACCGTGAGCGAGGAGGTGAAACACGCCCCGTCGAGGTCGCCGGCGGCGGCCGCTTCGACGGAGTCGCCGCTGCCCTCCGGCCGAACGAGTTCGTACAGCACCGTCTCGCGGACGGTCGCGCCGGCGTCGCGGAGGCCGTCGAGCAGCACCTGGCTCCCGTGGTCGGACCTGGCGACCTCGATCCGGACGCCGTCGACGCTCAGCGCGTCGAACGCGGCGACGAGGCCGGTCGAGGAGTACTCGTCCGGGATCAGATCGACCGGCCAGCCGGCCTCCCGGACCGCGTCGGCCGTCGAGGGGCCGATGCACGCGATCGCGGGCCCCTCGCCCGTTCTGGCGGTAGTTCCGTCTCGCCCGTCGCCGCCGACGTCGGCTGGCGACCACCCGGCCTCGTCCGCGAGTTCGACGCCCGTCTTCGAGGTGAACACGATCCAGTCGGCGCCCTCCGGCACCGCGCCGGTCGGTCGGATCGAAAGCATCGGGTCGGGGACGGCCTCGGCGCCGAGCGCAGCGAGCGTCTCGACCGCCTCGGTCAGCCGCTCGTCGTCGGGGCGGAACACCGCGACGCGCGGGCGGTCGGTCCCACCGGCGGCTCCGTCGCCGCCATCGGCGCTCATGCGCCGTCACCTCCGCCGTCCCCGGCGATACTCCCGACTGTATCGCCGTCGCCGCCGTCACCGTCGCCGGTGACGCCCGCGGTCGCGGCCGCGTCCCCACGACCGCGCAGTAACTCGATCACCCGGGCACGGGTCCCGGCGACCTCGCCGATCACGGTGATCGCGGGCGGCTCGATATCGGCGGCGTCGCGCACGTCGACGATGTCCGCGAGGGTTCCGGTCGCGACGCGCATCTCCGGCCACGTGCCGCGCTCGACGAGCGCGACGGGCGTCTCGGGGGCCATTCCGGCGTCGAGCAGTTCCGCGGTGTACAGCGGCAGCTTCCCGACGCCCATCAGCACGACGATGGTGCCGCCGGTGGCCGCGAGGGCCTCCCAGTCGACAGCCGACTCGTCTTTCGTCGGGTCCTCGTGGCCCGTGACGAACGAGACGGAGGAGGCGTGATCGCGGTGGGTGACCGGGATGCCGGCCACGCCCGGGGCGGCGATCGGCGAGGTGACGCCCGGGACGACCTCGAAGGGAACGCCGTGGTCGGCGAGGTGTTCGGCCTCCTCGCCGCCGCGGCCGAAGACGAACGGGTCGCCGCCCTTCAGGCGGACCACGTGGTTGCCGGCCTCAGCGAGCTCGACGAGCCGGTCGTTCGTGTACTCCTGGCTGGTCCGCTCGCCGCCGGCGCGCTTGCCCACGTCCTCGCGCTTGTCCTCGGGAATGGAGCCGAGGATTTCGGGGCCGGGGAGCTTGTCGTGGAGAACCACGTCCGCCTCGTCGATCAGACGGCGCGCCTTCAGCGTGAGCAGTTCCGGGTCGCCGGGTCCCGAACCGACCAGCGAGACGAAGCCGCCGCCGCGGTCGATTTCGTCGCCCGCGGCGTCGCCGTCGCGACTCATCTACGCGTCGCCCTCCTCCGCTCGCTTGGCGGTCTCGGTCTCGGCGGACCGCTTCGCGGCCTGGATGAGTTCGGCGGCCCCCTGTTCGCGCAACGAATCGGCGAACTCCGCGGCGGCCTCGCGGTGGGTGCGCAGCGGGAGATCGCGGTTCGCCGCCACCTCGGTGTCGCCGTCGGCAGACAGCACCCGGACGCGGGTGCTGACGTGTTCGCCCTGTACGAGCGCGTTGACGCCGATCGGGGCGATGCAGCCGCCGCCCAACTCCGAGAGCACGGTGCGCTCGACGCTGGTGGCGACGCGGGTCGGCTCGTGGTCCATCGCCGACCGGATCGCCTCGATCACGTCCGGGTCGCTCGCGGTGACGGCGACGGCGCCCTGGCCGGGGGCGGGGACGTGGTCCGCGCGGTCGAGGCGCTCGACCTCGTACTCGTCGCGGTAGAACAGGTCCGAACGCCGGAGACCGGCCTCCGCGAGCACGATCGCGTCGTACTCGTGGTCGACCTCGTGTTCGAGCGCGCCGCGCTGGAACTCGGTGAGGTCGTCGAACCACTCCTCGACGCTGCGCTCGTACTCGTCGTCGGTCTCCCGGAACTCCGCGGCCTCCCCCTTCTCGTTGGCCTCGGCCTCGACCCGGCGCTCGTGTTCGGCCTGCAAGTCCGGCGCGATCAGCTTCTGGATCCGTGTGTCGACGTTGCCGCGCAGCGGGAGCACCTCCAGGTCGGGCCGCTCGGCGAGCACCTGGGCCTTCCGGCGCAGCGAGGAGGTGCCGACGACCGAGCCGCGGGGGAGGTCCGCGAGGTCGCCGCCGTCGCGGGTGACGAGCGCGTCGCCGGCGGGCGCGCGCTCGCCGACGGCCGCGACGACGAGGCCGTCGGGCATCTCGGTGGGCATGTCCTTCAGCGAGTGGACCGCCGCGTCCACGTCGCCCGCGAGCACGTGTTCGTCGAGCGCGCGCACGAACGCGCCGGTGCGGCCGAGTTCGGTGATGAGCTCCTCGTCGAGTCGGTCGCCCCGCGTCTCCACCTCGACCAGCTCCACGTCGCGGCGGCGCGTCGAGATCTCGTCTCGGACGCCCGCCGCCTGTCGGAGCGCGAGGTCGGAGCCGCGGGTTGCGAGCCGCAGCGTCCCGGTTGTCATACCCGAAACTCCGGCGCGACCGGGGAAAACGGGTTCGCTTCGCCAACACGGCGGGACGGTGGACCGTCCCACGGCCACCCGCCGTCGGCCGCGTCGCAACCTTCGCCGGACCGGTACCGTTTTTATCGATCGAGGGAGTACCACCGAGTATGACAGCGAACGCCGTCGCTCACGTTCGCGACTCCTTCGAGCGACGCGTTCGCGGTGCCGCGGCCCGGAGCCGACCCTCCGCGCCGCGACGACCGGGCCGCTAGGCCCACACATCACCACTCCCTCGTCGGTCCGACCCGCTCGCGTTCCTCCGGGTAGCGTGCAGTCCGCGATTAATTTTCACAGACAGCAAACGCCGAATTTATGAGTGTCGGCGTTCGAGCGTGGAGTATGACAAAGCGCGTTGCACTCGCATTCAGCGGCGGACTCGACACGACCGTCTGCGTCCCACTCCTCGAGGAGGAGTACGGCTACGACGAGGTCGTCGGCGTCACCGTCGACGTGGGCCAGCCCGCCGAGGAGTTCGACGAGGCCGAGGAGACCGCCGAGGCGCTCGATCTGGAACACTACGTCGTCGACGCGAAGACCGAGTTCGCGGAGCTGTGTTTCGACTCCGTGCGCGCGAACGCGACGTATCAGGGCTACCCGCTCGGCACGGCGCTCGCGCGCCCGGTGATCGCGGAGGCCATTTTGCGGGTCGCCGAGGAGCACGACTGCGACGCCCTCGCACACGGCTGCACGGGCAAGGGGAACGACCAACTTCGCTTCGAGACCGTCTGGCGCGCCTCCGACAAGGAGGTCATCGCGCCCGTCCGCGAGCTCGGCCTCACGCGCGAGTGGGAGATCGAGTACGCAGACGAGAAGGACCTGCCCGTCGAGGGCGGCAACGAGGGGGCGTGGTCGATCGACACGAACCTCTGGTCGCGCTCGGTCGAGGGCGACGACCTCGAGGACCCCACCTACGTCCCGCCGGAGGACATCTACGACTGGACGACGACGCCCGGCGACGCGGAGGGCGAAGAGCTGGTCGAGGTCGGCTTCGAGATGGGCTACCCCGTGACGCTGAACGGTGAGGCGGTCGATTCGGTCTCGCTCATCGAGGAACTGAACGACCTCGCCGGTCAGTACGGCGTCGGCCGCACGGACATGATGGAAGACCGCATGCTCGGGCTGAAAGTGCGCGAGAACTACGAGCACCCCGCGGCGACCGTCCTCTTGACGGCACACGAGGCCCTCGAACAGCTCGTGTTCACCAAGGCCGAGCGCGACTTCAAGCAGCAGATCGACGACCAGTGGGCCCAGCAAGGGTACAAAGGGCTCGTCGACTCACCGCTCGTCAACTCCCTGGAGGGGTACCTTGACGCGGGCCAAGAGAAGGTCACCGGGACGGTCACCGTCAAGCTGCAGGGCGGGCAGTGCCGCCCCGTCGCCCGCGACTCCGAGTACGGCGTCTACTCCGAGTCGGCGGCGTCGTTCAACACGGAGACGGTCGACGGCATCGAGCAGGCCGACGCGACGGGCGTCGCGAAGTACCACGGCTTCCAAGAGCGCCTCGCGAACCGCGTGCTGGAGAACGTGAAGACCGGCGAGGACGGCGAGGAGGACGACGAGGGGGAGAAGCTGAAAGCCGACGGCGGCGAACCCACCGAGGAGTAACGCCGTGAGCGACGATCCGACGGACGCCGACGCTCAGCCAACCGCCGGCGACGCGACCGGCAGCGACGCGGACGGCGAGGCGGGATCCGCCGAGACCGTCGTCCGCCGCGACCGGTTCGCCGGGGGCCCCGCCCGCGGCTTCATGTCGAGCCTCGCGGCCGACGAGCGCATCTTCGCCGCCGACCTCGCGGTCGACCGCGCGCACACGGTGATGCTCGCGGAGCAGGGGATCGTCGGCGACGGCGAGGCCGCCGAGATCCTCTCGGGCCTCGACGCCGTCGAGGCCGCCGGCCACGCCGCACTCCCCGACGGCGAAGACGTCCACGAGGCCATCGAGTCGGGGGTCGTCGCCCAGGTCGGCGACGTCGGCGGGAAGATGCACACGGCTCGCTCGCGCAACGACGAAGTCGCCGCCTGCATCCGCTACCGGTATCGCGCGGACCTGCTCGATGCGGCCGAGGCGACCCTCGCGCTCCGGGAGGCACTGCTGGAGACGGCGGCCGAGCACGCCGACACGGTGATGCCCGGGTTCACCCACCGGCAGTACGCCCAGCCGACGACGGTCGGGCACTTCCTGTCCTCGTACGCGGGCGCGGTCGAGCGCGACACCGCGCGCCTGCTTTCGGCGTTCGACCGGACGAACGAGTCGCCGCTGGGCGGCGCCGCCTTCGCGGGTACCACCTTCGACGTGGACCGCGAGCGCACCGCAGCGCTGCTCGGGTTCGACGGCCTCGTCGAGAACTCCACCGACGCCGCCTCCGCGCGCGACTTCCTCGTCGAGGGAACCGCCGCGCTCGCGAACCTGACGGCGACGCTGTCGGGACTCGCCGCGGACCTGATCGAGCACGCGAAGGACGGCTACTTCCTCCCCTCCGACGACTACGCGTCCACGTCGTCGATCATGCCCCAGAAGGTGAACCCCGATACCCTGGAGTTGGCCCGCGCCGTCGCCGGGGACGTGTCCGGCGATCTGAATGGCCTGTTGACGACGCTGAAGGGGCTGCCGCGCGCGTACAACCGCGACCTCCAGCGCGCGACGCCCCACGCGTGGGACGCCGTCGACGACGCGACCGAGGCGACCGAGGTCGTCGCCGGCGCGGTCGCGACGGGGGAGTGGGACGCCGAGGCGTGCGCCGCCGACGCCGGCGCGGGCTTCTCGACGGCGACGGGCGTCGCCGACGCGCAGCGGCCGCCGGGGTCCCGTTCCGCACGGCCCACGAGGTCGTCGCCGACGCCGCCGCGACCGCACCCGACGACGCCGACCCGGAGACGCTCGCTGCAAATCTTGACGCGGCCGCGGAAGACGTACTTGGGGAGTCCCTGTACGAGTACGTGAGCCGCGAGGACATCGACGCCGCGCTCGACCCCGCCGGGAGCGTCGCCTCCCGCGCGTCGCGCGGCGGCCCGGCCCCCGACGCCGTGACCACGTCCCTCGCGCGCATGTCCGAGACGCACGGCGACCACGAAGCCGAACTCGCGGCCCGCCGCGACGCGCTCGCGGTCGCCGAAACGAACTTGACCGAGGCCGTCGACGGCTACGCCTGAGCACGACACCGCGACTATGACCGACCACCGACGACTCCGACCGCTCGCCCGACCGCGAGCGGCCGCTCCGTCGGTCGGTCGACTCCCGCGGCGGTCGCGACGACCGCACCGGCGACGACCGCGAGGGGCCGTTCGACCGCGACCGGCGCCGCGTCCGGTCCCGGCCGCCGCCCCGCGCCCGCCGGCGGCGGTGGCCCCGCCGGCCCCCTCGGGGCCTACACCACTCAGATTTCGAACATCGGATTCGAGATCCGCGCCGACCCGCCCGAAATCGCCGCGTAGCGACGTCTCTGGCATTAATTTTCGCTGACAGGATCGACGGATTAAAGGTGTCTTCCCGGATAGTGTGGAGTACACCATGACCGAGTCCGAATGCGTCGAGTGCGGGGGAACGGTGACCCTGCACGACGACCTGGAGATCGGAGAGATCGTCGACTGTGAAACGTGCGGCGCCGAGCTGGAGGTCGTTGACGTCTCCCCGCCGGTCCTCGATCGAGCCCCGGAGCTCGAAGAGGACTGGGGGGAGTAAGATGAAGATCGGCCTGCTCTACTCCCGGATCCGAAAAGACGAGAAGCTCCTCCTCTCAGAGCTTCGCGAGCGCGACCACGAGGTCGCGAAGATCGACGTGCGCAAGCAGCGGTTCGGCCTGACCGAGACGACCGCCGAGATCGCCGACTGCGATGTGGTGATCGACCGCTGTCTCGCCACGTCGCGGTCGTTGTACGCGACGCGGTTCCTGTCGGCGTACGGCGTGCCGGTGATCAACAGTCCCGAGACCGCCGCGGTCTGCGCGGACAAGGTGAAAAACAGCCTCGCGCTGGAGGCGGCGGGCGTGCCGACGCCGGCGACCGAGGTCGCGTTCACGACGGAGGCCGCGATGGAGGCCATCGAGGACTTCGGCTACCCGTGCGTGATCAAGCCGGTCGTCGGCTCGTGGGGCAGGCTGATGGCGAAGATCGACTCCGAGAACGCCGCCGAGGCGATTCTGGAGCACAAGGCGACGCTCGGCCACTACGAGCACAAGGTGTTCTACGTGCAGGAGTACGTCGACAAGCCCGGCCGCGACATCCGCGTGCTGGCCTGCGACGGCGAGCCCGTCGCCGCGATGACGCGCTCCTCCGAGCACTGGCTCACGAACGCCGCGAAGGGCGGCCAGACGGCCGACTTCGAGCTCGACGACGAGGCGAAGGACCTCGTGGCGACCGCGAGCGACGCGGTCGGTGGCGGCCTGCTCGGCGTCGATCTGATGGAGACGAAGGACGGCGAGTACACCGTCCACGAGGTGAACCACACGGTCGAGTTCAAGGCGCTGAACGAGGCGAGCGAGGTCGACGTGCCCGCGGCGGTCGTCGACTGGCTCGAACTGAAAGCGGAGGTCGCGGCTGACGAGGCCGTGATGACGGCATGAACGGCGGCGACGAGCGCGGTGAGCAGCTCACCGTCGCCGTGGTCGGCGCCTCCGGCTTCGCGGGCGGCGAACTGTGCCGCCTGTTGACCGGCCACCCGAACTTCGAACTCGTCCAGGCGACGAGCCGCGAGTACGAGAACAAGACGCTCGGGTACGTTCACCCGAACCTCCGCGGGGTCGACGTGCGCTTCTCCTCGCCGGAGGAGTTGGAGTCGGTGGACGTGCTGTTCGCCTCCACGCCCCACGGCGTCTCGATGGAGCACATCGACGCCTTCCGCGACGCCGCGGGCACCGTGGTCGACCTCTCGGCGGACTTCCGGCTGAACGAGGAAGCCGACTACGACGAGTGGTACGACGGACACGTCGCGCCCGAACACCTCGCGGACGCGGCGTACGCGCTCCCCGAGTTGGGTCGCGAGAAGCTCGAAGGCGCGGATCTCATCGCCTCCGGCGGCTGCAACGCGACGGCGACGATGCTGGCGCTGAAACCCTTGGTCGACGGCGGGGTTATCACGCCCGACGACCAGGTCGTCGCCGATCTAAAGGTCGGCTCCTCGGAGGGCGGTGCCGGCGGCGGCGCCGCCTCCAGCCACCCGGAGCGCTCGGGCGTCGTGCGCCCGTACGCGCCGACGGGCCACCGCCACGAGGCGGAGATCCGGCAGGAGCTGGGACTGTCGCTGTCGTTCACCGTCCACGCGGTCGACATGACCCGCGGCGCCGCGGCGACGTGCCACGCGTTCCCGAGCGAGCGCGTCACCACGGGCGACCTGTGGGACGCCTACCGGGAGGCGTACGACGACGAGCCGTTCGTCCGCCTCGTCGCGGGCGGCGGCGGCGTGTACCGCTACCCCGAGCCGAAGGCCGTGGCCGGGACGAACTACGCCGAGGTCGGCTTCGAGCTCGACCCCGAGAACGGCCGCGTGGTCGCCTTCTCGGCCATCGACAACGTGATGAAGGGCGCGGCGGGGCAGGCGGTCCACGCCGCCAACGTCGCGCTCGGGCTCGAGGAGACGGCCGGTCTGGAGTTCCAGGGGCTCCACCCCGTGGGATCGCCGTGACCGGCTTCGGATCGACGCCGCTGACCGACGGCTCCGGCGAGGTTCCCCCGGTGGTCGTGAAGCTGGGCGGCGCGCGCGCGGTCGACCCCGCGGGCGCCGTCGGCGACGTGGCCCACCTCGTCGCCAACGGACGCGACGTGGTCGTCGTCCACGGCGGCTCGACCGCCGTCGACGACCTGCTCGAGCGCCTCGGGATCGACTCGGAGTACGTCGAGACGCCCTCGGGCGTCACCGGCCGCTTCACCGACGAGGAGACGATGGAGGCGTTCACCATGGCGATGGCCGGACAGGTGAACACCGACCTCGTCACCGCGATGAAGAACGCGGGGGTCGATGCGGTCGGCCTCTCGGGCGTCGACGGCGGCCTGTTGACCGGACCGCGTAAGTCCGCGGTTCGCGTCGTCGAGGACGGCAAGAAGAAGATCAAACGCGGCGACCACTCGGGTACGCCGAAGGAGGTGAACGCCGACCTCCTGTCCACCCTGCTTGCGGGCGGCTACACGCCCGTCGTCTCCCCGCCGATGTTCGGCATGGAGTCCGAGAGCGAGGGGACGCCGGTCAACACCGACGCCGACCGCGCGGCCGCGGCGGTCGCGGGCGCGCTCGGCGCCGAACTGGTCGTCCTGACGGACGTGTCGGGGGTGTACGCCGACCCGGACGACCCCGATACCCTGATCGAGTCGGTGGCGACCGGCGAGGAGTACGACGCGCTGACCGACGCCGCCGAGGGGTTCATGACCCGGAAGGTGATGGCGGCGACCGAGGCGCTCGAATCGGGCGCGACGGCGGTCACCGTCGCCGACGCGAACGTTCGCGACCCCATCGTCGCCGCGCTCGACGGCGCGGGGACGCGCATCGAGCGCCCGGCAGTTGTCGACGATCCGGCGGACGCCGCTCCCGACGCCGACGCGGTCGACGCGGAGGTGGACGGATGAGCACCTTCGAGGACCTGAGCGACGCGGGCGAGGGGTTCGTCTTCTCCGAGAAACCGATCCAGATCGAGTCCGGCGAGGGCGTCCACCTCACCGCCAGCGACGGCACCGAGTACCTCGACTTCGGCGCGAGCTACGCCTGCGCCCCGCTGGGCCACTGTCCGCCCGTCGTCGTCGACGCGGTCCAAGAGCAGGCCGCCGAGCTGCTGTACGTGCAGGCGTCGTACCCCAACAGCGCCCGGACCGAACTGTACGAACGCCTCGGCGCGGTCGCCCCGGGTGACATCTCGAAGGTGTGGCTGTGCAACTCCGGGACGGAGGCGAACGAGGCGGCGATGAAGTTCGCGCGCTCGGCGACCGGGCGAGAGAAGATCGTCGCCACGAAGCGCGGCTTCCACGGCCGGACGCTGGGCGCGCTGGCGATGACGTGGAAGAAGAAGTACCGCGCGCCGTTCGAGCCCGTCGCCGGCGGCGTCGAGTTCGTCGACTACGGCGACGAGGAGGCGCTCGCGGAGGCGGTCGACGACGAGACCGCGGCCGTCTTCCTCGAACCGGTGCAGGGCGAGGGCGGGATCAACCCCGCGGGCGCCGAGTACCTGCAGTCGGCCCGCGACCTGACCGAGGACGCGGGCGCGGCGCTGGTGTTCGACGAGATCCAGACCGGGATGGGTCGCACAGGCGACCTGTGGGCCTGCGAGGGCGTCGGCGTCGAACCGGACATCCTCACCACGGCGAAGGGCATCGCCTCCGGCCTCCCGCTGGGCGCGACGCTGTGTGCCGACTGGATCGCCGACGGCGCCGCCAGCCACGGCTCGACGTTCTCGGGCAATCCGGTCGTCGCCGCCGCGGCCAACGCGACCTTGGACGAACTGGTCGCCAACGACGTGCCCGGCCACGCGGCGATGGTGGGCGAGTACCTCACCACGCAACTGGCGGAGGCCGTCGAGGAACACGACCTCCCCGTGCGCGAGGTGCGCGGCGACGGACTGATGATCGGCATCGAGGTAAAGCGCGGGGCGAACCGCTACCTGCGCGATCTCGCGTTGAACCACCAGATACTGGCGCTGCCGGCGGGGCGTTCCGTCCTCCGCCTCCTCCCGCCGCTGGTGATCAACGAGGGTCACGCCCGCGAGGTCGTCGACGCGCTGACAGAGGTGCTGTGAGCATGGCGGGGACCGAGTGATGGCCGTTCAGAACCCAGTGGACCCGACGGAGGCGCTCGACACCGAGGGTCGCCAGCTGCTGTACGACCTGGTGTCGACCCCTTCGGTCTCGGGCGAGGAGGCCGACGCCGCGGCCGTCCTCGTCGAGTTCTTCGAGGAACACGGCCGCGAGGCGTACACCGACGAGGTCGGGAACGTCCGCGCGCCGGGCGACGACGCGCTGTTGCTCACGTCGCACGTCGACACCGTCCCGGGCGACATCCCCGTCGAGATCGCCGCCGACGACGACGAGTTGGACGCCGACGGCCCCGTGCTGTGGGGCCGCGGCAGCGTCGACGCCACGGGGCCGCTGGCGACGATGGCGATCGCGGCCGTCGAGACCGGCGTCTCCTTCGTCGGCGTGACCGGCGAGGAGACGGATTCGCGCGGCGCGCGCCACCTCGTCGAGACGCGCGACGCGCCCGAGGCCGTGATCAACGGCGAGCCGTCGGGGTGGGATGCCGTCACCCTCGGCTACCGCGGGCTCATCTCCGGGACGTACGTCGCGACCAGCGAGTCGGGCCACACCTCCCGGCCAGACCCCAACGCGGTCCAGCACGCGATGCACTGGTGGCAGCGCGTCGAGGACGCGTTCGACTACTACGACTACGGCGCCGTCTTCGAGCAGGTGACGACCAAGCCCGTCGCTGTCGAGGGAGGCCTCTCCGACGACGGCCTCTCGATGGAGGCGACGATGGACGTGCAGTTCCGCGTGCCGCCGTCGCTGACGCCCGAAGACGTGCGCGAGCGCGCCGACGCAGAACTCGACGTCGGGACCGTCCACTGGAACGAGCCGATCCCGCCCGTGATGGGCAGTCCCAGGGGGGCCGTCGCGACCGCCCTCCGCGGCGGCATCCGCCGCGCGGGCGGCGACCCTCGGCTGCTGCGCAAGACCGGCACCGCAGACGTGAACATCTTCGCCGGCGCGTGGGACGCGCCGATGGCGACGTACGGCCCCGGCGACTCCGCGCTGGACCACGCGCCCGACGAGCGTCTGCCGCTGGACGACTTCGACCGCGCCGTCGAGGTACTGACCGACGCCTCGCGACGATTGGCTGACGACTGACGCACGGCGGACCCGGCGCTCCCACGTCGCCCGCCTCCGTTCTCACGTCGCTCCACACTGTCACACTACACCCCACTGACACGCCCAGACACCCCACGACCCACGATCACGATGAGCACTCACACGACATCGACGACGACCGACGACGACACCGAGGAGTTCCCGAGCGACTTCCTCGACATCGACGACCTGACCACCGACCAGCTCGCGCGGGTGCTCGCTCGCGCCTCCGACCTGAAGGCCGGCAAAGACCTGACGCAACTGCCGCGGACGACGCTCGCGATGCTGTTCGAGAAGCCGTCGACCAGAACGCGCGCGAGTTTCGAGACGGGGATGACCCAACTCGGCGGCCACGCGATGTTTCTCGGCCCCGACGCGATCCAGCTCGGGCACGGCGAGCCGCTGAAGGACACCGCACGCGCGCTCGGCGGCTACGCCGATGCGATCATGGTTCGGACGTTCGCCCACGAGAACGCCGAGATCCTCGCGGAGTACGCCGGCGTTCCGGTTATCAACGGACTCACCGACGACGCCCACCCCTGCCAGACGCTGGCCGATCTGCTCACGATTCGCGAGGAGGTCGGCGACCTCTCGGAGGTACAGGCGGCGTGGGTCGGCGACGGCAACAACGTCGGGCGGTCGTTCGCCGTCGGCGCCGCGCTCGCCGGGCTGGATCTCACGGTCGCGACGCCCGACGGCTACGGGCTCGGTGACGACGTGTACGAGCGCTGTGCGGAGTTGGGTACCGAACCCACAGCGGTCGACACCCCCGAAGCGGCCGTCGCCGACGCGGACGTCGTCTACACCGACGTGTGGGTGAGTATGGGCGAGGAGGATCGGCGCGAGGTGAAACTCCCCGACTTCGAGGGCTACCAAGTGAACGAGGGGTTGCTCGCCGACACCGACGCCGCGTTCATGCACTGCCTGCCCGCCCATCGCGGGGAGGAAGTAACCGACGCCGTGCTGGAGTCGGAGCGCTCGCTCGTCTGGGAGCAGGCGGAGAACCGGATGCACGCCCAGAAGGGGCTGTTGGTGGAGCTGTTGGAGTAGTCGGCGCGAGCGGAGCGAGGTCGACCAGCGGGAGGCCTCGTGTCGAACGGCGAACGGAGTGAGCCGTGAGCGAAGCGAGCGTTTTTGTCATCGACGGGTTTTGGCGGAGTTCGACGAGCGAGCGGAGCGAGCGAGGAGGACTCCGTGAAAAGCGGTCGTGGTTCAGGCGGAGAACCGGATGCACGCCCAGAAGGGGCTGTTGGTGGAGCTGTTGGAGTAGTCGGCGCGAGCGACGAGGGTTACGGCTCCGGCGGCGGCCCGTCGTACGCCCCGTGGTCGGTGTAGAAGTTCAGCATCGCGAACTTCAGTTTCTCCGGCAGGATGTCGATCAGCTCCTCGCGCTCCTCGGACGGGAACGCCTCGCGGACGGAGTACTTTCCCATGTCCGCCGAGGTGTAGCGCTTGTCCAACAGCGCGCGCACGCCGAAGTCGTCGGGCGCGCGGATCACCCGGCCGAGCGCCTGCCGTGTCTTCCTGATGGTGGGGATCTCGACGGCGTACTCCCACCCGGCGTCCCGAGAGCGCTCGGCGAACGCGCGGTCGTAGGCGTCCTGTACCGCCTCCATGCGCTCGGAGAGGTGCGGGTACGGCACCCCGACCACCGCGACGGTCCGGGCGTCGTCGCCGTCGAAGCTCACGCCCTCCGCGAGCGTGCCCCACAGCGAGGTGAACAGCGCCGCATTCTCGCTGGCAACGAGCCGTCGCCGCAGCTGCTCAGTGTCCGGCTCCGAGGCGTCGAGCAGCAGCTCCGCGAGGTTCGGGTCGCCCGAGAGGAGTTCGTGGTAGCGCTCGGCCTCGGCGTACGACGGGAAAAACAGGAGGCTGTTGCCGGGCGTGAACCGCACCACCTCCGACAGCGTCGCCGCGATGGTTTCCTGCGTCGCCGGGTCGTCGCGCTCGGCGGCGAACAGCGCGGGCGTCGCCACCGAGAAGGTCCGGCGGTTCTCCTCGGGGTACGCCATCCCGTACGCGAGCGTGGCGGGATCAGAGAGGCCGAGCACGTCCTCGGTCACGTCGAACGGCCGCAGCGTCGCGGACATGAGGACGCTCGCGTACACCTCCTCGAACAGATCCGCGGTCACCTCCCGCGGGATGCAGGTGTACAGTTCCGCGCGGCCGTACACCTCGTCGGTGCCGGCGTCGCGCCGGACGGAGACGACCGGGTGCTGGCCCAACTCCCCGCCGCCGTCCATCCACGCCGAGACGAACCCGGCCGCCTGAAGCGTCTGGCACTCTCGCCGGGTGGTGGTCTCGCCGTCGCGGTACGCCTCCTCGTACTCCTCGTCGAGGCGCTTGCCGAGCTGGAGCGCCAGGTCGCACTCCGCGCGGATGCCCCGACCCTCGTACCGATCGAGAAAGGCGAGCGTCAGGTCGTCGCGGCGGTCGTCGTTCGCGATCGAGAGGTCCTCCCAGTTTTCGTCGACCTGCTCGCGCGCGCCGAACCCCAACTGCTCGTCGTAGGTCGCACGCAGCGCCTCGGCGAACGCCCGGAGGACGTTCTCGGCGGGCTCGGCGCGGGAGTCGTCCGTCTCTTCCAGCTCGTTGAGCGCCGACTCCAGCGTGTTCTCGGTGAGCGTCTTCGAAGCGTGGTCGCGGGCGGCGTCCTCGACGTTGTGCGCCTCGTCGAACACCGTGATTACGTCCTGCGGGTCGCGGTCGAGCCACCGGAAGAACTGCTCTCTGATCTGCGGGTCGAGCAGGTGGTGGTAGTTGCACACCACCAACTCCACGTCCTCCATTCCCTCCTTCAGCAGTTCGTAGCCGCAAAAGCCCCGGTCCCCCGCGTACTCGTACACCTCGTCGGGGGTGCGCACGTCGGCGAACAGCCACGAGAAGAACTCGCCGGTGTCGACGGTGAGGTTCTGCAGGTAGTGGTCGCAGGTGTTCGCCGCCTCGTCGTCGATCTCCTCGTCGAGCCGCTCCAACTCCTCTTGCACGGCCTGTCTGGCCTCGGCGGCGCTTCCCACGTCGCTGCCGGTACTTCCCCCGGCCCCGTCGTCGCGCATCTCGTCGGTGAGGTCGTCCAGCCGCTGCTCTAACTGCTCCTTGTCGGACTGGTCCTCCACGAGCGAGCGGGTCGTGTCACGGAGCGTCTGACACTCTTGGTACTCGACGTCGATGTGACACATTGACGACTTCCCTTTGAACACCGTCGCGCGGATCGGCTCCGTCTCGTTGATCGCGCGGGCGTCCTCGACGAACTGTCGCATCTGCTGGTGGACGTTCGTCGTGATGACCACGGTGCGGTCGTGCTCGCGGGCGTGCTCCAGCGCCGGCACGAGCGCCGAGAGCGTCTTGCCGGTCCCGGGCGCGCCCTCGAACAGGACGTCCTGTCCGCGCTCGAGCGAGTTGGCCACCCGGTCCATCGCCTCCTCCTGGTTCGGGTACGGCTCGTCGTATGGGAAAAAGCGCAGGTGGCCGTCCGTCGTCGACACACCCGCACTACCGTCTCATCGGCTTTGAACCTACGGGTGAGGCGGCACGGGCGCGCGCGGCGCTCGCGGCCGGGGCCTCGACACCGACCACCGAGCCCCGGCGAGCGGACGGGGGCCGTACTGTGCACGTACGGTTATGTCCTGAGCGCGCGAACATCCTCTCGTTATGGCGACACGAACACCCACAGTCACGACGGCGACCGACGAGATCGACACGGTGAACGGCGGCTGGCGCGGCGGCGTCGCGGCGGGCGCGCTCGCGGGCGTCGCGATGGGCGTGGTGTTCTCGCTGTTCGCGCCGGCGGCCCTCGAGGTTGCGATCCCTTCGCTGTACGGCCTCTCTGGCGGTCTCGCAGGCTGGATCGTCCACGTGAGCCACGCCGCGGTCCTCGGCGTGGCGTTCGTCGCGATCGCGAACGCGCTCGGGGCGACCGATCCGACCCGCTCGGCGCTGCTGGGCGCCGGGTACGGCGTCGCGCTCTGGGTGGTCCTCGCGGCGGTGGTGATGCCGGCGTGGCTCGGGGCGGTCGGTTCGCCCGCGACCCCGCCGCTCCCGAACCTCGACACGCTCAGCCTCGCGGCCCACGTCCTGTACGGCGCGGTGCTCGGCGCGGCGCTCCCGTCGCTGCGCGGGCTGTGATCTGCTCGCGACGCCGCCGCTGACTTTTTCGCTCGCGACGACTACCTTCCGGACATGAGCGAACACGCGTCCGACGATACGGTCGACGGCGACGACTCAGGCTTCGACAAGGAGGCCGAACGGGAGAAGCTCCGCGAGAAGTTCGCCCGCGACGACCAGAAGCGCCAGTCAACGCGGCGGATGAGCGAACTCCTCCTCAAGGGGGCGACGATGACTAACGACCACTGTGACGCCTGTGGCTCGCCCATCTTCCGGCAGAACGGCCAGGAGTTCTGCCCCGAGTGCGACGTGGAGGGGTCGAACGACGCGGTCGCGGGCGATGCTCAGACGACCTCGGCCGCGACCGCGGATGCGGGCAGCCCGGGCGCGGGTGCGGACGGTTCGACCGACGCGCGCGCAGTTCGGGACCCGTCGGCTCAAGGGCACGGGCCGTCGGAAACGGAGGACACGAACGCACGCGCTCGCGACCGCGGTGCCGAAACGGACACCGACGCGAGCGCGCGGGCTGACCGGGCCGCCGACCCAACGCCGTCGGCTGACGCGGCCGTCGACGCGACGCCGTCTCGGGACGCCGCTCGGACGCCGTCGGCGGCGACGGCCGACCGATCCCCCGGCGGTCCGTCGCGGACGGGCGACTCGCAGCCGGCGGGCGGGGCTGCCGGCGACGACGTCGCAGCGGCTCGCGACGCGCTCGCAAGCGCGCTCCGGCGTAACGCGGAGGCGGCGGCGGAGTCGTCGGACCCGCGCGTCGCCGCCGATCACCTCGCGGCCGCCCGCGAGGCGGCCGAGGCGCTGGCGGCGCTGCGTCGCTGACGCGGCACGTACTCCCCGCCGGGTAGACGTCCGAGTCCAGCCGGCTACTCCGGGTAGTCGCTGCCGACGACCTCGCGGATCCTGTCGGCGGTCACCTGTCCGACCCCGGACACCTCCAGTAGGTCATCCTCGCGGGCGGTCATCACGCCTTCGACGGTGTCGAAGTGCTCCAGCAGCGCCCGAGCGGTGACGGGGCCGATGTCGGCGATCGACGAGACGACGTACTCCTGTTGCTCCGCGAGCGTCTTGGCGCCCTTCTCGCCGTGGGCGGACACCTCCCGGTCGTTCGTCTCCTGCTCCCGGCGGGCGATCACCTCCAGCAGGTCGGCGGTATCGGCCTCGTCCTCAGTCCGGAGGACGCTCGCGTCGAAGTCGATCGCCAGCGACGACAGCGCGCCCCGGACCGCGTTCGGATGGACGTTGCGCTCGCCGTACAGGTCCTCGCCCTCGATGATCACGACGGGTCGGGCGTACGCGCGGGCGGTGTCTTTCACCTGCTCGAACATCGAGCGGTCGCCGCCGACGAGCGTGTCGAGGAAGTCCGCGACGGACTTGCGCTCGACGGCGACGCGATCGGAGAGCACGTAGTCGCCGACCTCCAGCGTCTCCAGTCGAGTTGTGACCCCCTCGCGGGTGGAGAGGTCGCGCGCGATGGTCGATTCGAGCTCGCGCTGGTCGATGACGATCTCCGTGCCGTTGTCGTCGGTGCCGGCGGTCGCGACGACGCTGTCCTCCGGCTCGGCGTCGGCGCCGTCGCTGTCGTCGGCCCCGTCGCCCGCCGCCTCGTCGGCGCCATCGTCCGCGCCGCCGTCGGCCGTCTCACTGTCGTCGCCGTCGGCCGCCTCGGAATCGAAGTCGGTCAGCCCGGGCTGTGCTCCGTCGCTGGTCGACGCCGCCGCCGGATCAGATTCGGGCGCGGCCGAGGCGCCGGCGTCGGCCTCGTCGCTCGCGTCGGCCTCGAACTCCTCGAGCCCGGCCTGTCCGTCGTCGAGCTCGTCGGTCAGCTCGTCGGCGACGCCTTTCAGCTCGCGCAGTTCGTTCTCCATCTCCTTCTCGCGCCGACGCGAGATCCAGAAGAACGCCTCGTCGCGCGTGTCGTTAGCCAGGAGGACGACCACCGAGCCCTCCGCCTGGCGGCCGGTCCGCCCCTTCCGCTGGATCGAGCGGATCGCGGTGGGGACCGGCTCGAAGAACAGGACGAGGTCGACCTCCGGCACGTCGAGGCCCTCCTCGGCGACGCTGGTGGAGACGAGCACCTCGAACTCGCCGGCGCGGAAGGCGTCTAAGGTCTCCTGTTGCTGTTTCTGCGTCATCCCGTCGGAGCCCTCCTTGTCGCCCTGCCCGACGAACCGCCGGGTGTCGAACGAGGCCGAGAGGAACTCCGTGAGCGCCTCTGCGGTGTCTCTGGACTCGGTGAACACGATGACGCGCTCGCCGCCGCCGATGCCGAGCGTCTGCGCGAGCAGCACTCTCGTCCGGCGGAACTTCGGGTGGAGGTCGTCGAAGCTCTCGGCCCTCCGCATCGCCTCCCGCACCTTGGGCTCGGAGACCATCCGCTGGCTCGCCTTCGAGGCGCCCGACGAGCGCGCGGCGTTGCGCTGGCGCTCGAAGTACCGACGCAACGCCTCGACGCTCTGAGTCTCCACCAGCTCGACGGCGCGCCGGAGCTTCATCACCTCCGCGTGGACGGACATGCCGGTGTACGCGTCGGAGTCGCCGCCGTCCATCATGCGCTGGAGCTCCCCGCGCATCCGGTTGAGGTCCTTCTGGGAGACGTCCGGTTGGGTGGTGTTCGTGACGCCCAACTGCTTCAGACTCTCCAGCCTGTCCGTGATCACCTCGTTGAGCGCGTCGCGAATCTCGACGATCGGCTCCGGCAGGTCGATCCGCTCCCACTGCACGTCGGTGTCGTGGGTGTACTCCGACACGTCGGCGTCGTCCTCGGTCATCACCTCCACCTGGTCGATGCCGAGGTTCTCACAGACGGTCGTGATCTCTTCGCGGTCGCCACCGGGCGAGGCGGACATCCCGGTGACGAGCGGCTCCGCGGCGTCGGCGTGGTACCGTTCGGCGATGTACACGTACGCGTAGTCGCCGCTCGCGCGGTGGCACTCGTCGAACGTCAGGTGGGTCACGTCCGCCAGCGAGATGCGGTTGCCGACGAGGTCGTTCTCGACGACCTGCGGGGTCGCGATGACGATACTGGCGTCCTCCCACAGCGCCGCGCGGTCGTCAGGGCGCACCTCGCCGGTGAACACGACGATCTCCTCGTCGGCGACGTCGAGCGCCTCGCGGTAGAAGTCGGCGTGCTGCTGGACGAGCGGCTTCGTCGGCGCGAGAAACAGGGCCTTCCCCCCGGTTTCGTACAGCCGGTGGGCAGTCACCAACAGCGATACGGTCGTCTTTCCGAGGCCGGTCGGCAGACACACGAGCGTGTGCCCCTCCCGGGCGGTCGCCGCCAGTTCCCTCTGATAGCGCCGGTTCTCGATGAACTCCGGCACCAGTAGCGGGTGCTCGACGTACTCGCCCTCCGCGGCGGCCTCGGCCATCGCTCACACTTGCGCGGCACGCGTGGTAAACCTTCGCGAAGCGTGGCGAACGTGAAATCTGACGCGTCCGGACTCGACCGGTCGATTCAGCGCTCCTCGCGCGGCCGGAACTCGAACCGGCGTTCGTCACACGCCGTTTCGGGCACGGACTCCTCGAGGAGCGCGGCCCACTCCGTGATGTGACAGCGGTCAGGTGCTGGCATCGGTCGAGCCAACACGAGGGTCCGTGATAATCGTTTCTCGCGTTCCCACTCGCTCGGGCGCGGGTGGCCGCTTCATACCGCGCGTCGGCGACGGGGGGTCGCACGCCGCGTCGCGATCGGACGAGCGCCGCGATCAGTCGGCGATCGGCGGCTGATCGGACTCGCTCGCGACCTCGTCGCGCGCGTCGTCACCGTCGCCGACCCGCCCGAGACGGACGACCACGTGGGCGACCACGTGGAACCGGCGTAGCGCCCACTCGAACAGCACGAGCCCGTTGACGACGAGCGCGCTGGTGACCAGGAAGAACACGGCTTCCTCGACGGGCAGGCCGAGGAGGTGGACGCCGGTCGACGTCTCGGCGGCGACGGTCCACACGCCGTCGGCGATGGCGATCCGGTCGACGACCCACAGATACAGGGTCGGGACGCCGACGGCAACGGCCAGCGGTCGGGAGCGACGCAGGAGGAACGCTCCGCCGACGCCCCACTGGAGCGCCAGCACGGGACACGCCCACGCGAGGATCGCGCCGAGATAGAGGAACCGCTCGGGGCCGAAGAAGACGAACCAGCCGCCGACGCCGGCGAGCGCGAGCCAGGCGAGCGCCCCGAGCGCCCGCGGCGCGAGCGCGGTGTCGCCGTCGACGGGCGAGGGGTCGAAGCCGACTCGGTGGAGCCACAGGCCGACCAGCGCCGTCTGGAGCGCGAAAAGAGGTACTCACCGACCGGTGCGACCCACACGCGGGCGAGGACGCGGCCCTCCCCGTACGCCCACGCCCCGCGCTCGATGAGGAGGTTGTCCCACGGCGTCGTGTACGCGAACGCGACGGTCCCCATGAGCACGAGCGCGGCACGGGCCGGCCGCCGACGCCCCGCCGGCAGCGTCGGCCGACGCCACAGCAACAGCGCGAGGACCGGGAGGACGAACACCGCGTGGACGCCGAGGTAGGTGAGCGTCACCGACGATCGCCCCCGAGCGGCGATCGGCCGTGTCGCCGACCGCGCGACCGGCCGCGATGCGGGCCGCCTCCACGACGTGCACGCCGGCGTTGCCGAGCCATACTCGCCGCACGACTCGCCGCGTGATAAGGTCGCGCCCGCGCGAATCACTCCTGAGAGCTGCCGGCGGCGGAGCGACGGGACCGCTCCGTTCGACGCTCCGGACCGGTCTCGATCGGTCCGCGTCAGATCAGCTGTTCGCCGTCGTCGTCGTACAAGCGGATGGCGTCGACCGGGCACGTCCGGGCGGCGAACTTCGCGTCAAGTTCGTCGCCGTCGGGGACCTCCAGCGAGAACACGTCGTCCTCGATTTCGTCTGCGCCGGCGAGCGTCGCCTTCCCGGCGTCCATGTCCTTCTCGAAGGCGTCCCACTCGGCCACGCACTGGAACATCCCGACGCAGACGTCGCGGTCGAACTCGATGTGCATACTCGCGAATGAGTCCGCTTCGTCGTAACGTCTTCGTCCCGCCGCGGCGGCGTCCGGGCGACGCGACGGGGAAGCGTTTTGCGCTCCCCCGCGGACCCACGCCACATGAAGAACACTGCGGGGACGGAGGCGGCGAAGCGGGCGGCCGGGGAGGCGGCCGCCGCCGAGGTAGCCGACGGCGACGTGGTCGGGCTCGGCACGGGGTCGACGGCGGCCCACGCGATCCGCGACCTGGGCGACCGCGCCGCCGCCGGGCTCGATATCGAGGGCGTCGCGACCTCCTACCAGTCACGAGCGCTCGCGCGGGAGGTCGGCGTTCCGCTGTTGTCGCTGTCGGACGTGGCCCGCGTCGATGTCGCCATCGACGGCGCCGACCAGGTCGACCCGGACGCGAACGCGCTCGTGAAGGGCGGCGGCGCCGCCCACGCCCGCGAGAAGGTGGTCGCGTCGGCGGCCGACCGCTTTCTCGTCGTCGCCGACGAGTCGAAGTTCGCCGACCCGCTCGAGTACCCGGTTCCCGTCGAGGTGCTCCCCGACGCGCTCGCCCGCGTCGAACGGGCCGTTCGCGACGCCGACGGCGACCCGGAGCTGCGGGCCGCAGAGCGCAAGGACGGCCCCGTGGTCACCGACAACGGGAACCTCGTCCTCGACTGCGACTTCGGCGCGATCGAGGCCCCGGCGTCGCTCGCGCGGACGCTGTCGGGCGTCGCCGGCGTCGTCGAACACGGGCTGTTCGTCGACGTGGCGGAGACGGTGTTCGTCGGCGACGACGACGGCGACGTGACTCGGACGACGCTGTGATCCTTCCCCGCGTCATTTGCATACCGACACGACTCCCATCCGGACGTGACTCGCGTCCCACGCCGGCGTGACCCGTTCGACGGTGCCGCAGCTACTCAGTCGCTGAAAGAAGTGGAGGAAGGGAACCTGCTTACAGGTCGCGCGGCTGGACCGTCTTCCGGTCGTTCTCCTCGGCACGCCGAGCGGCGTCCTCGAGCAGCTCCTCGACTTCCCCGTCGAGCGCGTCGTAGAAATCGGACGCGACGTTCTTCTCCTCGAGGTACTCCTTGACGGCTGCCTTGACGATGAGGTCTGCCATGCAATCTGGTTTTCCAGACGCCTCCTTATAAGATTTCCCAAGTCATCCCGCGAGGAGGGGGTCCTCGCGGCCGTTCGCGGGGGTTTCCGGCTGTGACTTTATATACCTTCGTCGGTCGGTGGGTTCGAGTCGCTCCACGTCGGAGGGTCGGTCATGCGCGAAACGTTGGAGGCGGTCGCTGCCGGCGACCTCACGCCCACACAGGCGGAGGCGCAACTGCGCGGGTACGCGACCACAGAGGCCGGGCGGTTCGACGCCGCCCGGGAGCACCGCCGCGGGATCCCGGAGGGGATTCTCGCGGAGGGGAAGACGCCCGCGGAGGTGGCGGCGATGGCCGACGCGGCTGTCGACTCGACCGGGCGAGCGCTCGTCACGCGCGCCGACGACGAGACAGCCGAACAGGTCCGGACGTACATGGACCAAGAGCACCCCGAGGCGACCGTCGACCGCGACGCGCGGGCCCAGACGGTCGTCGTCCACGCGGCCGACTACGAGCCACCCGGCGTCGACGCGGACGTGGTCGTCGTCTCCGGCGGCACCGCCGACGCGCACGCCGCGCGAGAGGCCGCCGTCGTCGCCGGCGAGGCCGGCCCCCGCGTCGAGACGGTCGAGGACGTGGGCGTCGCCAACCTCACGCGCGTGCTCGACGAGATCGAGACGCTCAGATCCGCCGACGTGCTCGTCGTCGCCGCCGGACGGGAGGCGACGCTCCCGACGCTCGTCGCGGGGCTGGTCGGCGCGCCGGTGATCGGCCTCCCCACGTCGACGGGGTACGGGGTCGGCGGCGACGGCGTCGCGGCGCTGTTGGGCCTGCTCCAGTCGTGTACCGTGTTGTCGGTGGTGAACGTCGACGCGGGCTTCGTCGCCGGAACGCAGGCCGGACTGATCGCCATCGGCGTCGACGGCGCCGCCGCCGGGTCCGCTGACGAACCGGCCGCCGACGCCACCGATGGCTCCCCCACCGAGTCGGAACGCTGACCGGGCGATCTGGCGCCGCTGAGCGGCGGGTTCGCCGTGAAAGGGTATATGTGTCATGCTCCCCTACGTCTGTCACCGGCAGCGGTGGATGCCGGACGACCACATGCCACGCTGCGACCACTGCGGGTCGCACGTATCCGACCGCTTCGCCCGCGTGTTCAGTGACGAACGCGGGGATCTGAATGCGTGCCCGTCCTGCTCTGCGAACGCGGGCATCGCCGAAGTGGCACGAGAACGGACCCGCGCAGACGACTGAACCGCTCTGCGACTACCTCACCGCGCCGCGACGGCCACCACCCGCCCGTTCCCCGTTCCCCCGCGGGACTCGGGACCGGCGGCGCCGTGCCGCACCCGACCCGTTTATTTCGCCGTCACCGCCACTTCGACTGTGAGCGACAGCGATCCGGAACACGCCGGCGGCGACGGCGACGACTGCGCGCGCGTCGGTGTCGCCGACGGCGACAGCGGCGACAGCGGCGAGGGTCCCGTACGCGTCGATGGCGTCCGCGTCCCATCGGCCGATCACTACGTGTACGTCCTCGAATGTGCGGACGGCTCGCTGTACACCGGTTACACGACCGAGGTGGCTCGTCGCGTCGCCGAACACGACGCCGGCGACGGCGCGAAGTACACCCGCGGCCGGACGCCCGTCGAGTTGGTCCACGTCGAGACGTTCGACTCGAAGTCGGCAGCGATGTCCCGGGAGTACGCGATCAAACAGCGCTCGCGCCGGGAGAAGGAGTCGCTGGTCGACTAGGTCGGCGCGGGCCCCGTATCAGCGACGGGCGCTCGGCTACTCCGGAACGTCGAGGAACTCGTCTTTGTGCCCGGCGTAGTGGGCGACCCGACGGCCGAGCTTCGCCGTCCGCTCGCGGAGCGCGTCGTCGACGAACTCGTAGCGCGCCCCCGATCCGATCGCGTCATCGGGCGGGCGCTCGCCGTCGTCCCACGGTTCGAACCGGTTCCGGGCGTTGCGGATCCCGACCTGGAGCGGGGCGACCCAGCCGTGGACGCCCCGGATCGTCGCGCGCATGTGTTCGAGCGTGCCGCCATAGGATCCGCCGCCGGCGACGGCGAACAGCCCGACGACGGTGTCCTCGTACTCGTCGAAGCTGCACCAGTCGTGGAACGACCGAAACGCCGAGGAGTACGAGTCGTGGTACACCGGCGAACACAGCAGGACGCCGTCAGCGCGGCGCATCCGCCCGAGGAGATCGGGCACGTCGCCGGCGTCGGCGGCGTCCACGTCGGGGTGATACAGGGGGACGTCGAGGTCGGGGTCCCCGAGGTCGATGACGTCCGGCTCGGCGCCGTACTCGGCGGCCGCATCGAGGGCGTACTCCAGCGTCGCCCGACCGTAGCTCCCGTCGCGCCGCGAGCCGTTCACGGCGACGACGGTGGGTGTCTCCGACATGCCCGTGGATTCCCGGGCGCGCGCAAAAGGCCGTCGGGTTACTCGACCGTCAGTCGATCGGTAGCCGACCGGCGATCGACCGTCCGCCGATCAGCGCACGACTGCCGAGTCGTCCGCGCGCGGACCGAGGCGGCGACACCGGACACCCGGGTTTTTGCCGTCCGACGCCGACGGCTCCCGCATGGACGAGATCTCCTTCGGAACCGACGGGTGGCGCGCCACCCTCGACACGTTCACCGACCGCCGGGTCCGCATCGTCGGCCAGGCGGTCGCCGACACCTTGGCCGCGTCGGAGCCCGACGGCTCCGAGCGCCAGGTGATCGTCGGCTACGACGCCCGCCCAACCTCCGAGGGGTTCGCGGAGTCGCTCGCTGCGGTGCTCGCCGGCAACGGCTTCGACGTGCTACTCCCCGAGCGCGACTGCCCCACCCCGCTGGTGGCCCACGCCATCGTCGAGCGCGACGCCGCGGGCGCGATGATGGTGACGGCCTCGCACAACCCGCCGGAGTACAACGGCGTGAAGTTCATCCCCGACGACGGCGCCCCCGCGCTCCCCGAGGTCACCGAGCGCATCGAGGCAAACCTCCGCGAGCCGGCACTCGACGCCGCCGGCACCGATGAGGAGGGCGAGATCCGCCGCGTCGACCTCGTGACGCCGCACGCCGAGCACGCCCGCGATCTCGTCGCCGGCGACGGGGCGCTCGATCTGTCTGGACTGACGGTCGCGTACGACGCGATGCACGGCAGCGGCCGCGGCGTCACCGACGCGCTGCTGGAGGCGGCGGGCGCCGAGGTCGAGCGCCTGCGGTGCGAGCGCGACCCCGAGTTCGGCGGCGGCTCGCCCGAGCCCTCGGCCGAGAACCTGACGGAACTCACCGAGCGCGTCGCCGAGGGCGGCGCGGATCTGGGGATCGCCAACGACGGCGACGCCGACCGGCTGGCGATCGTGACGTCCGAGCGGGGTCACCTCGACGAGAACCTCTTTTTCGCGGCGACGTACGACCACCTGCTCGAGGGCGACAGCGGCCCGGCGATCCGGACAGTCTCGACCACCTTCCTCATCGACCGCATCGCGGAGGCCCACGGCGAGGAGGTGGTCGAGACCGCGGTCGGCTTCAAGTGGGTCGCCGAGGCCATGGGCGAGCACGACGCGCTGATGGGCGGGGAGGAGTCGGGCGGCTTCTCCGTTCGCGGGCACGTCCGCGAGAAGGACGGCGTCCTGATGGCGCTGCTCGCGGCCGCCGCCGAGCGCGAGGAGTCCTACGACAACCGCGTCGACCGACTGGAGGCCGAGCACGGTCGCATCGTCGCCGACAAGGTGAGCGTCGACTGCCCAGACGGCGAGAAGGCGCGCGTCATCGACGACCTCGCCGACCACATCCCCGACGAGGTCGCCGGCGAGGCGGTGGCCGACGTGGTGACGGTTGACGGCTTCAAGCTCCTGCTCGCGGACGGCTCGTGGCTGCTCGTACGCCCGTCCGGAACCGAGCCGAAGATGCGCGTGTACGGCGAATCCGGCTCCGAGGCGGACACCGCGGCGATCCTCGCGGACGGCCGCGGGTTGGTCGAGGCCCTCGTCTGAGCGCCGGCGCTGACCGCGCCCGATCGCCGGATCCCCGGGTTTGACGGCGCGGTCGTCGCTACGACCGCCATGTTCGACGACGAGGTCGCCGCCGCCATCCGCGACGACCGCGAGCGCGACGGCTACCTGTTTCCCGACTACGGTCGGTACTGTTTCGCGGGCGTCCCAGCCACCCTCGGCGGGATGCTCGGCGTCGACCTCCCGGGCGACCCGCTCCCGGACGGCGCCGTCGCCGACGTGCCCGGCCTCGCCGGCACCGCCCCCGACGACGACGCCGACTACGACCGGGTCTGTCACGTACTCGTCGACGGCTTCGGCTACGAGCAGTGGCGCCGCGAGGTCGCCGCCGACCGAGCGCCCGAGTGGTTCGCCGCTCTCGCAGAAGCGGCCGGGGTAACGCCGCTCACGTCCGTCTATCCCTCCGAGACGGCGGCGGCGATCACCACGGTCCACACCGGCCGCACGCCCGCCGAGCACGGGATGATCGGGTGGGACGCGTACCTCCCCGACGCCGACCGCGTGGTTCAGGCGCTCCCGTTCACGGCGAAGTCCGGCGAGGGGGCCGCCGAGGCGTACGGCGTCGACGCGGCCGACCTCTTCGCGGGCGGATCGATATACGAACCGCTCGCGGCCGAGGGCGTCGACTCGGTGACGGTCCAGCCCACGAAGGCGGCGACCGGCGCCTACTCGGCGCACGCGCTCGCCGGCGCCGACGCCCGCGGCTACGAGGATCTCGACGGCTTCCGATCGCTGTTGACCGAGGCGCTCTCCGAGTCGGATCCGGGCACCTACTGTTACGCGTACCTCTCGGACGTGGACGGCGCGGCCCACGAGGCCGGCACCGAATCCGCCCACTACCGCGAGACGCTCGCGGCCGTCTCCGAGGCCGTCTCGACGGCACTGTCGGGCGTCCCCGAGGCGGTCGCCGAGTCGACGCTGCTCGTGCTCACCGCCGATCACGGCCACGTCGACACCGACCCCGAGACCAACGTCGACCTCTGGGAGCACGACTTCCTCACCGAGCGCATGCGGCGCTACGAGACCGGCGCCCCCGCCGGCTATCCCCTCACGGGGAACGACGACGGCGGGGACGACGCCGACGCGGGCGACCCGCTCCCGCCGGTCGGAGGCGCGCGAAACGTCCACCTCCACCTCCGTCCGGGCACGACCGACGAGGTGATCGACTACCTCGACCGGACGTTCGACGGGCGGGCGTTCGCCCGCGAGGACGCCCTCGACCGGGGGCTGTTCGGCGATCGCGAGCCCGCCGATCGCTTCCGCCGGCGCTGCGGCGACGTGGTGTTCGTCCACCGGCGGAAGGCGGTCTGGCGCGGGGACGAGCCCGGCAAACTCGGATACGTCGGTTGGCACGGCGGGTTGACGCCCGAAGAGATGCTGACGCCGTTCGCGGCCGCGCCGCTGTCGGACGTGATCTGAATCGGCCGCGAGGCGGTCAGCCGATGGTGTCGTCGCCCTCGTCGACCGCACCGCCCGCCAGCCTCCCGAACAGTCGCCGGTCGCGCTCCTCCACCTCGAACCCGAGCGACTCGTAGAACGGCCGCACTTGGGACCGGAACGTCGCCGTCAGCGGTCCGTCGACGCGGTCGCCCGCGGCGGCGACGAGTGCGGTGCCGACACCGTCGGCCCGCCGCGACCGACGGACCGCGACCGCATCGACGTGGCTGCCGTCGAGAACGAGCGCGCCGATCACGTCGCGATCGGCGCCGGCCCGTCTCTCGGTCCCCCTCAGCGCGACCAACGCGTCGCCGCCGCCGACGCGGTCGGAGAGGTCGACGGGGACGGTCAACACCGCGGCGTCGAACAGCCGGCGGATCGCCTCGGTCTCGTCGTCGCGTGCGGCGCGGACGCTGACGTCGCTCCCGCTCTCCCCGTCCCCGTCGCTCATCCGCCCTTGATCAGCCGGAGCACCTTGAGCTCGTTCGCCTCGACGGGCGCGTCCTCGGGAACGGGAGCGCCGTCGACGAGGACCGTCACCTCGTGTGGCGAGTAGCCGGTCGCCCGGCACACGTCGGCGTAGGTCGCGTCGTCGTCGAGCGCGAGGGTCTCGGTCCCCTCGCCGACGACCTCGCAGGTCACGTCCATGTCCGCAGTCGCCGCCGCGCGGCTTTCAGCGTTGCCGTCGCGGGCGACCGCCGGCGGTGCCACCGCGCGCCGACCCGGCAGCGCCGGGTCGCAATCTCGGGGCGTTTATCCCCCCGGGCCGCCGACCACCGTCTATGAGCGAGGCCGACGACGGCGAGGCCGCCGAGTCCACGCCCGGGCGGGAGGTCTGGATCGAGAAGTACCGCCCGCAGACGCTGGAGGACGTGTACGGACACGAGCAGATCGTCTCCCGACTCCAGAGCTACATCCGGCAGGACGACCTGCCGCACCTCCTCTTTGCAGGCCCCGCGGGCGTGGGAAAGACGACGTCGGCCGTCGCCATCGCGAAGTCGATCTACGGCGACGACTGGCGGACGAACTTCCTCGAACTCAACGCCTCCGACCAGCGCGGGATCGACGTGGTGCGCGACCGGATCAAGAACTTCGCGCGCTCGTCGTTCGGCGGCCACGACTACCGGATCATCTTCCTCGACGAGGCCGACTCACTCACCGACGACGCGCAGTCCGCCCTCCGCCGGACGATGGAGCAGTTCTCCGACAACACGCGCTTCATCCTCTCGTGCAACTACTCCTCGAAGATCATCGACCCGATCCAGTCGCGGTGTGCCGTCTTCCGGTTCTCGCCGCTCGCGGACGAGGCGGTCGAGGCGCAGGTGCGCGACATCGCCGCCGAGCAGGACATCGAGATCACCGACGACGGCCTCGACGCGCTGGTGTACGCCGCGAACGGCGACATGCGGCGCGCGATCAACTCGCTGCAGGCGGCGGCGACTACGGGGGAGATCGTCGACGAGCAAGCCGTCTACGAGATCACTGCGACCGCCCGTCCCGAGGAGATCGAAGCGATGGTCGAGGACGCGCTCGCGGGCGATTTCTCGAAATCGCGTTCGACGCTCGACACCCTCCTCACGGAGACGGGGATGGCCGGCGGCGACATCATCGACCAGCTTCACCGTTCAGTGTGGGAGTTCGGGCTCTCGGACCGGGAAGCGGTGCGGCTGATGGAGCGCATCGGCGAGACCGACTTCCGGATCACCGAGGGCGCAAACGAGCAGGTACAACTGGAGGCGCTGCTCGCGTCGCTCGCGCTCGCGGACGAGTAGGTCCCGAATCGGCGTGGTCACTCACACCTCGGGTTCGATGTAGACGATCCGAACCCGATCGTCGAGCGACTTGAGCTTCTCCTCGATCGCCGTGATGTCCTCGTCGACCGTATCCGCCGTGGCGTCGCCGTCGAAGCTCACGTCCGCGGTGACGAGCACCTCGCCGGGACCGACGAAGACGGTGCGGAACCCGTCGACGTGGACGACCCCCTCGTGCTCGGCGATAGCCGACTGGAGCGTCTCCTCCACGTCGGCCGCCAGCGACTCGCCGAGGATGAGCCGCTTGTTCTCCCACGCGAGCGCGACGGCGAAGCCCATCAGCAGCGCACCGATGAGAACCGAGGAGATCGCGTCGAAGATCGGCATCTCCAGGAACCGCGCGAGCGAGATGCCGACGAGGGCGATAGCCGCCCCCGCAAGCGCGATGGCGTCCTCGGTGAACGCGGTGAGCGTCGTCACGTCGCTGGTCTTCGAGAACGCCTCGCGGATCCCGGACCAGTCGTACGCGTCGATCTGCCGCTGGAGCTCAGCGTTCGCCTTCGCAAGCGCATAGACCTCAAACACGATCGCGCCAAGCAGGACGACGACGTTGATCCAGAACGGGTCGACCGGAACGAGTTCGGTGAAGTTGATCCCCGCGAGGATCACGTCGGCACGCTCGCCGCCGTGTCCAGGGTTCATCAGCGCGCTATACCCGTGTTTCAGCGACTCCCATCCCGCGATGCCGAACAGCAGCACCGACACGAGGAACGCGTAGAAGAACTGGGCCTTCCCGTAGCCGAAGGGGTGCGCCCGGTTCGCCTTTCTGTTCGAGTAGCGGATGCCGACGAGGAGAAACACCTGGTTCCCGGTGTCGGAGATGGAGTGGTACGTCTCCGAGAGCATCGACGGCGACCCGGTGAGCAGGAAGCCGAAGAACTTCAGCACCGCGATGGACCCGTTGGCGATCAGCGCGGCGATGACGACGGATCTGCTGCCTCCAGCCATTGCCGGCTCCTCGCCCCCGACCGTAATCAACCCCCGGGACGGCCCTGGGCTCCCGAAGCGTTAGTACCGCCCACCGCCTCCGACGAATATGCTCGTCGTCATCTCCGACACGCACGGTACCGACGGCCACCAGCTCCGGGGGCGAACCCTGACGGCGGTGCGGGAGGCCGACGCCGTGATCCACGCGGGGGACTTCTACCGGGAAGCAGTACTCGACGATCTCCGGCGGGCGGCCGACGCGGTGTACGGGGTCACGGGGAACAACGACGACGCAGCGCTGCGCGAACGACTGCCCCGCGAGCGCGTCGTCGGCTACGAGGGGGCGACTGTCGCGGTTCGCCACCGCTCGCGCAGCGGCGCGACGGGGTTGGTCATGTTCGGCCGCGAGCGCGACGCGGACCTGGTCGTCTTCGGTCACAGTCACCGCCCGGAGTTCGACGACTCCGGGGGGGTGCCGCTGCTCAATCCGGGGAGCTACGCGCAGCCACGGGGAAACCGAGCGGCCCACGCCGAACTCACGCGGACCGACGAGGGGCTCTCTGGAGCACTCGTGACGCCCGACGGCGAGGTGTTCGAGCGGTTCTCGGTACCCGTTCGCGGCCCGTGAGCTCGCTCGACGGATGTGACTGCCGAGCCATGGAGTCGAAATCGGGTCTGAGACGCGCGCGGCTGCCGCCGCGAGGTGGTCTCGGTCGCGTCAACGGGGACCGGGTTCCCGGGTCGCTCGACCCCCTCGCGCCCGGTCGGGGGATGTCAGGGGGGAAGGGGGAGGGTGACTGGCGGGTGGCTCGGGCGCGGTGGGTGGAGGGCCGGTGCGGGAACCGCGAACGGAGGGTCGGCGCGTCACCGGGAACCGGTACCAACTCGTAGCGGCGCTCGTGTCAAGTACCTTCTCTATGGTCAAACGCCGTTTTTAGTCACCGCGTCCGCGGCGACCGCGACCCCCGGCTGTCGGTGATAGCGACCGCGACGACGGCTCACGCCCCGCCGCGGCGGCGGGCGACCAGCGCGACGACGGCGAGCGCGAGCAGCCCCCGCACAGGAACAGGAAGCCGGGTGACGCGGCGAGCTGGTCGACCAGCGTCGGCCCCGCGTCGCCGGAAACGGCGTACGTCGTCTCTCGCGCCAACTCCGTCGCGGTCGACGCGGGCGTCGGTGTCGCTGCGGGCGTCGAAGTGGGCGCGGACGTGGCCGTCTCCGCGGCCGTCTCGGTCGCCTCCTGGATCCCGATGCCGCCGTCGGTGGCGGTTTCAGTCGACGCCTCCGTCGCCGTCGGTGTCGCGGCGTCGTCGGCTGCCGCCTCCGTGGCCGTCGCGTTCGTCGACTCGACGCTCACGTCGCCGTCCGCACCGCTGGCGCCGTCTGCGCCCCCGGCCGCCCCGAACCCGAACGTGGGCGCGAACGGGCCGTCGAGTGCGGTCTCGACGACGACGGCGCCGAGGCCGACCGCGCCGATCCCGCCGAGCAGGCGGCTGAGCGTCGCGCGGATGCCCGAGGCTTCGGACTCGGGGCCGGCGACGAGCACGAGCGGCCCGTCGGCCGGGGCGTACACGTCCATCTCGCGGCCCTTCTGGGAGTAGGAGGTGTCGACGACCTCGACGACGCCCGCCTCGCGCAGGCGCTTCAGGTGGTACTGGGTGTTCTGCAGCGACGTGTCGACGCGATCGGCGACGTCGCTGGCGGGCCCAGGGCTGTCGTGGAGCGCAGAGAGGATCGCGCGGGCGGTGTCCGAGGACAACGCGGCGAGCACGTCGTCGGCGTCGTCGCCGTCGACGCCGATGACCCGCGGGTCGCGGTCGCCGTCGTCGTCGCCGCGGGACCACGGCCCGCCGATCCCGGGGATGGAGGAGGGCATGTCGGCCATTCGTCGTTCCTCTTTCGCGGTGGAGTTGGTAAGCCTTCCGTGCGCTCACGCCCGGCGACGGACAGCCGGGTCCGCGGCGCTCGTCGTCCCGTCCCCCCTCGCGTTCCGTCACCCCAACCGGCTATGGCCGAACACGACGGCGGCCGCCGCGATCGTCGCCGCTCCGGCGATCGCTGTCGCGATCCCGAAGCCGTCGCCGGTCGCGCTCGTCCCGCCGGGGTCGGTTGTCTCGGACAGCGCGGCTGTCGCGGTCGTCCCCGTCGGCGACTCGTCCCCGCCCGCGGTCGTCGCGGCTGCGTCCCCGTTCGTCGCCGGCGGCGCGGTCGTCGGTCCCGGCGTCTCCGCCGGACGCACCTCGACGGTCTCGTTCTCGACGGCGACCGCGTGGGTCGCGCTGGCGACCCGCAGCCCCACCGAGTACTCGCCGGGCGTGGCGGTCTGCGGAACCGCGACGACGACCGTCGTGTCGATCTCCTCGCCGGGCGCCACTGACGGCCACTCGACCGTCCGGTTCGCTGACCGGTACCGGCCGTCGCCCCGCACGCCCGCTATCGACCAGCCCTCGGGCAACGACGCGACGGACACGGAGAGGGATTCGATCGGGGTCTCGCCGTTGTTGACGAGACTGAGGAGCAGTTCCCCCTGTCGTTCGTCGTGCCCGACCGAACCGAGGTGCGCGAAGACGGTCTGTGGCCGCCGCTCGTGCAGACGAAGCGCGAGCGTCGCGTTCTCGTGGTCGAGTACCCGTAGTTCGCTGATCCCGCGGTCGCTCACCGCGACGGCGGCGTCGGCACGCCTCCAGTCGACGGCCGTCGCGAACGCGCCGTCGTCAGCGACCCGGACTACGGTCACGTTCGGCGGATCGGCCGCCGCGAGCGACCGCAGTTCGCCCGCCGACCGCTCGCGTAGGGCCCCGGACTCTCCGATGAGTACGACTGCATCGGCGGCCGGCTCTCCGACGGGGTCGGTCACCGTTCCCTCGATCCGAATCTCGTCCCCAGGACCGTGATTCTGCCCCGCGGCTGCGGGTGGCGTCGTCGCTGTTGTCGCTGTCATCGTCGCTGTTGTCGCTGTCGCCGTCGCTGTCACTGCCGCTCCCCCAACCGCCAACACCGCGCACAGCAGACACGCCGCGCAGGCGACCGCGGCGCGATCTTCGCTCCGTCGCATGGCTTTCGATACGGATTCGACCGCCAAGTGCCTCGTGGAGAGACAAACCGCTATCGTAGCTACGGCCGGCGTTCGGAACCGATCGACCGTGATCCGGTTCGATTCCTCCGTGCTTGCCCCGACTCGACCGCGTTTTTCACGAAGGATCCGGCAGATCCCGACACCCCTTTGTCGACGTGTCACCGAGTCCTCGTATGCTCGATTACGTCGGTCTGGAGGCGGACCTCTCGGCCGAGGAGAAGTTGATCCGGGACACGGCCCGGGAGTTCGTCGCCGAGGAGGTCGCCCCCGACATCGCCGACCACTACGAGGCCGGGACGTTCCCCACCGAGTTGATCCCGGAGATGGGCGAGATCGGGTTTTACGCCCCGAACTTGGAGGGATACGGTTCGCCGAACGTCTCCGAGCGCGCGTACGGCCTGCTGATGCAGGAACTGGAGGCGTGCGACTCCGGCCTGCGCTCGATGGCCAGCGTCCAGGGCGCGCTCGTGATGTACCCGATCCACGCGTTCGGCAGCGAGGCCCAGAAGGAGGAGTGGCTCCCCGCGCTCGGGCAAGGGGAGGCCGTCGGCTGTTTCGGCCTGACGGAACCGGAGCACGGCTCGAACCCCTCGGGGATGGAGACGCGCGCCGAGCGCGACGCCGACGGCTTCGTCCTCAACGGCGAGAAGACGTGGATCACCAACGCCCCCATCGCCGACGTGGCGGTCGTGTGGGCGCGGCTCGCCTCCGAGGAGGAGTCGCCGGTGCGGGGGTTCCTCGTCGAGACCGACCGCGACGGGGTGGAAACGCCGAAGATTGACGAGAAGCTCTCGATGCGCGCGTCGGTCACCGGCGGCATCGTCCTCGACGACGTGCGCGTTCCCGAGGAGAACGTTCTGCCCGAGGTGACGGGGATGAAGGGGCCGCTGTCGTGTCTCACGCAGGCCCGATACGGCATCGCGTGGGGCGCCGTCGGCGCCGCCCGCGACTGCTTCGAGACCGCCCGCGAGTACCAGACCGACCGCGACCAGTTCGGCGGCCCCATCGCGCGCTTCCAGATCCAACAGGAGAAGCTCGCGGAGATGGCGACGCAGATCACCCTCGCGCAGTTGCTCGCGTACCGGCTTGCGGACCTGAAGGAGCGCGGCGATCTGCGCCCGCAGCAGGTGTCGATGGCCAAGCGAAACAACGTCCGGATGGCTCGGAATCAAGCGCGCGTCGCCCGAGAGATGCTCGGCGGCAACGGCATCACGACCGACTACTCGCCGATGCGCCACATGAGCAATCTGGAGACGGTGTACACCTACGAGGGGACCCACGACATCCACTCGCTCATCATCGGAGAGGACCTCACGGGTCTCGCCGCCTATCAGTGAACCGCACGGGTTTCGCTCGTCGGTAGTCACCGACGCGCTACTCACGTCGTCCGGTTGCATCGAAGCCTCGGGCGACGACACGAGCGCGCCGTCGGGTCTCGCCCCCGTACTCGCCGCTGTGACGGCGTGCGAACCATGAACATAGCTAAGTAGGTGGACTTTGAGGCGCCAACCAAGATGGCCAACCCAGTCGAGGGCGAACGCCGGACGCTCGCGTTCTCACGCGAGGAGGCGTGGGTGGTCCACGCCGCGCTTCTCGACGGGGTCCGGACGGCGGTCGAAGACGGGAATTCCGCGGAGGGGTATCCGGAGCTCGACGCCTTGAGGGCGATAGAGGGCGGGCGAGAGCGCTTCGACCGCGAGGAGGCGGGCGTCATTCACGGGGCGCTGAAGACGTACCTCGGGGGCGCGCCCAAACGCGACAGAGCGCCGGGGCAGGCGGCGCTGCGCCGGACTGCTGGCGCCGACGCTCCCGACGCTTGAGCGCTACGTCGAGACGTCTCCGTTCGACAGCGAGTCGTGCCGCGCGAGCTTCCCCCACAGCGCCCGGCGGTCCGCAGCCCACCGATAGATCTGCTCGCGCGCCTCAGGATACCGTGGTAGCCCCCTCGCAGCCGCGGTGAGCCACCATCCGGCGGCGCCGGTGCGCTTCGCGACCTGTTCGAGCGCCTCGCCGCAGGAGTACACCGCGGTGTCGGTGGCGAGGTGCATGCACTCCTCGTAGTCGTCGGGCAGACGCGCGCGCAGCCCGTCGTCCTCGTCGAGGTCGGAGAAGCCGACGGCCTCGAACTCGCCCAGCTCCAGCGCGTGCGAGACGACGAACGTGCAAAACCCGCAGTCGTCGTCGTACACGAGGCGTGGTACGGACATACTCCAGTGTACGGGCCCGTCGAATATGTGGTTTCGGGCGGACCGTGTCGACCGCGCCGATTCTCACCCGTCCTCGCCGTCCCAGTAGTCGACGGCGTCGTCGCGACGGAAGTAGGCGTCCACGTCGCGTTCGCCCGTTCCGCCCGGTGGCGCGCCGCCCATCGCGCCCACCTTGTCCGAGTCGGGATAGACGAGGACGTCCGGGTCGCGCATCGTGGACATCGCGAGGTAGCGGAGCACGTCCTCAGCGTCGTTGACCACCCGGTGGGCACCGTCTTCGCCGGCGGGAAGCGCCACGTAGTCGCCCGCGCGAATCGGGGTCGTTCCGTCGGCGTGGCGCACGGTTCCCTCCCCCGAGAGGACGTACAGCGCCTCCGCGTTGCCCGCGTGGTAGTGGTACGGCCACGCGCGCTTGCCGGGCGGGAGCTCGTAGAGGCTACACCCGAGGTCGTCCCCGCCGGCGGCCGCGGCTAGTCTCTTTCGGCGCCATCCCACTTGCTCGCTCCGGTCGGTCTCGTCCCAGTCCACACCGTCGACGTTGACGCGGTTCACGGCCCTCGCGTCGCCGCCGCGGGTGGTAATCGTATCGCCGCCGTCGTCGCGTCGAGGCGGCGCTCGCGGTCGTCGTCGACACTCCTCTCGCGGCTGTGCCCGGATGCCGGCGTTTTTGTACGTGTCGCGGCAAAGACCGACAATGGGAATCGATCCGAACTTCGACGACAACCGCGAGAAGGCCGGCGAGGAGAACGGCCTCGACGTGTGGGGGCCGGTCGACCCGCCGGAGAAGCTCGGCATCCACGGCGCCCACGTCGCCGTCGACTACGACATCTGCATCGCCGACGGCGCGTGCCTCGAGAACTGCCCGGTCGACGTGTTCGACTGGGTGGACACGCCCGACCACCCCGAAAGCGAGCGGAAGGTCGAGCCGACCCGCGAGGACCAGTGTATCGACTGCATGCTGTGCGTGGATATCTGCCCGGTCGACGCGATCGACGTGGACGCCTCGCGGTCGTAAGCCGTCGAACACTCGGGGATCGGCTCGCCCCCACCCCGCCGAATCGGTCGGTCAGTCCGCCGCCGCGGGCGTCGTATCGTCGCCGTCGGCGTCGGCGGGTGCCTCGACCGCGACGCCGTCCTTCGCCGCCAGCGCTTCACACAGCAACTCGGCGATGTCGACGATCTCGATATCGTCCTCGAAGTTCCCCGTCTTGCGACCGTCCTCGTACATCGTCCCGCACATCGGGCAGGCGACGACGAACTTCTCGACCGCGCCGCCGGCGTCGGTGTCCTCCAGCGCCTCGCGGAGGCGTTCCTCGCTGGGCTTCGTGTGCTCGTCTTGATCCATCCAGAGGCCGCCGCCGCCGCCGCCACAGCAGAACGAGTCCGAGCGGTTGCGCGGCATCTCGTACAGGTCGACGCCGCTGGCGCGGACGAGGTCGCGGGGCGCCTCGTACACGTCGTTCATCCGGCCGAGGTGACACGGGTCGTGGTACGTCGCGGTGTAGTCGAGTTCGGTGCCGTCCAGCCCGAGGCGACCCTGCTCGACGAGGTTCTCGACGACCTCGGTGTAGTGGAAGACGGGGTCGTCGAACTCCGAGACCTCGGGGTACTCGTTGCGGAAGGTGTTCATCGAGTGCGGGTCGGTCGTGACCACCTTCTCGAAGGTCGCCGACGCGAACGCCTCGGTGTTGTCCTCGACGAGCATCTCGAAGAGGCCCTCCTCGCCGACGCGTCGCACGTCGTTGCCGTCGTGCTGCTCGTCCTCGTAGAGGATCCCGTAGGAGACGTTCGCGCGCTCGAACAGCGTCGCGAGCGAGCGCGCGACGCGCTGGTTGCGCTCGTCGTAGCTTGGGTACTCGCCGACGTACCAGAGGAACTCCACGTCCTCCTCGCGGGCGTCGGGGACCTCGAAGTCGAGGTCCTCGGTCCAGTCGGGGCGCTTGCGCGCGGGGTCGCCGAACGTGTTGCCGTTCTGGAACACATTCATCATGGCGTCTTGCACCATCTCGTCCATCTGGCCCGTCTCGGTGAGCCGGCGGTTCATCTGGGTGAACTCCGAGACGTGCTCGATGTCGACGGGGCAGGCGTCCATGCAGGCCATGCAGGACATGCACGACTCCATGGACTCGGCGGCGATGACGGAGTCGCCGCCGTCGGCGACGATCTCGACCTCCTCCGTACGGCCGGCGTCGAGGTCTTGCCGATACTGTTTCAGGTCGAGGATCACGTCGCGCGGGTCGAGATTCCGACCGGAGGCGTTCGCCGGGCACACCGACGAACAGCGGCCGCACTTCGTGCAGGCGTCCTGATCGAGAATGTGGCGCCACGAGAAGTCCTCGATGGAACCGTAGCCGATCTCGTCGGGGCCGGCGTCCTCGGGGACGCCGGGGAGCCGGACGCCCGCCTTCTCGTCGCGGGTCACGACGTTCGCGAACGAGGAGATCATGTGGAACGGCTTCGCGTACGGGATCAGGGCGATGAACGCGAACGCCAGCAGCGCGTGGCTCCACCAGGTCGCGGCGTACAGCGACTCAGCCATCCCGGCGGTCAGGCCGGCCTCGGCGAAGATGCCGGCGAGAAAGTAGCCAACGAACGACACGCGCTCGAAGTCGGCGAACTGCGCGGAGCCGACGATCCGGAGCGCCTCGACCACGTAGCCGCCGACGCCGAGCGCGAACAGGGTCCACACGAACGCGTCGTCCTCTAGCGAGGTGTGTTTGCCCCACAAGCGTCCCTCGCGCTCGGTGTACCGGCGGTAGATGGCCATGCCCACGCCGACGACGAACAGCAGACCCATCGCGTCCATGACGAACGAGTACGAGAGGTAGAAGTCCCCGACGAAGAACGACTCGCCCGTCACGGGTCGCCAGAAGTCGAGATCGATCCCGAGGATCGTCGTCCCGATAAGCAGCGTCAGAAAGCCCCAGAGGATGAACGCGTGCATCACGCCCGCGTACAGGTCGCGATCGAACTGGTTGCGGTTCGAGGCGACGATGCCGGCGGCCCGTAGCACCCGGCGCGGCAGGTCGTCGAGGCGGTCGAACCAGTCGTCCTCGCCGGCGGCGTAGCGCGCGAACCGCGCGTACGTTCCGTAGAGGAACACCGCGATCGCGACCGCCGCGAGGTAGTAGAAGGCGGCCTTCCCGACGGGACCGATCGTCCAGAAGGTCTCGCGCGTCACGTCGGCTTGCATGTCGATACCGCGTCTCCGTTTCTGGTTAAATCTTCTCACACGATCGTGCGTGACGGTCTCCGACGACTGTCAGAACTGCTCCCGATGTCGGCCAGCAGCTGTATTCTGGTGATCTGGCGTCCGTCAGTTCTCGTCGGCGCGGTCGCGCGGGTCGTCGCCGGCAACACCCTTTTGTTCGACGACGGTCATCAATTCAGTCTATGGACGAGAAGACGGAGGAACTCCGCGACATCTTCCTCGACGCGACGGGCGACGACACCGTCACCGAGCGTCAGGAGGAGGGGCACGGCTCGCTCGCTCGCGAGACCGACGCCACCGAGCAGGTCGCCGACCTCGTCGCGCGGATGTCCGAGCGCTACGAGTTCGACTCCGGGCGCTCCGACGACGATCTCGTTCGGGTCGTCACCCTGTACTTCGAGGGCGCTGACGACGCCGCCATCGCCGACGATCTCGGAACCGATGAGGGGGCGGTCTTCGACGCGCGGATGGACCTCCACCTCGTCCGCGACGGCGACCGGGAGGCGCCGTTCGACCTCTCGCAGCTCCGATCGATGCACGTCGACGGCGTGGCGACCGACGAGCGCGCCGCCCGACTCGACGCCGACGAGGCGACCGTCGAGCACTACTCGAGGGTCGTCGCCGCCGACCTGGAGTCGACGCGGGCGAACGACCGCTTCCGCGACGAGTTCGCCGACCTGCTCGCCGAGCAGGACCTCAAGGGGGGTCACACCGAGGACGCCCGCGAGGACGGGCTTCGAGAGGCCGCCGAGGACATCGAGACGAACGTTTCATTCTAACCGACCTCTTTCCGCCTCGGGTTTCTTCGCTGCGCTGCGGGAACCGCTCGGCGAAACCCCGTCGATGCCAAAAGGCCGCTCGCTCGGCCTCCGGCCTCGCTCGGGGTACTCACGCTGGTGACTCCGCGACCGAAACTGCGACTGCGACGCGACCGAAACTGCGACTGCGACGCGACCGAAACTGCGACTGCGACGCGACCGAAACTGCGACTGCGACGCGACCGAAACTGCGACTGCGACGCGACCGAAACTGCGACTGCGACGCGACCGAAACTGCGACTGCGACGCGACCGAAACTGCGACTGCGACGCGACCGAAACTGCGACTGCGACGCGACCGAAACTGCGACTGCGACGCGACCGCACCACTTCCGCGACCGCGACGCCCACCGCTCGCCGCGAACGTTCAAATACGAACCCGGAACCACCACCCACGTGTCCCGGGACAAGGTGACGTTCACGGACCTCGCGACGGCGACGTACTGCCCGCGGCAACTGTACTACGACCGCCGCGAGGATGACCGCGAGCCGCCGCCGGAGGCGACCGTCCGGATCGAGCTCGCCTTCCGGTATCCCGAGCTGCGAGATCTGGACGACGCGGCCCTGGCGGCGGAATCGATCGATCGCCCGCCGGATAAGTACCGTGCGGCGCTCGCTCGGCTGACTGACCGAGCGGACTGGGAGTCGCTGTCGAGTCCGACGAACACGCGCGTCCTGCTCGACGGGAAGGACGCACGCGGCGTCGCGCACAAGATCCTCGGGCCGATCGGGGCGGCGGCGCCGCGAGACGACGAGGGGAACCCGACCGGGGACCCGCCGGTTCCGGTTGTCGTCTCGCCCGGCGAGCCGCCCGATCAGGGCGTGTGGGAGCCGCAGTCGGTGAAAGCCGTCGCGGCGATGCACGCCCTCTCGTGGCAGGAAGGGAGGCGGATCAGGCGCGCGCTCGTGGAGTACCCCGCCCACGGCGTCGTTCGCGAGGTCTCCCTGTCGGTCCGGCGCTCCGGAACGTACCGCCGGGTACTCCGTTCGGTTCGAGACATGGACGGCCCGCCGGCGCGGCTGTCGGGCGACACGAAGTGTCGAGAGTGCCGTCACCGAGCGAACTGCGGGGTGAAAACGCGGAGCCTGCGGAGCCTGATCGGACTGTGAGTCGCCTCCGCTCCGTGCTCAGGGTTCGCTCGCCAGCCACTCGCGGATCTCGTCGGCCAGTGGGCCGGCGCGGTGGATGACGCCGCGATCCGGATCGACGACGGTGCTCTCGCCGCCGGGCGTCTCGCCGCCGTCGAGCACGACCGCACAGCCGTCGCGGATCCGCGGGTCGAGATCGGCGACCCGGCGGACGCTCCCGGCGCCCGAGCGGTTCGCACTCGTCGCGGTGATCGGGCCCGCGGCGCCCGCAAGCGTCCGCGCAGTTCGGTGATCCGGGACGCGGATCCCGACCCGCGGCCCGCCGTCGGTGAGCTCGGGCGCCAGCGCGTCGCCGCGGTCGACGACGACGGTCACTGGCCCCGGGAGGAACGCCCGCGCGAACCGTTCGGCGCGGTCGCTCGCGGGCACGAGCGACAGCGCCGCCTCGACGCCCCCGAACGCGACCGACAGCGGCTTGTCGCGCGAGCGGTCCTTCAGCTCGTACACGCGCTCGACCGCGGTGGGGTCGGTGGCGTCGGCGCCGAGCCCGTACACCGTCTCGGTCGGATAGACAACGGGGTCGCCGGCGCGCACCGCCTCCGCGGCGCGCTCGATATCAGCGTCCGTCAGTCCGCGGTCCGATCCGTCGGCGTTCATGGTGGCTTCTTACAGGCGGTGGATCTGCTCTTCGATCTCGTCGTAGTCCGGGAAGTCCGGCCACTCGGCGGCGACCCACGCGTACTCGACGACGTGGTCCGCATCCAGTAGGAACACCGCCGGGCGGTGCTCGCGAATCCCCATCATTCCGTCGAGGTCCTGGACGGCGCCGTACAGGTCGCCGACCTCGGCCGAGGGGTCCGAGAACAGTTCGTACTCCATCCCGCGCTCCTCCACGAACGTCTTGTGTTCGTACGGGCTCGAAATCGAGACGCCGACGACGGTCACGTCCTCGGTGTCGCCGCGGCCCCACCCGCGGTCGCGGATCTCGTTCCAGACGTACGTCGCGGGGAACGCGCCGTCCATCGGGAAGAACACGAGCGCGACCGGACCGTCGAGGTCCGACAGAGAGGTGTCAGTCCAGTACTCGTCCCCGACGAGCGGCCGGGTGAACTCGGGCGCCGCATCGCCGACGGCGACGTGGTCCGCCTCCGGAAGTTCGACGACGTCGAAGTCGACCATTCAGGCACCCCCCGCCGCGCCGTCGCCGTAGGTGTTGTCGAGGTACTCGACGATGTTCCCCGACTCGGACATCGTTACGCCGGTGTGTTCGTCGCGGATCGCGGGCACCGAGCGCTTGCCGGTGAGCCGCGCGACCGCGTTCCGATCGGCGTGCATCGGCTCCACGAACCGCGACTCGTAATCCAGGTCGTACTGCTTCAGCTTCCGGACGACGCGCTCGCAGTACGGACACGCCTGCAGTCGGTACAACGTGATCTGCGGTTCGGGCATACGCGGCCGTACGACGGCATCCCGGGTAACGCCTTCGCCCGCGGAATCGGTCGATTGAGTCCTCGTACTCGGGCGGGTCCGAGATTCGAGGACAACGCTTAATTCGGGGGCCGGGTTAGCTTCCGTATCACATGGGTTTGTCGCCGGTACACGCACTCAGAGGGGCGCCCGCGCAACTCGGCGGACTCACGAACGCCGTGCCAATCACTGACACGACGATCACCGTCGGCGGCGTCGTCGCGATCGTCGTGCTCATTGGCCTCTCCGCGTTCTTCTCCTCCTCGGAGATCGCGATGTTCTCGTTGGCCAGCCACCGGGTCGAACAGCTCGTCGAAGACGGTCGCCTCGGCGCCGAGGCGGTCAAGGAGCTGAAGAACGACCCGCACCGACTGCTCGTGACGATCCTCGTCGGGAACAACATCGTCAACATCGCGATGTCCTCCATCGCGACCGGGCTGTTCGCCATCTACATGAGCCAGGGGCAAGCCGTCGTCGCGGCGACGTTCGGGATCACCGCGCTCGTGCTCCTGTTCGGCGAGTCCGCGCCCAAGAGCTACGCCGTCGAGAACACCGAGTCGTGGGCGCTGCGGATCGCCCGCCCGCTACAGCTGTCCGAGATCGTTCTGTTCCCGCTGATCGTCGTCTTCGACTACCTCACCCGCGTCATCAACAAGGTCACCGGCGGACGGTCGGCTATCGAGACCTCCTACGTCACTCGCGACGAGATCCAGAACATGATCCAGACCGGGGAGCGCGAGGGCGTCATCGAGGAGGAGGAGCGGGAGATGCTCGACCGCATCTTCCGGTTCAACCAGACCATCGCCAAGGAGGTGATGACGCCGCGTCTCGACGTGACCGCGGTGCCGAAGGACGCCTCTATCGACGAGGCGATCGAGACGTGCGTGCAGGCCGACCACGAGCGCGTCCCCGTCTACGAGGGGAACCTCGACAACATCACCGGGGTCGTGAACATCCGCGATCTGGTCCGCGCGCGCTACTACGGCGAAGGCGAGAACGACCTCGCCAGCGTCGTCCAGCCGACGCTGCACGTCCCCGAGTCGAAGAACGCCGACGAGCTGCTCGAGGAGATGCAGGAGACGCGGATGCAGATGGTCGTCGTCATCGACGAGTTCGGCACCACCGAGGGGATCCTCACCCTGGAGGACATGGTCGAGGAGATCGTCGGCGAGATCCTCGAGGGCGACGAGGAGGAGCCGTTCGAGTTCGTCGAAGACAACACCGTCCTCGTGCGCGGCGAGGTCAACATCGACGAGGTGAACGAGGTGCTCGATATCGAACTCCCGGAGGGTCAGGAGTTCGAGACGCTTGCGGGATTCGTGTTCAACCGCGCCGGCCGGCTCGTCGAGGAGGGCGAAGAGATCGACTACGAGGGCGTGAAGATCCGCATCGAGGAGGTCGACAACACGCGGATCATGCGCGCCCGCGTCACCGTCACCGAGGAGTACTTCCAAAACGACGAGGAGGCGGAGGCGGGCGCGGAAGCAGAGAGCTGACCGGACGACGACGCACCGGTCGACGACCCCGCCGTGCGGCCTCGTTCCCGATGCGATGTGCGCGAACGGTCGCGCTCGCTTGCGTGGCTGACTTCTCACGAGGGCAAGACTTTATCTCCCGACCGTGAACCTGTCACACGATGGACTCCGAGCCTGTTGGGGATCTCTCCCCGCTGTTCTTCACCGAGCTCGTCGAGACGGTCGGCGTTGGCGTCGCCGTCTACGGCGACGACGGCTCGTACGTCTACGTCAACGAGGCGTATGCCGACTTCTTCGGCGTCGATTCGACGGAGCTGGTGGGCACGCCACTCTGGGATATCGTCCCGCGGATCGACGCGGACCAGTTCGACCGCTACTGGGCGTCGTTCGAGGTTGGCGAAACCCGGAGCACCGAGACGGTGCACGAGTACAACGGGACGACCGTGCCGGTCGACACGATCACCACGCGGCGGATATTCGACGGGACGGCGTACCACTTCGGAACGATCAAAGACATCTCCGAGCGGAAGGAGCGGGAGCGGGAGATCTCCCGTCAAAACGAGCGACTCGACGACTTCGCCAGGGTGGTCTCACACGACCTCCGCAATCCGCTCAACATCGCGCAGGGCTATCTCGACATTCTCACCGAGGACGTCGACCGAGACGAGCTCGCACTCGCGATCAATTCGCTGGACCGGATGGACACGCTGATAACGGAACTGCTCACGCTCGCCAAGAGCGGCGACGGTATCGGCGACACCGAGCAGGTCTCCGTCTCCGAGGTGGCGGAGGCAGCGTGGAACACCGTTTCGACGGGGGCGGCGGACATCGTCTATCCCGACCGGAGCGTCGCCGTCATCGCCGACCGGTCGCGTCTCCAGCAGCTCTTCGAGAACCTCTTTCGGAACGCGATCGAACACGGCGGCGAGCGCACCACCGTCACCGTCGAAACGCGATCCGACGGCTTCTCGGTCGCTGACGACGGGGTCGGCATCCCAGTTGAAGAACGCGAGACGGTCTTCGACACCGGCTACACGACCGTCGAAGACGGGACCGGCTTCGGCCTCAACATCGTTGAGGAGGTCGCGACCGCACACGGGTGGTCGGTGGAGATAACCGAAAGCGCCGGCGGCGGCGCACGGTTCGACATCTCCGGCGTCGAGTTCGCCGACTGAGCAGTCGCCGATCTCTCGACGGGCCGTTCGTCGCTCGCGACGACTGCACGGCCGCGTCGAATCGCATCGACACGGGACTCCGGAACCGCCTCGCCCTCACGCCACCGCGTCGACCGCGGTGAATGCTCCGTACCCGAGCGCCAGCGCCAGCGCCAGCGAGCCGACCCACGCGAGCACGGTGTAGGCCATCTTCCGCGTGCTCACGCCCGCACCGCCGGCTGCGTACCCCGATCCGATGATCGCCGAGACGATGATCTCGTTGAACGAGACGGGAATGCCGAACGCGACGGCGGTTTGGGCGATTGCGAAACTCGGGATGAGCGCGGCGATGGAGCGACGGGGACCCAGCGACGAGTAGTCCTGTGCGAGCGCTTTGATCATCCGCGGGGCGCCCGTCCACGAGCCAGCAAGCAGCCCGAGGCCGCCGCCGACGAGCACGGCGAGCAGTGGGATCTGGACGTCGGCGCCCTCGCCGCCGATGAGCGGGACGAGCGGGCCGATCGCGAGCCCGACCTGCGAGCCGCCCGCGGAGAAGGCGACGAGCCCGCCCAACACGAGGAGGAAGCGCCGCTGCCCGCGCGCCTCGTTGAGTGACATGTCGCGAAACAGCGCGAGCGCCACGATAACCGAGAACGCGGCGGTGACCACGATCCAGCCGCTCTCGACTCCGGCGACCTCGATCGCGGGGAGGGCGACAGCAGCGGCTTCGGCCAGTGACCGCTGGACGCCCGGCGGCCCGAGCACGGTGAAGCCGATGTTGGCGACGAGGGCGGCGACGAGACCGGCGAGGGTCGGCACGGCGACGCGCTCGGGGACTCGCTCGGCCCGGAGGAGCCGCGCGGTGCCGTAGGCGATGGCGCCGCCGACGAACGGGGTTGCGACCCACAGCGCGACGATCTCGCGGTACTTCTCCCACGCGGGATCGCCGCCGAGCGCGAGGCCGACGCCGACGACCGCGCCGGTGACGGTGAACGCGGTGGCGATCGGGTAGCCCGCGAACACGCCGATCGCGACGAGCACGGCCGCGGTGATCAGCCCGACGATGGCGGCGGACGCGGTGATCGAGACGCCGACGATGAGGTCGTTTCCGACGGCCTCCGTGACGTTAGCGCCCTGTAACACCGCGCCGAGGAACCCGAGCACCCCGACGACGAGGCCAGCGCGCATCACGGAGATTGCGTTGGCGCCGACGGCGGGGGCGAACGGCGTCGACCCGGACGAGCCGGCGCCGATCGCCCACGCCATGAACAGCGATGCGAGGGCGGCAACGAGGAGCGTGGCGAGGGTACCGGCTGCGACCATACCCTGGCGTCAGGCCCCGCGGCTAAGTCCTTGTTGGGTCGGTCCTCGGAGCGCGGGTGGCCGACGGCGGGCGTACTGCCTCCCGTGGGCGCGCCGAGGGTCGCGACCGCAGATGACGCCAGCGGTCACTGGCGACCCTGATCGTAGCCCTCGGCGACGTTGACGACGATTCGACGGACGAACAGGTACGCGCCGAACACCAGCGCGAGCAGCACCACGAGGATGATCGTCAGCCCGGGGTTCGCCGCGACGGCGTCGATCAGCGTGTCCACAACGGCCATGCCCGCCGATGCGGCGGTGCAGGGGATATGGGTTTCGACAGGGGTGGCGCGGCGAGGACCGGTCGGGCCCGTTCTCGCGCATCGACCGGGCCGATATCACACCCAGACCGGCCCGTCGCAACCGCCCTCAGGCCTCGACTTCGGTGTTCGACTCCGCATCGCGGACGCGGCTGCAGTGGACGGTGAAGTTGTCGAACAGCGCCTTCGCCTCGCAGGCGGCGTCGTAGCGCTCGGGCGTGATCGCCGCGAGCACCTCGTCGACGCGCTCGTCGCCGATGCGGTCGCGTTTCCCGTCGGTGACGCTCTCGGCGGTCTCGATGTCGTATTCCGGATGGAACTGGACGCCCCAGCAGTCCCCCTTGCGGAACGCGTGGACGCCGAACTCGTTTTCGGCGAGCAGCTCTGCGCCCGGAGGGAGCTCGACCACCGCGTCGCCGTGGGTGGTGAAGACAGTGAACTCCTCGTCGATGCCCGCGAACAGCTCGTCGTCGCCGCGGTGGGTGACCTCGTTGTACCCGATCTCGAAGTCGTCCATGCCGCCGACGCGGCCCCCTAAGGCCTCCGCGAGCACCTGGTGGCCGTAGCAGACGCCGAGGATCGGCAGGCCGCGCTCGGCGGCCTCGGCGGTCCACTCGACCAGCGGCGGGATCCACTCCTCGTCCCAGTAGACGGAGGATCGCGAGCCGGTGATCACCACTCCATCGAAGTCGAACTGCTCGGGCAGCTCCCGTGCGTTCGCGTCGAACTCCGCGAGGTCGGCGTCGAGCTCCCGCCGGAAGTTCCGGGCGGTGTTCGCACCGTCGTGGGCCGCGTTGAGCAGCGCGAGCCGGAGGCGTGTCATTACGCGTGCTGGGTCGCTCGCGGGCAAAGGGTTTGCGCCACCGCCGAGTTCCGCCGGCGTCGCCGACGGCGACGCTGACGGCTCCAGTCGGCTACTCCTCGTCGAAGAACGCCACGATCCGGTCGTTCACCTCGCGGCTCGCCTCCACGTTCGCGAGGTGGCCGGCGCCGCCGATCTCGACGAACTCCCCGCGCGGCAGCCCCTCGGCGAGCTCCTCGCCCTTGGTCGACGGACACACCGCGTCCTCGCTCCCGTGGAGCACGAGCGCCTCGTTCGACACCTCGTACAGCCGGTCCGCGACGTCGAATTCGGCGACAGCTTCGCGGGCGGCGGTCCACGCCGTGCGGTCGGCGTCCTCGACGGCGCGCCACTCGACGATCTGCGAGACGACGTCCGGCTGGTACTCGAGGAACTCGTCGGTCACGGCCGCTCGCAGCGACGACTCGAGCGCGTCCGGATCGGCGGGGTCTGCCCACAGGGGATCCGGGTTCAGCCCGCTGCCATACGCCGGCGTGCCGACGAGCGCGAGCTTCCGGACGCGCTCGGAGCGCAGCGCCGCGTGTAGGGCGACCATTCCGCCGAGGCCGACGCCGACGACGTGGGTCGCGCGGACTCCCGCGTCGGCGAGCACGGCGTCCAGATCCGCGGCGAGTTGCCCGACCGTATACGGCCCCTGTGGCGCGTCGGAGTCGCCGGTGCCGCGCGTCGCGGGGACGATCGCCCGGTACGGCCCGGCGACGGCGGCGTGCTGCCAGCCCCACTGCCACGGCCCGTAGCCGATCTCTCCGCAGAACGCGACGGCGTCAACGTCGCGGTCGTCGCCGCCCTCGCCGTCTCTCTCGTAGTACAGATCCACATCCCCGTTCGATGCGTAGGGCACGACCGGGAGTTCGGCGCGGCAGGGCCTCAATCCCGGGGGTCTGCCGACGCGGGCAGTCAGTCACGGGCGCCGCCGCGCCGTGACCGGTCCGTATTTCTACGGCGAGAGCGACCCGACGAACATGATCGATTTCCGGTCGGACACGGTGACACGGCCCAGTGACGAGATGCGCGATGCCGCTCGCGACGCTGACGTCGGCGACGACGTGTACGCGGACGACCCCACGGTGAACGAGTTGGAGGCGCGCGCGGCCGATCTCGCCGGCATGGCGGCAGCGCTGTACGTCCCGTCGGGGACCATGGGCAACCAGATCGCGATCCGGACGCACACCGACCGTGGCCAAGAGCTGCTGTGCGACGAGCAGGCGCACGTGTACAAATGGGAGCTGGGCGGCATCCCGCAGCTCTCGCAGGTGCAGCCGCGCATCCTCGACTGCGGCGACCGCTGCGTCCCGACGCCCGCGCAGGTGCGCGAAGGGTACGTCGAGGAGGACCTCCACCGTCCCGGCACGGGGTTGCTGTGTCTGGAGAACACGCACAACTCCCGCGGTGGCGTCGCGGTCCCGAAGGCCGACATCGACGCCGCGGCCGACGCCGCACACGACCTCGGCGTCCCGGTTCACCTCGACGGCGCGCGGTTTCTCAACGCCTGTGTCGCGCTCGACGTCGACCCGGCTGAGCTGACCGAGCACGTGGACAGCGTCATGTTCTGTCTCTCGAAGGGGCTGGGCGCGCCGGTCGGGTCGGTGCTCGCGGGCTCCGCGGACTTCATCCAGCGCGCCCGCCGCATCCGGAAGTTGTTCGGCGGCGCGATGCGACAGGCGGGGATGATCGCGGCGCCCGGCCTGCTCGCGCTGGAGAACGTCGACCGACTGGCCGACGACCATGCCAACGCGGCCCGCCTCGCAGAGGGGCTGAATCGGATCGAAGGGCTGTCTGCGCCCGAACCGGACACCAACATCGTGATGGTCGACAGCGAGGCGGCCGGGCTGACGGGCGAAGAGCTCTCGGCGGCCTGCAAAGACGCCGACGTGAAATTCCACGCCTTCGGCGACCACACCTGCCGGCTGTGTACCCACCTCGACGTCGACGCCGACGACGTGGACGAGGCCCTCGACCGCATCGAATCGGCCGTCGAAGCGTCGTGAACTGGCCGGTTGACGACGCCTGAGCGGACGCTCGCCGGGAAACGCGGTCCCGCCCACGTTGCTTTATCACACCTGAGCGCGTCCACTCGGATATGACCGACTCGCCCTCCACCGTCGACCGCGCGGGCCCGCTCTCCGCGCTCGACGACCGCCTCGACGGTCTCGTCGGCCTCGCCGCGCTCGTCGTTCTCGTCAACGTCGCCGGCGCGGTCCCCGCCCTCCTCGGCGGGCCGAGTTCCGCGTGGTTCGAGGCGTTGACCAAGCCCGCACTCTACCCGCCGCCGTGGCTGTTCGGCGTCGTCTGGACGGCGCTGTTCACGCTCTCTGGCGCGGCGGTGTGGCTGGTGGTCCGAGCGGAGCCGTCGGGCGCGCGCCGTCTCGCGTTCGCCGCGTTCGTCGTGCAGTTCGTGTTCAACGTCGCGTGGACTCCGACGTTTTTCGCGTTCCAAGAGATCGCCGCGGCGCTGGGGGTCATCGTGGCCCTCGCCGTCCTGCTGGCGGGCACCGTCGGCGCGTTCGCCCGCGTCGACCGGCGGGCCGCGGCGCTGCTCGTCCCGTACCTCGCGTGGGTCTGCTTCGCGGCGGTGTTGAACTACCGCTTCCTCGTTCTGAACTGAGTCGGCGACACGACGCTCCATCGGCCGTCGGTTGTCGGGCCTCACCACGTCACTGCGCGGGTCGGTTGAGGGTCGCTCACGCTGTTGGTGCGCGGGTCGACCGAGGCGGTCGCTCACTCGCGTGGCTCGTTCGCTCGCGCCTCCGAGTAGTCACACCCCGCTGAACTCGAAGCGGGCACCGCCGTCCTCGCTGGCGGTCACGGTCACAGACCAGCCGTGCGCCTCGGCGATGCGCCGGACGATGGCGAGTCCGAAGCCGGTGCCGTCCTCCCCCGTGGAGATCCCGACTTCGAACACTTCCTCGCGACGGTCCGCCGGGACCCCCGGTCCGTCGTCGGCGACCGCGAACCCCGTGGAAGTCGCCTCCACGCGGACCGCCGGGGCGTCTCCGCCGTGCTCGATGCTGTTGCGAAACAGGTTCTCGAACAGTTCACGCAGGCGGTCCTCGTCCGCATCCACGTCGAGGCCGTCCTCGACCGAGAGCGTCGCGTCGCCGGTGTCGACGTTCCCCCACGCCGCACGGGCGGCGACCGCGACGTCCACCGGCTCCGTTTCGCCGACGACGCGCCCCTCGCGGGCGAGTCGGAGCAGGTCGTCGACGAGGGTACGCATCCGCTCGACGGCACCGCTGACGGTGGCGAGGTGTTCGACGTCGCCCGTCTCCTGGGCGAGTTCGAGATACCCCTCGGCGACGGACAGGGGATTGCGGAGGTCGTGTGAGACGACGCTCGCGAACTCGTCGAGCCGTTCGTTCTGTCGGCGCAGCGCCCGCTCGCGTTCGCGACGCTCGGTGATGTCGGAGTAGATGGCGTAGCCGCCGACGTTCTCGGCGCCCAACTCCAGCGGGACGACGTACATCAGGAAGTCGCGGAGACCGCGCGCCGTCTTGCGGCGACACTCCCGCCGCAGACTCTCGCCGCTGCGGAGCCGCTCGTTGAATTCGGTCGCCTCCGATGCGGCTTCGGCGTCGTCGGGGACGATGTACTCGTCGATGGACTCGCCGACCACCTCCTCGTCGTAGCCGAACGTGTCGGTGAACGCGGAGTTGACGTTCTGAACGACCGGCTCGCCGTCGACCAACTCGAACGAGAAGGCGGCGTCGGGGATGTTCTCGAACAGCGCCGACAGTCGGTCGCGCTCGGCGCGGAGGTCCCGTTCCGTGCGCACCCGCTCCAGCGAGACGGCGACGTGGGACATCAGCAACTCCGCGTGGTTGAGGTCGTCGCGCGTGAACGCGCCGGGGACGGTGGAGACTGCCTGGAACACCCCGACGTCGCCTACCGGGACCGACAGCCCGGATCGGTACTCCGGTCGCGCGGGCGCCGCGGCGTCGGTCTCGTCGACGTCCTCGATGAGCACCGACTCCCCGGACTGGAACGTCTGCCCGGCGATCCCTTCGTCGAGGTCCATCGGTCGGGAGCCGTCGACCGGGCTGCCGGTGGAGTCGGCCGCGGGGACGAGCTTGTCGCCTCGCTTGAGCGTGAGCGTCGACTTGTCGAACGAGAGGATCTCTTCGGACGCGCGGATCGCCCGGGCGATCAGCGCCTCCTCGTCGTCGGCGGCCGCGAGGTCGGTCGCCGCCTCGTGGAGCTGTTCGGTCACCCGGCGGGCCTCCCGGAGCGCCCGTTCCGACCGGATCCGCTCGCGCGTCGCCGTCGCGTACGACGTGAGCAGCTCCGCGAACTCCAGGTCGCCGTCGTCGAACGCGCCCACGGGCTCGGTGACGGCCTGAAAGACGGCGTCGCCGGCGAACGGCACCGAGATGAGCGAACGCGGTGTTCCGTCGTGCGACTCCGCGAACTCGCTGTCGGTGACGTCGTCGATGACGAACGAGCGGCTCTCGACGTGGCTCACCTCCATTGCGCCGAACCCGCGCGGGAACTCCCCCGGAAAGTCGGTGTCGGTCGTCGCCCGCATCGTAAACCGCTCGGCGTCGGCCGTGTACACACACGAGCGATCGAACGCGAGCACCCGCTGGGCGATCTCGACGACCAGCTTGTACAGTGCGTCCACACTGTCGGCGTCGACGAGTCGCGGAGCCGCCTCGTGGAGCTCGGTCATCACCCGTTCGCGTCGCGTCAGGCCGGCTTGGGCACGCAGGCGCTCGTACGCCTGTCCGACGTGCGTCGCCAACAGCTCCGCCAGCTCGCGGTCGGTCTCGTCGAACGCGTACGGCGTCGTCGAGATCGTCTGAAAGACGGCGTCGCTGCCGAGCGGGACCGAGATCCCCGACCCGGTTGCGTCGGAGTCGGAGATGTCTCGCGTCGAGATGTCGTCGACATGCAGCGTCTCGCCGCGCTGGAACGCCTGCCCGCTGACCGAGTCCTCGACGGGGACCCGTGGCCGGAGCCAGTCCACGTCCTGTGAGCGAGCGCGGACCACCATCTCGCCGTTCTCGTGGACGGCGATCGCGCAGTGGTCGAAATCGAGCACGCGCCGCGCCACCGCGATCGTCCGCTCGAACAGACTCTGGACGTCGTCAGCGGCCGCGATGTCGGCGGTCCCGGCGTGCAGTTCGGTCATTCGTCGCCGCGCCGCTCGCAGCTGTCGGCGCGTCTCGCCGTCGCACGCGCGGTCGATCTCCTCGACGACCCGGTCGGCGTCGGCCGTCCGCGAGACGTAGCCGTCGACGTACGACGCATCCGGGTCCGGCTCGCGCTCGGCGTACGCGACGAGCGACGCGGCTGTCGTCGACAGCGCCTCCCGGGCGTCCTCCGACAGCGACGCGTCACCGACTACCAGCACCGACTCCGGGCAGTGGGACCCGTCGAGTCGGTTATCGAGCGCACTCGGGGCGACGGTGTCGACCTCGCCGTCGGTGGCGTCCGCGAGCGCGTCGACCAATCCGTCGGGAACCGTCGCGCCGGCTGCCGCCACGACGAGGACGGCGGTCGACGGCTCCGCGACAGGATCCGCCATAGTTACCCAATGTTGTCGGTTCCCGATTTAAGAGTAACGGGCGTCGTTGCGCGTCGAACGCGGCCCGGAACCCTTTTGCGCGACGACGGGGCACAACGTGATAATGAGCGATCTTACCGCGGAGTACCGCCTCGATTACTTCGAGGAGGAGGGGTTCTCCCGCCGGGAGTGTACCTCCTGCGGGGACCACTTCTGGACCCGCGACGACGAGCGGGAGCTGTGCGGCGAGCCGCCCTGCGAGGACTACTCGTTCATCGGCGAGCCCGGATTCGACGAGGAGTACTCGCTGGAGGAGATGCGCGAGGCGTTCCTTTCGTACTTCGAGGACCACAACCACGAGCGCATCGAGCCGTACCCGGTCGCGGCGAACCGCTGGCGAGACGACGTGCTGCTCACGCAGGCGTCCATCTACGATTTCCAGCCGCTGGTCACCTCCGGGCAGACGCCGCCGCCGGCGAATCCCCTCACGGTCAGCCAGCCGTGCATTCGGATGCAGGACATCGACAACGTGGGAAAGACCGGCCGTCACACGATGGCGTTCGAGATGATGGCCCACCACGCGTTCAACGCCAAGGAGGAGGTCGGCGACAAATACGCCTACTCCGGCGAGGTGTACTGGAAGGACGAGACCGTCCGCCTGTGTGACGGCCTGTTCGAGGAGATGGGCGCGGACCTGTCGGAGATCACCTACATCGAGGACCCGTGGGTCGGCGGCGGCAACGCCGGTCCCGCCATCGAGGTCATCTACAAGGGCGCCGAGCTGGCGACGCTCGTCTTCATGTCGCTGGAGCAGGACCCGGAGGGCGACTACGAACTGAAGGACGGCAACACGTACTCCGAGATGGACACGTACATCGTGGACACGGGGTACGGACTGGAGCGGTGGACTTGGATGAGCCAAGGCACCCCGACCGTCTACGAGGCCATCTACCCCGACGCGATCGAGTTCCTGAAGAACAACGCCGGGATCGACCTGAGCGACGAGGAGGAGGAACTGGTCCGTCGCGCCTCCACGCTGGCGGGCCACCTCGACATCGACGAGGCCGAGGACATCGAGGCCGCCCGCGACAACATCGCCGACAAGCTCGACGTCGACACCGAGGAACTGACGGCCCTCCTCGAACCGCTGGAGAATATCTACGCCATCGCGGACCACTGCCGGACGCTCGCGTACATGTTCGGCGACGAGATCGTCCCCTCGAACGTCGGGACGGGCTACCTCGCACGGATGGTGCTGCGCCGCACGAAGCGCCTCGTCGACGAGGTCGGCGTCGACGCCCCGCTGGACGAACTCGTGGACATGCAGGCGGAGCGCCTCGGTTACGAGAACCGCGACACGATCCGCGACATGGTCCGGACCGAGGTCGAAAAGTACCGCGAGACGCTCGAACGCGGCGGCCGAAAGGTCGAAGCGCTGGCCGACGAGTACGCCGGCACCGGCGATCCCATCCCGGTCGAGGAACTGATCGAACTCTACGACTCCCACGGTATCCAACCCGACATGGTCGAGGAGATCGCCGCCGAACGCGGCGCGACCGTCGAGGTCCCCGACGACTTCTACGGGCTCGTCGCCTCCCGCCACGACTCCGCGCAGGCGTTCGACCGCGAGGACTCGGCCGACGAGCGGCTCGACGACCTCCCGGAGACCGAGCGGCTCTACTACGACGACCAGGACCGCACCGAGTTCGAGGCCGTCGTCCTCGACGTGTTCGAACGCGAGGGCGGCTACGACGTGGTGCTCGACCAGACGATGTTCTACCCCGAGGGCGGCGGCCAGCCCGCCGACCGCGGGACCCTCTCCAGCGAGGACACGACCGTCGAGGTCGAGGACGTGCAGATCCGCGGCGACGTGGTGCTTCACCGGACCGACGCGGACCCCGGGAAAGGCGAGTTCGTCACCGGCCAGGTCGACGGCGAGCGCCGCCGCCGGCTGATGCGCCACCACACGGCGACCCACATCGTCGGCTATGCGGCCCGACAGGTGCTCGGCGAGCACCTCCGGCAGGCGGGGGCTCAGAAGGGACTCACCTCCTCCCGGCTCGACGTGACCCATTACGACCGGGTGAGGCGCGAGGAGGTGAAGGCGATCGAGCAGGTCGCCAACGACCTCGTCCGCCGCAACCTCCCCGTGAAACAGGAGTGGCCCGACCGCCACGAGGCGGAGTCCGAGCACGGCTTCGACCTCTACCAGGGGGGCATTCCGCCGGGAGAGCAGATCCGGCTGATCCGCGTCGGCGAGGACGTGCAGGCGTGCGGCGGCACCCACGTCGCCCGCACGGGCGACATCGGCGCGATCAAGCTGCTAAAGACCGAACCCGTGCAAGACGGCGTCGAGCGACTCGTGTTCGCCGCGGGCGAGGCCGCCCTCGACGCGACCCACCGCACCGAGGACGCGCTGTACGACGCCGCCGAGGTGCTCTCGATCGATCCGCAGGAGGTCCCCGAGACGGCCGAGCGCTTCTTCACCGAGTGGAAACAGCGCGGCAAGACGATCGACCGCCTGAAAGAAGAGCTGGCGGAGCTCCGGGCCGCGGCGGGCGGCGAGGAGGTCGCCGTGGGCGACGCCGTCGCGGTCGTCCAGCGGATGGACGCCGACACCGACGAGCTTCGCGCCACCGCCAACGCCCACGTCGAGGACGGTCGCATCGCCGTGCTCGGGTCCGGCGACGGCGGCGCGGCGACGTTCGTCGTCGGCGTCCCCGACGGCGTCGCGGTCAACGCCGGCGAGGTCGTCGGCGAACTCGCCGGACGCGTCGGCGGCGGCGGCGGCGGCCCCCGGACTTCGCCCAGGGCGGCGGCCCCGACGTCGGCGCGCTCGACGACGCGCTCGACTCAGCCGCGGAGATACTCCGGCAGAAACTGGAGGTCTGATCCGCTTCCGATGTCGCTGATCGACGCGCTTCCGTACCCGATGAGCGCGGCGGCGGTTCGTGGTCTCACCGACTCCGAGCGGATCGTCGAAGCTCACCACGAGGTGATCGCCCAGCGATCGGGTACCGAGGTCGTGCCGGCAATGCTGATCACGACCGAGGCGACGTCGTTCGCCGTCGTCGAGGACCGCGCGACCGAGCGGTACCGCGTGTTGGCCTCGGGCGACCGCGACGACCGCGAGGACGTGTACGCCGAGCTTCGGGAGTGGGCGACCGAGCAGGGGTACGGGGGACCGTGAGCGACGACGGCGACGACGCGGCGGACCTGTCGGCGGCCCTGGACACGCTCGTCGAGCGACGCGGGCGCGACCGGATCGAGCGGCGGTGCCACGAGAAGGCCACCGAACGCGGCGGGTTCGACGGCGGTGTCGCGTTGCAGCGCGTCGAGGAACCCTGAACCGGCGGGCGGCGACCGAAACCCCTACTCCGCCGGACAGCAAGCGCGTGACATGGACCCGCGTATCCGCGAACACGCAGAGACCATCGTCGACCACTCCATCGAACTGGAGGCGGGCGACGATCTCGTCATCCAGCTTCCGGCCGAGGCCGAGGATCTGGCAGTCGCCCTCCACGAGTACGCCGGTGACATCGGCGCTAATCCGGTCTACCTGAACAACTCCCAGCGCGCCACTCGCGCGTACCTGCGCGCACGAGCGGACGACTTCGAGCTCCCCGACCACGAGTTGGCACTCTACGAGGCGGCCGACGCGTTCGTCATCGCCCGCAGCGGCGGCAACGTCTCCGAGAAGGTCGACGTGGACCCGGAGACGACCGCCGACTACAACCGCGCACGCCGGCCCGTCCAGAAGGAACGACTCTCCAAGACGTGGTGTCTCACGCAGTTCCCGACGCAGGGACACGCCCAACTTGCGGGCATGAGCACCGAGGAGTACGAGAACTTCGTGTACGACGCCGTGAGCCTCGACTGGGAGGCACAGGCGGAGTTCCAACAGCAGATGGTCGAGTTGATCGACGAGGCGGAGGAGGTCCGAATCCGGTCGGGCGAGGAAACGGACATCACGATGTCGGTCGCGGGCAACACCGCGCTCAACGACGACGGGAAGGCGAACCTCCCGGGCGGCGAGGTGTTCACCGCGCCGGTCAAAGACAGCGTGAACGGCGAGGCGTACTTCGACCTGCCGCTGTATCGGCAGGGACGGGAGATCGAAGGCGTCCGGCTCACGTTCGAGGACGGCCGCGTCGAGGCGTTCTCCGCCGAGCGCAACGAGGAGGTGCTGGAGGGCGTGTTCAACACCGACGAGAACGCGCGCTACCTCGGCGAACTCGGGATCGGGATGAACCGCGCCATCGACCGGTTCACGTACAACATGCTGTTCGACGAGAAGATGGGCGACACCGTCCACATGGCCGTCGGGTCGGCGTACCCCGAGACGGTCGGCGAGGGCAACGAAGTCAACGAGTCCGCCGAGCACGTCGACATGATCGTCGACATGAGCGAGGACTCCGTGATCGAACTGGACGGCGAGGTCGTTCAGCGGAACGGGACGTTCGTCTTTGAGGACCGAGAGGACGAGTGAGCGGCGGAGCGTACGCGATCGAACTGCGCGGGACCGCGACGACAAACGGAGCGGGCTGTGAGCGTGAACGAGTCCCCGGACGACCGACGTTCGAACGGTTCGTCGCGATTTTCGACCAGACCGACGACCGGATCGATCCACTTGAACTCACGGAGCAGGGCAGCGGTCGTTCTGTGCCCCCGTGTGCGACCAGCTCTCACCCGGTCGGTATTTTGACGCCGTTGCTAGTACAAGACGTCGAGTCTCCAACGTTCACGGAAGTGCGTGTACTAATAGGTTTCTCTCTGCGGTACGGTATCGGGATTTATGCGTGTGTGACCGTGTCACTCGAATGTGCCCAAGGTGAACTGTCCCGACTGCGGCCGTCAAATCGGGATGCACGAACTCGAGGCGAAGACGACGGCGCAGTCCGGTGGCTTCTCGACCCGGTACCGCTGTCCGTTCTGCCGGACGGACATGGAAAACGTGACCGAGTTCATCGTCTGAACTCGGCGGTCGGTCGACTCGGTTACTGATCCGGCGTGTTTTCGAACGTACGCGCCCGCGAGCGACTGTTCACTCCTCGACGTCGAGGTCGAACTGCGCGTGCTCTACGACGGTGTTGAGCACGACCGAGGTGTTCGTCTCGCGGATGTCTTGGTCGGCGAGCAGCCCCTTGATCCCCTCGTTCATCTCGTCGGTGTCGCGGAACTTCCCGATCGCGATGACGTCGTAGTCGCCGGTCACCTCGTAGACGGACACCATCTGCTTTTGCTCGCGCAGGCGCTCGACGATGTCCGGCAGCGAACTCCCCTCGACTTTCAGTTGGACGATCGCCGTCACGTCGTAGCCGAGTCGGTCGTAGTTTACCCGCGGCGTGTACCCGTCGATCACGCCCTCGTCTTCGAGGTCGCGGAGGTGATTCGAGACGGTGGTCACCGATACGTCGAGGTCCTCGCCCAGCGATCGGAGGCTGGCGCGACCGTTTCCTAAGAGCGCGTTGACGAGCTTGGCGTCGAGATTTTCGTACGTCATTACACTCGACCACGGGTGCCTCCCTTTAGAATTTGACGGATGTCCACTGCAGACGAGCGGAAGGGCGGAATTGCGCCGACCGTCAACTCCTATATACCGGGAGTGTATGGAGTCAAACGTCACAACATGACGGACGGTAACACCAAACCGGACGGCGGGCTCAGCGCCGCCGAGCAGGACGTCATCGACGAGATCGACGAGAAAGGTATCGACTTCCTCCGCCTCCAGTTCACGGACATCTTGGGGACGGTAAAGAACGTCTCCGTCCCGGCGACGCAAGCGGAGAAGGCGTTCAGCGAGGGCATCTACTTCGACGGCTCCTCGATCGACGGCTTCGTACGGATCCAGGAGTCGGACATGCGTCTCAAGCCCGACCCCGAGACGTTCGCGGTCCTCCCGTGGCGGACCCGCGACGGCGAGGAGGGCGGCGCGGCCCGACTCATCTGTGACGTGATCGACACGTCGACGGGCGAGCCGTTCGAGGGCGACCCTCGCCGCGTCCTGAAGGACGCGCTCGACCGCGCCGCGGACATGGGCTACGAAGTCAACGCCGCGCCCGAACCGGAGTTCTTCCTGTTCGAGGAGGACGAGGACGGCCGCGCGACGACGAAGACCAACGACGCGGGCGGCTACTTCGACCTCGCGCCGAAGGACCTCGCCAGCGACGTGCGCCGCGACATCATCTACGGCCTGGAGGACATGGGCTTCGAGATCGAGGCCTCCCACCACGAGGTCGCCGAGGGCCAACACGAGATCAACTTCGAGTACGACGACGCCCTCACCACCGCCGACAACGTCGGCACCTTCCGCACCGTCGTGCGCGCCATCGCGGCCCAGCACGACCTCCACGCGACGTTCATGCCCAAGCCGATCCCGAAGATCAACGGCTCGGGGATGCACACCCACATCTCGCTGTTCACCGAGGACGGCGAGAACGCCTTCCACGACGGCGACGACGAGTTCGACCTCTCGGAGACGGCCAAGCAGTTCACCGCCGGCATCCTCGATCACGCCGAGGCGCTCGCGGCGGTGACGAACCCGACGGTGAACTCCTACAAGCGGCTCGTCCCAGGCTACGAAGCGCCCGTGTACGTCGCGTGGTCCGACCGGAACCGCTCGGCGCTCATCCGCAAGCCGGCCGCGCGCGTGCCGGCCGCCTCCCGCATCGAGGCGCGCTTCCCCGACCCCTCGTGTAACCCATACCTCGCGTTCGCGGCGCTCATCCACGCCGGCCTCGACGGCATCGAGCGCGAACTCGAGTGCGACGACCCGGTCCGCGAGAACATCTACGAGTTCGACGAGCAGAAGCGTGAGGAGTACGGCATCACCACGCTCCCGTCGAACCTCGGCGAAGCGCTCGACGCACTCGAAGCGGACGAGGTCGTCCAGGACGCGCTCGGCGAGCACGTCGCCGAGAAGTTCGTGGAGGCCAAGTCCGCCGAGTACGACGAGTTCCGCGTCGACGTCTCCGACTGGGAGCTGGACCGCTACCTCGAGACGTTCTGAACGGCGACTGCCTCCCGATCGCTCGGGCTCCGGCAGCACTTCATATTCTTTTCCGGCGACTCGATCGACACCTCGCGCCGATTTGGGTTGTCCTTCACGCGAGTTTGACCGTACCGGACGCCGGTGTGAACGGTCCCCCCGCCGTTGAGTCGCTCCACCGGTGCTGGTGTGTCGCCGACGCGGCTCGCTGCCGCGGTCTCACGCGGTTCTCACTGTCGTCAGTCTGACCGGTCCGGACCGTCCGCGTCGGCGTCGACGCCCTCGGGGACGGCTGCCTCGGCCTCGGAGATGAGGTCGGCGACAGCGTCGCCGTCCGCGTCAGCTTCGGCCTCCCGCCTCGATCCGTCGTCCGGCGCGTCCGCGTCCGGTCCACGCAGCCGGCCCACGACCGTCGGCCACGCGACGACGAGCGCAACGCCGGCAAACGACAGGGGGACGACCGCGAGCAGGCGGAACGGGGTCGTGTCGGGGACGACGCCGAAGACGTACGGGAGCCCGGCCGAGGCGACGGCGTAGGCGCCCCCGAACACCACGCCGATGACGGCCAGCCCGGCGGCGGCGCCGGGGAGTCCGACCGGCGCGTCGTCGGTGCCGCGCACCCGCCAGACGGCGTACCCACCGAGCCCGCCGCCCACGACGGTCCCCGCCTCCAACACCTCGCCGCCGTGGCCGCCGGCAGCCGCGACGAGCAGCGCTACCGCGCCGAGCGTGGCCGCGAGGAAAAATGCCCGGTCGGGGTTCGGACGGAACCCAGATCGGGCGACTCGGTGGAACAGCCACAGGCCGGCGAGTCCCACTCCGACGCCGACGACGACGTCCGCGAGGTAGTGGACGCCGAGCGCGACTCGCGTGAGCGCGACGACGCCGATCACGAGGGCGGCGACCCCGCGACGCGTCCGCCGGTCGCCCACGTCCAAGAACGTCGCGAGTGCGCCGTACGCCATCGTCGCGCCGATCGCGTGGCCCGACGGGAAGCCGAAGCCGTCGCCCGTGGCGGCGTTGACGTAGGCGCCGGCGAGGAGTTCGGGGAGCCACAGCGGCGCGGTCGCGTCGCCGGCGCCGGGCGGCCGCGGCAACGCAAACAGGCTCTTGAAGCCGACAGTCACCGCCAGCGCGCCGAGTCCGACGGCGACGACCGTCGCGCCGACGCGACGGGGATTGGCGGCTATCCGACGGTCAGCGAGCCAGTACAGCAGCGCGAGCCCGAGGTAGAGGAACCACGCGTCGCCCAGTTGAGTGAGCGCCGCCGCGATCGGAACGATCCACTCTGGGAGCCCGAGTACCTCGCCCGTGACACTTCGACCCATCCGCTCACCTCACCGCCGCTCCCGGAGAGCGTCTACCGCCCGCCCGGGAACGGACACGAGGTTCAGCCCGACGCCGACGAGGACGAACAGCGTGTACAACCCGAGCGTCGAGAGGAACAACACGAGCATCGCGGCGATCGCAACCCATCCCTGGAGGAAGTAGAACGCGCCGAGCGTCATGACGGTGCCGTACAGAAGCACCAGATACGGTCCCCATCCGCTGGCGTGGCCGCGGCGCACCCGTCGCCGGACGTATCGCTTCAACTCGGCTTCCAGCGCCGGCTTCTCCACGGTCCTCTCGTCGATCGCGTCGAGGTCCGCGCGGATCTCGGCGACGCGGTCGTCCAACTCCCCGATGTCGGGCGCCGGGCGGCCGTCGTCTTCCTCGCCGTCGGCCGTCGTCTCGGCGCTCGCGGTCTCGCCGCTCATTCGTCACTTCGCACGCGTGTCCGTCCCTTTATCCTGCCGGTCTCTCCCGTCGGCGTCGCCGGACCCCTCCGCCGTCTTCTCCGGATCCCCCGCGAGCACGACGTTGACCACGGCGCCGACGAGCACCAGGGTCGCACCGAAGTAGAGGAACGTCACGAACAGCAGCACGGCGCCGAGCACGCCGTACACCGCGCCCTCGCCGTCGCCACCGGCGGTGAGATCGACGTACGCCTGAAACGCGATCCGAAGCGCGGTCCAGCCGACGCCGGCGAAGACGGCGCCGGGAACGACCTCCCGGAGGGTCACGTCCGTGTCGGGGAACACGTAGTACATCGGGAGGAACGCGGCGGTGAGCAGCGCCGGGAGCGCGAGGTAGCTCGCGGCGACCGCGACGACGCCGACGTCGACGACGGCGACGAGCGTCCCCAGTACGACCATCGCGCCGAGGCTCCCGCCGACGCTGACGGTGACGACGAGCGAGTCGCGGAGCTGGTTGACGAGCCCGACGGCGCCGTCGGTGCCGTACACCTGCGAGAAGGCGATGTCGAGGCCGCGAAGCACCTTCAGCGCGCCCCACAGCGTCAGCGGGAGGCTGATGAGCGTCACCGACCCCTGTCCGGGGCCGTCGACGAGCGCGGTGACGAGCAGCTCCTGACCGCTGTCGGTGAGCACGTCTGCGCTCGCGACGACGACCGCGCTCGCGAGCTGCTGTCCGCCCACGGTCACCGCGACGACAAGCGCCAGGACCGCCGCCGGCAACAGCGAGACGAACGCGTAGTACGCCACGCTCGCCGCCAGGAACGTGACGTTCTCCTCGCTCGCCCGCGCGGCGACGCCGCGGGCGAGCAACGCGATCCGCTTGAGCGACTCCGTCGCCCCCGCCGGATCGGGTTCCGTTTGCACGTCGGGCTGTACTCGCGACCGCGAGAAAAGCGCACGGTTCGTGTCGGGAGCGCGAGAACTGCGGTGCGATCTGCTCGACGACGCGTCGGTCGGTGTTCGACGGATCGAGCTGTGACCGATCGGTTCTCCCGCGTTCGCTCGCCCGTTCCTCAGGCGTGCCCGGCGAGCACCGCGTTCGTCGCCGCCCCCACCAGCACGAGCAGGTTCGCGGCGTAGAACCACGCGACGAGTACGAGGAGGCCGCCGAGGACGCCGTAGATCCCGACACCGGCACCGGCGGCGGCGGCGTACGACCCGAGCCCGGCCCCGGTGACCGTCCACCCGACTGCGGCGACGAGCGTCCCCGGGAGTACCTCTCTGCCCGACACCGGCGTCGCCGGGAGCGCGTAAAACAGCGGGAACAGCGCCACGGTCGACAGCAGGAACACCGCGACCGGGACGGCCGCGCGCACGAGCGATTCGTTGGTGTACAGCGACAGCGTCCCCGCCGCGAGCACCACCGCGAGGACGCCGAGCCCGCCGACGCCGAGCGCGAACAGCGTGTCGCGGACGCGAGAGAGCACGCCTCGCTTCTCGACGCCGTAGACGGCGGCGAAGGCGCGATCGTACCCGCGAAACAACTGCACGATCGAGAAGCACACGAGCGCTCCCGAGACGATGACGATCCCGCGCCGTCGCGACACGTCGACGATCGACGCCCGGAGGAACGTCCGCCCCCGCGGCGTTAAGAGTTCGCCCCCCGCGGTGACGGCTCCCGCGGCGACGACGCCGTCGCCGGTCTGCGTGACGAGCGCCGCCGCCAACACGGCGACCGGTAGGGTGGCGACGCCGCTGTAGTAGGCGAGACTCCCGGCGACGAAGGTGGCGTCGGCGGCGCGGACGGCCCGGACGACGGCCAAGGCGGCCGTCACCGGTCCGTCGATGTCGGACCCTCCGCCGTCGTCACCGCCCGCAGGGCCGCGAGCGTCGTTCGACACACCGGCCGGGTTGTCAGCCGAGGTCAAAGAGGGCGGCGGCCGAGGGCTCGGCGGCTGTCGTCGGCCCCCGTCTTCCGGGGCGTCTCACGCGGCGCCGTCGCGGACCCTCATCCGAGGTCCGCGGTCGCTTCGCGCATCTGCGCCACGGTCGCGTCGGTCTTGAACGCGGTCCCCGAGTAATGGGCGTGCGACGCCGCGAAGCCGGCCTCGCGCAGGGCGTCGACGAACTCGTCCATGCCGACGGCCGGCCGGCTCCACTGCTTGCACAGCCGGTGTTGGTCGTAGTGCGTCGGCGTGTCCAGCTCCGCGGCGACCGTGTCGAGCAGCTTGCGGGCGCGCTTCGCCTCGCCCATGTCGTCGGTCACCGCCGACTCGACGCGCGCGGTGAACTCGGGGTCGGCGACGCGGCCCAGCCAGATCGGGCCGGCCGTGACGACCCTGCTCGACCCGCAGCGGGGACACGACTCCGGCACGTCCGGCAGCCGGCCGAACTCGTGATCGCGTTCGAGACAGTCTTGGCAGTGGTGGACGAAGCCCAGCGAGTCCAGCGTCGCCGTCGCCTCGGTGGCGTTGGCCTCCAGTTCGAGGTAGGTTCGCGCGTAGTGACGCGAGCTGTGCGAACAGATCGGAACGGCCGCCTTGTCCCGGCTGGCCGCCCGGCGAACGAGCGCTCCGATCAGCACGCGCAGCCCCATCTCGGGGTGGTACTCGGTGTTCCGGGGGACGGTGTCGTACCGGCGGACGCCTGACTCGAAGTGGGCGCCACAAAGCGGCGCGGTGTCGGTCGCGGTGACACACAGGAGGTTCCGCGTGCCGGCGACGGCGGCGTCGACGAACGGCATCGGCGAGCCGTACGGGTCGACGTCGACCACGTCGTAGAAGCCCTCGTGCAGGAGCGCGTTCGCGTCGCGCTGGAGCGCCTCCCCGCCGTGGGACGCGAGGTTCCGACCCGCGAGCGAGACGGCGTCCTCGTCCACGTCGGCGGCCGTCACGTCCCATCCCTCGGCGGCAGCGCGGGTGGCGCGGACGCCCGAGGCGGCCATCGCGTCGAGGTACGTCTCCGCGCGCGGCTCGCGGTCGGCGTACGCCCGCAGCGTCGCGACCGTGATGTCGCGGTTCAGTTCCATCTCCGGGTTGTAGAACACCTCGTCGGCGCGGCCCTCGCTGGCGCCGTCGCGCGCGCCCTCGATCTCGACGGTGACGCCGCCCTCCGTGACCTCCATCGTTGCCGGACGTGCGCCGCCCGCGGGGTTAACTGGCGCGGAATCCGCGCGGTCGGGTCAACCGAGGCCACTGCGGTCTCGCGGGACCGAAGCGTTTTGCCGCGGCCACGCGAACCGGCGCGACGTGACTCGAGGCGACGGCGGCGCCGACCCGGACGCGACACCCGAAGCCGCGGCCGACGCCGACGCCACCGACACTGACCCCAATACAGCGGACGCCGACTCCGTCGCGGCGGACCCGGACGATCTGCGCCGGGCGCGCTCGCCGACCTCGCGGCGGACGACTGGCGCGCGGCGCTCGCGGCCGTCGGCGAGCTTCGGCCCCCGTCGTCGCCGAGATCATCACGCTTCACGGCGACCGCGGTCGCCGGGCGATCGAGGCGGTCGCCGAGGGCAGGGTGAAGCGGTACCGCGATTTCACCGTCGTCGTCGGCTATCGCGACGAGCACATCGTCGAGGACGGCGGCTGCGACTGCCGGGACGCCACCTACAACCTCGATACGTCCGACCCGAGCGAGCGCTGCTGGCACGCGCTCGCCGTCGACGTCGCCGAGCGCGTCGGCCGCGTCGACGACCACGACATGTGGTACTCCGAGGTCGTCGAGTTCCTCTGACCGACCCGCGGCGCGGCGGCTCCCGCCGGACCGTCGGTCACTCGAAGGACGCCGTTCGGACCGTGAGCCCGTAGTACACAGCGGGGGCGAGCGCCAGCGCCACCGCCGAGAGGACCGCCGCGGGCGACACCGACCCGGCGAACAGCGCGGCGAACAGGACGGTGACACCGAGGACGACGCCGCCGGCGACGGCGCCGAGCCGGGCGGTCGGCGTCGCGGCGAACCCGGCGGTTCGGGCGGCGATCGCGCCCGTGATCCACAGCACCAGCGCCGCCGCCGCGCCGAACGGCGTTTCGAGGGAGAGCCCGACAAGCAGCAGCGCTCCGCCGCCGACGGCGCCGGCAAGCAGGAGGACCCGGCCGTCGGGAAGCGCGCGGGCCGGCGCGTACATGACGGCGTATGTCCATGCGGGCGCAGCGACCAACAGTCCGAGGAAGGTGCCGCGAAGCGTCGCGTCGGCGGCGCCGCCGGTCGTTACCGCGTCGGCGACGAGCGCGGCACCCGCCACCGTGCCGGCGACCGCGACGGCTCGCGGCGGGAGCACGGTCGTCGGATCGTCGTCGTGATAGACCGCGTACACCGCGAACGGGTAGAGGAGCGCCGCACCGGTGAGCACAGACCGGGACACATCGCCCGTCGCCCACAGCGCGAACGCGCCGATGGGCGCGGCGAGGAGAACCCCGGTCAACAGCGCGAGTTCGGGAGCGCGGCGATTCACGGCCGCGGTACGGGCGCGCCGAGCAAAAGCCCCTCGTCGCGTTCGCTCGATGGACCCGCGTCCTCGCTCCCGTCGCTCCGTACGGCCGACATAGACAGACGGAAGCGTTTAGACCGTGCCCGAGGTAGGACTCCGCATGGCGGACTGTCCACTTGCAGATGACTGCCCCCGGTTCTCCGAACGGATCCAGGGCATGGGCTGTCAGCACTACGGCGACCGCGGCGGCGCCGAGTGGTGCAGCGATTACAATATGCCCATCTCGGACCTGAAACAACAGCCTGTCAAACCCGGCGAAGAGGTCATCGTCGAGGTCGACGATATCCACGAGAGCGGCGCGGGCGTCGGCCGCACCGAAGACGGCTTCATCGTCATGGTCGACGGGTTGCTCCCGCCCGCGCGGGCGGTCGTCCGCATCGACCGGGTGAAGCAGAACCACGCCAAGGCGAAGCGGGTCATCGAGCGGCTTCCCGACGAGCCGGAGAGCGCCGAAGGCGACTCGGAGGTCGAGGGCGAGGAGCGGGAGATCGACGAGGAGACCGAAGCGAAGCGAGGCGAGCGACTCGGATCGCGCGACAACTTCTGGGGCTCGTAGCGCCGACCCGCCCCGGAGGTCGCGCCTGGACAGTCCGTACTATCCTTTTTGTGTGCCGGGGTCCGACTTCTCAGCATGACTACCGAGGGACCCCTCGACGCGGTCGACGTCGATGAACTGCTCGACCGCGCCGGCTTCGACGCCGATCGAAGCGTCCTCACCCGCCGGCAGGCGGAGGTGCTCGCGCTGCGCGAGCGGAACGTCAGGCAGGCCGACATCGCCGACTTGCTGGGCACCTCACGCGCGAACGTCTCCAGCGTCGAGTCGTCCGCCCGCGACAACGTCGAGAAGGCGCGCGAGACAGTCGCGTTCGCGGAGGCGTTGTCGGCGCCCGTCCGGATCGAGATCGCCGCCGGGACCGACCTCTACGACGTCCCCGATCGCGTGTACGACGCTTGCGACGAGGCCGACGTGAAAGTGAACCACACCGCGCCGGATCTGATGAAGCTCGTGAGCGACAACGCCGGCGACGCGGTCCAGGGCCGGGAGGTCGTCGCCCCGATCCTGGTCGGCATCACCGGCGCCGGCTCCGTTCGGGTCCGCCGATCGGAGCAGGCGAACGCCACGTGACTGCGCGCCCGCCCGGGGATCGTCCGTCGGACGAGCACCCCGCGATCACCGGACGACCGCACGTCCTGCCGGCTCTGGCGGCTTTTTGTACGCGTCGGACGGAGCCGCCGGTATGGATCTGCGACTCGACGGCGACACGGCGGTAGTGACAGCCAGTTCGAGCGGCCTCGGCTTCGCGTCGGCCGCGTCGCTGGCGGCCGACGGCGCGAACGTGGTGATCTGCGGCCGAACCCCGGAGCGCCTCGACGAGGCCGAGGCGGCGCTGGCGGACGAACCGGGCGAGGTGCTCGCGATCGAGGCCGACGTAACCGACCGCGGCGACGTGGCGGCGCTCGTGGAGGCGACCGTCGACGAGTTCGGCGGACTCGATCACGTCGTCACGAGCGCCGGCGGCGTGCCGCCGGGCACGTTCGACGACGCCACCGACGAGCAGTGGCGCGGCGCGTTCGACACCCTCGTGATGAGCGCGGTCTGGACGCTCCGGGAGGCGCGCCCACACCTGACCGACAGCGACGCCGGGACGGTCACGTGTATCACCTCGACCTCCGTCCGGGAGGCAATCGACGGGCTGGTGCTGTCGAACGCCGTTCGGCGGGCCGTCATCGGGCTCGTGAAGACCGTCTCCCGCGAGTGGGCGCCCGACGTGCGCGCGAACGCCGTCCTTCCCGGCGCCCACGAGACCGCCCGCATCGAGGAGTTGGTGGAGGACGCCATGGACCGCGGCGAGTACGACAGCTACGAGGAGGGGCTCGCAGACTGGGCCAGCGACATCCCGCTGGCCCGCATCGGCGACCCCAGCGAACTGGGCGACGCGGTCGCGTTCCTCGCGTCCGAACGCGCGTCCTTCGTCAACGGCGCCGCCCTCCCCGTCGACGGCGGCCGCCTGCGCTCGTAGACGCTCGCGAGCACGCGAGCGACCTCCTATCGCGTGACCCGCCCGCAGTCGGCGCGTCCGTCACCGCCTCAGAACCGTCCGGAATCCTTCAGCCGGTCGACCGCGTCGCGAACGCGTTGGGCGTCGTCTTTCGGAACGACGAGCACGCGGTCGTCGTACGCGACGACGCACAGTCCGTCGACGCCCACGAGCGAGACGTGCGTGTCGTCGCCGGCGACGACGTTCCCCGCGGCGTCGACGGCGAGCGCCTCCGCGCCGGCGTCGACGACGTTCCCGTCGCCGTCCGCGTCGAGGACGCGTTCCAGCGCGTCCCACGCGCCGAGGTCGTCCCACGCGAACGCGGCGGGCACCACCGCCGCGCGGTCGGCGCGCTCCATCACCGCGTAGTCGATGCTGACGGCGTCGACGGCGTCGAAGCCCGCCTCCGGGTCCGGATCGGGACCGTCGAGCGCGTCGACGAGCGGGCCGAGGGGAGTGTCGCGCGCCTGCTCGAACAGCGCTTCCGGAGTCCACGCGAAGATCCCCGCGTTCCAGTAGTAGCCGGCGGCGACGTACTCGCCGGCGGTGTCGGCCCCGGGCTTTTCGTGGAACGCGGCGAGATCGCGATAGCCGTCGGCGCCGTCCGCGCCGTCGCCGGCTGCATCGCCGCTATCACGCGCAGTCTCCCGCCGCTCGCCGGGCTCGATGTAGCCGTAGCCCGTCGCGGACCGGGTCGGCTCGACGCCGAAGGCGACCAGCCGATCGGTGCCGGCGGCGACGCGGGCACCGCGTTCCATCGTCGCCTCGAAGGCGTCGGCGTCCGGCACGTGGTGATCGGCGGGGAGGACAACGACGACCGGTTCCTCGTCGCCGCCGACGGCGTCGCAGGCGCGGTGGGTCGCGTACACGATTGCGGGGCCGGTGTCCTTGCCGGCCGGCTCGACGACGATCTCCGCGTCGGGGGCGTGCTCCGGTACCTCGTCGGCGAACTCGGGACGAGTGGCGACGAGCGTCGCGTCCGCGAAGCCCGCTCTGTCGGTCGTTCTGGCGAGTAGGCTCCGGTCGTCGTCGGGGTCGCCGAGCGCGAGGAACTGCTTCGGGCGGTCGCTGCGGGAGGCGGGATACAGACGTGAGCCGGTGCCGCCAGCGAGTATCACGGCGACGACGGGTCGATCCATACGCTCGCGTGGTCGTTGCCGGTGATAAGCGCGGTGGGGAAGCGCTGCCGACGGTCGGTCCTTCGATGTCCGTTCGTTTCGCTCGCGCGACCGCGCTCACCACGTCTGCACGCGCCCTTCCCGCACGTCCTCGGCACACCCCTCACAGTCCGGATGCCCGTCCTCGAAACACGCGGGCTGGCCGTCGCCGTTCACGGCGACGCGACGCTTCTCGGCGTGGCGGCGACAGACGATCCGGGCGCGGTCCTCCTCGTCGACCGGGAGGTCGAACTCACCGGCGTGGTTCTCCCCCCACTCGCGCCCCTCGTGGTAGGCGCGCTTGCTCCGCGCGTACTCGCGACCGGCCTTGCGCGCCTGCTGTTGGAGCACCCGTCGGAGCCTGTCGCCCAGTCCCATGACGGTACCTCCGGCCGCCCCGACTATCAGTCCGTTGCCGCTGCCGTCGCGGTGCACCCGGAAGTCCGCCGCGTCAGCCGCTCGTCCGACGGTCTCGTGCCGTCGAACGGTTTCACTTCCGCCGCGGTCACGGAATACTAAATAGGATCGCGAACCAACTGTCGTACGCCTCCCACCGAACACATACCCGGAGGCAGGAAAACCATGGCAGACTTGCAAACCCACGCGGAAGAGATACACGAGCAGTTTTCAGACCACTTGGACCTCACCGTCGAGGAGATCGAGGAGCGCCTCGCCTCGCTGGTGAACGAGTACAGCGTCCCCGTCGACGAGGCGCGCCGCAGCGTCGTCAACTCCTACCTCGACGAGGCGGGGATCGAGCGCGACGAGATCGGCTCCGGCGGCGCCGAGCAGGCGCTCGTCGGCGACATCGACGAGGACGAGCAGTGGGTCGACCTCCGCGTGACGGTGGCCGACCTGTGGGACCCCAACCACGACTCCATCGCACAGGTGGGCCTGCTCGGCGACGAGTCGGGTACGATCAAGTTCGTCTCCTTCTCCACGAGCGAGTTGGAGGAGCTCGAGGAGGGGCAGAGCTACGCCCTCTCGAACGTCGTCACCGACGAGTACCAGGGCAACTACTCGGTGAAGCTCAACCGGACGACGACGATCACCGAACTCGACGAGGAGATCGAAGTCGGCGACGACAGCGACGAGGTCGAGGGCGCGCTGGTGGACATCCAGTCCGGGTCGGGCCTCATCAAGCGCTGTCCAGCGGACGACTGCACGCGCGTGCTCCAGAACGGCCGCTGCAGCGAGCACGGCCAGGTCGACGGCGAGTTCGACCTCCGCATCAAGGCGGTGCTGGACGACGGTGACGCCGTCCAGGAGGTCATCTTCAACGAGGAGGCGACCGCAGAGCTCACCGGCATCGGCCTCGACGAGGCCAAGGAGATGGCCCAGGACGCCCTCGACACGACCGTCGTGGGCGAGGAGATGGCCGACCGCATCGTCGGTCGCTACTACCGCGTACGCGGTCCCACGTTGGGCCGGTACGTGCTCGCCGACGACTTCGAGGAACTGTCCGGCACTGACGACACCGTCGATGCCGAGTCGCTGCTGATCCGCGCGAGGTCCCTGTAATGAGCCAGTCTGTTCCCACCCGAGAGGTCGCACGCCGCGTGTTCGCGAGCGAGTACAACGACGCCAGCTACACGTTCAAGGAGTCCGACGACGAGCGGGCGCCGCTGTACCTGCTGCTCCCGACGGGCGAGCGCGCCAACCGCGTGTTCATCGTCGGCACCCTCACCGAGAAGGAGGACGTCGGCGAGGACAGCGAGTACTGGCGCGGCCGCATCGTCGACCCGACGGGCACGTTCTTCACGTACGCCGGGCAGTACCAGCCGGAGGCCGCCAGCGCCCTGCGCGAACTGGAACCGCCCGCGTACGTCGCGGTCGTCGGCAAACCGCGCACCTACGAGACGGACGACGGCAGCGTGAACGTCTCGGTCCGACCGGAGTCGATCACGACCGTCGACGCCGCGACTCGCGATCGCTGGGTCGCCGAGACCGCCGCACGCACGCTCGACCGCATCGAGGCGTTCGACGACGAGGGCAACGAATACGCGCGGATGGCACGCGAGCAGTACGACCTGCCCGTCGAGGAGTACCGCGACGCCGCCGTCGCGGCGCTGCAGTCGCTCGACGACGCCGACGAACTCGAAAGCGAGCCCCCGGCGTAAGCAGGGCCTTCATTTCCGATTTTCGCTCGGTCGCGAGCGATCCGTGGCACCGTCTGACGAACGATTAAGTAGCGTCACGAGCGAGTAGCCGGCAAATGGGGAGCAAGAACAAGACGGTCTCGTTCCGCGTCAACGAAGACGCGTTCGAGGCCCTGCGCGAGATCGCTGACGAGCGCGACCTGTCGCTGTCGGCGGTGTTTCGCGACTACGTGGACACGCTCGTCGCCCACGACGGGCAGGTCGAGGTCGTCCCGGAGCACCGCGTCGAGGAGACCGACACCGACGGGGAGTCGTTCCCCCCGACCGTCGAGGTGCCGAAGAGCTTCGTGCGAGAGCACGAGCGCCTGGAGCTGGAAGCGGAACACCTCCGCGAGCAGCTCGACGAGTACAAGGCGTTCGTCACCTACCTGCAGGACAGGCTGGAGGAGGCCGACGACGGCGAGGAGGTCGTGTTCCTGGAGGAACTAGACGGCGACCGCGAGCGCGACGAGGACGAGCCGTACCAGCTCGGCTAGTCGCGGCCGGCCGACGCTCGCTCCGCCACCTCGACGACTGCGGGTCCCGCCCCCGTGTCGGCGACCGTGACGACGTAGTCGCAGAACGTGAACTCGACAGCCAGCTCGGAGGACCCGTGCGCGAGCAGCGCGTGGAGCGCGTCGGCGTCGACCGAGTCGTACAGTCGCTCTTCGAGGTCGGCGGGCTCTGTTCCCTCGGCGGCGGCGACGCAGTCGAGAATCCGTTCGCTCGCGGGACTGTCGGCGTCCGGTCGGGAGGGATTCATCGGTTCGAGCACGGATAGCCGGTCGTGCGGGACCGACATGAAGACCGCGCGTCGCGAATCGCGATCAATTCCGAGTAACGCGGAGTCGCTCTGCTCGGGCCGGTAGACGGCGGCTATCGGGCCAGCGAGTCGTGCGCCTCTCGGGCGCGTTTTCTGGCTCCTTCAGCTCCCTCGACGGCCGCGAGCGACTCGGTCGCCTCCAGCGTGCGCACCGCGGAGTCGAGGAACGACAGCACGTCGCCCGGGTACGCGTACAGCATGTACTCGTCGCCCATCACGTCGACGATCGCGTCGGGACCCAGTCCCTGCGCGCGCAGCTCAAGGAGATAACGGATGAACTTCCGCTCGGGATGACCGCAGTACGGCGCGTCCTCACAGCCGCAGTCGAGGAAGTCCTCGGCGAACTCCAGGAGCCGATCGCGGGTCGACTCGTCGAGGTCGGCGAGGCCGTCGCCGGAGAACACCAGATCCAGCGTCGCCCCGGCGAACGCGCTCTTCGGGATGTTGACGTCGAGTTGCGAGGCGATCTGCCGGTGGTTCTTCAGGTAGATCTTGTCCGTGATGGCCACTGCTACCCGATCGTAGCCAAGCCGACGAGAAAAGCGCGACGGTCGCCCGGGGACCCCGGACGACGGTCTGCCGGTGGGCGCGGGCGACGACCCCGTCCGGTTGCTGGGCGCCCCTTTCGGCCGTGCGTGTCTCTCGCACGCAGGCGGACCCGCGGAGTCGTAACGTATTTGAATCGCACCGGGCTACCTACGGGTGCGTGTCCGGGTTGGGGTAGTGGACTATCCTTCAGCCTTGTGGAGGCTGAGACGCGGGTTCAATTCTCGCACCTGGACCTTCTGGCTGCGACCGAATGTGGGCAGCCGAACGTCTATGCAGAAGGGCACTGCAGAAGCGAGCGGAGCGAGCGAACCGACCGCGATCCGATTCTCACGCCCGGACTGTCTCAGGGTTTCGCGACGCGATACCCCCGAGCCCGTTAGACGCTCCGTCCGCCGATGTCCGGGAGCACACCGGTGTCGGAGCCCACACCGAGCGACTCCCGGCCGCCGCGTTGAATAATGTTGAGGGCGGTCATCAGGTCGGTTCGAGAGATGAGTCCGACTAACTCCCCGTCGGCGTCGAGGACCGGGAGCCTGCCGACCCCGCTCTGTTGCATGGTCTCCAGCGCGGTCAGGGCATCCGCTCCGGGAGTGACGCTGGCGATGTCCCGCTCCATCACGTCCTCGACGGTGTAGGCGTCGCGCTCCACCTCTCGGACGCCCTGTGCGTCCTCGAGCGTGACCATTCCGACGAGCCGTCCGTTCTTCAACACGGGATAGCCAGTGTGACGCTCCTGGAACATCCGCTCTATCAGTCGAGCGACGCTCGTGCGCGGTTCGACCGTCTGCAGGCTGTCGCGTGGCGTCATGATATCGCTGACTGACACGCCTTCGAAGGCGGCGCGCATCGTCGTCTGCTGCGCCTCGCTGGAGGCGGCGATGTAGATGAAAAAGGCGAGCCCGACGGTGAGCCAGTTACCGCCGAGCAGCCCGAACAGCCCGAGCAGGAAGGCGAACACCTTCCCGACCTCGGCGGCGATTTGCGTGGCCCGAGCGTGCGGCCGATTGCGCGCCAGGAGGGCTCGGAGGACGCGCCCGCCGTCCATGGGAAAGCCGGGGAGCATGTTGAACACCGCGAGTACGAGGTTCATCAGCGCGAGGTAGCCGACGACGAACGCGACCGTCGCTGGCAGGCTGACGCCGATGAGGACGGCGTACGCGACGACGCCGAGCGCGACCGACACCGCGGGACCCATGATCGCGACGGTGAACTCCTGTTTCCAGTCTTCGGGCATCTCCTCGAAGGAGGCGACGCCGCCGAACAGCCAGAGCGTGATCGCCTCGATCCGGTAGCCGTAGTGCATCGCGGTCAGCGAGTGGCCGAACTCGTGCAGCAGGACGGAGACGAACAACCCGACGGCCGCGACGGTACCGAGCACCCACGGGACGACTCCGCCGGTGAGTGCCTCGGCGGCGATCGGCACCCCGAACGTGTCGGAGACGATCCCGGAGAACTCCCCGACTTGACTCCCGATGAGATACGCGAACAGCGGAAGGATCAAGAGAAACGTCCAGTTCAATTGGATCGGGATACCGGCGACCCGCCCGATACGGATTCCTCGCATGCCTCGGGGTTGTCCCTCATTACGTATAAACCCGGCCGCCGGGACTTATGCCCTCCACGTCCGAACCACTCCGGCATGAGCGAGACTGATGCGACGACGGCGACCGGACCGGACCCCGCGGTGAAGCGCGGTGGCGACCTCGAGATGGCGGCGGTCGACGCGGGCGAAGGCATGTCGAAGGGCGTGCTCATCGACGACTCCGACGGCGCGCCCCACTTCGCGATGCGCCGGTTCGAACTCGCGCCGGGCGCGCGCGTTCCGAACCACACGAACGAGGTCGAACACGAGCAGTACGTGCTCGCCGGCGAGTACACGGTGGGGTTCGGGGCGGCGTCGGAGGCGCCTACCGAAGACGGCGAAGCCGTCGCACGCGAGGAACACAGCGTGAGCGCGGGCGACGCGCTGTTCATTCCTGCGGGCGTCCCGCACTGGTACCGCAACGACGGCGACGAGGAGGCCGCGTTCATCTGCGTCGTGCCGAACGGCGACGACACGATCCACGTGCTGGACGAGGAGTAGCCCGGTTCTGCGGTGTCGAGGGGTGCGGTGGGCGGGACTGAACGGGGCTCTCGGGGCGTTCGAGGGCGACGCGATCGGTACGCACGCCCGCGACGGCCGATCCCGACAGTACGCGGACGAGCCGAATCCCTGAAATACCGCATCCGCCTACCCTGTGCCAACTGAAGACCGTGTCCGAGCAACTCCCGCAGGTCGAGACCCTGTTCCTCCACGAACGCGACGGCGACGACGAGTTCACCGTCGTCGTCGAGCGCGACGGCTCGCGCGTTCTCCACGGCGTCCTCGAGCTGAAGGAAGCCAGTGCCGGCCCGCGCCCGCGTCGCTTTCGCGTCACGCAGAAGGGCGGCGAGGAACCCCGCCAGCCCGACCAGTTCGTCGAACTCGCGCGCAACGCGCGCCGCATCCGTATCTCCGAGCAGACGACCGCGCGGGCTCGCGACCGACTCACGGCGATGCTCGACGCCTATCAGATCGACGCCAAGCAGGTGCGTACCTGTCGCTACTGCGCGAACGCCGGGCGCTACTCCCCGGTCACGAGCGACACCGCGGTGAAGGCCGACCGAGACTGGATCTGCCCCGACTGCGCGAAACGGGAACTCGAACGCGAACTCTCCTACAAGGGGCAGTTCACCGGCAACGCCCAGGAGCGGCTGGAGGACCTCCTCTTCGAGGTACAGGACCTGGAGCGCATCACGAACCTCCTCCAGGGGAACCTCGACCCCGACCTCACGAAGTTCGACACCATCTCGGCGACGACCGACGAGATCGACCCGGTTCCGACCGACTCGCTGAACCTCCACCCCGCGCTGCAAGAGCGCGTCGAGGGGCGGTTCGACGAACTGCTGCCGGTGCAGAGCCTCTCGGTCGAGAACGGTCTGTTCGACGGCGACGACCAGCTCGTGGTGAGCGCGACGGCGACCGGGAAGACGCTCGTGGGCGAACTCGCCGGCGTCGACAACGCGCTCAACGGGAAGGGGAAGCTGCTGTTTCTCGTCCCGCTGGTCGCGCTCGCGAATCAGAAACACGAGGACTTCGAGGAGCGCTACGGCGACGTGCTCGACGTGACGATCCGCGTCGGCGCCTCCCGGATCAACGACGACGGCAACCGCTTCGACCCGAACGCCGACGTCATCGTCGGCACCTACGAGGGCATCGACCACGCGCTACGCACCGGCAAGGACATGGGTGATATCGGCACGGTCGTCATCGACGAGGTCCACACCCTGAAAGAGGAGAGGCGGGGCCACCGCCTCGACGGGATGATCTCCCGGCTGAAGCACTACTCCGAAAACCGGGGGTCGTCCGCGCAGTGGGTGTACCTCTCGGCGACCGTCGGTAACCCGGAGTTCCTCGCCGAGCGCCTCCGTGCGACGCTCATCGAGTTCGAGGAACGACCCGTTCCCATCGAACGCCACGTCACATTCGCCGACCAGCGCGAGAAGGTCGACATCGAACAGAAGCTCGTCAAACGCGAGTTCGATACGAAGTCTTCGAAGGGGTACCGCGGGCAGACGATCATCTTCACTAACTCCCGCAGACGCTGCCACGAGATCTCTCGGAAGCTGGAGTACGACTCCGCGCCGTATCACGCCGGGCTCGATTACAAGCGCCGCAAGACCGTCGAGCGCAAGTTCGGCAACCAGGACCTGGCGGCCGTCGTCACGACCGCCGCGCTCGCCGCCGGCGTCGACTTCCCCGCCTCACAGGTGATCTTCGACACGCTCGCGATGGGCATCGAGTGGCTCTCGGTACAGGAATTCGAGCAGATGCTCGGCCGGGCGGGGCGCCCCGACTACCACGACGAGGGGACGGTGTACGTGCTCGTCGAACCGGACGCGAGCTACCACTCCTCGATGGAAGGGACCGAAGACGAGACGGCGTTCAAGCTCCTGAAAGGGGAGATGGAAGACGTGACGACGGTGTACGACACCGCCTCCGCCGCCGAGGAGACGCTCGCGAACGTCGTCGTCGCCGGCACGGGCGCCAAGAAGCTCAACGACCGAATGATCGGCGAGGTCCCAACCACGCACGCGGTCGGGAAGCTGCTGGAGTGGGAGTTCATCGACGGGCTGGCCCCGACACCGTTGGGTCGCGCTGTCGCCGAGCACTTCCTCGCGCCCGACGACGCGTTCCGTATCCTCGACGGGATCCGGAAGGACCACCACCCATACGAGATCATCGGGGACATGGAGTTGGCAGACGAGGAACTGTAGCCGGGCGCGAGCCGCGCAGCGACCCGGTCGTTCGATCGTCGGATCGGATGCTGACTCCCGTCACGTTCTGGACGAGTGGGAGATTGTGCGCATCTTAATTGCGGTCGCTGCCGTCGTATGGCTATGGCCGACGCTCCCGACCGCCGACAGCTCGTTCTCGAGGTTCGATCCCAGCTCGACGAATGGACGGCCCGCGCCCGCAGCGAGGCGTACGCCGAACTATTCGAGGGCGACGATCCGGTTCTCTCCGCGGAGGAACTCCGATTGCTCGATGCGATCGACTCGCGCCTTGAGCGTCACGGCGGCGACGGGGTCTGGGGAACCGACCAGTATGGAATCCATTCGGCCGACGACGGGCAGTCGACCGACGCGCTCGGGGTCGTCTGCGTGTACCATCCGCAGGTGACGAGCGACTCGGTTCTCCGCGGTCTCGACGACCTCGACGACGAGACCGAAGAGCGGATCAACGCGGCGCTGTGGACGTACGCCGAGCGCGTCACGGAACGGATCGACGAACGGCTCGATGAGTATCTCGACCGCGGTTGATCGCGGCCGCGGATACGGAACCGGGCGCGGCTTCGGTTCGGTTACACGGGGCGTGCTGCTCTCGTTAGATGCCGAGCCACTCGTCGTTCCGGACCTCGTAGCCGTTCGCCCGACAGTACTCGGCGGCCCTTCGCCGGACCGACCGAGACCCGGGAAGGTCGCGGTCGGTGCGGATCTGCTCGACGATCCAGTCGGCGACGACCGGAATCCCCTCGTTTTCGTCGATCGGGTCGATATCCATGAGCTCCTGCAGCGTTCGCTCGTAGGCGTCTCGCTGGGACCCGGTGAGTTTCACTTCTCGAAGCGCCCCAACGGCCTCAACGATCCGCTTCATCGCCGCGGCGACCGTCGGCCGCTGTACCCGGACTCGGACAGCTGCGGGGGAGTCGAACACCTCCTCGTCGGTGTCGGGGAGCAGCGCCTCGACGGTGTATGTGTCGGCGCCCGCCGAGATCTCGCGTTCGCCGATCGCGTCGACGACCTCGGCTCCGGTTGCGGGGAACTCCAACGACTCGACGTCCCGTTCGATATCCGCGAGCACATCCTCGTCGACCGGCGGTTCCTCCTCGTCGTACCGCTCCAGATCCGTGGCGATGGCTCGCTCCCGCCGGCGCTTCTCGGCGTCGTGCGCCTGCTTGTCACGTCCGCGTTTGTCGTCTGCCATTCGTCTATCGTTGGCGTCCGGTCCGGATAACTCCGCGTCCGATTGTCGGACCGTACGAACGCCGGCCGCTCACACAGACGGACCCGAGTGCCGTGTCGCTCCGTTCCCGTGCCATTTTTCTTGTCCCCCGGTGTCGCATTTGGCGTGCTCGCGCCCGAGATCCTGTTCGTCTTCGCGGTGATCTTCGCGGCGCTCGTGCTGTTCGTTACTGAACCCGTCCCGGTGGACATCACCGCCATCGGGATCCTCGTCGCGCTGCTGCTCGCCGGACCGGTCACGGCCGCCCTCGCGGGCGCCGGCCTGCTCGCGGAGCCGTTCGAACTCGTCACCGTCGAGGAGGGGCTGTCGGGGTTCGCGAACCCTGCGACGCTGACGGTACTCGCGATGTTCGTCCTCTCTGAGGGCGTCCGGATGACCGGGATCGTCCAGCGCCTCGGCGGGTTCATCTCGCGGCTCACTGAGGATGACGAGTCCAAGCAGTTGGGCGCCACCATCGGCGTCGTCGGGCCGATCTCCGGGCTGATCAACAACACCGCGGCCGTCGCGATCCTCCTCCCGATGGTAATCGACATCGCCGAGCGGGGCCGCACGTCGCCGTCGAAGCTGCTGCTCCCGCTGAGCTACGCCTCGATGTTCGGCGGCACGCTCACGCTCATCGGCACCTCCACCAACATCCTCGCGTCAGACCTGTACGCGACGCTGGCGCCGGCGGACGTGGCCCGCCAGTTCGGGATGTTCGAATTCCTCCCGCTCGGGCTCGTCCTGCTGGTCGTCGGATCGGCGTACCTCCTCACCGTCGGGCGGTGGCTTACCCCGGCCCGGATCAAGCCGCGCGCAGACCTCACCGAGGAGTTCCAGATGGCCGATTATCTGACCGAGGTCGTCGTCCGCGAGGACTCCCCGCTCGTGGGACAGCGCGTCGAGACGGCGCTCTCAGAGACGGCGTTCGACATCGACCTCGTCCAACTCGTCCGCAACAACCGGACGTTCCTCGAACCGTTCGGACAAAAGGAGATCCGCGCTGGCGACGTGTTCGCCGTGCGAACCGACCGGGGGACGCTGGTCGAGTTGCTCGACGTAGAGGGGCTCGACCTCATCCCCGAGGTCGTCGACGAGGCCGAATTGGAGACCGCAGAGGAGGCGCAAAACCTCGTGGAGGTCGTCGTCGCCCCCGGATCGTCGCTGATCGGCGAGTCGCTCGCCTCCGCCAGCTTCCGCCAGCGCTACGACGCGACCGTGCTCGCCTTCCGCCGTGGCGGTGAACTGGTCCGCCAGCGGATGGACCGAATCCCGCTCCGCGTCGGCGACACCCTGCTCGTGCAGGCGAGTGAGGCGTCCGTCGAACGCCTCGACACCAACCGGAACTTCATCCTCGCACGCGAGATCGAGACGCACGACTACCGGCGCTCGAAGACGGTCGTCGCCGCGGGCATCGTCGGACTCGTCGTCGGCCTCGCCGCCGCGAACGTGCTGCCGATCGTCGTCTCGGCGCTCGCGGGCGCGCTCGCGATGGTCGTCACCGGCTGTCTGAAGCCCAGCGAAGTGTATGATGCCGTCGAGTGGGATGTGATCTTCCTGCTCGCGGGCGTCATCCCGCTCGGCATCGCGATGCAGACGTCCGGCACCGCGGGTCTGTTGGCGGACGCGATCGTCGCGAGCGCGGACGTCCTCTCTCCGGTGATCCTCTTGGGCGCATTCTACGTCGTGACGGCCCTGCTGACGAACGTCATCTCGAACAACGCCAGCGTCGTGCTCATGATCCCGGTGGCCCTTCAGGTGGCCGCGGCGCTCGGCGCCAACCCCCTCGCGTTCGCGATGGCGGTGACGTTCGCGGCCTCGACGGCGTTCATGACGCCCGTTGGGTACCAGACGAACCTGTTCGTGTACGGCCCCGGCGGCTACCGCTTCACCGACTACGTGCGCGTGGGAGCGCCGCTGCAGGCGCTGTTCGCGGTCGTGACGACGCTCGGGATCCCGGTCGTGTTCGGGTTGGGGCTGTGAGGCGGCCCCGGGTCGGAGCGAACGGAACCGTTTAGTTCGGGCGGCAGGGACATACCGGTGAGGGACCGTGGGTTAGCCTGGTATACTTCGGGCCTTGGGTGCCCGTGACCCCGGTTCAAATCCGGGCGGTCCCATCCGTTTTCGCGCCTTTAGTATCCCGAGCCACCGGTGTGTGTCGTACACCTGCCCGTGCGGTCGGATATCACTGGCGGCGGGAAGCGCACGTCAAGCAACGAAACTCGGCCGATCCGACGGTGGTTGATAGCGCGTGATCTCGACACGCTACCGATCGACGCCGGTGAACGCGACGGAACCCTACCGCGGAGTGGGTTGGCCCCAATCATCCTACACTATTATTCATGATTGCCTCGAACCTGTCAGTACAGCCATGAGTACTGACGACCCCGATCACTCCGCCGACGCACACGGTCACGAGCACCGCGAAGTAGCGGGGCCGGGGTATCCGACCCCGGCGGCGATGCGTACCGAATCGGACCGCGAGAAGACCGCCTTCGTCATGTCGCTTCGAGTCGGGATGGACGTTGACGGCCCCGACTTCGTCGGTGTCGTGGACGTCGACCCCGACTCCGACACCTACGCGGAACTGATCGACACCGTCGAGATGCCGAACAAGGGCGACGAACTCCACCACTTCGGCTGGAACACCTGTTCGTCCTCGTGTCACGCCGAGGGGCTCACCCGGGACCACCTGATCGTCCCGGGGCAACGCTCCTCTCGGATCCACATCATCGACGCTGCCGACCCCCGGACCCCGGAGATCGAGCGGGTGATCGAACCCGAGGAGGTGTTCGAGCACGACCTCTCGGCGCCGCACACGGTCCACTGCGTCCCCGAGGGAAAGATCGTCATCAGCATGCTCGGCAACGCCGACGGCGAACTCCCCGGCGGCTTCCTCCAACTCGACCAAGACGACTTCTCCATCGACGGCCACTGGGAGGTCGACAGCGGTCCGATGGAGATGAACTACGACTACTGGTATCAGCCCCGCCACGGGGTGATGATCTCCAGCGAGTGGGCCGCCCCGGAGACGTACTACCCGGGCTTCGACCTGGAGGACGTGGAGGCTGGCAAGTACGGTGACAGCATCCACATCTGGGACTGGGAGACGAGGGAACACCGACAGACCCTCTCGTTCGACGAGGAGGGGCTGATCCCGCTGGAGGTGCGGATGCCCCACAACCCCGAGGAGACGGAGGGGTACGTCGGCGCCGCGCTCTCCTCGAACATCCTCCGTTTCTGGGAGGCAGACGATGGGACCTGGGACTGGGAGAAAGTCATCGACATCGAGGACCGCGAACATCCCGACTGGGACATGCCGGTCCCGGGCCTCGTGACGGACCTGCTCGTCTCGCTGGACGACCAGTATCTGTTCTTCTCGAACTGGCTCCACGGCGACGTGCGGATGTACGACGTCAGCGACACGGGGAGCCCCCGGCTGGTGGACCAGGTGTGGGCCGGCGGCAACTTCGGCGACCGACAGACGGTCGGCGACTACGACATCCGTGGCGCCCCGCAGATGCTCCAGCTCTCCCGCGACGGGCGCCGTCTCTACTGGACCACGTCGCTGTTCTCCACCTGGGACAACCAGTTCTACCCCGAGATGGGCGAGGAGGGGTCGCTGATGCTGAAGGCGGACGTGCATCCCGAGGAGGGACGCATGGAACTCGACGAGGAGTTCGTCGTCGACTTCGGCGACGCGCCCGGCGGCCCGGCCCGCGCCCACGAGATCCGCTGGCCCGGCGGCGACTGTACCAGCGACGTCTGGCAGTAGCCGCCGATGCCGCATGCGGTCTCTCTGGAGTGGCGAGACGGCCGAGAGGCGACCGTCGAGGTTGAGGAGGCCGAGACGGTCATCGACGCGACCGAGCGTGCGGGGCTCGGCGTCCCCTACGGCTGCCTGTACGGCGCCTGCGCGACCTGCACCGGGCGCCTGCTCGAGGGTGACCTCGTCCACGTCAAACGCCCACGGGGGTTGAAGCCCCGCCATCGACAGGACGGCTACGTCCTGCTGTGTGTGGCCGAACCGCGCTCCGACTGCCGGATCGAGGTGGGTGCGGAGATACAGGCCGACCTCGTGGCGAACCCGTGGAAGTGAGACCGATCCCCCGACGCGCGGCCGCCGCCGCAACGGATCCCCCTCGTACTCGTCGGGGACGTCCTCCTCGTAGTCGACACCCCGAAGGCACGGCGTCGGTAGGTTGCGGGCGCCGTGCCGGCGGAGGCCATCTCGCCTCGAAACGAGACCGGATACGGACCACAGTCGAACACGGCATGGCGCGCGAGAGACGAATCCGACCAGATCCCGCTGTTCACTCGCAGGAGCGGATCCGATCGGCCTCGTACTCGTCGCGTTCGCCGGGACTCGATACACGCTTCAACTCGTCCGCCGAGTGGGTCAGACACGGGGATCTCACTCCGGAGTGTGGCTCCTGACCGGTGGAACCGAGACGGCAACCGGGCTGAACACTCCGAGTTCGACGAGCGCTGGCCCGACGGCAACTTCACCAGCCCTCGGGCCAGGGGCGATCACTTCCACCGAGAGGCGACAGTTCTTACCCGATGAGGGAGCTACCTCTGTGCAATGAGTCAGGTCTCCGAGGGGCAGGACGTCGACGCGTTCCTCAGTTTCTACCGGACATACTACGCCGACGAGATCGCGCGCCTCGCCCAGAACTACCCGAAGGAGAAGCGGTCGCTGTACGTCGAGTACGACGACCTGTACACGTACGACGCCGACCTCGCCGAGCGGTACCTCAACCGCCCCGGCGAGATGCAGGAGGTCGCCGAGGAGGCGCTGCGCACGTACGACCTCCCCGTCGACATCTCGCTGGGACAGGCGCACGTCCGTCTGCGAAATCTCCCGCGCGAGAACACCATCGACATCCGCGGCGTCCGCGTCAGCGACGACCACATCGGCTCGATGGTCGCGGTGATGGGGATCGTCCGGAAGGCGACGGACGTGCGCCCGAAGATCGTCGAGGCGGCCTTCGAGTGCCAGCGCTGCGGGACGATGACGTACATCCCGCAGAACGACTCCGGCTTCCAGGAGCCTCACGAGTGCCAGGGCTGCGAGCGACAGGGCCCCTTCCGCGTCAACAACAACGAGTCGAAGTTCATCGACTCCCAGCAGCTCCGGGTGCAGGAATCGCCCGAGGGACTGCGCGGCGGAGAGACGCCCCAGAGCATCGACGTGAACCTCGAGGACGACGTCTGCGGGCAGGTGACGCCGGGCGACCACGTCACCGTCGTCGGCCGTCTGGAGATGGAGCAGGTGACGAGCGGACAAGAGAAGACGACCGTGTTCGACCCCTACATGGAGGGGGTCTCCGTCGTCATCGAGGACGAGGAGTTCGAGGACATGGACATCACCGACGCGGACAAACAGGAGATCATCAAACTCTCCGAGGAGCCGGACCTCTACGAGCAGATGATCGCCTCGGTCGCGCCCGCCATCTACGGCTACGACCAAGAGAAGCTCTCGATGATCCTCCAACTGTTCTCCGGCGTCACCAAGCACCTCCCCGATGGATCGCGTATCCGCGGCGACCTCCACATGCTGCTGATAGGGGACCCCGGAACCGGGAAATCGCAGCTGCTGTCGTACATCCAACAAATCGCGCCGCGCTCGGTCTACACGTCGGGGAAAGGCAGTTCGGCGGCGGGGTTGACCGCAGCGGCGGTACGCGACGACTTCGGCGACGGCCAGCAGTGGACGCTGGAGGCGGGCGCACTGGTGTTGGCAGACAAGGGGATCGCGGCCGTCGACGAGCTGGATAAAATGGACAGCTCCGACCGCTCGGCGATGCACGAGGGGCTCGAACAGCAGAAGATCAGCGTCTCGAAGGCCGGCATCAACGCGACGCTGAAGGCGCGCTGTTCGCTACTGGGCGCGGCGAACCCGAAGTACGGGCGCTTCGACCAGTACGAGCCGATCGGCGAGCAGATCGACCTCGAACCCGCGCTCATCTCGCGGTTCGACCTCATCTTCACCGTCACCGACAGCCCCGACCCGGAGCACGACTCCCGGCTGGCGGACCACATCCTGACGACGAACTACGCGGGCGAATTGAACACCCAGCGCACCGAGGTCGCCAGCTCGGAGTTCACGCAGGCGGAGATCGACGACGCGACCGAGGACGTCGCACCCGCGATCGAGGCCGACCTCCTGCGCAAGTACATCGCCTACGCCAAGCGCAACTGCTACCCGACGATGACCGACGAGGCCAAAGGGCAAATCCGTGAGTTCTACGTCGACCTCCGATCGAAGGGCGCCGACGAGGACGCGCCCGTGCCCGTGACCGCGCGGAAGCTGGAGGCGCTCGTGCGCCTGTCGGAGGCGAGCGCGCGCGTTCGCCTCTCGGACACCGTCGAGGAGTCCGACGCCGAGCGCGCGATCGAGATCGTGCGCTCGTGCCTGCAGGACATCGGCGTCGACCCCGAGACCGGGCAGTTCGACGCCGACGTGGTCGAAACCGGGACCTCGAAGAGCCAGCGCGACCGGATCAAGAACATCAAAGAGCTGATCGGCACCCTCGCCGAGGAGTACGAGGACGAACCGGGCGCGCCCGTCGACACGATCCTCGAGCGGGCCGACGAGGTCGGGATGGACGCGGGCAAGGCCGAACAGGAACTGGAGAAGCTCAGAACCAGAGGAGAGATCTACGAACCCCAGCAGGGGTACGTGCGGACCACGTGACCGCCGATGGACCGCATCTCCGCCCTCCGGAACGTCGAGGACGCCATCCGCGCGTTCGAGGACGGCGAGGCCGACCTCGCCGACACCGAACAGCGCGTCGCCACGGTGCTGCGCACCTACGCGACGGAGTTCGAACGCGACGACCGCCGCGCGTACCGCGTCGTCGCCGGCCCCGGTGAGGGGCGCGTCGTCGTCGCCGACGCGCCCACTGAGGCCCGCGAACAGGTCGCCGCGCTCGCGGCCGTCGACGACGAGGTCGCTCCCGACGACGTGACCGTCGAACCACTGTAAGCCGCGGCGGTCTCGACTTCGATACGCGGCTCCGTAGGTTTATATTGCATTTCGAACCTGTGAGCGTATGCTACTTGTCGTGACGTACTCTCGCGGGGCGCGGACGACGCTCCGAAACGTCTGTCGCAGCCACGGCGACACCGTCGTCCGGCGCTTCGGCCGGGCGGCGCTGTTCGCGGAGACGGAGCTGGGTGCGTTCCTCGCGTGTCGGCTCCGAGCGAAACACGGCACGGACGTCCAGGTCGAGCGCACGGAGCCGTTCAACGAGTTCGCCGCCGTGCGGCCGGCGGTCCGCGAGGCCGCCGTCGCCTACGAGGGCCGCGACGCGCCGAGCACGCCGTACGCCAAGTTCGCCGTCGGCGCCGACCATCCCGACCCGGCGACGATGCGCGACGCCGAACTGTGACGCGGGAGCTCGTCGACCGTCTTGACCCGCCGACGTCGGAGGTCATCCGACGCGCCGCCGCCGAGGGCGACGTAGCGCGGGTCTGTGCCGCGCTCGGACTCGACCCGGAGGACCCGCTGGCGACGCTGACGAACCGGCCCCCGTCATTGTGGCACGCGCTCGCAGCCGCGGCTCGCGGACGCGGTCGCGATCACCGCGCGGACGACGACCGCGAGCGCCTCCGGTCCGAACTCGACGCCGTCTCTGCGACCCTCGACGCCGCAGGGGACGCGAGCGAGGCACTGGCGTCCGCGCGGCGTCGTGCGGCGGCGGCCGACAGCGACGTGGAGCGCCTGCGCGAACGGGCGGCGACGCTCCGCGGGCGGCTCACGCAGGCGCGGGAGGGAACCGGACCCACCTCTGCCGATCTCGGTCGATCCGGCGACCCCGCGGATTCCGCCGATCCCGATGGGGACGCAGCGACCGTCGAATCGCTGCGGGACGACTTCGCGGCGGCGACGCGGGCGCTGACCGAGGCGGAGACCGAGCGCGTCGCGGCCGAACAGGCGCTCGCCCGCGCCACGGAGCGCTCGCGATCGGTCCGCGACGCTCGCGAGCGCCGCCTGCGTCTGCGTGACGCGCTCGCCAACCGCCGTCGAGAGGCGCGCCGCGACCTCGCTCGGGCGGTGTATCCGGCGTTCTCGGACGCTATCTCGGCGTTCCGATCGGACGTTGCCGGCCATGCTGGCGACCCCGTCTCCGGTGGGATCGGCGACGGTCCGGGCGAGTTCGAGGGCGATGCGGTCGTCGCGCACGCGGCCGCGGTTCGCATCGCCCGACGGAGTGACCCGGTGGTCGTCGCCGCTGACTGTTTCCCCGGTCGCGAGGTGGCGCGCGAGTGGCTCGGTTCGCCGGTCGTATTCGTCGGGTCCGACTGACCGCCGCCGGCAGAGGGAAACGGCGACAGGGGACAGGCGGACGTTTATCGCCGATGACGGGACCACCGACCGTATGCCGGTCTCGCTCGACTCCACGGTCACGACCGCCGACGGCGTCGCGCTCGTCGCCGTCCGCGTGCGGAACTCGGAGCCTGTCGCCCGCCGCGTCACCGTCGCGAATCTCCTCTCTGGGCCGGTGCTCCCGCCGAGACGGCACGGCACGCCCGAACCCGGGTGGTCCGTCGACGGCTACGCAGGCGTCGTCGACGCGCACGGTGAACTCGCGCTCGGATACGCGTGCCGAGTGGACGGCGGGGCTGAAAACGACTCGGACGAAGCCGACGACGAGACAGACGGAGCCGCCCACCGCGACGCGCACACCCTTGACACTGAAGCCCCGGTCGAACTCGCCGACGTGTCGGACCCGTCGTCGGCCCAGACGGACTCGCTGGCGGACGCGCTCGCCGATTTGGCGGACCACAGGCCGCCGCCGGACGCGGTCACCCCGGTGACTGATCTGCCGGCTCCGCCAGCTCCGCCGGATCGGAACGGAGAGGCTCCCCCGAATCCGACGCCGGACGCGGCCGCCTCCACCGGCGGAGCCGCGGCCACCTCGAGGGAGGAGGTCGGCGAGTCGACGGTCGCCGGGCCACCTCCCGCCTCGGCTGCGCTTCCGCCCGCGGTGACACGCGTTCTCGACGAGGCCGACGCGCGGGTCTCACGGGCGGAAACGCTCGCGACCGGACCGGTGGCGGATGCGACGGCGGTGCTCGAGGCCGGTGTCGGTCCCGCTGGATTGGCGGGGCTCGTCGCAGACGACGCTCGATCGCTGGCCCGGATCGCGGAGCGAGCCGAGTCGCTGGCCGAGCGGGCGGACGCCGTCGACGTGCCGACGGACACGCTGGAGCGACTCGCGTGATCGTCGCCGTCGCCGGCGGGAAGGGCGGCGTCGGGAAGTCGACGCTGGCGTACAACGTCGCGGGCGCGCTGGACGCGCTCGTCGTCGACGCAGACCTGGCGATGGCCGACCTGCCGGGGGGTTGTGAACGTGGTCCCGATCTCCACGACGTCCTCGCCGACCGGGCGACGCCCGCGGAAGCCGTCCGGCCAGGACCGGTGGACGTGCTTCCGTGCGGTCGAACGCTCGCGGGCGCGCGGCTGGCGGACGTCCGTCAGCTCCGCGAGGCGGTGACCGTCAAGGCGTACGAACACGTCGTCGTCGATTCGCCCGCCGGGCTTCGCGTCGACGCGGGCGCGCCTCTGGCCGTCGCCGACGGCTGTCTCCTCGTCGCGTCGCCGACGCGGTGGGCGCTGGCGGACGCGATGGCCGCCCGGGAGTTGGCCCGCGAACTCGATTGCGGGCTCGCGGCCGTCGCGCTCAACCGAGCCGTCGAGGAGCCACCGACGCGGGCCGTCGGACGCGAACTCGGCGCCCCGGCGACGGCGGTGCCGGCCGACCCGCGGCTGGAACGATCGATCGCGGTCGAGACACCGGTGGGGGCGACGGCCCCTGATTCCGCCGCGGCGCGGGCGGTCGACGAACTCGCCGAGGCCGTCCGGCGCTGTGGGGTCGCGTAGGAGGAACCCGCTGCTCCCGGTCGATCCTGAGTGAGGGCGTCGGTGGTCCGACTACGGACCCCGCGACGAGCCAGACCGCGATGCCGTTGATCTACTCCTCCCGAAGCTCGACGTACGACGAGCGGAGCGTGACGGGTGTGACGTCGGCGACCTCGGCCGCAGCCGCCTGCGTGCAGTCGGCGCCGGCGTCGCGCGCGGCGGCGTACAGACACGCCGCGGCGACGCCGCAGGGGTTACGGCCGTTCGTGAGCCCGTCCGCGCGGGCGGCGCTCAGGTACTCGCGGGCGGCGCGTTCGACTGCGGCACCGAGCCCGAGCTCCGTGGCGAATCGCGGGAGGTACTCGATCGGGTCGATCGGCCCGACAGGGAGTCCGAGCTCGCGGTTCATCGCATCGAAGGCCGCACGGAGTTCGTCGGCGTCGGCCTTCGCGTCGGCGACGAGTTCTCCACGGCTCCGAGAGACGCCGGCGACGCGACAGGCGACGTACACCGCCGCCGCGGCGAATCCCTCCAGCGAACGCCCGCGGAGCAGGTCGGCGTCCTGCGCTGACTCGAACAGCGAACACGCCTGGTCGCGCAGTGAGTCGGGCAGCCCGGCCGACGAGACGATCCGACGGATCTCCGTGAAGCCGTACACCTTGTTGCGGTCCCGCTTCGAGGCGATTCGCGCTCGGGTGTGCTGTCTGCGCATCCGCGCCCACTGCCGACGCTTGCGACCCTTCACGCGGGTGTGTCCGATCTCGGTGGAGAGCCCGCGGTCGTGACGCGACCGCGTCAGCGGCGCCCCCGTTCGTCTGGGGTCGTGGTCGTCGTCGGCGAAGCTTCGCCACTCGGGTCCGCGGTCGATGCGGTCCTCCGAGACGACGAGTCCGCACTCGCGGCAGACTGCCTCGTCGCCGTCCGCACGCACTCGACCGTCGCATTCCGGACACGCCGTCGTACTCGTTGCCATACTCGAACGTCGGTCCCGAACCCATACTTAGGTGTGGGGGGATCCGCCGTGTTCGGCCTGCTCGACCGCGCTCGAACGTACCGATAACCGGTACGTTACAGGCTGAACCTCGTTGTCGTAGCGATTCGAACGCACGAATTTATATCGAATGCCGGCCGAGGGGCGGTATGGCGCTCTCCGACATCGCGGCCGGCATCGAAGTGACCGCTCGCCAGGAGGCGCGCGGCGTCGCCTCGGTGGACGACACCGGGGGCGATCTCGCGGCTCGGCTCGCTCCGCACGCCGACGCGCTGGCGTGTACGCCGGAGGCGGCCGCGGTCGTTCTCACCGAACACGCTCGCGGCCGCAGCGTGGGTTCGAGCGCGCGAGCGGCCGGCGTCGCCGCGATGACGGCCGCGAAGGTGCTCCACCGCTGCGGCGTACAGGGGTCTCTCCGCTCGCGCCGACCGCGCGCCGCGTAGTCCGCGACTGGCTGTCGGGCGACGTTTCGCGCGCGGACGCGCTCCAGTTGACCGGCGGCGACGAGGCGGCGTTCGCACTCGCGAGCTACGTCGAGTCACACGAGTCGATCCCGGAACTGGCCGACGTCGCGCGCGGCGCGTTGGCCGACGGCGGCAACGCAAGCGTGGAGAAACGGGACGCGCTCGGCGAGACGATGAGCTCGGTTTCGGACCTGCGCTGACTCCCGCGGCGAGGGGTCGGTTGTCAGCGCTGCGCGCGCGTTCTCGACGGACGGTAGTTCCTCGGCGATCAGCGCCCCCGTTCGCTGGCCCCCGGTCACTCCCTACGGCGGACGCGGTCGACACCGGCGTTGATGCGACCGACCACGCCGCGGTCCGCGAACTCGATTCCGAGATCCGTTCCGAACAGGCGCTCGGTCGCGGCGACGACGCCGGCGGCGACCGCGCCCGACCCGAGACACGCCGGTGCGGCAGTGAACTCCTCCGGTCCCCGAGGGATCATCGCGTCAGCGCCGTCAGCGCTGTCTGCATCACTCCCGTCCTTCCCGCTCCGTTCGTCAGATCCGGGGACGGCGACCGCAACGCTCGCGGGATCGCTGTCGGGCGCGTCGATGTCCCGGAGCACGTCCCGCTGTCGCCGCCGACCGTCGGCGCCGTGTTCGGTGTCGGGCGCGACGATGGCGACGCGGTCGACGGCGTGGATCGCGGCGATCGCCGGGTTCGCGGCGACCGGCGGAACGTCCACGACGACGTGGTCGAACCGGCTGACTGCCTCCGCAACGCGGTCTGCGAGCACCTGTGCCGCCCGCTCGTCGGTCGCGCGGGCGAGGCGTTCGAACGGCGCGTGCGCCGGTGCGAGCGCGACTCGCCCGTCGACGGCCACGTCGAGGTCGTACAGCCCGTCGGCGAGGGCGCGCTCGGGATCGAGACACATCGATGTCAGGTCTGGATCGACGCGGCCCGAAACGAACTCGCTGAGCCCCTGCGTGGCGTAGGCGGCGTCGAGGACGGCGACGTCGCGGCCGCCGCGGGCGAGCGCGGCGGCACACTCCACGGTCGTTCGGGTCGTGCCGGCGCCGCCGACGGCACCGACGAACGAGAGCGATCGGATGCTGGCCATACGGCGCCTGTGCCCGCATCCGATAAATAGTTGCGTAAAAAGTGAGCTCGGAACAAGCGTGACGGCCCGGTCGCCGCGGGCCCCGTTTACTCCGCGATCGCGGCGGCGATCTCGTCCAACTCGTCGTCGCCGAGGTCCGGGCGCTCGCCGGCTGCGACGTGGATCGGCCCGCCGCCGTCGCCCTCGAACCGCGGGATGACGTGGACGTGCGCGTGGGGGACCTCCTGGCCGGCGTCCGGGCCGTCGTTGACGCCGATCGTGTGCGCGTCGGCGTCGACCGCGTCCTCGATCGCGGGAGCGAGGTCGTGCACGAGGTCGAAGACGGCGCGCGATTCCTCGGCGCTCAGGTCCGCGACGCGCTGATGGTGGGCCTTCGGGATGACGAGGGTGTGCCCACGGGCCAGCGGGTTCGCGTCGAGGAACGCGATCGCGCCGTCGGTCTCGGCGATCACGCGGGCCGGGATATCGCCCGCGACGATCGAACAGAAGATGCAGTCGTCGGTCATGTGCGATCGGTGTGTCGGCGTCACGCTTCAAGATAGGGGCTCCGTCGTCCCGACGGCCACCTCCACCGTTCAGGAGATCGCTCACCGCCTCCGGCGCCGACCGTGTTCGCGCGACGGTCTCTCGGCGTGCCCGCTACGTCGAGATGAACGCGGTGATTGATCCGGCAACAGCCTCGATATCCGGCCTGTTCGGTTCCAACTCGTACTCGGTCGAGTTGATCTCGACCACCGTCCCACCGATGACGAGAGACAGGCTGTACCGGAACCGATCCTCGGTCTTCGTCCGAATGATCCCGTACGTCGTGGTGTTCCAGACGCCGTTGTGGCCGACGGCGTCGATCGACTCGAACGGAACCGCCCACGAGTACCCCTCCTCGGAGACGACGTCGATGCGGGACTCGGTGATCACGCATATCGCGTCTTCGGAGTATCGGTGCGTCACCACGTCCTTCTTGAACGACGTTCGCATCCCGTCGTGCGCCTCGTACGGGATCGCCGCGCCGGCGCCGCCGACCACGAACTCGACCTCGGAGACGGCGAACAGTTCCTCGATCTCGTCGGGATCGTAGCGATCGGAGATATCGAAGAACTCCTCGGTGGTCCCGTTAATCCGGTTAGTGACGTACGGATCGCCAGCAGACATGGGCGAACTCCGGTGACCGTGTAGATACCAGTTGCTATCTCGCTCGCTCGTGATAGCGAACGACTGCGTTCGAACGGAACAGCGGCGTTAGCGGGTTCGGTCCGGTCGCAGTCAGGGCTCGCCGAGCACCTGGTGGCGCCGATAGAGGTAGGCCGCGCCGGCGACGATGTTGACGAACCACAGCGCGGTCAGGATCACCCAGACGACGGTCTGGGGGTCCCACTCGGAGTTTGCACGGACGTACTTGCTGTCGAAGAACACCGACAGCGGGAGGCCCACCCAGCCGACCAGGACGAGCAGTCCGCCCGCGGCACCCAGGTCGCCGTTCAGCGCCGATGCGAGCACGAGCAGCACCCAGACGCCCGTTCCCGCGGCGACGCCGTACCACCACGTGTCGGCGACAGTGGTCTCGTACTGCGCGGGGTCGTGGGCGCCGGCCGAGGCACCGGAGCGTCGTCCGCCGGCGGAGCGGTAGTTGTCGTTTCGGACCCCGCAGTTGGGGCACAGTTCCGACGCCTCCTTGATCGCCTCGCCACAGGAGCGACAGAACACCTCGTCGGCTCCCTTCTGTTTGGTCATGGCTGTGCTGGGCGGTCGGCGGTCCCGGGGCTTGGTGGGTCAGCGTACATCGAAAACTGGCTACGAACGTCGTCTTCAGGCGTACTGGCGCTGGAACTCGTCCTCGGACTTCGTGAGGTAGATGATCCCCTCGATGAGGCCGACGAGGAGCGGGATGAACGTCCACGAGAAGACGAGGTAGATGATCCCCCGGCCGGTGTTGCCGAGGTAGAAGTGGTGTGCACCGAGCCCGCCGAGGAAGATGGCTAGCAGCGCTGCACTGGTTTTGTCCTTCGAGCCCGAGCCCGAGGCCCCCGCACTCGACTGGCGAACGCCGCACTCGGTGCAGATCTCCGCTTCCTTTTTGATCACTTCGCCGCAGCTGCTGCAGAACTGCTCGTCCGCGCCTGGAGTTGCATTACTCATCTTCGTGTCAAAGCTTTCACGAGGCAAGATAAGTATACTGGTTGGTTATCGGATACGATATATGAAATATACGGTACGCAACCGATCACCGGATGGAGGCGGCTTCGGTTCCGGTCGGCGGGCGCTGTCGACCGGTGTGACGGACACAGTAAACAGGTTGTCGGGCTCGGTCTCTGTCGAGGAACGGGAGTCGCTACTCCGTCAGCGGGAGCGCGACGTCGAACACGAACACCGAGAGGAACGCGCCGACGACGGCGACAAGTTCGAGGTCGACCAGCAGCGCGTACTCCATTCGGGAGCGTTGCCCCGGTGAACGCGGTGGCGATCTGGACGGCGACCGCGAGCAGGAACGCGGTGGCACAACCGAGCAGTGCGCGTTTGGTGAGCGTCGGGTAGTCGAGGGTCCCGTATCCGCCTGACATGCGAACGAGTTCCGGATTCGGTCGATTGGCTCCTTCGGTCCGACCGAAAGCGTTTCACTCGGTGACGGCCGCCCTGGTGGTATGCCGGGACTGTTCGACACCGCGTGGCTCGCCGCAGAGTACCTCTTCGTGACGCTCGCGTCGGTCGTCCTCACGGGAATCGGCGTTCATTTCGAGCGAGCGGCGGCGGCGACGATGACGACGGCGCCCGAAGTCGCAGCGGTCGACGCCGTGATCGGCGCGCTCGCGCTCTTCTGGGGCGTGTACCTCGTCGGCTACAAGCAGGCGCTCCCGCGGATGCAGCGCGTCTTCGCGTCCCGCTGAACACGTCGGTGACCGCGCCGTCGCTACAGCGCGTCGGCAACCAGCGGCGCGACGGATACGTCGCTCGCCTCGCGCTCGATTGTGTCGCTTGCGACGACGCGGGTCACGCCGGCGGCGGCGAGCTTCGTGCGGGCGTTGCCCGCGAGCATCCCGTGAACGCACGCCGTGTACACGTCGCCGCAGTCGCGCTCGCGGATGGCGGCGACCGCCTCGCTCATCGTCGACCCGGTGGCGATGATGTCGTCGACGACGACCACGTCGCGGGCTGTCACGTCGGCGTCGGTGGGCGTGACGGTCACCTCGCCGGTGTCGTAGTCGCGCACCTTCTCGAAGAAGTCGGTCTCGCCGCCACCGTAAGCGTCGCGCACGGCGACCGCGAGCCCCTCGGCGGACGCGTCGGGGGCGAGAAACAGCGGGTCGCGCAGACCCGCGGGCAGCGGGTCCGCGAGTAGCGGCGCGGCCTCGACCACGTCGACGGGCACGTCGAAGTAGTCCGCCACGTCGGGCTCGTGGGGGGTCACGAGGATCACGCGATCCGTGCCGGTCGAGACGGCGCGCGCGACTGCTCGCGCGGAGACGGGCTGCCCCTCCTCGAACGCCCGGTCCTGACGGGCGTACCCCATGTACGGCAAGACGGTTGTGACGGTCTCGGCGCCGGCCTCGCGGACGGCGTCTTGGAGCTGGAGCAGTTCGACGAACGCGTCGTTGGAGTCGGTTGCGGCGACGACGGTGGCCTCTTGACCTTCGAAATCGGGCACCGAGGCGCACTCCTCGCCGTCCGGGAACCAGCGGAACTCCGGCGTGGCGAGCGGGCGACCGGCGTGGTCGGCGAGCGCGGCCGCGAGCGCCTGCGACGCGGACCCGGGTACGATCATACACGTCGTTCCCGCGGCCGGATACAAACGCGTTCCTACTCGGGCGACGCGTGCGACGCCGGTACGACTCTCGGAGTTACCGGGTCGGGGAGAGAACGGTGGCGTCGCTCTCCGATAACTCAGTGCTCGCCGGGCACCGCGACCGCCCGCACGTCGGGCAGGCCGAGCGTCCGGCCGCGCCAGCCGCCGTCGGCGTACACCCGCGCCTCGCCGCCGTCGGTGACGCCGAGGAGGTGTCGGCCCGCGAACGCGGCGTCGACGACCCCCGACTCGTCGTGGCGGACCCACTCGGTCGCGGTCGCGTCCCCCGCTCGAACACCGCAGCGTCGGTGGCGGCGACCGCGCGCTCGCCCTCCGCGTCGGCGACGACGCAGCGGAAGGCTCCGCTCTCCGCGTGCGACCCGGGGTCCCGGCCGCCGCCGTCGGCGTCGAGGTCACGCATCCAGCCGTTTCCGAGGGTGTACAGCGTGTCGGCCGTCACCGCCAGCGGAACGCCGCGGTCGCTCACGTCTCTGACGTCCTCAAGGCCGGCGTACTCCAGGCTCCCGTCGGTCAGGCGGTGGACGCCGTCGCCGGCGGCGACGAGGCGGCCGTCCAGCCGGCGGGGGTCGTCGACCGACCCGACCTCGATCCATGCCGAGTCGGTCGGATCCCCGTTCGCGTCGTCGGCGTCTGCCTCGGCGGCGAGCAGCGAGACGGTCCCGTCGGGCGCCGCCGCGAGCACGCCGTCGCCCGCGACGCTCGCGGCGACGGCGGGTCCGTGTCCCGTCGGCTCGAAGTCGCCGACGAGTACGTCCTCGTCGGTCGCGACCGCGACGGCGTCGCCGCGAGCGGCCACGTCGCGGGCGTCACAGCGGTGGTCGATCCCGAACTCGCCCACGATGTCGCCCGAGATCGAGACCCCGACGACGCCCATCGAGGAGGCCGCGAGCGCCCGCACCACGTCGTCGCGCTTCGTGAACACGCGTTTCTCGGCGATGGTCGGCATACGCGGGGGTGTGACGGCGCGGCGAATAAGTGCCGCGGAGCGTGCGTGCCTCGGATCTGCTCGGAGCAAGGCGGTCGCGGACGCCCGTCGAACGCTTCCGTCCTCGCTCCGCTCTCACCGGCCGACTGCGAATTCGCTGCTCTGGGTACGGAAGTGGCGTGGTAAAGCGACTGGTCGCTTCCACCCTCACTCAAATCGTGACCAGTGCTAAGTGACGACTGGACGACTGGTGATCGCCCAATACGGGTGACCACCGATGACTGACGGACCAGACAACAGCAACCGGAGAACGACACGCCGACGCGCGCTCGCGACGATCGGGTCGGGGACGGCCGCACTCGCGCTGGGTGGCAGCGCGATGGCCACCCCAGGCAACAGCGACAACGATCGCTACGACGAGGACGACAACGGATTCCCCGACGAGGGAGAAGTCGTCACCGGCGTCTACCGGGCCGAGTACTGGTACGATGCCGACGGGAACGTCTGGGGAGAGAACCTCTCGAACACCGGTGCTACGGTCGGCGACAAGAGCGATCTCGACCCAGAAACCACCACGAAATGCTTCTACAAGATCCAGTACCGCGGAACCTTCGAGAACGACCCGTACCAGGACTCGGGGTGGATCAAGAACGTCGTCAACTGCCGAGGCTACGAGTCGGGGACCTTCAACTGGATCTTCGTCCATGAGTCGGACCCACGCTACGACGGGACGGGCACGCCGATCTGGAACGAATGGGAGTACCACGTCGACGTCGAGGGCGGCGTCGGGAACAAGGAGGCTCCGCGGCCCGAGAACGCCTGAGGCGCCCCGTCCTGTCTTTTCGGCGGTTCGGTCGCCAGCGGCCGCGATGATGAGTCGGTCGCCAGCGGTCGCGATAATGAGTCGGTAGCCGGCCGGCAGCGACCGACCGGTGGCCGGAGCGTGGCGTCACCGCGCCCGTGCGAACGCCTCAGTCGTCTTTGGTCTTGATGTCGGCCGAGAGCCCCTGTGCCATCTCGATGTCTTTGGAGTTGTTGAGCGTCCAGGCAGTCCGCTCGGTCACCGCTTCGATCACTTCACGCGCCGACGGGTATCCGTTTCCGGATTTCTTCACGCCGCCGAACGGGAGGTGGACCTCCGCGCCGATGCACGGCAGGTTCCCGTACGCCAGCCCGATCTCGGCGTTGTCCCGGAAGTAGTTGATCTGCCGGTAGTCCTCCGAGATGATCGCGCCCGCGAGGCCGTAGTCGGTGTCGTTGTGGATGTCGACCGCCTCCTCGATGTCGCCGCTGTACTTCAGCAGGGCGACGTGCGGGCCGAACACTTCCTCGTGGGTGCACCGCAGGTCCTCGTGGGGGTCCGTCTCGTACACGAACGGCCCCACCCAGTGGCCCTCCTCGTGGCCCTCGGGGATCTCCGAATCGTCCAGTTCCTCGCGGTCGACCAGCACGTTCACGCCCTCGTCTTTCGCGAGTTGGTTGTACTGCGAGACCTTCTGTTTGTGCTCCTCCTCGATGAGGGGCCCCATGAACGTGTTCTCGTCCAGCGGGTCGCCCACCGCGACGCGCTCGGCGTTGGCGACGAAGCGCTCCTTGAACTCGTCGTACACGTCCTCGTGGACCACGATGCGCTCGCTCGACACACAGCGCTGGCCCGTCGTCTTGAAACTCGACATGGTCGCCGAGTGAACTGCCGTGTCGAGGTCAGCGTTCTCGGTGACGACGATGTTGTTTTTCCCGCCCATCTCACAGGCCGCGAGCTTGCCCGGCTCGCCGCCGACCTTGCTGGCGATCTTGTGGCCGACCTCGGCCGACCCCGTGAACAGGACGGTGTCGACGCGGTCGTCCTCGACGATGGCGTTGCCCGCGTCGCCGAAGCCTTGCACGAGGTTGAACACGCCGTCCGGGACGCCCGCGTCCTCGAACATCTCCGCGAGGATCTGCGCACACCAGGGCGTCTGCTCGGCGGGCTTGAACACGACCGTGTTGCCCTCGACGAGCGCGACGGCCATGTGCCAGAACGGAATGGCGACCGGGAAGTTCCACGGGGTGATGCAGCCGACCACGCCGCGCGGCTTCCGGCGCATGTAGGCGTCCTTGCTGGGGATTTCGGAGGGAACAACGTCGCCCTTGGGGTGGCGAGCGTCGCCGGCGGCCCACTCGACCATGTGCCACGCCTCGGTCACGTCGGCCTTCCCCTCGGAGATCTCCTTGCCGCACTCCATCGTGACGACCTCGCCGAGCTCCTGGTGGCGCTCCTTCAGCTCGTGGTAGATATCCCACAAGTATTCCGCGCGGTCGATGTGGGAGAGTTCCTTCCACTCCTCGAAGGCGCCGTCGGCGGCCGCGACCGCGCGGTCGACGTCGGCCTCGGTGCCGCGGCGGAACTCGCCTAATTCGTCGCCGTTGGCGGGATTCTCGCTGGTGAACGTCTCCTCGCCCGTCCCGTCAGTCCACTCGCCGTCGATGTAGTGTTGATACGTGTCAGGCATGTTCGAGACTCCGTCACCTCCTCACGTAATTCCCGAACCGTCCATGGTCGGCCGCGATTACCCCGACCATGGTCGGTTGGGAGTTGGTACCCGTTCGCATATATACTCCGCATAGACTAGCTACATGATGAGTCAGGCGCTGAACGCCGGGACCCGATTGACGCTCGACCTCTGGCATCCGAACTGCTGGGCCATCGAGGCGACCGAACGGACCGGGGGCGGCGTGTTGGCCCACGCCATCTACGACACGCCGAAGATGGCGCCCGAGTCGGTCAACGGACTGTTCACGGCCTTCGGCGAGACGAACCGTGAGGTGGAAGCACTCCTCGAGGAGATCCGGTCGTCTGACCACGCGGGCGAGGTCCTCGAACTCCAGGAGCGGTTCGGCCGCGCCCGCGACGCTCCGGGCAACGTCGTCCGAGAGTTCTTCCTCGAGTACGACCCGAACGACATGGTCTGCCCGACGCTGCTGCGCTACGGTTTTGTCCACAGCGCGCCGGTCCGGATCGAGGGCGGCCGCGAGGAGTGGCAGCTGTGTTTCACGGGCGAGCGGTCGGACATCGAGGCGGCGCTCGACAGCGTCCGCGAGGATGCCGGCGCGGAGGTGTCGGTCGTTTCGATCACGGCCGCCGACGGCGCGACCGACCGCTCGGAGCGCGAACAGCGCCTCGACACGCTCACGCCGACCCAGCGGGAAGTGTTCGAGGCCGCCCGCGCGGCCGGCTACTACGAGTGGCCCCGCGGCTGCTCGACGCGAGAACTGGCCGACCGCGTGGGCCGGTCGAAGACGACGCTGCTCGAACACCTGCGGAAGGCCGAGTCGAAGCTGTTGGACCCCTGATCACCCGAGCACCGCACGCAGCGCGAACAGCGCGTTCTCCTTGCGCTCGCGCACCCGCCGCGAGAAGTACTGGAACCACTTGCTGCCGTACGGCACGTACTGGTTCACTTCGACGCCGTCGGCGGCGAGATCAACCTGCGCCTCCTCGCGCACGCCCATCAGCATCTGTACTTCGTAAGGGGTTCCGTGTTCCTCGTGGAGTTCGCGGGCGCAGTCGATCATCGCCGGGTCGTGGCTCCCGACGGCGACGCCGTCGTCGAACGACTCGAACATGAACGACAGGCACTCGCGGTACGCCTCGTCGACTCGCGACTTCTCGCGGTGGGCGACGCCCGCCGGCTCGTCGTAGGCGCCTTTCACCAGTCTGACCTTTCCCGGCAGCGACGCCAGGCGGTCGAGGTCCTCGGGCGTGCGCTTCAGGTTCGCCTGCACGCAGACCCCGACGTTCCCGTCGGTCTCGACGGCGTGGCGCTCGAAGGCGTCGAGCGTCACGTCGGTGGTGTCGTGGTCCTCCATGTCGATCCAGACGAAGCAGTCGTCGTCGGCTCCCGGGCTTCGCTCGGTCGACGGGGTCGCGTCGGTACCCGACGCGCCCTCGACGATCCGCGCGAGGTTCTCCTCGAACGCCGCGTCGGAGACGCCGAGTCCGATCTGCGAGGGCTTCACCGAGACGCAGCCGTCGAGGTCGCGCTCGGCGAGCGCCTCGACCAGCGCGACGTACGCGTCTGCGTCCGCGTCGGCGTCGCTCCGCTCGTCGTAGTGCTCGCCGAGGAGGTTCAGGATGGCCCCGATCCCCTGCCCGTTCAGCTCCTCGACGTGCGCCAGGGCCGCCTCGGGCGTCTCCCCGGCGACGAAGTTGTTCGCGATGGGCGGTATCACGTGCCACCGTCCGACTCGGTCCCCCATCAATCGGAACCCGACCAAATGATTCGATTCGAACTATGTGAATATAATGTCGCCGAGGGGCCGATCCGACGCGGCTGCCGGGGTCACCGTCTCGGCTCCGACCATGGTCGGGGCGGGATATAGGGATAAGGTTGTGGAGAACGTTATCGTTAGTCATGATACCGGATGATATCGAACCGAACCGGCGGGACGTACTGAAGGCGTCCGGGGCCGCGGGCCTCGCTGGCCTTGCGGGCCTTGCGGGCTGTAGCACGACCGACGACGCGGCGACCGACACCGCAACCGAGGAATCGGACGGCGGTGGCGGCGGTGGCGGCGGCGAGGAGACCACCGCCGACGACGGCGGAGACGGCGGGAACGGCGGAGACAGCGGACCGTACTCCATCGGGATGGTCAACTCCCTGACCGGGTCGCTGTCGGCGTTCGGCCAGCGCAACCAGCGCGGGATGGAGCTCGCACTCGCCGACGTGAACGAGGTCGGTATCGGCGGCCGCGACCTGAACATCATCGTCGAGGACTCCGAGAGCCAGTCGCAGGCCGGCGTCTCGGCGGCCCAGAAACTCGTCAACCAGGACGGCGTGCCGTTCGTCATCGGCGCGGTCGGCTCCGGCGTGTCGCTGGCGATCTACGAGTCGGTGATCCAGGGGACCGACGTGGTACAACTGAGCCAGAACTCCACCAGCCCGGACCTGACGGACTTCCCGGGCCTGCTCCGGATGTCGCCGACGGGGAGCACCCAGTCGACAGCGCTAGCGAACATTATCAGCGAGGACGGCTACGATTCGGTCGCGCTCGCGTGGGTGAACAACGACTACGGGCAGGGGCTGGCCGAGACGTTCCGCGAGGAGTGGGGCGGCGACATCGCCTACGACGAGCCCCACGACCAGGGACAGTCGTCGTACTCCTCGACGGTGTCCGGGATGGCCAACTCCGGCGCGGACGCGTGGCTGTTCATCACCTACCAGCCAGAGTTCACCTCGATGGCACAGGAGGCGTACTCCAACGGCTACGAGGCGCAGTTCTACGGCGCCGACTCCGTCCAGGGATCTGACGTGCTCGGGAACACCCCCGAGGGGAGCCTCGACGGCATGAAGATTGTTGTCCCCTCCGCGGCAATCGACCAGGAGAACTACCAGAACTTCGCGTCCGAGTTCGAGGCCGAGTACGGCGACAGCCCGACCTCGTGGTCGGCGTTCGCCTACGACTGCGTGATCACGGCGGCGCTGTCGATCGCGACCGCCGACGAGTTCACCGGCGCGGCTTTACAAGAGACCGTCCGGGAGGTGACCCGGCCCGAGGGGGAGACAGTCTTCACCTTCGCGGAGGCCATGGACGTGCTCGGGGACGACGGCTCGGCGGCCGACATCGACTACCAGGGCGTCTCTGGCCCGATCGACTTCGACGAGAACGGCGATCCGGTCGGCTTCCTGCAGATCCTCTCCGTGGAGAACCACGAGTACGTCTCCTCGGGCACGATCGAGGGTTAACCCTCGATGTCGGTTCTCGAATACCTGGCGAACGGGCTCGTGTTCAGCAGCATCATCGTGTTGTCCAGCATCGGGCTCTCGCTGGTGTACTCGATCGCGAACTTCGCGAACTTCGCCCACGGCGACACGATGACCGTCGGCGCCTACACCGCGCTCGTGACGTTCGGGTTTGTGGGAACGCTCGGCGCCGAGGTACTCGGGCTTCCGCTCGGGTTCTTCCTCGCGCTGGTCGTCGGCGTCGCGGTCGCCGCAGTGGTCGCGGTACTCACCCACAAGATCGTCTACGAGCCGCTCGATGTCGGCTCGATCGGGCTGCTCATCACGTCGATCGGTGTCGCGTTCGTGTATCGCGCGGTCATCCAACTGGGCTTCGGCACCGGGTTCGTCGAGTTCCAGATCCCGCTGTTGCGACCGATCGAGGCGCTGATCCCGTTCGGGATCCGCATGACGCTACACGACGTAGCGATCGTCGCCAGCGCCGCCGTGCTGGTCGCAGGGCTCCACGCGCTGCTCCAGTACACTGACCTCGGCCGGAAGATGCGCGCGACGGCGGACAATCCATCGCTCGCGCGGGTCTCGGGGATCCGGACCGACCGGATCGAGATCTGGACGTGGGTCATCGGCGCCGGACTCGCCGGCGCCGGCGGCGTCTTCCTCGGCCTCTACAACAATATCTCGCCACGGATGGGGTTCAACATCCTGCTGGTCGTGTTCGCGGCCGTGATCCTCGGCGGGATCGGCTCCGTCTACGGCGCGATGGCCGGCGGCTTCCTCATCGGGATGATCAACCAACTGACGCCGATCCTCCCGCGACTCGGACAGGAGATCTCGTTCGTTCCCGAGAGCTTCGGCATTCCCATCGGCATCGAGTACGCGAACGCCATCGCCTTTCTCATCATGGTCGCCGTGCTGCTCGTGCGCCCGTCCGGCATCGCCGGGGAGGAGGCGACGTGAGCGTCGCCGATGGAGTGCGCGGGCGGTTCGCTGACCTGACCCGCGCGGAACAGGGCGTCGTCGGCTTCGTCGTCGCGTTGGCGGCGCTGCTGGTGTTCGGGCTCGTCACCGGCGGGCTCGCGCCGACGTACTTCCTGTATCTCGTCGGCCTCGTCGGGATGTACGTCCTGCTGTCGTTCGGGCTGAACGCGCAGTGGGGGTACACCGGGCTGATCAACTTCTCCGTCGCGGCGTTCTTCGGGATCGGCGCATACGGCACGGCGCTGTTGACCGCCGGTAACTCGCCGATCGGGGCCGACGGGTGGCAGTTCAGGCTCCTCGGCGTCGACCTCGTGTGGGTCTCCGGGGCGCGGCTCTACGGTCTCCTCCCGCTCACCCTCGTCGGCTTGCTGGCCGCGATCCTCCTCGCGGTCGTCGTCGCGGTCGCGATCGGGATCCCGACGCTCCGCCTGCGTGCGGACTACCTCGCGATCGCGTCGCTTGGACTCGCAGAGGTCGTCCGACTGCTGTTCTTGAACCAGCGCGACGTGACCAACGGGAGCGCCGGGCTGCGGGGGCTGCCTGGCTTCTTCGACGGCTGGCCGGTGCTTGGCACGCTCCCGCAGACGCTGCCCGGCATCCGGGTCCACGAACTCCAACTCGGGATCCCGGGGGTGTTCACGACGCGCCTCTTCGGGTTCACGCTCGGAACGCCGTTCTGGCAGGCGCTGTTGAACGTCGCGCTCGTGGTCGCGATGGCCGGCGCGGTGTACGCGGTGTTGCGCCGCGTCCACCGCTCGCCGTGGGGGCGCGTGCTCCGGACGATCCGGTCGGACGACGACCTCGCGGAGGCGCTGGGGAAAAACACCTACGCGTTCAAGATGCAGTCGTTCGTGCTCGGGAGCGTCATCATGGCGCTGGCGGGCGTGTTCTACGCGCACCTGAATCTCTTCGTCAGCCCGGGCGACCTGGAGCCGATCAACACGTTCTACGTGTGGATCGCGGTGATCCTCGGCGGGAGCGGCTCGAACCGCGGGGCGATCTTGGGCGGCTTCGTCGTCATCACCATCCGCGAAGGGACCCGCTTCCTCGCGGAGGTGCTGCCGGCGTCGTTCCCGGTCGATCTGCCGCTCGTGACGAGCACGTACGCGACGATCGTGAACAACTTCGGGTCGACGCGGCTGCTCGCGGTCGGCGTGCTCATCATCCTCGTGATGCGGTTCCGGCCGCAGGGCGTGCTCCCGCCGCAGCGAGAGCTCATCTGGCCGGCATCGGTCGCCGCCTCTGCGGGGCCGGGCGAGACGAACCCCCGCGAGACGATCGACGAGGAGACGACCGCGACGGCGACCGCGGCCGCCCCGGAGGCGGAGGCCGATGCTGCCGACTCCGAGGCGGAGGCCGGCGCCGCCGGCCGCGACGGGGGTGAGTCCGATGAGTGACGCCGCTCCCGACCTGTACGACGGCCCGAACCTCGACAAGGAGGATATCGTGTTGCGCGTCGACGAGCTCCGGAAGACGTTCGGCGGCCTCGTCGCCACCGACGACGCCTCCTTCGCCGTCGAGCGGGGGAGCGTCACGGGGCTCATCGGTCCGAACGGCGCCGGCAAGTCCACGCTGTTCAACCTCATCTCGGGCTTCTACGAGCCCGACGCGGGGCACGTCTCGGTCAACGGGGTCGACGTGACCGGCGCCCCACCCCACGAAGTCGCTGACGAGGGGCTGATCCGGACGTTCCAGACGCCCCGAAAACTGGAGGGGATGACCGTCCGCGAAGCGATGCTCGTCGGGCCGCAGCGCCAGCCCGGCGAGTCGTTCGTGAAGCTGTTCACGAGCCCCGGCGAGGTCGAAGCCGCGGAGACGCGCAACATCGAGGACGCCCAGCGGATGCTGGAGCAGTTCGAGATCGACCACCTCGCGACGCAGCCGGCGACCGACCTCTCGGGCGGCCAGCTGAAGTTGGTGGAGCTCGCACGGGCGATGCTCGCCGAGCCCGAGCTCCTCATGCTCGACGAGCCGGTCGCGGGGGTCAACCCGACGCTCGCGAACAAGCTGCGCGACCACATCGCCCGCCTCAACGAGGACGGCGTGACGCTGTGCATCATCGAACACGACATGGAGTTCATCATGAACCTCGCCGACCCGATCATCGTGCTTGACCAGGGCAGCGTCCTCGTGGAGGGGACGCCCGAGGCAGTCAGAAGCGACGACCGCGTGATCGACGCCTACCTCGGAGGGCCGGGCGAATGAGCGACGACCCGGCGTCGTCGACGGCTGACGCGGACGGTTCGGCGGACGCGTCCGTCGAGTCGGACCCGCCCGCCGCCGACCCCATCCTCTCGGTCGAACACGTCGACAGCGGCTACGGCGACGTGCAGGTGCTCGACGACCTCTCACTGACGCTCGCGGACGGCGAGGTCGCGTGTCTCATCGGGCCGAACGGCGCCGGCAAGTCGACGGTGCTGAAGACCGTGTTCGGACTGCTGACGCCGTGGTCGGGGCACGTCCGCTACCGCGGCGACGACATCGGCGGGCTGGCTCCCGAAGACGTCGTCCGCGAAGGGATCGGCTACGTTCCCCAGACCGAGAACGTGTTCGGGAACCTCACGATCGAGGAGAACCTCCGCATGGGCGGGGTCGCCCGCGACGACGACCTCGGGCCGGTGATCGACGAACTGTACGACCGGTTCCCGATCCTCACCGAGAAGCGGAACGCGAAGGCCCGAACGCTCTCGGGTGGCCAGCGACAGGTGCTGGCGTTCGCCCGCGCGCTCGTGATGGAGCCGGACGTCCTGCTCATCGACGAGCCGTCCGCGGGGTTGGCGCCCAACACCGCCGACGAGGTGTTCGACGACGTGCTCGCGGTCAACGAGCTCGGGACGGCGATCTTGATGGTCGAGCAGAACGCCCGCAAGGGCCTGTCCATCTCCGACTCGGGGTACGTCCTCGACCAGGGGAGCGTCGCGTACGCCGACGAGGCGGACGCGCTGCTCGACAACCCCGAGGTGTCGAGGCTGTACCTCGGCGGGTAGTCGTCGCCGCGTCGTCGGCGGCTGCGCGCCGCGGAGACGCACGGCATCGAAACCCTTAGTGTAGGAACCCGCCAAGCCGAGCGCATGAAGAAGCTCATCGTCCACGGTGACCCGGGCCTCCGCAAGGACGGCATCATCGACTACGACGACGAGGAGATGCGCGTCTTCTCCGTCCAGCGCCAGGGGGAGTACCACGGCCCAGACGAGCCGCAGCTGTGGTGTACCATCGGCACCGACGACGAGCGCGAGGACTTCGAGACGAAGACGTACGTTCCCCACTGGCTGGAGGTCGACACCATCGACGCCGAGGCGCTCGACATCGTCAAAGCCGGCGGCGACCTCAACGTCTGAACGCCGGCGACCGCCGCTCCCCGCTTTCTGGGTCGCCCGTCAGTTTTCTTCCTCCCGCAGCGACGACGCCGGCGGCAGCTCCGACTCCGTCACCCGGAACACCGTCACCGACGGGGTCGAGGCCTCCTCGACCACGTCGACGCCATCGATCGACGCGAAGTCGATCAGCCCGCGGCCGTCGTAGCGCTCGCGCTCGGCCGGGCCGACCCACACGTAGCGCACGTCGTACTCGCGGAAGACCTCGACGGCGGCCGCATCGGACGTGTAGGCGTCGTCGACCGCGCGGACCCGCCCGAAGTACGCCTCGGGGCCGCGGTAGCCGACCTCGTGGTGCCAGCCGGCGACCGTCGGGAGTCCGGTGAGGCTCGCGGCGGGACTGGCGTCCCACTGGTACATCCTGGGCGAGTGGCCGTACCGGCTCTCTGCGCCGGGGTACACTCCGGTCGCGGGCGCCGAGAGGATCGCGGGTTGGCCCTCGCGGGCGTCCAGCCAGTCGATCGCCCGCTCCTGGCTGGGGTGGAACGCGCCGACGAAGTGGGTGCCGTCGAGCGTCGGGTCGTCGGGATATCCCTCGTTCACGTGCGCCGGAACGGCGAAGGCGGCGTACATCCCGGTCGACACGAGCAGCGCGGCGACGAACAGCGCCGCCGCCACGTCGCGCGTGCCCGAACTCGGCCACAGCGCCGAGGCGCCCGGGCGCGGTACGGCCTCCAGTATCCCCGCGAGGACGACGCCCGCCGCGGCTGCCCACAGCGGCCACACCTGCGCGTACGTCTTGAAGACCGTGTTCATCCGGCCGGGACCGGCCTGCTCGTTCAGGTAGACGAGTTCGACCGCGAGCGCCAGCCCCGCGCCGCCGACGATCAACACCGTCTCGAACCCAGCGCGGTCGGTCCGGAGCGCGACCCACCCCGCGATCAGCAGCGTCCCGAAGAGCCCGAGCGCGGGGAGTCCGACGGCGAACCCCGCGAGCGCTAACGCGACGCCCCCGGTGACCACCGCCACCGGGCGCTCCCGGCCGACGGCCCCGAGCACCCCCGCGAGGAACGTCGCGAGAAACGCCCCGTGGACGACGAGGAGGCTGCCGAACGACGAGCGCATCTCGACGGGCAGCACCGCGAGCTCGCGCTCGCTGCCGCCGCCGGCGACGGCGACGAGCAGGAACGGGGCGGCGACGACGACCGCGAGCACCCCCGCGGCGGCGACTACCACTGCGGCGACAACCGGCCGGGCGAGTTCCGCGGGAAGACGGGGAGCGGTCGGGTGGGCTCTCCCGTCTCCCCGTTCGCTGCCGAGCGCCGCGTCGAGCCGGCGCCGAAGCGACGCGGGAAGCAGCGTCCGCGGCGCCGCGGGTGCGGCCGCGAGCGCCAGCCACGCCAGGCCGAACACGCTCGGGAAGCTCCACGTGTCGAGCACGACTTGGAAGCCGCCGACGAGCGGCACGGCGCCGAACAGGAGCAGCCGCCGGCGACGCGTCTCCGACTCGGGCGTGCGATAGAGCGAGAACGCGAGCGCCGCCCCAAGCAGGAGGAACGGCGTCATCGTCATGTGCGCGTGGAGGTCGCCGTTGAGCCACGCGAACAGCGGGAACTCGTTGATCGTTCCCTCGATGATGCGACTGGCAGTCCAGTAGGAGAACTCCCGGGCGACGAGTTCGCCCGCGTCGAGGTCGAGGACGCCGGCCACGCGTTCGCGAAGCCCGGGCGGAAGCGCGCGGACGAACACCCAGCCGGCGGTGTGGATGTTCCCGGCGAGGCCGACGAGGAACACCCCGAGGAGACCAGCGATCCGGCGCGAACGCCCTCTGCTCGCCGCGACCGCGCCCGCGAGGTCGTAGACAGCGGCGACGAGCATCGCGAAGACGCCCGCGAGGGCGAGGTTGTACCCGAAGCGGGCGGGCGTCGCCGTCAGCAGTGAGAACAGCGCCGCCAGCAGGTGCCCCCCGTAGTAGTAGCGGACGGACTCGCCGGCGAACCACATGTCCTCCGGCGGCAGCGCGTCCGCCCGCAGCAGCGACTTGAGGAGCCCGTAATCGAGGAACTTCTCGCCGGCGCTGGGGTCGACGCCGGGATCGAACGCGCGGATCACCACGACGAACAGGAACGCGACCGCGAACACCGCGGCGGTCTCGGCGACGACGGTCCGGTCCGGAAGTCTCTCGACCGCGTCGTCGTCGAGTGCGACGGCGCCCTCGCGAAGCGCGTCGCGGTCCAGCACCGTCGCGACCGCGAGCGCGAGCAGGACGACCACTCCCGCCGCGAGCGCGATCGGGCCGAACGCCACGCGCCCGACCCAGAACGCGACGAGGCCGAGCGTCAGCGCGGAGAGAGGAAGCGAGAAGCCGATGCCCCGCGTCGCCGACCGCGGGAACAGTCGGGCGGCCAGCGGCATCCCGACGGCGCCGAGCGCGAGGAGGGCGACGAGCCAGCGGACGACGAGACCGTACTCCATCGGTTTCCACCGGTCGCCGCCGGGGTAAGTTCCTTTCCCTCCACCGCGGAGGAGGACCGCTCGCAGCACACGTCCGCAAGCGACGCCGCCGGCGTCGACCGCCGCCGGCGGCGTCAGCGTCCCTCGGCTGTGAGTTCCCGGCGGTACTCGATCCGGCCGACACCAACGACTAAGCGTCGGCGACTCCGAGACGGTGTGTGCCACGACAGGACGAGTCCGATCGGGGTGATACGGCCGACGGGGCCGACGGAGTCGACGCCGAGGTGCAGCCGTTCGGCGACAATCGGATGCTGATCGCCGGCGGGGTCACGCTGGTCGGTGCGGTGGCGGGAAACCTGGTCGTGCAGGTGCTGGTCGCCGAGGGAACGCTCCCCTCCGGTGCCGACGAGGCGACGCTGCCCGTCTTTGCGGCGGTCGCCGTCGTCGGACTGGTGGTCCTGGTCGGGTCGTTCCTCCGGCGGTAGCCGATACCGCTACCGGGCCGTGTTCGCACCGTTTTTATCCGGCGGTACGGAATCCCCGGGTATGCAGCCGACCGTCGGCGTCGTCGTCCCCGCCTATCACCCGGACCTCGGTCGGCTCCGGACCTACCTCCGTGCGATCCGCGAGACGATCGACCCCGACGAGCTCCGCGTCGAACTCGACCTCCCGAACGGCGCCCGGGGCGCCGGCGACGGTGACGCCGCCGCGACCGCCTCGACGACTCCCGGCTCCGGCTCCGAAGACTCGGTCTCCTTCGCGCTTCCCGACGACGTGGACTGCCGCGTCGTTCGTCGCCGCCGCGGCAAGGGGGCGGCCGTCACCGCCGGCTTCGAGGCGCTCTCGACGGACGTGTACGCCTTCGCCGACGCCGACGGCGCGACGCCGGCGTCATCGCTTGCGGACGTGATCGCCCCGGTCCGCGACGGCGACGCGGATCTCGCCGCGGGGTCCCGCCGTCACCCGGACTCCGTGGTCCGATCCCACCAGACGTTCGCTCGGCGCTTCCTCGGCGACGGCTTCGCGTGGATCGCGCGCCGCCTGCTCGACGCCGAACTGTACGACTACCAGTGCGGCGCGAAGGCGATCACCGCGACCGCGTGGGAACGCGCCCGCGACCACCTGTACGAGCCGGGATTCGCGTGGGATATCGAACTCGTCGCGGTCGCCGCGGGGTTGGACTACCGGATCCTCGAAGTGCCCGTCGCCTGGGAGGATCAGCCGGGATCGACGGTCTCGCCCGTGAGCGACACGCTCGACATGGGCCGCGGGCTGCTGGTCGCGCGACACCGCGCGCGGCTCATCCGCGACGACCGGCTCCATCGGTTGATCGACCGCGAGGACGGCGTCGCATTGATAGACCGACCTGACGACAGCGGAGCCGTGAGCGACGGGGGCGCCGCCCCGGGCGCCGCGGGCGAGCACGACGGGACCGAAGGGGAACACGTCGCGAGCGATGACGACCCAGACGGAACCGAGTCGCGATGAGCGACGACGGCGCGCTCGCGGCGCTGGCCTCGGGGACGCGCATCGGCCAGTTCGTCTCCGTCGGCGTCGTCGGCTTCGCCTTCGACATCGCGACCTCGACGGCGCTGCGCGAGCTCGGCGTCTTCCCGGAGGTCGCCGCGTTCGTCGGTATCGAGGTGGCCGTCGTCGTGATGTTCCTGCTCAACGACCGCGTGACGTTCGCCGAGGAGGGGCTCGGCGGGCTCGCCCCGACGCTGCGGCGGCTCGCGAAGTCGAACGTCGTTCGCGCCGGCGGTATCGCCGTCCAGTTGCTGGTGTTCACGGCGTTGTACCGCGGACTCGCGCTGCCGCTGTCGGTCGCGGGGATCGACCTCTGGTTCGTCGTCTCCCGGGCTGGCGGCATCGGTGTCGGGATGATCGTCAACTACGTCGCAGAGAGCGTGTTCACCTGGCGCGTGCTTGACTGACGTGGCTCAAACCCACACACGGCGGCGGGATACGAAACACAACCCTTACAAGTACAGGTCGAATTGTATTTGGTAGCGGGATGGGATAGCCAGGAGATTCCGCCGGGCTCATAACCCGGAGATCGGTAGTTCAAATCTACCTCCCGCTATGTTCTCGACGCGCGCCGCGAACGATGAACAGAGTGAATCGTGAGTCGCGCGCCAGACAGTGCGTCCGAGAGAGATTTGAGCAGGGAGTGAAGCGAGCGCATGCGAGCGGAACGACCGTGTTCAAAGCTCCCTCCCGCTACTCCTGCGCGCCGACTGCTCGACCGACGAGCGACACGACTCGCTCGCGTTCGGCGCAGAGCTCATCCGAGGGAGGGGCGATTCGCCCCTCCCAATCGGCTTCGGTAATTTCCCGCTTTCAGGCAATCTTCTCCCTCTCCACAGCGGTGGCTATATGTCTCACCGCTGGTTCCCCGTTGACATGGCCGACAGCGACGCCCCCGTTTCGTTCGACGCGGACGCCGCCGTCGCGGCCGTCCACGACGCGTTCGACGACGGCTCCGACCTCCACGTCGTCGCCGCGTTCACCCGCGACGCCTACGATATCGTCTACTGCGACGAGGTCACCGAGTCGCTCTACGCGGACCGCGGGGAGATGAGCGAGCACTTCGACCAGATCCACGACTACGCCGGGATCGACTTCTCGGAGATCGGGCTGTTCGTCGACGAACTGTTCCCCGGCGCAGGCGGCGTCGAGCACATCGCCACCACCATGGAACACCTCACGATCGTCCGGATGTACGCCGGGAACGACGGGTTGCTCCTCACGCTCGACCCGAGCGCCGACGTGGCGGCGGCCGTCGAGGCCGTTCGCGACGCGATCGACCCCGAACTCGGTGCCACCGGCGACGCGCTCTCCGCGTCGGGCCGGTGACCGATCGCCGGCTCAGTTCCCGGTGAAGTCGATCCGGCTGTCGCCGCCGTCGCCCCTGTCGACGCCGCTGGCTCCGAGTTGCTCGAAGGCGTACTCGTCGTCATCGAGGTACACGCCGCCGTCGACGACGGTCACGTCGACGCCCTCCATCACCGAGCCCTCGCAGGGGCCGAAGTCGCAGTAGCCGGTGTCGAGTTGAAACGTCGCGCCGTGCTTCTGACACCACACCTCGCCGTTCGTGACGCGGGCGCCGTCGCCCTTGTCGAGGCGCACGTCCGTCCAGTGCTGGCAGTAGTTGCGGTACGCGACGACCGTCCCGTCCGACAGGCGGGTGCAGAACGCCTCTGCGAGCTCGCCGTCGGCGTCGCGGACGGTGAACAGCAGCGTCTCGCCCTCGGGCACGTCGTCGGCGTCGGCGACGCGCGCGTCATCGTCCATGCCCGCCGGGAGGGCCGGCGGACTTGTATGCCTCCCTATTCGGGAGCGTGGTCTGCGCCCTCGTCGACGCCGGCCTGGTCTTCCGAATCGTCGACGTAACACGTCGCCTCGACGCGCTCGTCGTACAGCCGCGACAGCAGCGTCGTCACCGGCCCTCCTCCGATATCGACGCCGTCGTAGGTCCCGACGGGGCGGAGCTCCCGTATCGAGGAGGCGATGAACGCCTCGTCGGCGTCGCGAACGTCGTCGGGGACGTAGCGTCCCTCCTCGACCGGGAACCCCTCCTCGCGGGCGATATCGAGCACTTCCGCGCGGGTGACGCCCGGAAGCACGGGCCCGTCGAGCGAGGGAGTCCGGATCGCGTCGTCGGCGACGAAAAAGAGGTTCGCCGTCGCGCACTCGGCGACGAATCCGTCGCCGTCGAGCATGACCGCCTCGTCGGCACCCGTGACGCGGGTTTCGACGCGAGCGAGGACGTTGTTGAGGTAGTTGTGCGTCTTCGCCTCGCTCGGGATCGCACGGTCGGGGACTCGGCGGGTCTTCACTGTCTGGAGGGTCGCCGGGCCCTCCCACGTCGACGAGCCGCCGGTTGCCTCGCGCCCTCCCCGGGGGAGCGGCTTCACGACAGCGACGACAGTGGGTTCGGTCTCGGCGGCGTCGGGCGGAGCGAATCCGGCGGTCTCGCCGCGCGTCACCGACAGTCGGACGTACGCGTCCGCGAGGTCGTTCGCGCGGAGGGCGTCTCGAACGCGGGCCTCCAGATCCAGCGCCGACAGCCCGAGTTCGCCGGCGGGCATCCCCAGCGCGTCGAGGGTCCCGAACAGTCGCTCGACGTGGGCGTCCCACCGCCACAGCGTTCCCCCGTAGGCCCGCACCGTCTCGAAGGCGGCGTCGCCGTACTGGAAGCCACGGTCCGTCACAGAGACCGACGCCTCGTTCGCGGGCACGAGCTCGCCGTCGACGTGAAAGACGAGATTCCCGTGATCGTCGCCGTCGTCGCTCATTCGATCGCACCTCGGTCGCAGACCCCGAGGAAGTTGCGGATCATGCGCTTGCCGTCGGGCGTGAGGATGCTCTCGGGGTGGAACTGCACCCCGATGTGGGGTCGTTCGGCGTGGCGCACGCCCATCACCACCTCGCGCTCGTCGTCCGTCCAGGCGGTCTCCACCAGCGACGGCGGTACCGCGTCGTGCTCGACGCATAGCGAGTGGTAGCGCCCGACCTCGACGCGGTCGGGCAGGGCGGTGAACACGCCGCGGCCGTCGTGACGCACGTCGGACGGCTTGCCGTGAACGACGTCGGGTGCGAGCGTGACCGCGGCGCCGTTGGCCGCACACAGCGCTTGGTGGCCCAGACAGACGCCAAGCGTCGGGTAGTCGAGCTCCTCGAACACCGGGATCGAGACGCCCGCCTCCTCGGGCGTTCCCGGGCCGGGCGAGACGACGACGCCGTCGGGATCGAGGTCCCGAATGCCGTCCACGTCGACGCGGTCGTTTCGCCGGACGAGCACCTCGTCGGCCAGCTCGCCGACGTACTGGACCAGGTTGTACGCGAACGAGTCGTAGTTGTCGACGACCAGGACCCGGCCGCCGGCGGCGTCGCCCGGTGGGACCGAGTCGCTCACTCGTCCACCTCCCCGTCCCCCTGTCTTTGGTTGTCGGGGTCCACCTCCGGGGTGTCGTCCGCGTTCGCGTCCGCCTCCGTGTCATGTGCGACCGCCATATCCGCATCCAGCGCGTCGTCGACGGACCTGACGAGCGCGCGCGCCTTCGCGAGCGTCTCCTCGTACTCGGCCTCGGGGTCGGAGTCGTGGACGATGCCCGCGCCCACCCGAAGGTGGTACGCACTGCCGGTCCGCACGAGCGTCCGAATGACGATATTGGCGACGAGGCGGCCGTCGAAGCCGGCGGCGAACATCGACCCCGTGTATGGGCCGCGCCGGGTCCCCTCCAGCGCGTCGATGATGGCCATCGTCTTCGGCTTCGGCGCGCCGGTGATCGTGCCGCCGGGGAACACCGCCGCGAGCGTGTCCGCCAGCGATCGGTCGGCGCGCTCGGTCCCCTCGACCAGCGAGACGAGGTGCATCACCTCCGAGTAGCGGTCGATGCGGCGGTACTCCGGGACCGAGACGCTGCCGTACTCGCTGACCTTTCCGAGGTCGTTGCGCTCCAGGTCGACCAGCATCGCGTGCTCTGCGCGCTCCTTCTCGTCGCCCGCGAGTTCGGCCTCCAGCGCGGCGTCGGTCTCCGGGTCGGCACCGCGAGGTCGAGTGCCGGCGATCGGCTCGGTTTCGAGGCGGGCGCCGTCCGCGTCGTCGCTGGTTGGGTCCCGGCGCACCAGGAGTTCGGGGCTCGCGCTCACGAGGTCGACCCCGGAGAACTCCACCAGCCCGGAGTAGGGCGCGGGGTTGCGGGCTCGAAGGGCGGCGTAGGCGGTGACCGGGTGGACCGCCGCCGGCGCCGCGAGCCGCTGGCTCACGTTCGCCTGGAAGGTGTCGCCCGCGCGGATCGACTCCTTGACGCGGCGAGCGCGCTCGGCGTACGCCTCGCGGCCGCAGTCGCTCTCGAAGGTCGCGCCGTCGGCGTCGCCGCCGGCGGGCGCGGGACCGACCGCAGGATCGCCGTTGCGTATCCGGTCGATCAGGTCGCCGGCGGCGCCGAGGCCGGCGTCGTAGGCCGCGTCGGCGTCCGCGTGATCTTCGAGCCGGGGACACGAGGTGATCTGGAGCGTGACACTCCCGTTGGCCCGAGGTTCTTTCCACGACGCGAGCGTCTCGTACACCGCCGCCTGCAGTCGCGGCAGGCCGCGGTCGTCGACGGCGCCGTCGGCAGGGAACGACTCCAGTTCGCGGGCGACGTCGTACGAGAGCCACCCGAAGGCGCCGCACGGGTACGGCACGTCGCAGTGGTCGCGGACAAGCGTCCCGGCGTCGAGCAGTCCCTCCAGTGCCGACAGCGTCGGCGACGGGGCGGCGTAGTCGCCGTGGCCCGGGTGCTCGGGATCGCGGACGACCGCCTCGGGGCCGACCGTCAGCGTCTCCGCGGGGTCGACGCCGAGGTACCCCCGACCGGACTGGCCGCCGGTCGTCTCGTAGAACACACCCGGGCGGTCGTCGCGGCGGGCACGGCGGTAGGCGTCGAAGGGGTCGCCGACCGCGATCCGGCGTTCGACCGGGATCCGGGCGTCAGCCGGGGCGTCGGCCGCGAGGCGTCGGAACCGCTCGCGGTCCGTGACCGTCTCCATGGCCGACCGTGTCGCGGCAGCGAAAAAGCGAGTTCGGTTCGGGCCGGCGCGACGCCGGGGCGAACCCGAGTCGTTACGCCTCGAACTCGGCCGCGCGGTCGATCCAGCGGCCGACGCGCTTCTCGGAGACGCTGGTCCGTTCTGCGACCGACTCGGCGTCGGCGGCCGCCAGATCCGCGACCGTCTCGATCCCGATCTCCGCGAGGCGCTCGGCGTACGCGGGACCGATCCCCTTGACCTGATCGACCGGAACGCCGGCGGATCCGTCGTCCGCTTCTTCGCCGTCCGCTTCATCGCCGCCTGCTTCTCCGTCGTCAGCCTCGCCGCCTGCTTCTCCCTCGTCGGCGTCCGGGTCGACCTCGTCCACGTCGGTCGTGACGTCCTCAGACTCGGGGCCGGCGGCCTCCGCGGGCTCGGCCTTCGTGGCCGCATCGTCGGTGGCCTCCGCCTCGTCGACCAGCGAATCTGTGGAGGCGGCGGCGTCCGTCTCGGCGGCGACGGGCTCGTCGTCCTCCCCGGCGTCGTCCTCGTCGACCGACTCCGTCCCCGGGCTCGCGGCGGCCTCCGCGGGTTCGGCGGCGCCCTCGTCGTCGGTGTCGACGGTCGATCCAGTCGAGGCGGCGGCGTCGGTGCCGGTGGCAGCCGGGTCCCCGCCGCCGTCGTCGATCTCCCCGTCAGTTCCCTTGACGGCGTCCTCGGTCGCCGTCTCGGGGTCCGGCTCGTCGCGCTCGCGTTCCACCGTTACCGACGTCTCGGTCGTCCGACCGCTCGACTGGTCGCCCCCGATGCCAAGGATTCGCTTGATCTGCTGAAGGAGTCCCATTTGGCTGACCCACGCCGTCCCTTTTTAAAAATCCAGCGCCGATCGTCGAGAAAACACCGGGAAGGAGCGGTGACGAACGGATGCCCGATGCTTCCCGGTGTCACTCGAGCGCCGCGCGCAGCGCGGCGTTCATCGCGTCGACCGGCGCGTCCTCGCCGGTCCAGCGCTCGAACGCCTCGACGCCCTGATACAGCAGCATCCACGCGCCGTCGACCGTCGTGGCGCCGGCGGCGGCCGCCTCCCGCAGCAGGCGCGTCTCCAGCGGCGCGTACACCGCGTCCAGCACCGCGAGGTCCTCGTGGAGCAGGTCGCCGGGCACGGGCGTCTCGTCTGACTCCATCCCGACGGTCGTCGCGTTCACCAGCAGGTCCGCGGCGGGCACGCGGTCGGCCAGCGAATCCAGCCCGCCCGCTGAGACGGTCGTCGTCGTGTCGAGATCGTCCGGAAGCGACGCGCGAACGTCCGCAGCGAGCGACTCCGCTCGCTTCGCGGTGCGGTTGGCCACGTGGAGCGACACCGCGTCGTCGGCGAGCGCGAACGCCGCCGCGCGTCCGGCGCCGCCGGCACCCACGACGACGGCGGTGGCGCCCTCGCGCTCGACGCCGTGGTGCTCGAACGCCCTGCGGACGCCGGCCACGTCGGTGTTGTACCCCCGTGGTGGGTCGCTCCGGTAGTCGATGGTGTTCACCGCGCCGACCTCGGCGGCGAGCTCGTCGGGCTCGACCGCCGACAGCACGTCCTGCTTGAACGGCACTGTCACGTTCAGCCCCGCGACGCCGAGGGTGGCCGCGGCCTCGATTGCGCGGGCGCCGTCGTCGACGTCCGGCTCGAAGGTCACGTAGCGGGCGTCCATCCCGAGCGCGTCGTACGCCGCTTCGTGCATCGGCGGCGACACCGAGTGCTCGACCGGGGTCCCGATGAGTCCGTACACGTCCATACGAGTCAGTTCCCGAGGGGCCGGAAAAGCGTCCCGACGGCGGGGCGAGACCGCTCCCCGAACCGATCGTCGCGAAACGCAAGAGTAAGGGACAGCCGCTGGTTCCGTGGCGGTAATGAGCTCACGCCTTCGGAGCCCGCTCGTCGCGCTGTTCGGCGGGTTGGCGCTGACACTCCCCTGGATCGTCTCGTGGCTGACCGGGCGAGCCGCGGGGTTCTCGACGCTCGGAACGGTCGCCGTGAGCGGCGTCGCGGTGCTGGGGGCGTCGTTCCTGCTCGCGTGGGGCGCCGAGACCGCAGAGAAGGACGTGCCGCGCGCGTTCGCGATCGCCGTGCTCGCGGTGCTGGCGGTCGCGCCCGAGTACGCCGTCGACGCGCTGTACGCCTGGCAGGCGGGCCAGGGGGACGCGCAGGCGGCGAATCTCGCGGTCGCAAACATGACCGGCGCGAACCGGATCCTCATCGGTATCGGCTGGTCGGGCATCGCGCTGTTCTCGATCTATCAGGCGTACACCCGCGGCGACGACCCCAACGTCGTCACGACCGACCGCGCCCTCGGGGACTACGTCTCGCTCGACCGCGACATCTCGCTGGAGATCGCGTTCCTGTTCGCCGCGACCATGTTCGCGTTCTTCGTTCCGCTGGGCGGCGGTATCGGCGGTATCGACACGCTGGTGCTCGTCGGGCTGTACGCCGCGTACATCCTCGTCATCATCCGCGGCGAGGTCGAAGAGATCGAAGAGCAGGTCGGCGTTCCCGCGTACCTCCAGTCGAAGCCGTTCCCCGTCCGCGCGGCCGCCGTTCTCGGCCTGTTCGGCTACTCCGGACTGCTGATATTCACCGCCGTCGAGCCGTTCGCCCACGGGCTCGAGGACCTCGGTCTCCAGTACGGGATCCCCGAGTTCTTCATGATCCAGTGGATCGCCCCGCTGGCCTCCGAGAGCCCCGAACTCATCGTCACCGCGTACCTCGTGAACAAAGCGCGCGCGACGGCGGCGTTCAACGCGCTCATCTCCTCGAAGCTGAACCAGTGGACGCTGCTCATCGGGACGCTCGCAGTCGTGTACAGCATCTCCGCGGGCCAGTACGGCGTGCTCATGTTCGACGAGAAGCAGGCGGCGGAGATCTGGATCACCGCCGCACAGAGCTTCTTCGCGCTCGCTATCCTGATCAACTTCCAGATATCCGTGCGTGAGGCGTTGGTGTTGCTCGTGCTGTTCCTCTCGCAGGTGGTGACCGAGTTCTACTTCATCCGGACGATGACGGAGGCGGCCGCCGAGGCCAGTTCGATCCTCCTGCTTGAGGCGTACACCGTCCTCTACCTGGTGCTCACGATCGGCCTCCTCGCGACGCGCCGCGACGAGATCCGGACGGTCGCCTCGCTCACGGGGACGACCATCCGCGAGGCCGTCGGTAGCGACGCGGAACAGCCGGCAGACTGACGCGCTCGTTCTCTGCTGGCGCCCCCGTCCGGAACCGACGCGTATTCCTCCCGCACGCCGCTACTGCCAGTCAGTGATCGGCATCGTCGTCTCCCGAGCGGACCGCGCCTCGACCCACATCGCCGAGCGACTGCTCGCGCGTGCGGAGTGGACCGAGCGGACCGACGCGTCCCGCGCCGACGCGGACGGCGGCGGCACGTACCACACGCTCGCCCGCGGCGGCGACGCGGGGGACACGGAAGGCGCGATCCGGGGATTCGAACTCCGCACTTTCGACGACCTGCACATCCGCTTGGACGACCCCACGCCCGCCTTCTCCGAGCCCCCGGAGTACCTCGTGTTCGTCTCGCGCCACTCGGGCGACACCGGCCCCCTCCTGACGTGCCACTTCACGGGCAACTTCGGGGACGCGGAGTACGGCGGCGAGCCAGGGTCGTTCGCGCCCGCCTGCCCGGGCGTCCAGCGCGCGCTCGTCGCTGGCTTCGACGAGCACGCGCCCGAGGACTACGGGGTCGCGATCGAGGGGACGCACCACGGTCCCACCGACCTCGCGACGCCCGCGGTGTTCGCGGAACTCGGCAGCGACGACGAGCAGTGGGACGACCCCGACGGCGCCGACGCGGTCGCCCGGGCGGTGCTCGATCTCTCCGACCGGGGCGCGAGCGTTGCCGTCGGCGATCCCGACCGTCCGCGCCACGTCGTGGGCTTCGGGGGCGGCCACTACGCCCCGCGGTTCGAGCGGATCGTCCGCGGGACCGCGTGGGGGTCGGACACATCGCGTCCGACTGGCAACTGGAGGAGCTCGGCCACCCCGAGGAGCACGGGGACGTGGTCGACGCGGCGATCCGCGCGAGCGACGCCGAATTCGCTCTCGTCGAGGGCGACCGGCCGGTGCTCCGCGAGGCGCTCGCCGACCGCGACGTGCGGGTCGTGAGCGAGACGTGGCTCCGCGCGGTCGACGACCGCCCGCTTGACCTCGTCGGGGCGCTGGAGAGCGACCTCATTCGGGTCGACGACGGCCTCCGGTTCGGCGACCGGGTCGACGACCTGGGGACGGGCCTGGAGAGCGACCCCGCGGACGCCTACCGAGTCGTCGACCTCCCGGCGGATCTGCTCGCGGAGGCGCAGGGGGTCGACGCCGACGGCGCCCGCGCAGCCGTCGAGCGTCACGCCGTCGGCTTCGAGACCGAACAGGCAGGCACGCGCGCCGCAGGGCGGGTCGCGCTCGCAGTCGACTCAGCGAGCGGTCACACCGACGACGGCGACCCCGACCCCTACGACGCGCTCGTCGACGACCTCGCGGCAGTGCTCGCGGAGAAGTACGACGAGGTCGTCCGGGAGGACGGCGCCGTCGTCGCCCGCGTCGAGTCGTTCGACCCCGAGCGGGCCGCGACGCTGGGCGTTCCCGAGGGCCCCAAGTTCGGCGCGCTCTCGGCGGGAGAACCGGTCGAGGTCGACGGCGAAACGATCCGTCCAGCGACGGTCGCACGCGAGCGCGAAGACGTGTTCCCCGTCTGACCGATCGCCCGACAGCTCGGCCACCGTGTCCCCCGACGGCGGCGCTGTCTCCGCTTCGGACGTTCGCGCCGCCCGACACGGGGCGTCTGACGGGTGCAAGACACGAGGGGGAAGGATAATAACTCTCCGTCGGCAACGGCTCCTCATACCTATGGACTCCATCGTTGAGGACGCGATCAACGAGGCCGAGGAGGCCGGGGAAGCGGGGGAGAACGGCGCTTCCGCGGACCCGGCGTCCGACCAGGCCGGAGGCGACGCCGCGGCGGATTCGTCCGCATCGGATGACGGCGCGCCGCGCACGGGGAAGATGACCGACGAGGAACTTCAGGACGTCCTGAAAGACCTCCAGACGAACATCACCGTCGTCGGCTGCGGCGGCGCCGGCGGCAACACGGTGAACCGGATGGCCGAGGAGGGGATCCACGGCGCGGACCTCGTCGCGGCCAACACCGACGTCCAGCACCTCGTCAACATCGAGGCGGACACGAAGATCCTGATGGGCCAAGAGAAGACCCAGGGGCGCGGCGCCGGGTCGCTCCCGCAGGTCGGCGAGGAGGCGGCCATCGAGTCGCAGTCGGAGATCCGCGAGTCGCTGCAGGGGTCTGACATGGTGTTCGTCACCGCCGGACTCGGCGGCGGCACCGGCACCGGCTCGGCGCCCGTCGTCGCGAAAGCGGCACGCGAAATCGGCGCGCTCACCATCGCCATCGTCACGACGCCGTTCACCGCCGAGGGGGAGGTGCGCCGCACCAACGCCGAAGCCGGCCTCGAACGCCTCCGCGACGTGGCCGACACCGTGATCGTCGTCCCCAACGACCGCCTGCTCGACGCCGTCGGGAAACTCCCCGTGCGGCAGGCGTTCAAGATCTCCGACGAAGTCCTGATGCGCAGCGTCAAGGGCATCACCGAACTCATCACCAAGCCCGGCCTCGTCAACCTCGACTTCGCCGACGTCCGCACCGTCATGGAGAAGGGCGGCGTCGCGATGATCGGCCTCGGGGAGTCCGACTCCGACACGAAGGCGCAGGAGTCCGTCCAGTCGGCGCTGCGCTCGCCGTTGCTCGACGTGGATATCTCCGGCGCCAACTCCGCGCTCGTCAACGTCACCGGCGGCTCGGACATGTCCATCGAGGAGGCCGAGGGCGTCGTCGAGGAGATCTACGACCGGATCGACCCCGACGCGCGGATCATCTGGGGCACCTCGATCGACGAGGAACTCGACGGCCAGATGCGCACGATGATCGTCGTCACCGGCGTCGACTCCCCGCAGATCTACGGCCGCAACGAGGCCGCGCAGGCGGCCGCCGGTGACCAGCTCGAGGACCTCGACTACGTCGAGTAACTCACCCGCTCGTCGCCGCCGACCCGGAGTCCCGCGGTGACGACCCCCCGCTGCGACGCCCTCTTTCGTCCGGTCCCGCGGCGCAGTCTCGACCGGTCCACCGATCTCGGTTTCTCGACCTGCTTCGCGCCGACGCTCGCGTCCGCCGCGTGCGTCCCCGTGACGGGCGGTTCGCGGGCAGAGCAACAGATATAGAAGGTGCGGCGAAGTACGCCCGATAACCATGGATGTCAAGTACGACCTGACAAGCTACGTCAGGGTGCTCAAGCTGGCGAGCACGCCCTCTTGGGAAGAGTTCTCCCAGATCTCCAAGATCGCCGGTGCAGGCATCTTTCTCGTCGGGTTCCTCGGATTCATGATCTTCGCGGTCATGTCCGTCCTCACCGGAGGTATCTGACGGTGCCGATCTACTCGGTAAAGACGACGGCCAGCCAGGAGCGCACCGTCGCCGACATGATCGCAAGCAAGGAGATGGCCGAGATCCACGCCGTGCTCGCGCCCGATCAGCTCACCAGCTACGTGATGGTCGAGGCCGACGACGACGCGATCATCCGGCGCGTGCTGGAGGAGGTACCCCACGCTCGCGGCCTCGTCGAGGGGCCGGGCGGCGAGGCGGGCCGGTCGTCGATGTCGGAGGTCGAGCACTTCCTCTCGCCGACACCCGACGTGGAGGGGATCGCCGAGGGGGACATCGTCGAGCTCATCGCCGGCCCGTTCAAGGGCGAGAAGGCCCAGGTGCAGCGGATCGACGAGGGCAAAGACCAGGTGACCGTCGAACTGTACGAGGCGACGGTCCCGATTCCGGTCACCGTGCGCGGCGACCAGATCCGCGTGCTCGACTCCGACGAGCGCTGACGCGCTCGTCGTGCTCCCGCTCGCGTTCGCTCGCGGGAATAGCGACGAACGACAGTTCGTCGTACCATGCGAAGCGTTCTCAGTACGGTATACGACCGGTACTCGCCGGGTTCGACAGGCTCACACGTCGCCGTCGACGCGCTCGACGATCCGGTCGAGGTCAGCGATCTCCTCGATGTCGGCTTTGATCCGTTCGCGCTCGCGGACGTCGTCGGAGTCGGCGTCGTACGCGCGAACGAACTCGGCGCGGGTGTGCTCGTCGAAGGCGTGGCGGATGGCGAAGTAGCCGTCGGGGACGACGGCGCCGCACACCTGGCACTCGTGGCGCTCGTGTGCGGTCGTTTGGTGGACGACGGCGTCCTCGATCGCGTCGAACGCCGCGTCGCATCCGTCGAGTCCACAGGCCCACCGGGACATACCCGGATGCAGAGGACTGGCTCGCTTAAGCGTTCCGTGGGGTCGCCCCCGCGGTCGTCGCTCGTCCGGGGATCGACCTCCAGCTGTCGTGTATCTCTGCGCCCGCATTCGATCCCAAAGCGGAATCACTAACCTCGGCCCGACGTACCTCCGCGTGTGACTGCAGGACCGACGCGGGTCGACCCCCACGTGAAGGTACTCGACGAGAGAGTCGTCGAGCGGGCGCGCCAGTCGGGCATCGACACGCTCGTGTACGCCCGCCACTTCACGCGGCTCCCCGAACTCCGCGAGCGCGCCGAGCGGTTCTCTACCGACGAGGTCACCGTGGTCCCCGCCCGCGAAGTGTTCACCGGCGACTGGGGCAACCGTCGGCATCTCCTCGTGGTGGGCCTCTCCGAGCCAGTCCCCGACTTCATCACCTTCGAGGCGGCGCTGGCGGAGTTCGAACGCCAGGGCGCGGCCGTGCTCGTCCCGCACCCGGAGTTCATGAACGTCAGTCTCACGCGCGCGGAGGTCGGCGCGTACCGCGACCGCTTGGACGCCGTCGAGACGTACAACGCGAAGCTGTTCGGCCGCCAGAACGACCGCGGCCGCCGGATCGCCGAGGCGTTCGACCTGTCAGCGTTCGGCTCCTCGTACGCGCACCTCCCCGGGACCGTCGGGTCGACGTGGACGGAGTTCGAGGGCGACGCTCGCGGCGAGGACGCACTCGTGACGGCGCTGAAAGACGGGATGCCCCGGTCGGTCGTCACGCAGCGGGACCCGGCGACGCGACTGCGGCGGCTGGTGGAGTTCGGGCACCTCGGCTACGAGAACTCGTGGGGGAAGTTCGACCGCCTGCTGCTCTCGGGGATGGAGGCGACCCACCCGCGACACATCGCCTACGACGGTCGCTTCGACGACGTCTCGGTGTACTGATCAGCGGTCTGGTCGGGGCGGACAGTCACTCACACCGGGATGCTGGCGAGAACCGCCGCGGTTGCCTCGCGCGGCGTCCCGGTGTTGAGATCGACGACGAAGAACTGCACGGCCGCCAGCGCCGCGAGCTCGCCGAGCGTGATGGCGACCGTGAACGTGTCCGCCCACTTGCTGGAGGTCGTCACGCCGATCGGAAGACCGTACTCCGTCGACGACAGCGGGTAGAACAGCGCGATACCGCGCTTGCTCCCGACAACGTCCAGCAGATAGTGGGTCGCGACGCCGATCCAAACGAACTGGAGGTTCCCGAAGTAGACCGGGTACGCGATGATTATCCCGAGGACTGGAAGACTGTGCAGCGTCTTCCGGTGCTTGCCGAAGGCGGTGTCCACGTCGGGAAACAGCGCGCCGAGCACGAGCGGAACGAACAGTTCGACGATGGTGACGAACGTCTCCACGTCCCCGGACGGCTGGAGAACGTAACCCAACCCGATCGCCAGGAGGATCGCGTTCAGCACGTGGCCCTTCTTGTTCACGCCCGGCCGTGGAGGCCGGAGCGACCAAACCGTTTCGGCATCGACCGGCGTCGATGGAGCGCTGTCGTCGCCTCTCCATCGCCGGGCGCAGTCGTCGTCCTGTCGCTACTGCCGCTCGCTTACGGCGTCGAGTAGATCCGTCAGCGCCTGTCTCGCGATCTGCGCTTTGATCTCCGTTCGCGTTCCGTCGAACTCGTAGCGCTCGACGCCCGCGCGGCTCTCGCCGGACCCCCACGCGCCGGCGTGCGCGACGCCGACGAACACCGTCCCCACGGGCTTCTCGTCGCTGCCGCCGTCGGGGCCGGCGATCCCGGTGGTCGAGACGCCCCAGTCGACGCCGGCGGTGTCGCGAACGCCGCGGGCCATCGAGCGGGCGACGGGCTCCGAGACCGCGCCCTCCTCGTCGAGAGACTCGCGCGACACTGCTAACTCCTCCAGCTTCGCGTCGTAGCTGTACGTGACCATCGAGCGGTCGAAGTAGTCGCTGGATCCGGGGACGTCAGTCAAGCGCGACCCGATTAGGCCGCCAGTACACGACTCGGCGGTCGCGACCGTCGCACCCGCCTCACGGAGGGCGTCGCCGACGCGTTCCTCGACGGGCGGATCGGCTTCGAACTCACGCATACCTGGTCGTCTGTCGGCCGCGGCTTAAGACCGCGGGAGTCAAGGAGCGAGGGCGCACAGTACCGCCGACCAGCCGTGCACTACGAACGCCCGCAGTTCTTTCACGTGATGCAGTACGCCGCGTCGGCCGACCGCGACGTGGTGGACATGGTGTCGGGCAATCCAGACTGGGAACCGCCGACCGCGCTTCGCGACGGGTTGCGCGAGTACGCCGACGCGAGCCCGGACGAGTTCCAGTATCCGCCCAGCGAGGGGCTGCGCGAGTTGCGCGAGGAGATCGCCGCTCGCCGGAACGTGGACGCCGACCGGATCGTCGTCACCAACGGCACCGGCGAGGCCAACTACCTCGCGATGGCCGCGGCGCTGGACCGCGACGCCGGCTCGGAGGTGCTGTTGACGGACCCGGTGTACCCGTACTACCCAGGGAAGACGGAGCTGTTCGACGCGGCGGCGACGCTCGTGCCGACCGAGCGTGACGGGTCGATCGATCCGGCGCAGTTCCGCGAGGCCGCCGACGAGGAGACGGCGCTGATCCTGGTGAACACCCCGAACAACCCCACCGGTGCGGTCTACTCCCGCGAGACGATGGCGGAGCTCGCGGCGATCGCCGAGGAGGTGGACGCGACACTCGTCGCCGACGAGGTGTACGACCACTTCGACTTCACCGGGGAGTTCGAGTCGGCGCTGACGCTGGACAGCGACCGCGTGATCGTGACGACGGGCTATTCGAAGTCCATGGCGATCACCGGCTTTCGCGTCGGCTACGCGGTGCTGCCCGACCACCTCGTCGACGCTGCGAAGACCCGGCACATGCTCGTCAACGTGGCGACCTCGCGCCCGCCACAGGTCGCCGTCTTGAACGCGCTGCGCGAGACGGGCCCCGACTACTACGCCGACGTGCGGGCGATGCTGCGCGAACGTGTGGCGACGTTCACGGACGCGCTCGACGCCGCCGGCGCCGAGTACACGACGCCCGATGGCGCGTTCTACGTCCTCGCTCGTTTCGACGGCTTCCCGGGCACGATGGCGAACGCCAAGCGGCTGATCGACGAGGCCGGCGTCGCGGGGATGCCGGGGGAGACCTTCGGCTCGGCGCGCGACGAGTGGCTCCGGTTCGCGCTGGTGACCCCCCGTGCCGAGGAGGCGGCGGAGCGGCTGGTCGACTACTTCGGGTAGCGCGATCGGTCGCCGATCGTCGCGAGCGCTGGGCTCGGCCCCGAACGCGCCGGCGACGCGTGCGGAACTACGCGGACTGTGGGTCGACGCCGACGACCCGAACCGTCCGGCTCGTGCTGGTCCCGGCATCGTATTTGAACCCTCGGCGAGGCGGAGCGTCCAGACTCCTTCGGACCAACGGATAGACAAGCGTCCGAACCCCACCGTCACGTAATGAGCGACATCGACGTGGAGCCCGTCGACGAGATCGATTCGGAGCCGGACGATCCCGGCGACTCCGCACACGACGACGCCGGCGCCAGCGACGAGGCCGGTGACGACCCGGTACGGATGGGTGCGGAGATCGATATGCGGGGCGCAGCCGGACTCGACGGCCCGGACGCCCCGGAGTACGTCCTCTACGGTGGGAAAGGCGGCGTCGGGAAGACCACGTGCGCGGCGGCGACCGCGCTCGCGAGCGCGCACGACGGCGTCGCCACGCTCGTGGTGTCGACCGACCCAGCCCACTCCCTGTCGGACACGCTCGGAACCGACGTCCCGGCGCAGCCATCGCGCATCCGGGAGGACGTGCCCCTGTACGGCGCCGAGATCGACCCCGACGCCGCGATGGAGGAGGGAATGTTCGGCGAGGGGATGGCTACTGGTGGGGAAGACGACGACGCGGATGTCGGCGCCGGCGCCAGCGACGCGGGCGGCAACGCGAACCCGCTCGGCGGCCTCGGGGGATGGGCGAGGCGATGGCCGACTCGCCGCTGGGCGGGATGCTCGGGGGGACGATGCCCGGCGCGGACGAGGCCGCCGCGATGCGCCAGCTGCTCGATCACCTGGACGACCCTCGATTCGACCGCGTCGTCGTCGACACGGCGCCAACCGGACACACGCTCAGGCTCCTCCAACTGCCGGAGATGCTCGACTCGATGGTCGGCCGGATGATGAAGCTCAAACAGCAGTTCTCCGGGATGATGGAGGGGATGAAGGGAATGTTCGGGATGGGCGACGGCGCCGGCGGGGAACCCGACCTCGACGAGTTGAAAGCCCGGATCACCCGCCTGCGCGAGACCCTACAGGACCCGTCGAAGACCGACTTCCGCGTCGTGATGGTCCCCGAGGAGATGAGCGTGGTCGAGTCCGAACGCCTCGTCGAGCGGCTGGACGAGTTCTCCATCCCGGTGAACACGCTCGTCGTGAATCGCGTGATGGAGGACCCGCGCGAGGTCGCGGAGTTCGGCGACGGCGTCGACGCCTCGTGGATCGTCACGCCGAACCTGGAGGACTGCGAGTTCTGTCAGCGCCGGTGGGAGGTCCAGCAGAACAGCCTCGCGGAGGCGACCGACCTCTATCGCGGCCGCGCCGTGAAGCGCGTCCCCCTCCTCGCCGACGAGGTGCGCGGGGAGGACGCCCTGCGCGTCGTCGCCGCCTGTCTGGCCTGATCGGTCCGTTACGTCGAGTCGCCGTCGCGGTCGGACGACTCCTCGATCAGTCGCTGGGCGAGGGTGAGCGCCGCAGCGACGTGCTCGTCGGCTGTCTCGTCTTCGGTGTCGCCCGCCTCGCGCAGCAGGCGGATGACGTGGCTCACGCGCTCGCGGACGGTGTCTGGGTCAGCGGGCCGCTCGGCGAGGTCGCGTGCGACGGCCTCCGCCTCACCGAGGTGCGCGCTCGCGGCGCGGGCGACCGGCCGCTCGGCCGTCGCGGCGAGGTGTCCGTGCAGCGCCTCGAGCGGGTCGTCGACCTCCTCGGGGTCCGCGGGGGCGTCGTCGCTCACGGGCTCACGACAGTTTCGACGCGAGCGACCACAGTGAGTCGGCGATCCGCGTCGGGACGAGTCGCCCGACTTCCGCGACCGTCGCCAGCGGCCCCACCGGGTAGCGCGCGGGCGGCTTCGTCGAACTCGCGGCGTCGACGACGTCCTCGGCGACGCGCTCCGGGGAGACGGCCGCGAATCCGCCGCCGCCGATGGCGTCGTAGTCCTCGAACAGGTCGTAGAAGGACTCGTAGGCGCCCGATCGGTCGAGCCCGTCGATCTCCGATTCGACGCGGTCCTCGAAGTCGGTCTCGACCGGCCCGGGTTCGATCAGCGAGACGGTGATTCCGTACTCGCGGACCTCGTTGCGGAGCGCGTCGCTCATCGCCTCCAGCGCGTACTTCGAGCCGCAGTAGACGCCGCCGCCGGGGAACGCGACCCGGCCGGCGGCCGAGGAGACGTTCACGATGGCGCCGTCCTCGCGGCGGCGCATCGCGGGTAACACCTCGCGGATCAGGCGGTGCGGGCCGTAGACGTTCACCTCGAACTGGTCGCGCACGGCGTCGGTCGGCACGTCCTCGACCGGGCCCATCTGCCCGTAGCCGGCGTTGTTGACGAGCGCGTCGATGCGGCCCTCCTCGTCGAGCATCCGATCCACGACGCGCTCGATGTCGCCCTCGTCGGTCACGTCCAGCGTCGCGATGCGGCAGTCCTCGTGCTCGCCCAGCGTCTGGATGTCCGCCGGGTTGCGCGCGGTCGCGTACACCGTCCACTCCTCCTCGAGGAACGCCGTCGCGCTCGCCCGCCCGATGCCGGACGAGCAGCCCGTGATGAGTACGGTTCGTGTCATGTCACCGCCCTCGGAGGCCCCGAAGTTAACTCCCGCCGTCTCGGCCGCGTCGGGTACTTACCTCGAACCGGTCGCTGCGACCTCGCGCTTCGCCTCGTCGGCGTACGCGTCGGCCACCCTGGTCGGCTCGGGGAGCTTGTAGCCGTCACACAGCGCGGCCACGAGGTCGACCGTCGTTTCGGCGCTCACGCGGTGGCCGGCGCTCACGTACAGCGGATTGATCACCGGTGAGGAGTCGTACTGTCGCGACTGGTAGGCGTATCCGATCGTGGTCCCGTCGGGCGCGTCGACGCGGTCGTCCGCGGCGATCGGGGTCCGCCAGCCCGCGGGCCGTTCGTCGACGGGATCCGCAGGCGTCCCGCACAGCAGCGACTTCGCAACGCCGATCGCGGGCGCGTCGAACAGCACCCCGATGTGGGTTGCGATACCGGCCTGTCGGAAGTGGATCCGGCCGCTTCCGTCGAGGACGTACAGGTCCGGCTCCGACTCCAGCGTCGCCAGCGCGTCGACGATCGGACCGCCCTCGCGGAACGCGAGCAGTCCGGGGACGTACGGGATCGACAGCTCCGTCACCGCGTACGTGCGCTCGACCACCTCGCCGCCGCGCTGGACGACGACCGCAGAGACGGCTCGGTCGTCGAGGAACGCCTGGTCGACGCCGGCGACGAGCGGTGCCGCTGAACTGTCGGCGCTGTCGCCGTCAGCGTCGAAGCGGTCGAGACTGACGGTCGAATCCGCGCTGGCGGCGCCCGCGTCGCGGTCATCGATGGTCCCTACGTTGGCGGAGTCGAATCTGAAGTCGTCGTCGAAGCTCGCAGCCTCGGCGATGTCGCGCTGGAGCGCCTCCATCGACTCGCGGTCGAGCACAGGGTCGGGGAGAAACTCCGGGCGGATCGGCTCGGGCATCGCCGGTCAGAACCGCCGCCGGCCGCCGCCGAGCCCGCCCCCGCCGCTGCCGATCTGGTTGGGGACGCTGCGTCGGCTGTCGGCGACGTTCGCGTAGAGGACGCCGATCACCAGCCCCGAGAGGTGAGCGGCGTGGGCGATGCCGCCGGCGCCGCCGAGGATGCTTCCGCTGGAGACGACGCCGAACAGCGAGAAGCCGGCGTACAGCAGCGTGATCGTCCGGATCTTCAGCGGGATCGGCGGGATGAGCAGCATCACCTTGAGGTTCGGGTTCACCACCGAGAGGAAGCCCATCACGGCCATGATCGCGCCCGAGGCCCCGAGAACGCCGCCGGACGGTGCCGCTCCCAGCAGCGCGCCCACGCCGATCTGCGAGAGCCCGGCGACCGCGCCGGTCACGAGGAACATCGCCGTGAAGCGCTTCGACCCGAGGTACCGCTCGACCAGCGGGCCGAAGAAGTACAGCGCGATCGAGTTGCCCGCGATGTGGAAGAAGACGGTCGGGGAGTGCGAGAAGATCGAGGTCACGATCGTCCAGACGTACCCCTGCAGCAGGGCGGTCTCGCTGAGCACGAAGATGTCGCGCCACGGACCGCCGGTGAGGATCACCGCCCACTGGGCGGCGAATGTGACCCACATCAGCGCGAGGAACACGTACGTCATGTTGCCCCGGAACGCGCCCATGATCCCGCCGGTGCCCGTCTCCCGGTCGATCCTGGATTTCACCCGCGAGCCGACGCCGCCGGAGTCGCCGTCTTCGACCCCGTCGTCGAACCCGGAGTCGAACACCCCGCCGGGGTCGTTCCACTCGCTGAGTCCCGGGCAGTCGTGGTTCTCGGGGAGACGATGTTCCGCACAGAACGTCTGGCCGCAGCGTCTGCACTGGTACGGGAGGTTCTCGTACTCGCCGCACTCCGCGCACTTCGCCATTACCCGCCCTAGCCTCGGGCCGGGTATATGTCTGCCCCTCTCGGGAGCGCGAGCGCACACTCGTGAGCCGTTGTCGACGGGACCGCTCGCCGTCGGCAAGCCGCTCCCGTCACGTATCGTCGCGGTCGACGGCGCGCTCGGCGGCTTCCCCCTCGTCGTCGCTCGTTCGATCGTCGCCGTCGGCTGTCGTTCGCTCGTCGTCGCGGGCGGCGTTCGTCGGGACGACGGTCACGTGGTCGATGCCGACGGCGGGTTGTTTCGCGGCCATGCTCGGTCGACACTTGCCGGTGCTCGCACTAATAATTACCCATGCTCATAACTTATCCCCCGACGCGGCGGGGATGCCCACGGCTAATTGGTCTCAGTCGCGGTGAGCCAACGGTGCGGTGGCGGTCGCGGGAACGAGGACCCTCGTGGACCGGTCCGGTTTACGCGAACTGCTCGTCGTAGAGGTCCTGGGCGTGCTCGATAGCGTCCATCGCGGCCTGCTTGTCCTCCCAACCCAGGGTTTCGACCTCCTTGCCCTCCTCGAGGTTCTTGTAGGTCTGGAAGAACTCGTCGATTTCGTCGATCTGCTGCTGGGGGATGTCCTCCAGGTCCTCGATGTGATCGTAGCGCGGGTCCTCGCTCGGGACGGCGATGACCTTGTCGTCCTGCTCACCGTCGTCGTCCATCTTCATGAGCGCGACCGGGCGGGCCTCGATGACGCAGCCGGGGAACGTCTGGTCCTCGACGAGCACTAGCACGTCGAAGGGGTCCTCGTCGTCGTAGTACGACTGCGGGATGAACCCGTAGTCAGAGGGGTAGTGAACGTTCGAGTGGAGGACGCGATCGAGCATCACGCCCGGAATGTCCTTGTCGTACTCGTACTTGTTTCGCTCACCCTTCAAGCACTCCACGACGGCGTAGATCTCCTCGGGGGCGTCGGGCCCCGTCTCGAGGTCTTCCCAGAGGTTCGTCATGCGCACGACGGTTCCGCCAACGCGAGCAAAGGCCTTTCGGCACGCGATGACAACGTCGGACAGCCGTCCCCGTCGACGGCGGTGTGAGTCCCATTAGTGCGCACAGACCCGCCGAGATACTCCCTCGAGAAGACGTGCGTCCGACCACCCGAATATAGACGGAAGAGTACTTATGTTTGCCACCCGTCTTCTCGGTAACTGGGCGGTTGGCAACGTGGGGGGAGTCAACCACGGATCGTCCGAATAGCCGCGCCTCAGTCCTTCTACGTGCCGAATTTCTCGTCTGGTTGGTAACAATTAAATACACTCGTGACCTTTCATCGGCTGACCATGTCAGAGGCACAATCGAAAACGGAAGTGGTCGACATTGCGCGGGATCTCACCGCGTTCCAGCAGAACATCCTCGTCATCCTCTCTGAGGAGGCGATGTACGGGCTCGCGATCAAGCGCGAACTCGAGAACTACTACGACGCCGAGGTCAACCACGGGCGACTGTACCCCAACTTGGACGACCTCGTCGAACTCGACCTGGTGGAAAAGAGCGAACTCGACAAGCGGACGAACCAGTACGAGCTGACCGAGACGGGCCGCAAGGCCGTGCTCGACCGCCTGAACTGGGTCGTCGGCAAGTACGTTACCGACGACTCGCGCGCGGGCGACGTTCGCACGCTCGTCGACGACGCACTCGACGCGTAATCGCCGCACTCAGATCGACCAGAATCGACCCCGGTACGAACGACCCTGCGGCGCGTCACCGCCCAGACGAACTCACAAGGGAGTCCGTTCGTCCGCGGCCTCGAAGACGTACCGCAGCGACGCCCGCACGGCGTCGCGCTGTTCTTCGGAGGGCCACGCGTTGCGTGGGAAGTACTCGTCGAGGAACTCCGATAGCTCCGCCTCGGTGGCCGAGTCCATCGGCCGCGCGTAGTGGTTCCCCATGAAGTCGGCGAACGCCCGCGCGTTCGCGGCGTGGATCTCGCTGTGCGCCTCGGCGACTGCGTCCACGAGCGCCGCGTTATGCTCCTCGATTTCGGCCCAGTCGTCGGGGTCGCCAGGCCCGGACAGCGACACCTCGACGGCGCGATCGGTGTCATCGATCCGGTCGATCTGGACCGTCCCGTCCTCGATCCACTCCTCGGGGTAACACACGAGCGTGTCGTCCTCGTCGCGGACGCGGGCGGTGAAGTCGTGCTCGGCGAGCCGCTCGGCGCGATCGGCGCGGTAGGCGTCGGCTTCCGCGTCGTCGACAGCCTCACGGGCCAGCCGGGTGAGTCGCTCGGCTGCGTCGACAGCTCGTTCGGGGAGTTCCTCGTCCCATTCGTCCCCGTCTGCCGCGGTTCCGCCGGACGCGCTGTCGGATTCGTCGTCGGTCGATACCACTCCCGTCGCGTCGGTGGTGTCCTCTGTGGGTTCCATCTCAGCCCTCGAACGCCTCGTTCGCCAACTCGTCGGCGCGCTGGTTTATCTCCCTCGGCACGTGCTCGATGCTCCAGCGGTCGAACCGCTCCAGCAGTTCCAGTCCCCGAACCCGCTTCTCGCGCAACCCGGGGTCGTTCACGTTCCACTCGCCGCGGATCTGCTTCACGATCAACTGGGAGTCGCCGCGCACGTCCGCCTCGTCAAGTCCGTAGTCGGCAGCCGCCTCCAGCGCCCGGATCAGCGCCTCGTACTCGGCTTTGTTGTTGGTCGTGTCTGCGATCCGATCGTTGCCCTCGGCGACGATGCCGTCGCCCGTGACGATCGCCCAGCCGATGGCCGCCGGCCCGGGATTCCCCCGAGAGGCGCCGTCGAAGTAGACGTGCCCCCGCCCGCCGCCCTCGCGGACGAGCGCCGCGAGCCGCTGCGGATCGCCACCCTGGACGACGACCTTGTCGTCGTACGCCACCGCGACGGCGCCGTCGCGCTCGGCGCGCCAGCGTTCGTGGTCTGTGTTGCCCGCGACCACCTCGAGGCCCGCGTCCGTCACCCGCTCGCGGGCCGCCTCGGGGTCGCAGTCGATGACCGGCATACCAGACGGTGGCAGCCGACGCGGAGAAAGCGTTGCCATCGGCACGAACCCTTAACAGTCTCCACACCGACACCTTGTAAACACGATGACAGGGCCAACCCGGCAGCGGGACGAACGCGAGCGACGACAGTGGACCGGGGACGAGCGCGGCGACGAATCAACGACCGACGAGGCAGAGCAGGAGGACACGGGCGACGAGATCGATCCCGAGGAGTTCGACGAGGAGGACCTCGTGCGCACGGCGGACGGCGAGCTGATGCACGAACCGACGGGGCTGATCGTCGAGGAGGATCACGTCGATCGGGGGCCGGAGTGGCGGGCGTTCAATCACTCCGAGCGGCAGTCGAAGTCGCGGGTGGGCGCGCCCGTGACCGAGACGATGCACGACAAGGGCCTGACCACCACGATCGACTGGAAGGATAAGGACGCCTACGGCCGCTCGCTGTCCTCGGAGAAGCGCTCGCAGATGCACCGCCTGCGCAAGTGGCAGGAGCGCATCCGCACGAAAGACGCGGGCGAACGCAACCTCCAGTTCGCCCTCTCTGAAATCGACCGCATGGCCAGCGCGCTGGGCGTCCCTCGCTCGGTCCGCGAGGTCGCCTCCGTCATCTACCGCCGCGCGCTCAAAGAAGACCTCATCCGCGGCCGCTCCATCGAAGGCGTCGCCACCGCGACACTGTATGCGGCGTGTCGCAAGGAAGGCATTCCTCGGTCGTTGGAGGAGATATCGGAAGTCTCGCGGGTCGAGCGCAAGGAGATCGGTCGGACCTACCGCTACGTCTCGCAGGAGCTCGGCCTGGAGATGAAGCCGGTCGACCCCAAGCAGTACGTTCCGCGGTTCAGCTCCGAACTCGAACTCAGCGAGGAGGTCAAATCGAAGGCCAACGAGATCATCGAGACGACCGCCGAGCAGGGACTGCTGTCGGGGAAGTCGCCGACGGGATTCGCCGCGGCCGCCATCTACGCCGCGTCGCTGCTGTGTAACGAGAAAAAGACCCAACGCGAGGTCGCCGACGTCGCCCAGGTCACCGAAGTCACCATCCGCAACCGCTATCAAGAACAGATCGAAGCGATGGGCATCCACGGGTAGGCGGACACGGACTCGAAAGCGATTTCTCCAGTTCTCGCTTTCGCGGGGTCGCGAACATCTTTGTCGGATAGCGGAACCACGCCCGGCATGACCTGACTTCAGCCGCGCGACGGTCAACATCGGGTTCGAGGTCGACAGAACGGCGGCCTCGATGCGTACGGCGGGAGCCGTGCGCGCGTGCAGTCATCCGTCGCGTGTCGCGTCGTCGGCCGTTTTCTCTCGGGGGTCGGGAAGCCACCGGCGAGGCACCGACTGCCTGTCAGCCAACTTCCGAGCGTCGCGGCTGTCGACGCCGCCAACCGCGCGGGGAACGTTCATGTCCGCGGAGCGGCTACGCCGAACCGACCGTGAAGCTGGACGACTACGTCGAGTTCGAGGAGAACGAGCGAGCCGAGCGCCGGCGGCTCGCCCAGGAGAAGTCCTACGAGCTGATGGACCACCTCGAGTCGTTCCAGCACCGCTTCGACGAGGCGACCGGCGGCGACTCGGTGTTCGGTTCGGTCTCGCCGTCGATCTTCGTCGGCTCGTCGAACTACCCGAATCTCTCGACGGGCCTCCTCTCGCCCGTGGGCCAAGAAGGCGAGGCGGCGAAGTACGAGACGAGCGGCGCGTGGTACGAAGAGGGCGTCTCAATCTCGGACGTCTTCGAGCGGCGCACCTCGCTGTTGAACTCCACGCAGGGCGTCGACGCCCGCGACGCTGGCTCCGTCCACGACGCGTGGGACGGCTTCCTCGGCGTTCAGCGCGAGGTCGCCATCGCCGACCGGCCGGTCGACGTGGAGGTGTTCCTCGACGACGGGCCGAACCTCGATTTCGACGTGACCGCCGACGACGTGGCGACGCCGACCGGTCCGCGCGCCCGGGCCGCCGACGCGGACCTCGGCGAGAACCCCCACGTCCCCAGGCCGGTCAAGAAGACGCTGGAGGACGACGACTGGCGCGCGGAGGGTGCGATGAACTACCTCTATCGCCGTGGATTCGACGTGTACGACATCAACACCGTGCTCTCGGCGGGCGCGCTCGGCCGGGGTGACCAGCGACGGCTCGTGCCCACGCGGTGGTCCATCACCGCCGTCGACGACACGATCGGGAAGTACCTCCGAGGGACGATCCGTGACCGGCGGAGCGTCGACACCGTACAGGTGTGGCGCAACGAGTACCTCGGCAACGCGTTTTGGGTGATCCTGGCGCCCGGCGACTGGGAGTTCGAACTGGTCGAGATCAAGTCGCCGGGGAGCATCTGGCACCCCGACCCCGGGGGGGACACGTTCCTCTCGTCGGCACACGAGAACCGCGAGGGGCGGACGCGGTACGTCGACGAGACCGCGGGCGCGTACTACGCCTCGCGATTCGGCGTGCTGGAACACCTCTCCGAGCGCGGCCGGCAGGGGAAGGTGCTCGTCATCCGGCACGTCTCGGACGACTACTGGGGCCCGGTCGGCGTCTGGCAGGTGCGCGAGAGCGTCCGCAACGCTTTCGAGGGCGAACACGGAGAGGCGGAGACGTTCGAGGACGCCGTTCGCGGCGTGAGCGAGCAGCTCCCGGTTTCGCTGGCCCGGCTTCGGAAGAAGTCGACGATGATCGCGGGCCTCCAGTCGAGTCTGGCGGACTTCATCCGGTAGTCGCCGACGATCTGGAGCGGCGGATCGAAACCGATCACCGCGGCGCGGCCCACACCGTACCGGTTTCGTCACAATACACCACACTGTTACGTTCTCGCGGAGCGACAGCTTCGGCATGGTCCCACTGTTCGGCGGCGTTCCGGGCGGTCCAGAGCTGCTGATCATCCTCCTGATTCTCCTGTTACTCTTCGGGGGAACCGCCGTGTTGGTGCTCGTTCTCGGCGTGGGCGGACTCAAGCTCTTCGGGGGCGCGGACCGGGGGGACGGTCGCGTCGACGACGACCGCGTCGCGACACTCGAACGGGATCTCGCCGAGACCCGCCGAGAGCTCGCGGAACTCCGCGAGGATCAGGACCCAGAAGTGGGGACCGACCCCGCAACGGGACAGCGAAACGACGCCGGTGACAGTAGCGATGCCACCGTCGGGGACGCCACCGCCGAGGACGATTACGACGAGTCGAGATCGGCGTAGGCGGCTTCGACCAGTTCGCCGGTTTCGCCGATGATCGCTTCCATCGCCTCGCTATCGGCGTCGATCCCGAGCAGCCGCGCGATCCGCATGATCGAGACGTGATATACGGTCTGCACACCCGGTTCCTCCTGCCATACAACGACGTTGCACGGCATGAGCGCGCCGAGCCGATTATCGGTCGCCTCGAGCGCGCGGTCGGCGACCGACGGGTTGCACGCGCCGAGCACGTAGTAGGGGTCGCGGCCGGCGTCGACCTTCTCGTTGAGCATGTCCGAGACGGAGAACTCGACGGGGATCCCGAAGCCGTTCTCGGTGAACACCTCGCGGACGTGCTCGATCGCCTCATCGTGTTCCATCTCGAGCGTCGCGCGCTTCTCTCCGATGTCTCCGGCCTTGACCGCCGCTGGGTCGATTGGTAGAGTCACGACTCTCGGTTCGGCTCGACCGGTGGAAAAACTGGCGCCAGTGCGTGCGCCGTGCCCGTCCGCCGTCTGTCGATCCAGGCGGGACGCGACGGCGCAGCCGCGTGGTTACTCGGCTGTCTGGACGGGGCCGCGGCCGGTCACGTCTTCGACGGCGTCGACGAACGTCTGCCGGCGGTCGAAGTACGTGACGTCGACTTCGCTCAGCACGTCGGAGAGCTCGCGCGGGCCGTCCGGTGTTCGGATGATCGCGTCGCCCTCTTTGTCGAGCACTTTCGATCGCTCTTGGGGCCACGTGAGCCGCGAGGCGACGCGCGCTAGCGGTGCGCCCTCGATCGCCGGACCCTCGCCGAGCTCGACGGCGGGCTCCTCCTCTTCGGGTTCGTCGTCGTCAGCCATGTCCCCGGGTTCGCCCAGGGCCCGCCTAATGCTTTCGGAGCGCCGCTGCGACTCGTCTCTCGGGGCGTGCACTCGAGGGGGCGTTGTCGCTCCCAAGCGCGGTAGCGCCGCCCGCGGGTGCGGACGCGCGTCATGCCGATGTCTGACGTACCGTTTTAAGTGAAGATGGTATAACATTCGTGTATGAGCAGCCTCGCCGAGGTGTACGAGGGGCAAGTCGGCGAGTACGCCAGCCTCCGGCGGCTGTACCTCGGCGTGGGGTCGTTCTCGCTTGGCGCGCTCCTCGTCGTCGTCAGTATCGTCATCGCGGCCACGGACCTGACGACTGGCGTCCTCGGCTGGGACCTCGGACAGGCTCGCGAGACTGCGGGGATCCTCGCCGGACTCGGCCTCCCTGCGACGTTCCTCGGCGTGTTGGCGGTGATGCCGACGAGTCGGCGAACGCGCGCGGCCGCGGTCGTCGGCGCGGGCGTCGCCGTCCTCGGCGTGGCGCTGTTCGCCCACGCGTACCCGTGCCACTGGTCGGGTGCGCGATGTGTCGGGGAGTACGCCGATCTCACGCTCCCGACCGCCGGCGTGTACTTCTTGGGGGCGTTCACGACGTTCTGGTGTCTATTCACCGGCGTCGCGAACTTCAAGGCGCGAAACAATCCCGGCGGGACGGTGACCCTGGAGATCACTCGCGAGGGCGAGACGAAGGTGATCGAGGTGCCGAAGTCGACTGCCGAGGAACTCCGCGGCGCAAAGGGAACCACCGACCGCGTCGGCGGCGTCGGCCTGCTCGGCACCACTCCCGACGGGAACGTCGAGACGCAGACGAACCGGCCCGAGTTCAAACAGAACGGCGGCCGCGCGGGTCAGTCGTCGTCGACCGCCGACGGATCGGGCGCCGGGCGGGGTTCGGGGTCCAGTCGCGGACCCGGACCGACCACGACTACGACCGCGGGCGCCGCGAGCGACGGCGGGGCGTCGTCGTCCGATATCACCTCGCTCTCGGAGCACCAACAGGCCGAATCGGCGCCGGGGATCGACCGAGTCGGTCCCGACGCCGAGCGCTCTGCGGCTCAGTCGCCGTCAGAACCTGAGCGGGAACCGGCGCACTCGCAGTCGCCCGGCGACTCCTACTGCGGCTCGTGCGGGCACTTCCAGTACGTCCGCACCGATCAGGGAATGCAGCCGTACTGCGGCCTCCACGACGACTTGATGGAAGACATGGAGGCCTGCGACGAGTGGAGCCCGCGCTGACTGGCGCCGAGCGCTTCTGCACTCCTCTGTCGCTTCCGTCCGTTCGTCGTCGGTGTTTTGATCTTCGAGCGGTTCGCTCGCCTCGTCACCGTGCTTCCCATCCGAAGTGCTGACCACGCTTGCAACACCGCCACAGCGGTCCCGCGTCGGTCACTCCAGGAATGCGCGAAGCCCGTCAGCGTCGCGCGCGTTGACCACGTCCGCGGTTTCGGCCCATCCTCGCCGGGCGGTGTAGACGCCGTAACGGACGTTGTCGAGTTCGGAGGGGGAGTGGGCGTCGGTGTTCACGGCGATCGCCGCGCCGGCCTCGACGGCGGCCCGGACGGCGTCGCCGTTGCAGTCCAGGCGGGCCGGATTCGCGTTGACTTCCAGCGCTGTCTCGGCCGCCGCGGCGGCCTCGGCGAGGCGCTCGAAGTCAACGTCCAGCCCGGGGCGTCGGTTGATCAGCCGGCCGGTGGGGTGGCCGAGGATATCGACGTGCGGGTGTTCGACCGCGCGGATCAACCGGTCGGTCGCCTCGTCCTGGCCTAACGCGGCGTGGGGAGAGGCGATCACGATGTCGAGCGCCGCGAGCAGGTCGTCGCTCGTGGTCACGTCGCCGTCGGCGTCGATATTCGCCTCGAGGCCGTGGAACACGTCGATTTCGGCGTCGTCACGGACGCCGGCGACCTCGTCGACCTGTTCGCGCACCTCGGCGTCGCTGAGCCCGGCGTCGCCGAACACGCCCGGTCCCGCACCGTGATCGGTGATGCAGTGGTAGTCGTAGCCTCGGTCGGCCGCCGCCTGCACCATCTCGGCGATCGTATTGCCGCCGTCGGACCACTCGGTGTGCGTGTGGAGGTCGCCGCGGATCTCGCCCCGTGTGAGCAGGTCAGGGAGGTCGCCGTCGAGCGCGGCTTGGATCTCGCCGGTGTCCTCGCGCAACTCGGGGGGAATCACCGGCAGATCGAGTGCGCCGTACATCTCCGACTCCTCGGCGCCGCCGAGGCGCTCGCCGACGCGCTGACCCGACCCCGAGGCTTCGACTCCGCCCGCGTCGTCGGACGCGTCCGCGCCCGACTGGCCGTCCGAGCGGAGCTCGGAGACGTCGAACACGCCGTACTCGTTCAGCTTCAGCCCGCGGTCGATCGCGAGGTTGCGAAGGGTGACGTTGTGCGCCTTTGAGCCGGTGAAGTACTGGAGCGCGGCTCCGAACTCCCCGGGGACGACGACGCGGAGGTCCACGCGGATCCCGTCGACGCGGACGCTCGCCTTCTGTTCGCCAGCCTCGATCACGTCGTCTACGGCGGACCAGTCGGTGAACAGGTCGACGACCGCCTCGCCGTCGTCGCTCGCGACGAGCACGTCCACGTCGCCGATGGTGTCCCTCCACCGCCGGATCGACCCCGCCACGTCGATGCGCTCGACGATCGCCTCGTGGTCGAGGTGACCGATCGCCGCCTCCGCGAGCGGGCGCGCGTCGCCGAGGCGCTGTCGCTGGCCTGCCTCTCTGGCGAACTCGATGTTGTCGAGGATGTTCTGTTCGGTCTTCGCACCGAACCCCTTGACCTCCCGGATCCGTCCCGCTTCGGCGGCCGCCTCCAACTCGTCGAGGGTGGTGACATCGAGTTCCTCGTACAGCGCGCCGACCGTCTTCGGACCGACGCCCTCGACACGCGTCAGCGCGGCCATGTCGACGGGAAGGTCGTCGCGAAGCTCCTCCAGTTCCTCGATCTCGCCGGTGTCGAAATATTCGACGACCTTCGAGGCGATCGCGTCGCCGACGCGGTCGATCTCGGCGACGGCGTCGGCGCCGCCCTCGATCGCGCGGTCCTCGATCGCGCGCGGGTGATCGCGGATGTTCTCGGCGGCGCGGCGGTAGGCGTTCGGTTTGTACTCGACGCCCTGCGCCTCCAGCAGGTCCGCGAACTCCTCCAGCAGGCCGGCGACCTCGGCGTTTCGCATATGCGTGTTCGTGGGTGAGGCGTGGACTTAGAACGAGGGGCCGGAGGTGGCCGTCGTCGCCGTCGCTGTCGGGGCGGTTGCGACCGCACCCGCGAATGCGACGGGGATCAGTACCCGCCGCGCTTGCTGCCGCTGGCGTCCTCCTGCCCGAGCGCTTTCTTGAGGAAGCTCATCCAGCGCTTCTGATCCATCGTCTCCTGTTTTCTCGCCTCCGTTTCGACGTCCGCGGGACGGAGGGTGTCGAGGGCGTCGAGCGCGCGGTCGATGCCGATGATCGCCGTCGCGATCTCTTCGCCGGTCTCGAAGTCGACACGGTTCTCTTCGATCCGTTCGAGGCGTTCGAGGCGCTCGCGGCGGAGGTTCCGCTTCGCCTGCTCGACGCGCTCGCGCTCGCCCTCGGGGACGGTTTCCCGGCGTTTGATCTCGAAGACGAACGTCCGCAGGTCAATCTCCTCGCCCTGCACGTCGATGCGGTCGGGGATGTCCGCGCCGATGGTCGCGCTCTCCTTGTTGACGCGTTCGAGGAGCTGTTTGCGCTGGTACTCCTGCACAGTCAGTCAGCGACGTTTGGGGCGCCGTGGTGTTTCGTGTTTCGCCCGGTGCCGACCAGTCCACGCCTGATTCGCGAAGATCCCCGCCATCCGAATCGTTAATGGTCCTTCCGGCAGTTGTTGCGAGCATGTACGACGACGAAGACCTCGCGGAGATACGAGCGTCCCGCGAGGAGTGGGAGGAGGAGACCCGTGACCCCGTTCTGGACGCACATGGCGAGCGCAACGAGCGATTCGCGACCGTCTCGAACCTCGAGATCGACGACCTGTACACGCCCGAGGATGTCGCCGATATCGACTTCGAGGAGGACATCGGCTTCCCCGGCGAGGAGCCGTACACGCGCGGACCGTACCCGACGATGTACCGCGGACAGACGTGGACGATGCGTCAGTTCGCCGGCTTCGGCACCGCCGAGGAGACGAACGAGCGGTTCCACTACCTCATCGAGAACGGTCAGACCGGCCTCTCGACGGCGTTCGACATGCCCAGCCTGATGGGTAAGGACTCCGACGACCCCCTTTCCGACGGGGAAGTCGGCAAGGAAGGCGTCGCCGTCGACACCCTCCGCGACATGGAGATCCTCTTCGACGGCATCGACATCGGCGAGGTGTCGACCTCGTTCACGATCAACCCCAGCGCGCCGGTGATCTTCGCGATGTACGTGGCGCTCGCCGACGAGAAGGGGGTCCCGCGTGAGGAACTTCGCGGCACCTTCCAGAACGACATGCTCAAGGAGTTCATCGCGCAGAAAGAGTGGGTGATCCCCCCCGAGCCCTCTCTCGATCTCGTCACCGACACCGTCGAGTTCGCGATCGACGAGACGCCCGGCATCTACCCCATCTCGGTGTCGGGGTACCACATCCGCGAGGCGGGCTCGACGGCGATACAGGAGCTGGCGTTCACGCTCGCCGACGGCTTCGCGTACGTCGAGGACGCCGCCGAGCGCGGGCTCGACGTGGACGACGTGGCGCCGCAGTTGTCCTTCTTCTTCAACTCCCACAACTCCATCTTCGAGGAGGTCGCCAAGTTCCGCGCCGGCAGGCGCATCTACGCCCGGATCATGGACGAGTGGTACGGCGCCGAGGACGAGGCCTCGAAGCGGTTGAAGTTCCACACGCAGACCGCGGGGCAGTCGCTCACCGCTCAGCAGCCGCTGAACAACATTGTCCGCGTGACGATTCAGGCGCTCGCGGGTGTCCTGGGCGGGACGCAGAGCCTCCACACGAACTCCTTCGACGAGGCGCTCGCGTTGCCCTCCGAGCAGGCGGTCCGCGTGGCGCTGCGGACCCAGCAGATCATCGCCGATGAGTCTGGGGCGGCAGACTCCGTAGATCCGCTCGCAGGTTCGTTCATGGTCGAGAGCCTCACCGACGAGGTCGAAGAGAAGACGATGGCGTACTTGGAGGAGCTGAAGGAGATGGGCGACGGCTCGGTGCGAGACGGCGTCCTCGAGGGGATCGAGCAGGGCTACTTCCACCGCGAGATCCAGGAGGCGAGCTACGAGTACCAAGAACGCGTGGATGACGGCGAGGAGGTCGTCGTCGGCGTGAACAAGTACACCGTCGAAGACGACCCCGAGCCCGACCTGCTCCACGTCGACGAGGAGGTGCAGGACCGACAGCTGGCGCGGCTCGCCGAGGTGAAGGAGGAGCGCGACGACGGCGCCGTCGAGGAGGCGCTTGCGTCGCTCGATGCGGCCATCGAGAACGACGAGAACGTGATGCCGTCCGTCGTCGACGCGGTGAAGACGTACGCCACGATGGGCGAGATCATGGACGTGTTCGAGACGCACTACGGGGCCTACCGCGAGACGATCGGGCTCGCGTCGTAGACGACGTCGTCGCGGTCTCTCGCCCACGCGCGGTTGCCGCGACCCCGGGCGGACGTCGAAACCGCACCCGCACGGTTCGGTGGACTTACTTCGGTAGTCGACGTGATGAATGAACGATGGACGGCGTTCTGTGGTACGTGTTGACCGGGACTCGGGGAGGTGAGAACCGAGTCCGGATCCTGCGGACCCTCGATGAGCGGCCGCGGAACGCCAACAAGCTCGCGGAGGCGCTGGAACTCGACTACACCACCGTGCGGCACCACCTCGACGTGCTGTGCGACAACGACGTGCTACGCAAGCAGGGCGGTGACTACGGCGCGGTGTACCTCCCGACCGACCGCGCCCGCCAGCACTGGGAGACCGTCGAACAGATCATGGAGCAAGTGGAATGACCGGATACGCATTGGGGTCGAATTTTGGAAAGAGTATAAACGCGCCAGCCCGTTACTGGAGGGAGAGCAGATGAGCGTCTGGTTGCAGGTGATCTGGGCCGCTGCCGCCCTCAACGTCGTCCTCCTCCTCGGGCTGAGCTACGTGTGGGGCCGCAACTACGCGAAGTTCCGGTCGAAGCACACCCTCGGGCTCGCCGCGTTCGGCCTCATCTTACTCGCGGAGAACGCCCTCGCGGTCTACATCTTCTACTTCCACCCTGAACTGAGCCAGTGGATCGCCGCCCAGGCGCCTATCGCACACCTCGCCGTCGGTGGGCTCCGCCTGCTTGAACTCGTCGCGCTCGCGTTTCTCGCGTGGGTCACTTGGGACTGACAAGCCACCGTTGCGTCTGTCGCTTCCGACGAACTCGGTCCGCGCGCGTCGCTTTCGGCCGTCGTTTCAACGTGCCAGGATACCGGCGGCGCGCTCTCCGCGTGGGTCGCCCGACGAACCAGTCTGGATCCCACCCGTCAAACCGACCGACGACACGTGGATGTTGACGGAGTGAGGCAGTTTTATCACGGTCGATTCCGACGTATCGCGTGACTATGTCAGACGATGACGTGGAACTTGAGGCCCGGCTCGAAGAACAGGAGGTGTTCGAGCCGTCCGACTCGTTCGTCGGGCAGGCGAACGTCTCGGACGACGCGATCTACGAGGAGTTCGACGAGAACTGGCCGGAGTGCTGGCAGGCCGCGGCCGACCTGCTCGACTGGGAGGAGCCGTACGATCAGGTGCTCGACGATTCGAACCCGCCGTTCTACGAGTGGTTCACCGACGGCACGATCAACGCCTCGGCGAACTGCATCGACCGGCACCTCGACGAGCGCGGCGACGAGGCCGCCATCGAGTGGGTCGGCGAGCCCGTCGACGAGGACAACGTCACGCTGACGTACAACGATCTCCACGAAAAGGTGAACGAGGCGGCCGCGGCGCTGCGGGACCTGGGCGTCGGCGAGGACGACGTCGTGACGATGTACATGCCGATGATCCCGGAGCTGCCGATCGCCATGCTGGCGTGCGCGCGCATCGGCGCGCCCCACTCCGTGGTGTTCGCCGGCTTCTCGGCGGACGCGCTGGCGACCCGGATGAACTCGGCCGACTCCGAGTACCTCGTCACCTGCGACGGCTACTACCGCCGCGGCGATCCCCTCGACCACCTCGACAAGGCCAACGAGGGCCTCTCGGGCGTCGAACACGACACCGACACGGTCGTGGTCGACCGCCTCGGTCCCAACGGCGACGACTTCGGCCACGACCTCGCGGACGACCAGCACGACTGGGGCGACCTCATGGCCGCCAACGAGGGCGCCGAGGTGGAACCGGTCGACCGCGACGCCGAGGACATGTTGTTCCTCATGTACACCTCCGGCACCACGGGCCAGCCGAAGGGAGTGAAACACACCACCGGCGGCTACCTCTCGTGGACCGCGTGGACCTCGCAAGCGGTACTGGACATCAAGCCCGAGGACACGTACTTCTGCTCGGCCGACATCGGCTGGATCACCGGTCACAGCTACATCGTCTACGGCCCGCTCGCGCTCGGCACGACGACGATGATGTACGAGGGGACGCCCGACCACCCCGACCGCGACCGACTGTGGGAGATCGTCGAGGACTACGAAGCGACCCAGCTGTACACCGCGCCCACCGCCATCCGCGCGTTCATGAAGTGGGGCTCGCAGTATCCGGACGAGCACGACCTCTCCAGCCTCCGGCTGCTCGGGACGGTCGGCGAGCCGATCAATCCCCGCGCGTGGAAGTGGTACTACAAGCATATCGGGAACGAGGAGTGCCCGATCGTCGACACGTGGTGGCAGACCGAGACGGGCGGCATGATGGTCACGACGCTGCCGGGCGTGAAGGACATGAAGCCCGGCTCCGCGGGGCCGCCGCTCCCGGGCCTCGACGTGCAGATCGTCGACACCGACGGCGAGGAGGTCGAACCCGGTCGCGCGGGCTACCTCACGGTGAACAAGCCGTGGCCCGGGATGCTCCGGACGCTGTACAAGAACGACGAGCGCTTCATCGACGAGTACTGGGCGGAGTATTCCGACACCGATTCCGACGACTCCGACGACTGGGTGTACTTCCCCGAGGACGGCGCGAAGATCGACGAGGACGGCTACATCACCGTGCTCGGCCGCGTCGACGACGTGCTCAACGTCTCCGGCCACCGCCTCGGCACGATGGAGATCGAGTCGGCGATCGTCGGCGTCGAGGGCGTCGCCGAGGCCGCCGTCGTCGGCGGCGACCACCCGGTGAAAGGCGAGGCCGTCTACGCGTACGTCATCGTCGAAGACGGCCAGGAGGAGTCCGAGGCGTTCCGCGCCGAAATCGTCGAGGCGGTCGAGGACGCCATCGGGCCGATCGCCCGCCCCGAGCAGGTGATCTTCACGCCGGAGCTCCCGAAGACGCGCTCCGGGAAGATCATGCGCCGCCTGCTGGAGGACATCGCCAACGGCGACGAGCTCGGCAACACCTCGACGCTCCGCAACCCCGAGATCGTCGAGGACATCCGACAGGTCGTCCAGGGCGACTGAGCGCCCCGGATCGCGACACCGACTCGACTCGCAGATTTTTGACACTCCGTCCGCCAGCCGCGGGGCCACGTACTGCCCGTCGGTGGTGGCTCCCTGTGTGCGCGAAGACCACTCGATTCAGGCGGGACGCGATCCACAGGGCACCGAGCGGAGACGACGGATCGGTGGAGGAACAGACTGTGTCAGTTGTCACCGCGCCCGCAACGATTATCACGAACGTGCCTGAACGTCCGTTGTCTATGGAAAAACCGCTGCTGGTGACCGATTTCCTCGATCGGGCTCGCCGTAACTACGGGGACCACGAGGCGGTCCTCGGGGTCGACGGTGAGCGATTCACGTACGACGAGTTGGGCGAGCGCGCCGACGGCTTCGCGGCGGCGCTGCAATCGCGCGGCATCGAGCAGGGCGACCGCGTGGCGGTGCTGGACCCGAACACGCACTACCACCTGGCGGCCGCCTACGGGAGCTTCCAGGCCGGCGCGGTCCACACGCCGCTGAACTACCGCCTCGTTGAATCGGACTTCGAGTACATCCTCAACGACGCGGACGTGAAGGCCATTTACGCCGACTACGCCTACGCAGACAAGATCGAGGCGATCCGCGACGACGTCCCGACGGAGACGTTCATCACGAACGACGCCGACGCCGTTGAGGGCGACTGGGAGGAGTTCGACGACGCGATCGCCGAGTCCACCGACTACGATCGCCCGGAACTGTCCGAGGACGACGTGGTCACGATCAACTACACGTCGGGCACCACCGGGGACCCGAAAGGCGTCTGTCGCACTCACCGGACGGAGACGCTGCACGCGTACATCATCTCGATCCACCAGGAGATCCGCGACGACGACACCTACCTCTGGACGCTGCCCATGTTCCACGTGAACGGCTGGGGGCACATCTACGCGATCACGGGCATGGGCGCTCGGCACGTCTGCACCCGCGGCGTCGACGCGGAGTACGTCTTTGACAAGCTCCGGAGCGAGGACGTGACGTACTTCTGTGCGGCGCCGACGGTGCTGAAGATGCTGGGCGACCACCTCGACGAGCACGGCGGCGAGCCCGACGCCGGTCAGGACGTGCGCGTCGCGACCGCGGGGGCGGCGCCGCCGGAGGCGACGATCCGGACGGTGGAAGACGAGTTCGGCTGGTACCTCAAGCACGTGTACGGCGCCACCGAGACCGGCCCGCTCATCACGACCTCCGACGCTCGCCGCTACTTCGACGACGACTCCGACGATCGCTTCGCGGTGAAGAAGACGCAGGGGATCGGGTACCTCGGCACGGAGATCCGCGTCGTCGACGACGACGGCAACGACGTGGCCGAAGACGGCGAGACGATCGGCGAGGTCGTCGTCCGCGGCAACCAGGTGATGGACCGCTACTGGAACAAGCCCGAGGCGACCGAGGAGGCCTTCACCGACCGCGTCGAGGGCTACTACCACATGGGCGACCTCGCGGTCGTCGACGACAACGGGATGATCTCGATCCAGGACCGCAAGAAGGACATCATCATCTCAGGCGGGGAGAACATCTCCTCCATCGAGGTCGAGGACACCCTCTTCAGCCACGACATGGTCGACGACGTGGCGGTCATCCCCTCGCCGCACGACGACTGGGGCGAGACGCCGAAGGCGTACGTCGTGCCGACCAGCGGCGACCCAGACGACCCCGGCGTCACCGCCGACGACCTGATCCAGTACGCCCGCGACAACATGGCCCACTACAAGGCGCCCACCCGGATCGAGTTCGTGAAGCGGCTCCCGAAGACCTCGACCGGGAAGGTCCAGAAGTACGAACTCCGCCAGGAGGAGTGGGAGGAGGAAGACCGGATGGTCGGCGAAGGATAGCCCGCCTCCCGGTGATCGCCGCCGCACCGACCGACGACCGATCGAACACCGGTCAATCACGGACCGCCGACCACCGCACCCCGTCTTTTCGTCGCCGACACTCAGTACCCGAGATCCGACAGCGTCGCCCGAACCTCGCCGAGGTACTCGTCGCCGAAGTACCGGAGATGCGTGAGCAGCGGGTACAGCCGGTACGCGGGCTCGCGCTCGCGGTAGCCGTCGGCGACCCCGGCGACCTCCCGGTAGCGTTCGAGGAACGCGTCGCCGCCGGTCCCGGTCCACTCGACGTACGCCAACTCGACCTCCGGGTCGGCGTAGTAACAGGCGGGGTCGAGTAGCGCCGCCACCCGGTCGCCGTCAACGAGGACGTTTCCGGCCCACACGTCCCCGTGAATCAGCGACGGGCTCGGGTCGTGGCCCAGCAGTGTTGGGAGATCAGCGACGAGCGACTCGATCCGCTCGCGGTCCGTCGCCGGCAGGACGTCCTCCTCGTGTGCTCGCGTCGCCGCGTGCTCGAGTCGACGCTCGCCGAAGAACGTCGGCCACGACTCGGTCCACGGGTTCGGCTGCGTGTACGGGCCGGTGAGGGTATCGAACGGGAAGCCGAACGCGTCGGCGTCGGGGGCCGTCGCGTGGAGCGCGGCGAGGCGTCCGGCGAGGTCGCGTTCGACCGCCGGCGTGATGGTCGCGGCGCCGTCGTTCCGAACGTACTCGAGCACCAGCACGCCGTCGCCGGCGTGGAAAACCGCCGGTACGCGGAGGCCGCCCCGTTCGTCGAGGTGGCGCAGCATCGCCGCCTCGACGCCCGGATCGGTCGGGCCGGTCTTGGCGGCGACCCGGCGACCGTCCGCGAGGTCGAGGCGGTGGACCGTCCCGACCTCGCCGCCGTCGAGCCGCGCTGCCTCCGCGACCGCGCAGTCGGCCCAGCGCTCGACGACCGCGAGGGTTTCCTCGTTCACGTGGTCGCGAGCGTGGCGCTGGTGGGTAGGCGTTCCGGTCGATCCGCGGTCTCGTCCCTGCCGAACGGGTTCGTGAAGCCGTCGTCGGTGGCGGCGCCGGGCGCGGGGCCGTCCCCGCTGCCGCCGTCCGCGACGGCGCCGTCGTCGCCGTCGCCGAAGCGGAAGCCGCCGGCGTTCGTCGTCACCGTCATCCCGAGCATGTCGGGGCGCTTGCGAAGCGCGGCGGCGACCTCGCGATACGCGTCTGCGGCCGCGCTGTGCGGGCGGTACGAGATCGCCGGCTGGCCGGCGTCTTGCGCCTTCGGGATCGTCTCGTCGTGGGGGACGTGTCCCAGCAGTTCGGTGTCGAGGAAGTCCGCGATGCGGTCTGCCGGGGGCGACCGGCCCGTCCCGGACTTCGTGAGCACGACGCCGCCGACGGGGGCGTCGGCGCGCTCGGCGACGGTGATCGTCTTGTCGGCGTCGCGGATTGAGGCGACCCGCGGCGTCGACACGAGCACCGAGGCGTCAGCCCCCGACATGGGTACCACCGTTTCGCTGCTGACGCCGGCGGCGGTGTCGACGAGCACGGCGTCGTAGCGGGCTTTCAGCGCGTCCATCGCGGCCGGGAACCGGTCGAGGTCGGAGTCGACGAAGCCGTCGAGGGTCACGCCGCTGGGAACGACGTCGAAGCCGCCCGGCGCGGGGTAGGTGGCGTCGGAGACGCCGGCCCCGCCGGCGAGTACGTCGTGGAGGGTCCGGCCACCGTTGACGCGGATGTCGAGGAAGTCGACGGCGTTCGCCATCGCCAGATCCGCCTCGACGACCGCGACGGCACGGCCGTCCTCCGCGAGCGCGGCCGCGAGGTTGAGGCTCGTCGTCGTCTTGCCGACGCCCCCCTTCGCGCCGACGACGGCGAGCACGCGTCCGTCCATGTGTGCCCGAGGCCGCCGCCGCGACTTAACTACCGCCCTCGAAGTATCGCGCGTGAGACTGTCGGTGCCCGTTCGGAGTCGGAGACTCGATCGCTCGCGTGGCGTCCGCCGTCACCATCCCGCGTCCCAGCGGCTCGCTTTCCGCTTGTTGCCGCACTCGCTGCACTGCACGCGGTCCATGGTGTCGACGTTCACCGCGAAGCCGCCGCAGTTGCCGCAGACGTAGCCCACGCGATCGGTGCGCTCGCGGTCGGCGTACGTCGCGTAGAAGGGGGCGACCGACGCGCGCTCGGCCTCGTCGTAGGCGACGTACACCTGCCCGTCGTCGTCGGTGACGCGCGCCTCTGTGAGCACCTGCTCGCCGTCGCCGCTGGGAAAACGTGCGAACACGCGCTCGAGGAACTCCTCGCTGCCGATCTCTACGGTCCGCTCGCCGATCTCGGAGAACCCCTCGCGCTCGTAGAACTCGCCGCCCGACTCGTTGGCGGCGAGCACGCGCCCTTCGAGGCGCTCGGCACCCAACTCCAGTAGCTCCGTCTCCGCTCGGCGCAGCAGGTCGTCGCCGATCCCCTCCCCGCGGTGGTCCGGGTGGACGTGGAGCCAGTCCAGTTCGCCGACCGGCTCGCGACGCTCGACGAACCGGCTCTGTACGAAGCCGACGACGGCACCGTCGTCGACGGCGACGACGAACACCGCGTCCTCGCCGGTGAGCGAGTCAGCGACCGCCTCGGCATCGTACCACGACTCGACGGCGTCGTCGATGAGATCCGCCGAGAGCGCGTGCCCGTAGGAGGTCGACAGCGACGCACGGGCGGTCTCGCGGATTCCGTCAACGTCCTCGGTCGTCGCGTCTCTGAGGTCCATGTGAGTGTGTATCACGGTAGGCCACTTAATCACGTGGGGGCGTACTGCCCCGTCGACGCGAGTCCCTTCGTCTCTCAGCCGGTCGCGGCGATCAAACGCGGCACCGTCACGAACCGCCGCCTCCCGTGCTACTATGACGCACGATGAGGATCGGTGGCGTATGGCCGAGACGCTCTGTTTCGACATGTACGGGACGCTGTGTGACACGGGGAGCGTGACCGACACGCTCGCGGACGAACTCGATGCGCCCGAGGCGCTCGTGTCCCAACTGGACGCGACCTGGCGGGCCAAGCAGCTCCAGTACTCCTACCAGTCGGCGCTGATGGAGGAGTACCAGCCGTTCTGGGAGGTGACCGCCGACGCGCTCGCGTACGCGCTCAGCCAGTGGGGCGTCGACGCGGGCGAAGCGACCCGCGAGCGCATCCTCGCCTCCTACGAACACCTCGACCCGTATCCGGACGCGATCGAGACCCTCACCCGGCTGTCGGAAGCCGGCCACACCGTGACGGTGCTGTCGAACGGCAATCCCGAGATGCTGGAGACCCTCGCCGACAACGCCGGGCTCGCCCCGCACCTCGATGACGTGATCAGCGCCGACGAGGTGTCGACGTTCAAGCCGAACCCCGGAGTGTACGAGAACGCGGCCGCCCGAACTGACACGCCGATCGACAGCTGTCGGCTGGTTTCGGGGAACGCGTGGGACGTCGCAGGCGCCGGGAGTGCGGGGATGGAGACCGCGTGGGTGAACCGGGCGAACGACCCGTTCGAGGAGATCGGCGTCGACCCCTCTCTCGAGGTGACCTCCCTCTCGGACGTCGCGAACGAACTCGCGTAACCCTTCCTCTCGGCGGGAACCGGGCGGCAACCGGGACCGTGTTTTTTGCTTGATCGACCGACTGAAACATCCTACGTGTGATAACAATTATCATGGTGAAGGTCGGCAGTCCATATTACCAATATTAACATCATTTAAGGGGATATGGGCGGAACGTTCATTAAGGTTGCTTCCACCGGTAGTGGCATGGCACGGGAAACCACCGCACTCAGTAGACGTGACGTGCTCAAAGCATCAGGCGCAGCCGGCGCCGCAGGACTCACCGGACTCGCCGGCTGTGCCGGCGGCGGCGGCGATTCGGAGTACCCCGCACTCGGGAACTACCCGGTCGAGGGCGACGAGGTCGTCTTCGGCTTCAACGTTCCGCAGTCGGGGTCGTACTCGCAGGAGGGTGCCGACGAACTGCGTGGCTACAACCTCGCGGTCGAGCACCTGAACAACGGCGGTGGCTGGGTCGACAACTGGGACGGCCTCTCCGGGGACGGCGTCCTCGGAAAGACCGTCACGTCCGTCGAAGGTGACACCGCGACGGACCCGGACACCGCTCGACAGTCCGCACAGCGGATGATCAACCGCGACAACGCGATCATGGTCACCGGCGGGTCGTCCTCCGGTGTCGCCATCGCGGTCCAGGGGCTGTGTCAAGAGGAGAAGGTTCTGTTCCAGTGTTGCATCACCCACTCGAACGACACGACCGGTAGCGAGTGCGTCCGTTACTCGTTCCGGGAGATGTTCAACGCGTACATGACGGGCCAGGCGCTCGCGCCCGTTCTCGCCGAGGAGTACGGGGAAGACCTGAACTTCTACCAGCTGTACGCCGACTACTCGTGGGGCCAGACCCAGCAGGCCTCGATGGAGCAGTTCTTCACCGATGTCGCAAACTGGAGCCAGATCGAATCGGTGCCGACGCCGCTGGGGACCTCCGACTACTCGTCGTACCTCTCGGACGTGCCCCGCGACGAGGCGGACGTGCTCGTGCTCAACCACTACGGGCTGGACGCGGCGAACTCGCTCCCGCAGGCGATCGAGGCCGGCCTCGATCAGGACATGGAGATCGTCGTCCCGCTGTACAATCGGCTCATGGCCGAGGCGGCAAGTGGCTCCATCGACGGCATCTTCGGGACGGCCGACTGGAACTGGCAGCTCGAGGACGACGCGTCTCAGTCGTTCGTCGAGGTGTACCGTGCAGAGCACGACCGCGCGCCCAGTTACGGCGCCCGGATCGCGTACACGCAGACGCTCCAGTACGCCGCGGCCGCCGAACGGGCGGAGACGTTCTACCCGCCGGAGGTCATCCGAGAGCTGGAGGGCCACGAGTACAGCGGCGCCGGCCTCGGCAGCGAGAGCATGCGCGGCTGCGACCACCAGGCCCAGCGTGACGTGCTCGTCATGCAGGGGGCGAGCGAGGAGGAGCAGACGGAGGACAAGCTGCTCAACATCGTCAGCCAGACCTCTCAGGACGACCTGGGATACGCGTGCGACGCCGGCCCGGCCGCGGAGTGTGAGCTGGGCGAGTACGGCGACGAGTGAGCACCGGCTAGGTCCTCCCCGTCCAGCACCGGCACGTTCTTATCCGATCAACTGAACCACGTCAACGAATGTCAACACCGACAACTACTACCAAGCGGACCACACCGCACCTACACGAACGATAATGTTGCTCTTACAGTCCGAGATCGCATCAATACTCCTCAACGGCCTTCAGCAGGGCGCCATCTACGCGCTGTTGGGTATCGGCCTCACCATCATCCTGGGGACGATGGAGTTCCTGAACCTCGCGCACGGGGCGCTCTATCTCGTCGGCGCGTACACGGGACTGATCGTGTTTCAGGAGACCGCCCTCTCGAATGGGCTGTTGTACAGTCTCGGAATCACCACGATGGGCTTCGAGGGCGGCTTCCTCGCCGCGCTCGTCATCGTTCCGGCCTTCGGGTTCGGCGTCGGACTCCTCATGGAGCGATTCGTCGCCGAACCGTTCTACGACCGGCCCGAGACGGACCAACTGCTCGTGACGTTCGGCCTCGCGCTGATCGTCGAGGAGACAATCAAAAACGTCATCGGCGGGAATACGTTCCAGTCGATAGCCCCCTCGACAATCTTCGGCGTCAACGTCTCTCAGCCGATCAGCCTGCCGCTCGTCGGGCTATTCCCCTCGTGGCGGCTCATCATCATCGGCATCGCCTTCCTCGTCATCGGGCTGACGTACCTCGCCATCGAGCGCACCGACTTCGGGCTCGTAGTGCAGGCGGGGACGCGTGACTCCGAGATGGTTCGCCTGCTCGGGATCAAGATCAACCGGTCGTACAGTCTGGTGTTCGCGCTCGGCGCGGCGCTCGCGGCGTTCGCGGGCCTCATCGGTGCGTCGATCCAAACGCTCAGTCCCCAAATCGGCATGGATCAGGCGCTGATCCCGGCGTTCCTCACTATCGTCGTCGGCGGCGCCGGCTCCGTCCGGGGCGCCATCGCGGGCGGGCTGGTTCTCGGCGTCATCGTCTCGGCGATGACCCAGACGTACAGCCAGTGGGCGCAGATCGTCCTCTACCTCTTCGTCGCGCTCATGCTCATCTTCCGTCCGCAGGGGCTGTTCGGCACCGCGGAGGTGGGCGAATGAACGACGAGGAGATCGCGACCGACGGCGGCGCCGTCGCCGACACGGAGGAGGCCGCCTCGGGCGGCTCCGGGATCGCGAGGCTGCGCGAGCGCGACGACTTCGTCGTCATCGCCTCGGCCGCAGCGCTGGTCGTCTTCCCGTTCCTGCTTGTCGACGTGCTCGGCGCAGTCGGGGACGTGATCGGCATCTCCATCGGTGGGTACGCCGGGCTCCCGTCGCTGGTACTCATCTACGGTATCATCGTCATCGGGTTCAATCTCCTGTTGGGATACACCGGACTGCTGTCGTTCGGACACGCCGCGTTCTTCGGCTCGGCGGCGTACTCGGCGGCGCTGTTCAGCCAGGTCGTTCCGAGTCCGATCCTCATGGTGATCGTCGGGACGATCGTGGCGACGCTTCTGGCGTGGCCGATCGGGTTCGTCTCGATCCGTCGCTCTGGCGTGTACTTCGCGGTCCTGACACTGACGTTCGGCCAGGCGTTGTACTTCTGGGCCCTCGGTCCCGGTTCGTGGCTCACGAACGGCGACAACGGCTTCTCGGGGATCGAAGCGCACGGGCTGTTCGTCGGGGCGGTCCCGCTGGACACCCAGCTGGTACCCGTGTTCGACTCGTACACGGTGATGTACGCGTTCGCGGGGGTCATGATGCTCATCGCCGTCTGGGTCGGCAACCGGATCATCAACTCGCCGTACGGCCTCATCTTCGAGGCGCTCGGCGAGAACGAGGAGCGCGTGGAGTTCGTCGGACTGAACGTGTTCCGCTACAAGCTGATGGCGTTCGTCATCTCCGCGGTGTTCGCGGGCGTCGGCGGCGCGATGTTCGTCATCCACGAGCAGTACATCCACCCGACGACGGGGCTGTACTGGATCCAGTCGGGCGACTTCGTCATCATGACCGTCCTCGGCGGCACCGGCAGCCTCGTCGGTCCGGTGTTCGGCGCGCTCGTGTTCGAGTACGTCGCGAACGTCGTCTCCGGGGTCAGCCTGCCGATGATCGGTTCGATCGGCTCGCTGTGGCGGTTCGTGCTCGGCGCGGTGTTCGTGTTCATCGTGTGGGTGTTCCCCCGCGGTATCTACGGGGCGTTCTCCGACCTGGGCGCACGGATCACCGGCGGTGGCGGCGACGGCAACCAGCCGGCCGCGACTGACGGAGGTGAGAGCGAATGAGCCTCCTGCGCACCGACGGACTCACCAAGCAGTTCGGCGGCCTCGTCGCCGTTGACGAGGTGAGCTTCGAGGTCGACTCTGGCGAGACACGCGCGGTCATCGGACCGAACGGCGCCGGGAAATCGACGCTCATCAACTGCATCACCGGAGCGCTCGAACCCACTGCCGGCACCGTGGAGTTCGACGGCGAGGACATCACGAACCTCGAACCTCACGAGACGGTACAGGCGGGGATTTCAAAATCATTCCAGACGGCGTCGATCTTCCCCAACATGACCGTCCGGGAGAACGTCGAGATCGCGGCGCTGGCGGCCGAAAACGGCTCGTTCAGCGTCGACTTCTTGAAGCGACTCGCCGGGTTCGACGCGGTCCACGACATCACCGACCGGATGCTCGACTCGGTCGATCTCCTCGAGAGCGCGGAGATGGAGGCCGGGAGCCTCCCCTACGGTGACAAGCGCCGTCTGGAGATCGCGATCGCGCTCGCGTCCGAGCCCGACCTGCTGTTGATGGACGAACCGACCGCCGGCATGTCGCCGGACGAGACTGCCGCCACCGTGGACCTCGTGGAGGAACTCCAGGAGGACCTCGGTCTCACGATACTCATCGTGGAACACGACATGGAGATCATCTTCCAAATCGCCGACCGGATCCTCGTGTTGAACCGCGGGCAGGTCATCGCCGACGGCACGCCCGAGGAAGTTCAACAGAGCGAACAGGTGCAGGAAGCGTACCTCGGTGGGGTGGAGCTGTGAGCTCCGACGCCTCCGAGCCCGCCGCGGACGCGACCGGCGACGCCGCGGCCGTTGAGGGCGATGCCGGCGGCGACACCGATTCTCACGCCGCTCGGGCGACCGCGGCGGCCGCCGAAGGAGACCACCTCCTCTCGGTCGAGGACGTGGATGCCTACTACGGGCAGAGCCACATCCTCCGCGATCTCTCGATGCACGTCGAGGAAGGCGAGGTGTGCGCGCTGCTCGGACGCAACGGCGCCGGGAAGTCGACGACGCTACGTTCCATCGCGGGCGCGCGACCGCCGGACGTGCGTGATGGCACGGTCTCGTTCAAGGGGACGGCCATCACCGACTATTCGACGGAGGACATCTCCTCGCTCGGGATCTCGCTGGTTCCCGAGGAGCGTCGGGTCTTCCCGAACCTCTCGGTCGAGGAGAACCTCCACCTCTCGGACGTCGCACGCAACTGGTCGAACGTCGTCGGTCGCGCCGTCTCGATGGACAACGAAGGAATGAGCACCGAGGAGGTGTACGAGGTGTTTCCACGCCTGGAGGAGCGTCACTCACAGAAGGCGGGGACGCTCTCGGGCGGCGAGCAGCAGATGCTCGCGATCGCTCGCGCGCTCAAACAGGACACGGACCTGCTGATGCTGGACGAACCCTACGAGGGGCTCGCCCCGCAGATCATCGACACGGTCGAGGACGCCATCGAGCGAATCGCCGAGACGGGCACCACGATCCTGCTCGTCGAGCAGAACGCCGTCGCCGCGATGAACATCGCCGACCGAGCGTACGTGATCGACCAGGGCGAGGTCGTCTTCGTCGGCGGGTCCGAGGACCTTCGGGCCGACGAGGAGACGCGCGAGCGGTACCTGGGTGTCTAACAGTGAACGCCAACTCCAATTCCGGACCGCCGGTCGATCAGCCCGACCCAGAGGCGATGCTCGATCGGCTGATCGAGGTCGGCGCGATCCGCGAGGACGACGACGGCGCGTTGCGCGTCTCGTCGGCGCTGGACGACATCATCGACCTGTACGATCAGAGCTACGGCGACCTCCCCGACAAGGAGTTCACCGAGGCCGTCGCCGACGCGTTCGGGCTCGACTACTCGGAGGCCGTCAGCCGGATCGACGAGGAGGGCGTCACCCGCGAGGAGTTCGTCGCGTACCTCTCGTTGCGCGCGCACTTCGAAGACGAGGACGAGCCGGTGCCCGACCCCGTCGAACGCGCGACGATGGCACAGCTCGTCGTCGACGTAGCGCCGGCGACGCCCGTTCCACAGGACATGCGCGAGCTCGACGACGACGAGATCGAGTCGTTCCTCGCGAGCAACGACCGCGCGGTCGTGTTCGTCTGGCGCCTCCGGTGTGACCCGTGCGAGTCGATGAAACCGGAACTCGAGGAGACGCTCGATCTGATCCCCGACGACGTTGCTGTCGCCGGAGTCGACGGCGAGTCGACGCCGACCGCCCGGGCGCTGTTCGACGTTGACGTCGCGCCGGCGGTGGTGTGCGTCGCCGACGGGGAACCCGTGGGGACCGAATCCGGCTATCAGTCGCCCTCGGCCGTCGCCGACCTGGTGGCGGACGCCTTCGGCGACGACTGACCGGCCGGCCGGTTTGTGGCCGGTCGACTCCGACGGAGCGCCGTCGCGACCGGACTGACGTTCGCTGTCACGTCACCACCGGCGGAACGCCCAGCTCGAACGGATCGACCCCGTACGACGGTTTTGTGTCCCGTACTCGCTGTACAGTGCGCCTTACTAAGCCCAGTTGGTGCCATTTGTGTCCATGTCACAGATCAGCGACGCGGTCACGTACCCGACCGAGCACGACGACTGGGTGAAGACGATACTCATCGGCGGTGTCCTCTCCGCGTTCGGGTTCCTGTTGCTCCCGCTGCTTCCAGTGTACGGATACATCGTTCGGGTCATCCGACACACGCTGGAGGAGGATCCGCGACCGCCGACGTTCGGTGACTGGGAGGAACTCGTCGTCGACGGCGCGAAGGCGGTCGTCGTCGGGGTCGTGTACATGCTCGTGCCCGGGATCGTAGGGGCGATCGCAGTCGGCGGTTCGATCGTCGCCATCGCGACGGGAACGAGGAGCGCCACCGCCGCGGGGCTCGCCGGACTCGCCGTCGGCGCGCTGCTCACGGTCGTTCTCTCGCTCGTGTTCGGATACGTGGCCGTGGCCGCGGTCGTCGCCTTCGCGGACGAGCGCCGCGTCGGCGCGGCGTTCGACGTCGGGATCCTCAAACCGGTCGTCCTCAGCGGGGAGTATGCGACCGCGTGGGCGCTCTCCATCGCGGTCTTTCTCGCGGCCGGCGTGCTCGTCGGCGTGTTGAACGGGATCCCGATTCTCGGTGCGGTCGTCGGAGCGTTCGTGTTCTTCTACGCTCAGGTCGTGGCCGCGCGCCTGTGGGCGGGCGGGTACACCGACGCTCGCACGCGCGCCGGAGGGCTGAACAGTCCCGATGTCGGCGGTTCGGCCGTCTGACATCGACGGATCACACGTCCGATCTCGGCGACTCGGCCGTCACCCGAGCCACTCACTGAGCCGACCGCCGCGCGGGTCGGGATCGCCAATCCCACAGCAGTCGCTGCGTGTGCGACTACACGTGTAGAGGTCTTCGCCGGTCCCGCCGAGTGTGACGGAATCGGGCTGGAACCGCGTTATTCGCCGTCGACGACGCCGGTGACCATCACCGGGCGGCCGCCGTTGAGAATGACCGTCTGGGTGACCGAGCCGAACAGCGCCTTCCCCGCGGGCGAGCGCTTGCGGCCGCCGACGACGATCAGATCCGCGTCCGTCTCGTCGCTCACCTCGATGATCGCGTCCGCGGGGTCGCCGCTGGACTCGGTCACGTCGACGGTGACGCCGGCCTCCTCCAGCAGCTTCTGGGCCTCGCGAACGGAGGCGACCTGGGTCGCGGAGGCGCCGCTGGGATTGTCCTGGAAGACGTGAACGATCGTGACCTCGGTCTCGCTCCCGTCGCCCGGCAGCTCCGTGATCTCCTTGGCAGCGGCGCGCGCGTGCTCTTCGTCGTCATCGACGCCGAGTACTACGTGGTACATACGGTGGACCACTCCCGGACGGGGATTAGTCCTTTCGCCGTCGGCGAGGATCGGGCCCGTCGCTGATCGTTGCTACCGGCTCCCGCGGACGGTCTCCGCCTCACTCGTCGACCGCGTTCGGATCGTCGATCCGCCGGGAGACGTACACCACGAGTGCGAGCGGGATCCCGAGCACCGTCGCGATCGTGACGGCGCCGTACACGCCGAACCCCAACGTCGTCGCCGGGAGCGGGATCACCGCATAGAGCGCAGGCGCGCTCAGATCGTCGACGAACGTGGCGACGAGCACGCCGGCGACGCCGCCGACGGCCGTGAGAACGAGATAGAGGACGATCACCAGCCGCGGGCCGTTGAATCGCCTGTCACGTCCTCGCCCGGGCTCGCGGTCGGCGTCGCCCCCGTCGCGACCGCGGCCGCTCGCGTCCGCGCTCGCGTCGTCACGGGCCGCGGTCACTGTAACACGAGGATCAGGCCCGTCGCAAACATGAGCAGGGCGATGCCGCCGAGCACGATCCCGAGGAGGTCCTTGTCGCTCATACTCCCGCTCGGGGCCGCGCAACCAAAAGCCCCGCCGTCGCGGTCGGCGGATGAGTCGCTTCTCACGATGAAATCAAGAACCTCACCGAAACGAACACAAAAGATCGCTGAAACGCCCCCGACCGCCGTCGCGCAGGGTCGTCGCGTTATTCGGCCGTGTCGTCGTCGTCGGCCGCGGCCTCCTGACCGCCGTCGGTCTCGACGGGCTCACCGCCGTCGGTCGCCGCGAGCGAGGTCTCGCGCTTCGCCTCGAACCAGTCCCACTCGGCGGTGTTGAGGTTGGTCTCGTCGAGGCGCCACGGGTCGCCCGATTCGACGTGCGGCCCCTCCATCCACGAGACGAAGACGTTGTACACCCAGATGACCCCGCCCACGAGGAGCAGGAACGCTCCCAGCGAGGCGATCTGGTGCAGGGTCGCGAACTGCGGGAGGTACGTCGCGTACCGGCGCGGCATGCCGCCGTAGCCGAGCAGCACCATCGCGAAGAACGTGATGTTGGTGCCGATCATCCACAGCCAGAAGTGCGCCTTCGCGAGGCGCCGCTGGTACCACCGCCCGGTGACGAGCGGGAACCAGTAGTAGATGCCCGCCATCCCGGCGAAGGTGATGGCGCCCATCACGATGTAGTGGAAGTGGCCGACGACGTAGTATGTGTCGTGAAGCACGAGGTCGACGGGGATCGAGGCGAGGAACACGCCCGTCACGCCGCCGATGATGAAGTTGCTCACGAACCCGATACAGAACAGCATCGGCGTGGTGAGCCGGAGCTTCCCGTTCCACATCGTCGTGATCCAGTTGAACGTCTTCACGGCCGAGGGTATGGCGATGGCCAACGACACCGCCATGAACGAGGCGCGCAGGCGCGGGTCGATCCCCGTCGCGAACATGTGGTGGGCCCACACGCCGAACGAGAGCACGCCGATCGCGAGCGTGGAGTAGACGACGAACTTGAAGCCGAACAGCTTCCGGCCGGAGAAGCGTGGGAGCACGTAGCTCACGATCCCCATCGGCGGGAGCACGAGGATGTACACTTCGGGATGGCCGAAGAACCAGAAGAGGTGCTGCCAGAGGATGGGACCGCCCCCGTCGACGGCGAAGAACGTCGTCGCGAAGTTGCGGTCGAGCAGCAGCATCACCAGCGCGCTGCCCAGCAGCGGGAACGCGAACAGGATGAGCCCCGACTGCGTCAGGATCGTCCACGAGAAGATGTCGAGGTTGGCCCAGGTGACCTCCTCGGCGCGCTCGGTGAAGATGGTCGCGATGAAGTTGATCGCCCCCATCGTCGCCGAGACGCCGGTGAGGTGGAGGCCGAGCAGCATCAGGTCGACCCCGACGTTCATCTGGTTACCGTTCCCGACGCCCGCCGACAGCGGCGTGTACATCGTCCAGGCGGTCTGGGCGGGGATGACGTCCGGGATCGGGAAGAAGCCGGCCCAGATGAGCAGCGCACCGGGCGGCAGCAGCCAGAACGCGATGGCGTTGATCCGCGGGAACGCCATGTCGTCCGCGCCGATGATGAGCGGGATGAGGTAGTTCGCGAACGCCGCGATGATCGGCGTCCCGAACAGGAACAGCATCGTGATCCCGTGGCTGGTGAGCAGCGAGTTGTAGAACGTCGCAGAGCCCAACACCGCCGTGTCGGGGGTGGTCAGCTCTGCGCGCATCAGCACCACCATCAGCCCGCCGACGACGAACGCGATGGTGGCGTACAAGCCGTACAGCAGCCCGATGTCCTTGTGATCGACTGTCGTGAACCAGCGGATGAGTCCGGCGGGCTTCTCCGAGTGCCCGTACCCGGTCTCACCGACAGTGCCGCCGCCGGCGCCCAGCGGCGTGTAGGACCGCCAGTCCTCGACCCGCGCGAGGAAGGCGGCCACGCCCAGGAGGAACGCCCCCATGAGCACCGTCAGCAGTAGTTGGCCGGTAGTCTCCATGGGAACGCTTCAGCGGCGAATACACAAGAAAGATTCGGGTCGCTTCTGCCCGTGGGCCGTCGATTCTGGGCTCGTTCGGAGGTCGGATTCGACTACTCCTCGTCGGTGTCTGTATCCGTGTCGACTTCGTCGTCGGTGTCCACATCGGCGTCGACCTCGTCCTCGGCGTCTGCGTCGGTAGCGGCGTCGTCCTCGTCAGCGTCCCCTTCGGCGTCCGAGTCGGCCTCGCCCGTCGCCTCCGCCTCGATCGCTTCCTCGGCCTCGTGTCTCCCCTGGGCACCCTCCATCGTCGCCTGTCCCTGGAAGAACACCTCCGAGCGCTTCTCGTCGCCAGCGATCGCCTTCCCCGAGACGTACGTGAGTATGGCGAGCGCGACGAACGGGAACGCCAGCAGTCCCATCTGAAGCACGCGCCCGTAGAAGTCCAGTCCGCCGAACGGGTCGATGAGGACGAACGCCGCGACGAAGAACAGGATGATGCCCAGCGGGATGACGTTGACCGTCAGATCCAGCAGGGTGTCCCTGTCGAAGATCTCTGCCATGCCCGGAACGTACACCGTCGCGACCTAATACCTTGCCCATTTCGGCGCCCTCGACCCACGTCCGCGTCCGGTTCCGTGGCGTCCAACGCCGGGGCTACAGCCCGGGTTCGGCGTCGCGCGCGAACAGGTCGCCGCCGACGCCGGCGAGCAACATCAGCACGCCGGTGCCGATCATCGAGTACGCCCGGATCAGCAGGTCGGACGCGGTCGCCGAGTCGGCGTACCACAGCGCCAGCCCCCCGGCGAGGACGAACGCCGAGAGGACGGCGAGCCCGCGCCAGGCGGAGGAGACGTACCCGTTCTCGCGGAGGATCCCGGCGATCGACCCGCAAAACAGGAGCAGCCCGCCCACGGCCAGCGGTACCAGGCCGAACAGGATCCCGATCTCGGCGATCGGGAGCCCGAGCGCAACGAACAGTGGCCACGGGCTGGCCATCCGGTACTCCTCGCTCAACCCCGGATTCTCGTCCATGTCCCACCGACGGGCCTGTACGTACAAAGGCTGTCGGTCGTCCCCCGACTGCCGCGCTCAGGGGATAGAGATTCCCTGGCGCGCGAGGAAGTCCGACACCGCCTTGATCTCGACGGGGCTGCCGATGATCCGGCACTCCTCGCCGTTCGTGAACACAGAGACCGTGAACTCCGATTCGAGTGACGACCGGATCCCGTCCAGTTCGCGCCGCGGGAGAACGATCTGCGTGCTGTCCCGGAGGGTGGAGGGGTCCGGCATGCCGTCCTTGAATCCAGATCAGATCCGCCGTGATATAGTGGTACCGAAGTCCACTTCGAGGGGCCGAGGGGTCCCCTCGGGTGGTCGTCCCAATCCGATCGATCCGGCGGCTTCGGGGGTGTCCGCCGAAGGGACGGGTCGGGCCTTCGGCTGTCCGCCGAAGGGAAGCGTTTAGGCGCGCGGACGGCCGAGCACCTAGCGATGGGACTGGAGGACGAGATCGAGGAACTCCGCGAGGAGATCGCCGAAACCCCGTACAACAAGTCCACAGAGGCCCATATCGGTCGGCTGAAGTCGAAGCTCGCCCAGAAGAAGGAGAAGCTGGAGAACCAGTCCTCCTCGGGCGGCGGACAGGGATACGCCGTCGAGAAGACCGGCGACGCGACGGTCGCGCTCGTCGGCTTCCCCTCCGTCGGCAAGTCCACGCTCATCAACGCGCTCACCAACGCCGACAGCGAGATCGGCGAGTACGAGTTCACCACGCTGAACGTCAACCCGGGGATGCTGAAGTACCGCGGGGCGAACATCCAGATCCTCGACGTTCCGGGGCTGATCGAGGGCGCCGCCGGCGGCCGCGGCGGTGGCAAGGAGGTGCTGTCGGTCGTTCGGACGGCCGACCTCGTCGTGTTCGTCCTCTCGGTGTTCGAGATCGACCAGTACGAGCGCCTTCGCCACGAGCTGTACGAGAACAAGGTGCGCCTCGACACGGACCCACCGAACATCTCCGTCCGCAAAACGCACAAGGACGGCATTCAGGTGACGATGCGCGACGACGTCTCGCTCGACGAGACGACGATCAAGGACGTCCTGCGCGCCCACGGCTTCGTCAACGCCGACGTGACGATCCCCCACGACCTCACGATCGACGAGCTCATCGACGGCGTGATGGACAACCGCGAGTACCTCCCCTCCATCGTCTCGGTGAACAAGGCGGACCTGATCGAGGAGGACTATCTGCCCACGGTCGAGGAGGACCTCCGCGAACACGACATCGAGCCCGACGACGCGATCTTCATCTCTGCGGTGGAGGAGAAGGGCCTCGACGTGCTGAAAGAGCGCATCTTCGACGCGCTCGGACTCATCCGCATCTACATGGACAAACCCAGCCGCGGCGTCGACTACGAGGAGCCGCTCGTGCTCCGCGAGGGCGACACCGTCGGCGACGCGTGCAAGAAGCTCGGGGGCAGCTTCGACGAGCGCTTCAAGTTCGCGCGCGTCTCGGGGCCCTCGGCGAAACACGACGAACAGCAGGTCGGACAGGGGCACGAGCTCGCGGACGAGGACGTGCTCCGGATCGTGGCTCGAAAGTAACGTGGCCGGCACGGCTCTCCGGCTCCCGCGAGCGACGCCGGTTCGCGTGCTGGTGGCCGTCTTCTCGTGCGGGCTCGTCCCGTGGTCCGTCCAGACGTTCGCCGACAGCGGCGTTCCGTTCTTGCGATTCGCGTGGGGCGGCCTCTCGTTCACGCCCGTCCTGTACGCGCGGACGCTGATCGAGTACCTCGCGCTGTCTGGGTCGCCGCTGGTCCTCCCCTGGGTCGTCGCGACCGGCTGCTGGGTCCTCGCGATCGCGTCGGCGTCGCTGGCGTTCCTCGACCGCGAGGACCCGCGCGTCACCGCCGGGCTCCTCGTGCTCGCGGGCGCGGTGAACGCCTCCGTCGCTGTTCGGTTCGGGATCCAGCCGCTTCGGACGGGGTATCCCGTCGGCACGCTCGCGCTGTGGGGCGTTGCGGCGTGGCGCTACCGGGCGTGGACGCGAGCGTGACTCGGCGGTCGTCGCCCGCCGCGACCGGCGAACCGGCCACAGCTCAGGCGGTGGCCACCTCGAACGCCGCGACGTGGGTGAGGAGCCGGTCCGTCTCCGCGAGCGCCCGCCTCGATCGCTCGTCGAGGTCGGACACGTCCGCCTCGACGGGGTCGAGCGCCGACGCCCAGTCTCCGAGCAGGTCGTCGACAACGCGGCGCGCCTCCTGTGGAAGCGGATCGAGGTGCAGCGTCGGTGCGTCGGTGGCGGTGTCGTCGGTCGGCGTCACGCTCGCGACGTACCACACCTCGTTCGAGAAGAACGCGGCGTCGGTCTGTTGACGCTCGCGCCCCCGGTACACCGTTCCTTGATACCGGACGTAGCTCCCGACGAACGCTCTGCGCGCCCACGTTCCCAGCGGGGTCTGCGGCTCGACGGTCGCGCGACCGCCCTCGATGGCTTCGACCGCGAGCGTTCGGCGATCGTCCGCGAGGTCGTCGACGGCCACGACCTCGGCATCCGTCGGCGGGTCCTCGACTGCCGTCGCACCGAGGAGCCACTCGTACAGCAACCCGCCGTCGATGTCGAGCGCGTACGCCCCGTCTTCGATCTCGGTGCTCGCGAGGTAGACGGTCTGTTCGCCCGACACGAGCGGCGGCCGTCCGGTCAGGAGAATCGAGTCCGTTGTCCGGACCAGCCCGTCAGTCGCGGCGCCGCCTTCGAGGAGCCGAGCGAGCGGACGCGGGTGAACCCGGATCGGGCGGTCGGTCGGAAGTCCGTCGGCCGCAGCGAGACGGAGGGTGTCGACGTCGGAGGCATCGTCGCCCGAGTCGGCGCTCGGATCGGGGTCGGTCGCATCGGTCGCCGAGCCGTCCGTCGAGTCGGTCGGTCCGTCTCCGAGACAGCCCGCGACGGCGGACGCACCGAGCGCGGCGAGGAGGGATCTGCGTCGCGTGGGACCCATACCTCCCGTGTCTCGGATCCGTCGAGATGTGCTTTGTGGGGGCTCTGGGCTTCGACCGGCTCACGGACTCGGCGAGTCGTCGTCGGCCGCGACGCGTCGGACGTCCTCGTGATACTGGTCGTGTCGCCACACGTCCCAGATCAGGTCGGTGAGTACGTGCACGTACAGGACGACCGCCATCGCGAGCGCGGCCGCGGTCGCCGTCACTTCGAAGCCGGCAGCAGCGAGCGCGTCGCCGCCGACCCACGCCCCGGCCACCCCGATCGGGGCGAGCACGGCGTGGCTGAGGAGTCGGTGGAGCGGCCACAGGTCGCCCGGGTCGAACAGCTCCGACTGGTCGAGCACGGCCGCGTGGGGGTTGGCGATCGCCCGGCGTGCGTTGGCCCAGTCGCCGCGGACGAGCCGCGCCATCAGAAAGTGGTCGAGGTCGATCGCGACGCCCGCGGCGGTGAGCGCTGCCCACACGACGGCCGCGACGGCGGGCGTCGCGCCGAGCGGCAACGCGAGAACCAGCCCGGCGGCGACGGCCGCAGAGACCGCTGCGTGGTGTCGGGAGTACATGGCGGATGCCGACGTGGTGGAACCACAAAACCCCACGCAACCGCTCCCGGTACGCGCGTGGCGCCGGGTGTGCACTGCGTGAGAATCAGTCGTGACATTCGGCGCCGAAGCGTTATGACCGCCCGGCAGGCTCCCTACGATCGAATGGAGTCCGACGCGCTCGTGTGTTTTCAGCAGACTCGTCGGGGGACCGGCGAGCGGTGGTACAAGGTGTACCGCGTCGGCGTCGACTCCCCAGATGGCTTCGCCGACCGCATGGGGGAGTACGTCCGTCGAACGCACTTCGACGGACCGGTCACGGCGCCTCACTGGTTCGACACCTCGAACGGCCCCACGATGAAGTGCCGCCTCGCGGAGTTGGGCGAGAACCTCGTCCCGTTTTCGACGCCCGACGTGTACGTCGTCACCCACAAGCAGGTCCGCCCGCTGTTGGTCGTCCCCATGGCGATCGAGATCGTGCCCGTCCTCGCGGCGGGACTTCGAACCCGCGAGTACGACGCCGCCGACTGCGACACCGACGGCGACGACCCGTCGCTCGCGCCCGACGCGGACGCGACGCCGACGCGTGTCGTTGACGCCGACTCGTTCGACCCGCCACTCTCCGGGGAAGCATCGGCCGGCGGTCGGATCGAGTGGTTCCACCTGTTCGCGTTGCAGGCCGCCTACCGGCTTGCGGTCGGCCCCCGGACCGGCGTAGTCGAGACGGGCGGTGACCACCCGACGATGCGCGTCCGCGACGGCGACGGGGTGTTGTGTTTGGATCTCCTCGACACCGGCGCGCTCAAGCGCATCGACCGCGACCTGCTGTTCCTCGACTACGCGCCCGACGAGGACGCCGAGCGATCGCTGGACGAGTCACTCACGCTGGCGCTGCGCGACACCGCGCGGCTCCGCTGGCGGTACGCGAGCCACCTCTGGCACGTGCGCCACGGCGAGACCGACGAGCGGTTCGCGTCGACCGCGCGCAACAAAGCTGAACCGGAGTACGCAGACGAACTGGCGGCGACACGCGGAGACTTCCTCGAGGCGCTCTCGGCGGAGTACAGCGACTCGCTGACGCCGTTCTCGACCGGCGTCGCCGGCGCGGCGCTCCGGTACGAGACGGGCACGCGCGCGGACACCTTCTCGCTCACCGAGACGCCGTCGTTCACCCACGACTCGGCCGCCGAGGTCATGGGCCGGGTCGATCCGGGGTACGTCCCGGAAAAACGAAAGAAGCGGTTCTGAGGGATTCACGCCGGGATTCAGGGGACGCTTGAGGAGTCTTCAGATCGTCTTTGTCGGTTTTCAGCACGTCCAATACTACCTGATAAGGCACTGATATCCGCGGTATGAGCAGTCGATCCGTTCGCCTGCGTGGTTCCGAATGAAGCGGCGGAAGCGTATTGCTGTCCTCCTGATGGCCGCCGCAGTAGTCACGGCGGGTATCCCGTTAACCGGTGCGTTCACGAGCGTCTCCGCGGAACGTTCCGTCTCTGTGGCGGTCGCGGACGACGACGAGGCGTTCCTGTCGTTGGAACCGTCGGACGGCTCCAACGGTGTGTACGCGGCACAAACTGACGGAACGCTGGAGCTCCGGTTCGACGGAACTGGGACACTCGCGTCGGGCCTCAATCCGGACGCAACGACGTATGTTGATGGCGTGTTCGTAGTCACGAACCGTGGAACGAACGACGTGACTCTCACGATCGACGACCCGGCTGAGGGGCTCGCGTTCTATGCGACGTACAATGGGACACAGCACCGACTCGACGGTCCCGACGCAGAGGGTGTCCCTGTCGGGGTCGGCGAGACAGCGAACGTCTCGATCGAACTTGACACGTCGAACGAGAGTGCGATCGAGGCTGTCGACGAGATCACGATCGCCGCGAACGCGTCAGCCGACGTCGGGGAAGGCGGATCGGATGACGGCGACACGGATCCAGGTGGAGGTGCGGACGAAGATACGCCGCAGACGCGAGTCTCTGGGGATGAACTTCGTCTGACCGGTTCGGCGACAGCCGGCCAGTCACTGACCCTCGATCTTAGTCAGCTCTCCGACACCGACCAAGACGATATCCGAGTCGACTCGCTTGAGATCAACTATACCAACGAGACGATAATCGAGACGACTGTTGACGCCGTCGACGGATCGAACACCAACTCGTCGACGGATCGGACCGCACCGGGTAACCGCACCGCTCCTACAAATGCCTCGGTGCTCACCTATCTGAACGTTTCCCACCCCGAGACCGCTGACGACTCGATAGGCGACGCGACGTTCCAGTTCGTGCTTCCACACGGGCCACAGCGGACGCCGACGGCCGTCGACCTCCTCCGGTATAACGAGCAGAACGACACGTGGGAGACGACGTCGACACGGATCTCGTTCGTCGCGAACACCAGCGATGGATACGTCTACGAGGCACGAACGGAGTCACTCTCGTTGTTTGCTGTCGTGGAGGTGATCCGTGGGGAGGTGATCGAAATCGACGGAACGGCACAGCCGGTCGACGCGGCGCTCATAACGGATCCAAGTGCCTCCTTCCCGACGACTGCGTATGACACGTACCACGACGAGGCGTTCAACGCCAGCTACTGGAACGCCGAGGCGACGAGTGATGCAGACGACGCGGCCGCGGTGATCCGCGAGAGACTCCGGATCGATCTGAAGCAGGCGGCGAAGGACAGTGTAATCTCGAAAATCGTCTCGTACGCCGACGGTGTGCTCAAGACTGCCATCGGGTTCAGCGGTATTGGCACGCTGCTAACGGTGCTTGATATCACGCTATCCTCGAGCGAGTTTGTCGGGTCGCTCGGTCCGGCGATTCAAAAGCAGGCAGTCGCCATCCACGTTGATCCGGGAGAGCAGTCGCACGATGAACTCCGAGCGAACCTCCGTGCCCTTGAGGAGAACTCCGCGGCTCTGAAGAACGCGACCGCCGAGGGCGACACGGCCGAACGCCGTGCGTTGCTCCGAGAGCGCGAGACGCTCCTCCGTGAGACGTATCAGCTGCTGCCCCGGTACACGAACGATGTCCACGAGGACGTCGTCGGGAACGCCGCAGGCATGGAGGACCCACAGTCGTACAAGCTGATCCGCTCGAATACGGAATCGCTGCGCGTCCTGTTGAAAGAGGACTACAGGGAGACGACGAAACAGCTGTACGGTGCGCCGAAGCGCTCACTCGCGTACGACACGTCGATGCCGACGCACGGCTGGGTCGCCTTCGGGAACGCGGAGGTGTACGACACGATGGACCACGGCAACGACTACGTCGTGGTGGCGGTTGACGCAAGCCAGGCAGTCGAGGCTGATGCCGACGTGAGCATCTCGGTTACGGGTGCGGACGCATCCGAACTGGATACCGCGCTCGTCTCCGACCGACCGGACGATCCGCGGACGGTCACCGGGCGCTCGCTCGGGCCCGACGGCACTGCAGTCGTTGATGACCCCGAAGAGACGATGTACCTGGTCGTTCGTCCAGGCGGGACGAGCGGTCCTGTCCGTATCCAGGCCGACGCAGGGTCGACACCTATTCGAATGTCGGTCGCAGAGCGGGCCGGCCCGGACATCCAGCGACCACACGCCGACCTCGTGTCCGGTCCCGATCCGGTGACGCTGCGTGACGGCGACGTCGTCTATCCGACGAACGACTCGGACACGGACCTTGTGTGGCGCCTGTGGGACGACAAGACCGAGACAACTGCGATCGATTACCGACTTCGCGTCGATGACGGTGACGGCTTCGACACGTGGACCGCGTGGCAGGGCGCGCCCGCTGACGGTCGCGTCAGTCCGGACCTGACGTACGACGACGGACTTACGCGCGTCCAGTTGCAGGTCCGCGACGGCGCCGGTCGTACGACCGTCCGCAACGCGGACGTGGTCATGACCGCGGGGGTGCCTCAGACTGCGCTTGCGGCGCCCGACGCCGCCAACCCCGAATCGGGCGAGGTGTTCGTCCGGGTGCTCCCCGAGCGGCGAATGGAACGTATCGACGTCCAGTATCGTCCGGTCGGCAACGACACATGGCGTGATCTGCGGACGGTGACCGACACCGCGGGCTTCGAGAGCGTGATGGCTCCGCCCGAGGGCAAGGTCGTGATACGCGCCCGCGCGGCGAACCTTGCGGGCGAGACGGGCGAGTGGGCCACCGAGAAGCTCACGTACGACCCCACTGACCCGCCCGATACGACGCCTCCGGAGGTCGATCTTGAGCAGGCGCCCGACCGTCGTCTGACCCTCGTCGACGGCGAGCGCGTCGAACGGCGCGTCGTCTCCGCGGAGACGGCGACGGTTCGGTGGTCGGCCACCGACGACGAGACGCTTGTTTCCGACCTCGAGTACCGTGTCCGGGTTGATAATGAGTCGTGGTCCGAGTGGAGGACGTCCAGTGGAGAGTGGTTCGGTGCTGATCCGACCGTCTCGACTGACGGGACAACAGTTCACATAGAGGTACGTGACGCCGCGGGCAACGTTGCGAGACGGTCGGTGTCGATACTACGTGACACATCCGACCCGACCGTCGACGTGACTGCAACGAGCGACATCACCGGTGCGGTCGTGAACCCGAGCGCCGATGAGCCGCTCGAGTCAGTCCAGCTTCAGTACCGTCCCGCTGGCGAGACAGAGTGGCGCGAGTGGGACACGATCGGGTCGACAGATACCACCGCAGTCGACCTTGATTCGATCGGCAGCTTCGAACTGCGCGCTCGTGGCGTCGACACCGCGGGCAACGTCGGCCCGTGGACGGAGCCCGTCGCGTTCGACAGTCTCCCAGCCGAGCGGTCAGACTCGATCTCGGACGGATCGCGGTCAGTGGCTGGTGGGAACACTACCGAGTACGACTACCCGAACGCCTCCAAGGTCGGAGCGGATGCCGCACGCGGGTATCTCATGTACAACGCGCTCGTCGACGAGATCGACGGAGAGCTCCTGCTCGACGTATACATGGTGTCTCGCGACGGCAATGAGGTTCCCATCTCGTCGATCGAGTTGACTGAGGAGCGTAACCAGACGGTCGTCGCCGATCTTCCCGGTAACCTCACCGACGCCGACCGCCTCAGAGTTGAAGTCAGCGGCAACGGAACGGTCGTCCTCTCGAGTCTCCGTGCGATCGGCTCGGAGCCAACGGTCCCGCCAGTGTCGGCATCGCCGATGAACGCCACGGTCGGGCAGACCGTGATCGTGTCGACCGACGGAGAGGTGGACGAGGAGTACATTCAGGCGTACGAGTGGGATCTCAACGGCGACGACGAGTTCGAGCGGACAACCGACGCGCCGACGACTGACGTCGCGTACGACGACTCCGGCACTCGAACGATCACGCTCCGCGTCACGGACGTGTTCGGCGCCAGCGCGAGCGAGACGGCGACGGTCCGCGTGAACGCACCGCCGCGCGCCGAGGTGACGGGCGAAAGAACGGTGCTGACCGGCGAACTGGCGACACTCAACGCTGGCGACAGCGTCGATCCCGACGGCGAAGTTGAGTCGGTCGCATGGGACACCGACGGCGACGGGACGACAGAGGCGACTGGCTGGACCACCCCAGTCTCGTACGCAGATGACGGTGAGTACCCAGTGTCGGTGACAGTGACCGACGACGACGGGGATCAGGACACCACGACGACGAACGTTACGGTCCGCAACCGGCCACCGACCGCTAATGCGGCGGCCAATCAAACGACTCCACTCGTCGGCGAGTCAGTTGCCTTCGACGCGACTGGAAGTTCTGATCCAGACGGCCAGGTTACCACCTCCGAGTGGGACGTTGACGGCGACGGAACGTTTGAGCGGACGGGCGAGACCATCGCGACATCGTTCACCGAGCCTGGAAACCGAACCGTCACTGTGCGCGTGACTGACGACGACGGGGTGACCGACGAGACGACGGTCACTGTCCATGTCAACGCCCCGCCGGAGGCGGCGCTGAACGCCACATCACCGGTCTATACCGACGAAGAGGTCGATCTCGATGCGACCGAGAGCGCCGATCCGGACGGCACGATCGTCGGCTACGGCTGGACAGTTGATGGACCTACCCCAGCACCTGATGGTGGCGCGAGCGGGACGGTGACCTTCAGTGACGACGGGGAATACCCGGTGTCGGTGATTGTCACGGACGACGATGGGGCCAGTGACACTGTGATGGCGAACGTGACAGTGTTGAATCGACCGCCGAACGTCAAAGGAACAGTTACGACTGATGTACCGGTCGTCGGCGAGTCGGTCGCCTTTGATGCGTCCGAGAGCAGCGATCCGGACGGGACAGTCGTTGCCTCCGAGTGGGACGTCGACGGTGACGGTACCGCTGAGAAGAACGGCTCGACTGTCTCTGCCGCCTACGAGGCGTACGGAACGAAGACTGCGACGGTCGCCGTGACTGATGACGACGGCGCGACAAACGAAACGACCGTCAGCTTCTACGTGAACGCGCCGCCTGAGCCCGCGATCGACGCCGATACTCCCGTCTACACGGACGAACCGATCACGCTCGATGCCGGTGACAGTATCGATCCCGACGGCGACGTCGTCGCCTACCTGTGGGACACCGACGCCGACGGGGCAGTCGACGCGAACGGTCAGACCACGTCGGTCTCGTACCCCGACGACGGTACCTACGAGGTCACACTGACCGTCGAGGACAACAACGGCACCACCCGAACAGCGACGGGGAACGTGACGGTGCTGAACCGACCGCCCCAGGCGGTCGCGGCGGCCAATGAGAGTGACCCGACCGTTAGATCGGTCATGCGCTTCGACGCCGCAGACAGCGTCGATCCTGACGGCGAGGTCGAGGCTTACGAGTGGGACCTCGACGGTGATGGTTCGTTCGAACGAATGGGTGAGGCCGTCACGACGTCGTTCGCCGAGTCCGGCAACCAGACTGTCACCGTCCGCGTGACCGACGACGACGGTGCGACGAACCGGACGAACGTAACCGTGGATGTGAACGCGCCGCCCGAGCCGGCGGTGGATCTCCCCTCCTCGGTGCTGACCGGCGAGGAACTCACGCTGAACGCCAGCGAGAGCGCCGACCCCGACGGCGAGATAGTTGCGTACGAATGGGATCTCGGCGGGACTGCGGTCCAGACCGGCGAGACCGTCTCCCGAGAGTACGCCGACGACGGCACCTACGCGGTCACACTCACCGTCACGGACGACGACGGTGCGAGCGCGTCGCTCACGCGCAACGTGACCGTCGAGAACCGGCCGCCGGAGCTGTGGCTCACCCGTGTTTCGCCCGACACGACACCGGTTGAAACGTACGAGACCGTGGAGTACACCGTCGACGCGCTCGACGACGACGGGACCGCGGGGAACACCTCGATCACGTTCACGTCGCCGACGAACCGCACGCGGACCGTCCTCGCCGACGGGACTACCACCGTCCGATTCAACGAGAGCGGCAACTGGACGGTCGTGGCGACGGTCTTCGACGACGACGGCGCGACGACGACTGTGAACCGGACGCTACCGGTGAACGCGCCGCCGGACGCGGGGATCGACGCGCGCACGGAGGTCGTCGCAGGCGAGTCGGTGACGCTGTCGGCCGACGCGGTCGACACTGACGGTACCGTCCGAGAGTACACGTGGCTCGTCGGCAACGACAGCTATACTGGGCAGAACGTGACGGTCACACTGTCCGAGGCGGGCGACGTTCGTGTTGATCTCTTCGTTGAGGACGACGACGGCGCTGTGACCGAGGTGAACCGAACGATCGAGGTCGAACCGGCCTACGATCTCTCCCTCGAGGTCGAACCGCTCTTCGGGGGACGGGTGCTCTCCGCCAGTTCGTATCCGGACTACCGCTACGACGACGAGAACGTCTCCTTCGAGTGGGATCTCGACGGCGACGGACGCTTCGAGACCGCCGGTGGATATGTCCACGACCGGATCGTCAACGAGTCGGGAACCTACGAGGTCGCAGTCCGCGTGAGCGGGCCGGAGATCCCGACGACCACGGAGACGGAGACAGTGTCCGTCGACTCGGTCGACACGAACGTGACGATCGACTGGCGGCGCGACGTCGGTATCGGCGAGACGGTCACCGTGACTAACGACCGGGTGATCGTCTCCGGCGGTGAGGAGCAAGCTCCCGAAGGCGAGGACGAGGGTGGATCGACGATCCGTGCGCTCTCGCGGTCGAACGGCTCGACCATCTGGGAGGCGACGCTCCCGTTCGGCGCATACGAGACGATCGTTCGCGACGGAGCAGTGTACGCCGTGGGCGAGGGCGTCGCGCGGGTGGACGTCGACACCGGCGCCGTCGACTGGACGTGGAGCGGCGATGGCTATGTCGACGCGACGGTCGCCGGGGAGTCAGTGTACGTCACCGACGACCGGAGGGCGGTGGCACTGGCTATCGACGACGGACTTGAGCGGTGGAACCGTACCGCGGACGCCCCGGTCTACGAGCAGGTCGTCGGTGCGGACGTGATCGCGACGTACGGGCAGACGTACAACGAGACGTCGAACCGCCTGGTCTCGTCGCTCGTCGTCCGCGACCGTGACACCGGGACGATTCTCTGGTCGCTGACCCGCGAGGGGGCGCCCTCGCTCGCGGGCGTCGTCGACGGTCGTGTCCTCGTCTCGACGGACGGTAACCTCACCGCGCGCGACGCCGGGGACGGCGAGGAGCTGTGGACGCGCCGACTCCCCGACGCCGCCGAGTATTCGTACATTTCGGACGTTCGGATCGAGGGGGACACGATCTACGCGATGGCCGAACAGTACCCGAACCGGTCGGTGACCGCACTACGCTCGAACGGCACTCGGGTGTGGTCGACGCGGGTCCGCGACGACGCCGAGTTCCGCGTCGGCCCGGAGCACGTCGTCGTCGCGGCCGAGGGAGGCGTCACCGCCTACGACCGGACCGACGGCTCGGTCGTGTGGAACCGTAGCCTGTCGATCGACTATCCCAACGTCGTCCGGATCGTTGACGGTCGAGTCCTCGTTGAGTCCGACGGGATCGGAACGGTCCTTGACGCAGAGACCGGCGAGACCCGGTGGCGTGGCGCGACCGACTACGCCCTTTACGGCGCCGGCTATCGCGACGGGACGCTGTACGTCGGCACCGGTGCGGGCGTGTACGCCGTCTCCGTCGAGGACGATCGGTAGACGACCGTCGCCTTACCGGGCTCGCACCGCCGACCGTTCCCGAATCGCCCGACGGGATCGTGTCGTTCCGCTCCGATCTGATTCGATCGATTCGAACGCCCGATTCGGATTCCCCGTCCGGTATGCTTTTCGAGCGCGCGGCCGGTGTATCGTGTATGGCGTATACACTCGACCACGTGATGATGCGGATCGAGGACGAGGAGGAGTCCCTCGACTGGTACACCGAGCACCTCGATTACGAGATCAAAGGCGAGATGGAAGGCGGCGACTTCACGAACTACTACCTCGGGCCCGAGGACGTGCACGAGGACGGCGCGCTGCTGGAGCTCACCTACAACCACGGCGACCACACCTACGAGATGGGCGACGCGTGGGGCCACATCGCCGTCCGCGTCGAGGACGTGGAGGAGGCGTACTACGAGCTGATGGACGAGGGCGTCGAGGACTACCGCCCGCCCGAGGAGAACCCCGGCTACGCGTTCGTCAAGGACCCCGACGGTCACGAGATCGAGATCGTCGAGCGCGACCACGGCGCCCGCTGGTCGATCGACCACACGATGATCCGCGTCGAGGACGCCACCGAGGCGCTCGGCTACTGGACGCGCACCTTCGAGTACGAACACACCGGCCGCTGGGAGGCCGACACGTTCGCGAACTACTTCATGAAGCCCGAGGACGCCGCCGAGGAGGCGATGGCTGTGGAGCTGACGTACAACTACGACGGCCGCGAGTACACGATGGGCGACGCGTGGGGGCACCTGTGTGTTCGCGTGGATGACCTAGAGGAAGACTGGGAGACGGTGCTGATGCGGGAGTCGGCTGAGTATCGTGATCCGGAGTCGTGTGGGTACAGCTATGCGTTCACGACGGACTCAGACGGACATGAGATTGAGTTGTTAGAGCGGTAAGCCGACAACATCTTTAATACAGGAATCGAAATATGATTGATAGTACGTGATTGGCGAACCTAGCCCCTCGGATCTGGCTCTGCTGTGACGTACTTTTAAGGACGTACCCTTGAATTTTGATCACCTTGCTCCCGTCGTATCTAACCCTTTATAGGAGTAAATATGGTTATCATATCTGATTTGTACAGGGTTACAGGTAAGTACACCTTCAGAATATCGGGAGATAGCTCCGGAAAGAGAGCGTACAACAACACAATGTTTGAGTTTATCACCGACGAGGAAAAGCGCGGGCAGGTTGGTATTGGGACGCTCATCGTGTTCATCGCGATGGTACTCGTAGCAGCGATCGCCGCTGGCGTCCTGATCAACACTGCTGGCTTCCTCCAGAGTAAGTCGCAAGAAACGGGTCAACAGAGTAGTAAGCAAGTTAGCGACCGTGTGCAAGAGGTTGCAACCGTCGGGAAGGTGACCGGCTCTCCCGAGAAAGTCAGTATCGTGAACGTCACAGTTACCCAGGCCCCCGGAGCTGGTGAGATTGACGTCCATAACGCGACCGTCACCTGGATCGGTCCCAGCGGGACGTACCAATTAATCGCGAACAGTACTGGGACATTCGATAAGCTGGGTTCTGGCCTTCAGGGGAAGGAGTTCGGCTACCAGCCTGTCAAGGATTCTGACGGTAGCTCGAATGTCCTGAACGATCCGGACGACCGCCTCAACCTCGTGTTCGACGTAGACACGTTTGCAAATGATCTCACCGAGGGCTCGGAGGTCACGATCAAGATCAACACGATGGCCGGCGCGACAACGAGTATCCGCTTCACTGTTCCCGAGTCGCTTGGGAACAAGGAAGCCGTCGAGCTGTAACGCCACGAAATCATCATTTTGGGGACGATTGGAACCAACCTGAGCGGGTCTTACGGTTCACGAAGGGTTGGTTTCAATTGGTCCCCGATATTCAGTCTGAAGCGCTTTCACGCTCTACTGTTTCGGTACGTAACCTCTATCTGTGAATATCAAGTAAGATATTTTCTGCAGTGCGTTATAGTAGTAGTTCTACACAATCCCCAATTGACCCGCAACGACCGCGTGGTCAATCAAGCATGTTTGAGTTCATCACAGATGAGGAAGAGCGCGGGCAGGTTGGTATTGGGACGCTCATCGTGTTCATTGCGATGGTGCTGGTGGCAGCGATCGCTGCCGGTGTCCTGATCAACACTGCCGGCTTCCTCCAAAGCAAATCACAAGAAACGGGTCAACAGTCAACCAAACAGGTCAGCAACCGACTGCAAGAGGTTGTGACTGTTGGACAAGTGAGTGACAATGGTGTCACTGATGTTAACGTGACAGTCACACAGGCTCCGGGCGCCGGCGAGATTGATTTGTCCAATGCGACGATCAATTGGATCGGTCCTTCGGGGACTGAAACGCTTACGCACAAGAGCGCAGGTCAAACTGACTGGGTCTTCACAACAACTGCAGTGAAAAATAGCGACGGTACTACGGATAGCACTGTCCTGAATGATGCTGACGACCGGTTCAATATTAATTTCAATCTTAGTACATCGACTGGGATTAGTAACGGACCGGGACTACTGCAGGAAGGTCAGTCTGTGACGATCAAGATCAACACCATGGCGGGTGCGACTACGACTATCCGCTTTACCGTGCCTGAGTCGCTCGGTAAGAAGGACGCTGTGGAACTGTAACAATGTTCGAGTTCATTACAGATGAGGAAGAGCGTGGGCAGGTTGGTATCGGGACGCTCATCGTGTTCATCGCGATGGTGCTCGTGGCTGCGATCGCGGCTGGCGTTCTCATCAACACCGCTGGCTTCCTCCAAAGTAAGTCACAGGAAACAGGTCAACAGTCGACCAAACAGGTCAGCGACCGCCTGCAGGAGGTCACAACTGTCGGTAATGTCACACAGAACGGTGGCGAAGACGTCATTGGTGCCGTAAATGTGACAGTGACACAATCTCCTGGTGCAGGTGAGATCGATCTCCAGAATACGACGATAACCTGGATCGGTCCAGAAGGGACGTTCACTCTCATCCATGAAGATGCGTCAGGGAATGTCGACAGTAAGTTCGGTACATCGATAATCAAGAACGCTGACGGAGACTCCACAAGTACAGTGTTGAACGATCCTGACGATCGATTCACCATTGACTTTGATCTCTCCGATACAAGCGAACAGCCGAACTTCCTCCACGAGGGTGATGAAGTGACAATCAAGATCAATACGATGGCAGGAGCGACGACGACGATCCGCTTCACTGTGCCCGAGTCGCTTGGGCAAAGCCAAGGCGTCGAGTTGTAGGCCATCGGAGCAATTGATTTTTGCTGCGGAATAGCATGAGCCCACAGCTTGGGTAGAAGATGTTATATGCGAGTTGTGTATAGGCCCATTTGGGCCTGCTCGGCCCATGAATTCGAACAGTGGTGGTTCTCCCACCACTCTTCTAACCCTACTTGAGTGACAACCATCGGATAGCTGTACATTCTCACGAATATCGAAGTTGATTCTCTGTGGGGAATGCTCTAATAGCATCTTGTTTTCCGATAAGATAGCTCCGGATAGGGAGCCAATCACAACACAATGTTCGAGTTTATCACCGATGAGGAAGAGCGCGGGCAGGTTGGTATTGGGACGCTCATCGTGTTCATCGCGATGGTGCTGGTGGCAGCGATCGCTGCCGGTGTCCTGATCAACACTGCTGGCTTCCTCCAAAGTAAGTCACAGGAAACGGGTCAACAGAGTAGTAAGCAAGTTAGTAATCGTCTACAGGAGGTCGTCACGACCGGAACAGTCAACACGACCGATAATACAGTTAAGAGCGTCAACGTGACGGTAACGCAGGCACCCGGTGCCGGCGAGATCGATCTCTCGAACGCGACGATCAACTGGATCGGCCCACAGGGAACTGAGACCCTGACTCACTCCAGTTCCAGCGAGGCTGGCTGGGAGTTCAACACCCACCAGGTGAAGAACACCGACGACTCGACCACGGTCCTCAACGACGCCGACGATCGATTTAATATCGAATTCCCACTGAGAGACAACGGATTCGGTGACACGGATGCACCGAACAACCTCAACGAGGGCGACGAGGTTACGATCAAGATCAACACGATGTCCGGTGCGACGACAACTATCCGCTTTACTGTGCCCGAATCGCTCGGGGGTAAGGAAGCAGTCGAACTATAATTCGAATATTCCTGCGGACGACTTTTCGGACTCCGCATTCAGAACCGAAAGAGACCGCTGAACCGTCACTACGTGATCTCATAGTTTCGAATCAATTAAGTCAACGTGCTGACCTAATCACGACGTGAACGAGAAGCGCCTCGTCGTCGCGCTGTTCGGGCTCGCGGTCGCAGTCGTCATCGGGGCGCTCGCGTACCGCTTCATCGCGGCGTTCACCGTCTCGGTGTTCCTCTACTATTCGACGCGACGCTATCACCGGTTCCTGGCGCGGTTCCGGCTCCCGCCGCGGGTGCGGGCGGGGGTCGTGCTCGCGTCGCTGGCGATCCCGTTGATCTTGCTCATCAGCTACGCGGGCGTCCTGCTCGTCGTCGAGGCGCGGCAGTTCGTCGCCGACACCGCGTTGGTGAGCGCGGCGGCATCGAACATCGCGTGGTTCGCCGCGATCGAGCGCATCCCGGAGTTCACCGTGCAGGGGATCTACGAGGCGTATCGCTCGGGCGACCTGGAGCCGTTCGTCGAGTTCGCGACTGATAACGCCGCGTTCCTCACGACGGTCGTTTCGGAGTTCGTGCTCAATCTCTTCGTCGTCACCATCGTCACCTACTACCTCCTCGTCGACGGCGATCGAATCAGCGACTGGTTGCTTCGGTTCGACGACGACGCCATCATCCGCGAGTACCTGGAGGCCGTCGACCGCGAACTAGAGGCGGTCCTGTTCGGCAACCTCCTGAACGTCGTCGCCATCTCGCTCATCGCGATTGCAACGTTCAGCGCGTACAACGCGCTCGTCCCCGCAGGCGTTCGCGTGCCGTACCCCGCCCTTGCCGGCGCACTCACCGGGGTCGCGAGCCTGGTTCCGATCGTCGGGATGAAGATCGTGTACCTCCCCGTCACCGCGGCGATGGCGGTCCCGCCGCTGCTCGACGGGTCGATCGGGGAGTTCGGGTACGTCCTCGCGTTTCTCGTCGTCGCGGTCGTCGTCGTCGACACGGTCCCGGATCTGGTGTTGCGGCCGCTGTTGAGCGGCGACGAGACCCACGTCGGCCTGCTGATGCTGGCGTACACGCTCGGCCCGGTCGTGCTCGGGTTCTACGGGCTGTTCTTCGCACCGATCGTGCTCGTGATCGGGCTGACATTCGCGAACACCGCTCTCCCGCGGCTGCTCGGGGCCGACGACGCCCAGACGACGCTATCGGCGTCCGACGACGCCGAGGGCGACCGCGAGCGCGACGATGATTCGGGACCTCGCGTGGATGAAGGTGCCGGCACAGATGTCGACGAGGGTGCCGGTGTCGATCCCGACCCGACCAGGTAGCCGCCATGAACGACTGTCGCCGGGGTGGGCATGCGGGCTACCGAAGAACAAGACACTTGGTACGCTCGCGTGCAGTTCCGGGCGATGGTCCCCTCCAAACCTACCCGACGACGAACCCTCCTCGGCGCCGCCGGGGCGCTCGCGGCGCTCGCGGGCTGCAGCGGAAGCGACAGCAGCGGTGACCGCGTGACGCCGACCGAGCCTGCACGCGAACCGTTCGACCCTGAGTCGGTGCCCCCGCACCGGCGCCTCCGTGGGACGATTGACGGGCCGCTGGTGTGGCTGCCCGACGAGACGCAAACTGAGACGAACGGGGAGCCGCGCCGTCGCCGGCCCACGTTCCTCACGTCCGGCGACCAGGTCGACCGCCTCCAATTTGCCGACGTCGAGGGCGTCGAGACCGCCCGAACGTTCCTCGAGGAAACGGCGTTCGACTCGGCAACGATCTTCCTCGAACGGTTTCCCGTTCGGCGCTGCTACGAGCTCCAGTTGTGCGACGTGTCGTGGTCGGCGACGGACATCGATACGCAGTTCGGCCGGGTGCTTCGCGACGCGGACGTCGCCTGCGAGCCCGACGCCCGCGATTCGACGGCGTGGCTCGTCCGCATCCCCGAGGCGCTCGACACCGACCAGATCACGAGCTACGGCTCGGGCGTGAGCGGGAACTCGTGTGGCGAGCGGCGCCATCCGCCCGAGCGCGAGCAACCGATCACCGCCGACGCGGTCCCGGCGCCGAACGCGACCGCGGAGGGCGACGATGCGTGAGTCGACCGGGCGGACACGTCGTGGGATCCTCGCGGGCGCGGGTGCGGCCGTCACCGCGTCGCTCGCGGGCTGTTCGGGGCTCCCGTTCGGCGACGACGAGCCGACAGTCACGGGCGAACAGCTCTCTGCGGTCCTCGACGAGGAGGCGCCGGCGATCCCCGACCGACTCCCGGTCGGGATGGGGCGATCGTACCTCGACGAGGTCGCGAGCGAACTGGAGTCGGCGCTGGCGTCGGTTCCAGCGCCGTTCGACGCCGCGCAGATTCCCAACGGCGCGATCCGGGACCAACTCAACCACGAGTCGGAGACCGCTCGCGAGACGCTCGCCGGGGCGGGCGAGGAGCCGGCACCCTGGGAACGCGCCGGCAGCCTCCGCCGTGCCCGACAGGAGATGGGGTTCGTGGTCGGCGGTTGGACGGCGATCGACGACGACCGGACGATCCCCGACGTACGGGAAGATGGGGAGGTCATTCGCGGCGAACTCGACACGTTTCGTCGCCGATGGGCGTACCTCGGCACGGACACGATCGAGGCCGTCGTCGTCAACTCCGCGATCGCGGGGCTCGTTCGGGCGTGCATCGGAGACCTGAACCATGTGCTGTCAGTGCGCGAGCGTGACTCGACGACCGTGCTCGATGTCGCCGAAGCCGACGAGCGGTTGGCGTCCGCCCGCGGGGAGCTCCGGGACGCGGCCCACCTCCTCGATCGCCTCCGCGAACGCGACGGGGTTCGGGATCGTCGGGACGCGCTCGCGGCCGCGGCCGACGCGCTGGTCGACCGCGTGGACGAGCGTCGCCCCGCGGCCGGGTTCGATGAGGGCGTGTTCACTGCCGAAGCCGACCGGGAAGCGACGCCCGCCGAGCGGGCGCTGCGCGACCTCCGCGACGACATCCGCCGCGGCGACATCGGAGAGACACGGGACGCCGGCGCGTTCCCGCAGGCGATCGTCGAGGCACACAACGCGCTCGCGACGATCGGCGCCGTCGAGACGCTCCGGGCGCGGATCGACGCCGGGGAGGCGATCAACCCCGCGTCGGTCGAGGACGTCGACACGATCCGTACTCGCGCCCGAGAGGCGCTCGTCGCGGTCCACGCCGACGGAGCGTACCCGCGGCTCGACCGGCTTCAGACGCATCGCCTCGCGGCTGTATTGGGGTACGTCGACGACGAACTGTCGCACTTCGACGCCGACGACGAGTTCGCGCTCTCGCGGCTGAACTGGGAGCTGCGCGATTACGTCCGGATCGAGGCGGTCGCGCGGTCTGTCGGCGACGCCAGCGCCGCGGTGGCGCGGGCGCTGGAACGCGAGTGACTGTGATCTCGTGGGCAGGCCGTTCGGGGTGTATCTAAGGAGTGCAGCGAGGTCCGTATCGCGATAATAATCACCCAAATAATGGTCTTCTACGACCGGGTCGACGAGTTTGCGGCGCTCGAAGAGGCGTTTGAGTCGCCAGGTCACGACTGCTTCGTCGTGTACGGGCGCCGGGCTCGTCTAACGATAAGGGCTCCGCAGCCGACGTGAGATTCCAGTAGCAAATCAGTATGCCATTATAGCCGGACGGTCCTCTCTTTGAGTGTGGACCGTTCGCTCGTCGTCGCGCTCGTCATCGGTGCACTCCAAGGGATTTTCGAGTGGCTCCCTATCTCCAGTGAGGGGAATATCACGATCGCGCTCTCTGCCTTGGGTCGCCCACCCGAGACAGCTGTCGCGTTCGCATTGTTTCTCCATCTGGGAACCGCGCTCTCTGCGACCGTCTACTACCGTGAGGAACTTCGTGGACTGATTGCGTTGTTGCCACGGTGGCGTCCGGGTCGCGCATTTGAGGGTGAACAAGCAGTCGTCACGTTTCTCGCGATCGGGACGCTCGTCTCGGGTGTTGTGGGTATCGCCGCCTACGCGACGCTTGAGGAGGTCGTCCCAGCGCTCACTGGCGGTGCAGTGGTCGTTGCGATTGGCGTACTGTTGGTGCTGACCGGCGTGTTTCAGCGGGTCTCTTCACGGCTGGATGTAGATGAGCGGAGCGATCCGGATGCGATTGACGCTGTTCTCGTGGGGATCGCACAAGGACTCGCTATCCTTCCGGGGATTTCTCGGTCGGGGATGACGACTGGAACGCTCCTGTTGCGGGGGCATGACGCGCCCGATTCATTCCGGTACTCGTTCGTACTATCGATTCCGGCAGCTGTCGGCGGGGGACTACTCGCGTATCTCGATACAGGATTGGGTGGGGTGACTCCCACTGCGGCGCTCGTTTCGCTTGCGGCAGCGTGTGTCGTCGGGTATGCCACAATCGACGTGCTCATTCGTATCGTTGAGCGCGTTTCCTTCTGGGCGGTGTGTGTTGGATTGGGGGGGTTGGCGATGGCTGGTGGGCTCTTAGTGGTGTGATCTTCCTGTCGGAGTCGTCTGATTATTAGTTCTGATTAGTGTGGAGTTAGAGGTAAGTACTCCTTCGGAATATCGGGAGATAGCTCCGGAGAGGGAGCGGACAACAACACAATGTTCGAGTTTATCACCGACGAGGAAGAGCGCGGGCAAGTTGGTATTGGGACGCTCATCGTGTTCATCGCGATGGTACTCGTAGCAGCGATCGCCGCTGGTGTCCTCATCAACACTGCTGGCTTCCTCCAGAGTAAGTCGCAAGAAACGGGTCAACAGAGTAGTAAGCAAGTTAGCAACCGCCTGCAGGAAGTTGCAACCGTCGGGAACGTGACCGGCTCTCCCGAGAAGGTAGACTTCGTGAACGTAACGGTGACGCAGGCACCTGGTGCTGGTGAGATCGACCTCCAGAACGCAACTGTCACCTGGATCGGACCAAAGGGAACGTACCAGCTGACGCACGGTGCGAACTTCACCGCCGGTGAAGTGGTGCCGGCGGATACCAAGGAGTTCGGTCACAAGGTGACGAAAGACACGGACAACTCCGCACCGGTGCTGAACGACGCTGACGATAGACTTCAGATGGTCTTCGATGTCAGTACGTTCACCAGCGATCTGGGTGAGGGCAATGAAGTGACGATCAAGATCAACACGATGGCTGGTGCCACCACAAGTATCCGGTTTAGTGTGCCCGAAGCGCTCGGGAACAAGGAAGCGGTCGAGCTGTAACGTCGCTGCACCCTTTTTCGATCAGCTATTTTAATACAGTAATAGCTTCTGAGCTATCCGATAGTTAGCTCCACAAAAGCGGTCCGTGAGGACTGCTCCAATGTTTGAGTTCACTGAGTCCGGATAGGGCTCAGCACGCTATATTCGTGTTCTCCCTGGGCTAAGTGTATCGACCAGGTACCAGCATGTGTGGTTGTCTGGAAGAGAACTCACTTCAGTGCGTCCGCATTCAGATTCGCTGGATCCGCACGTAGCGCACGCGGCGCTCAATGTAGAACCAAATCCCGACGAGGATGCTTCCGAGCATATTCGCAAGCAGATCGCCCCAGCCGAAGTAGCGATTCGGGAGCGTTCCCTGGATCAGTTCGATTCCAGCTCCGACCGCGAACGCGCCCCCAATGACGATGGCCGCACGAACAGCCGGGCGGTCGCGGTATCGAACGGTCGCGTACGCCAGCGTGAGTGCGAGGCCCGCATATGCAGCGAAGTGTAGGTGTTTGTCCCAGAAGGGGGTCTGTGCAGGTGCCGACGGTGGTGCAGTGAATAACGAAAAGTACCCGATGACGCCGAGCACACTCGCAACTCCGAGGTACCGGACCCACCGCGGGAGGAGTGGGAACCTGATTCGATTCATGAGCCTGTATTCTCTGTGATTGTCGTTCCGTTGTTGACCACTGATTCGTTAACAGCGACTGTTCCATTTGGAACGCTGTACTTCCCGGGTTGTGCCACACGCAGTGTATATGCGCCGTTCGGATTGGCTGTCGTCTGTCTCGTGTAGGTGAACGATGCGCCCTCGACCTCGACAGTTGTCTCGGCGGTCACAGTCGCATTCGGCGTTGCAGTTCCACGGATGACCGCACCGGGAACGAGTGTGAATACCTTGTACTGCTCGTCGCTGCTAACGTACTGCAGTCGGTAGTGGGCGAGGCCGTCTGTTCCGTTGGCACCGGAGCCATGCTCGCGGTACAGACGCGTACCCAGTTGAGAGTCGTTCCCGACAACGTTGGGTGTGACGACCACGTATCCAGCACGATTGTTGAGGCGATTGTACCAACCGCCCCCATCAGTTGCCGAAACGAATGACCCGTAGTTCGCTCGTGCGTATCCGTAGGATCGGGACTCGCCACTCACGAAGTAGTTGTAGTGGCGATTATCCGGCCAGAAGCTGAACACGTAGTTCTGTGGATATTCGTTGTTATGTTCTGCTGCGTGGTCACTCATCCACGACGTCGTCTGGAACTGTTCTTGGGTGTGGACGATTTGTGAACTCTTGAGCGGTACTTGGGCGGCACCGAACGCACCAAGCAGGATGAATAACGCGCCGACCGCGAAGACGGTCTGTCGATCCGGTGTGCCGATATCACGGACTGGGTCGCCACCGAAGGGAGTCGGTGGTCTGGCGACATCGACACGCTCGGCGAGGTGGACGAACGCGAGGCCACCGAAGATGCCGAGGAACGGCCCGAGTTGGCCGACAAAGCGGATTTGCACCGCCGCAAGCGCGAGGAAGTACCACGTGTAGATGACGGGGACCAGCCATTTGCTGTCGTTGCGTACCCGGTAGGTCGCCCACAGGAGGTACGGGACGCCGACGAACAGGAGCAACCCAATGAGCAGGAGCCACCCACCTGATTCACCGAACAGCCCTGTCGTCTCGGCGATCGAGTCTGTACGGAACAGGCGGGAATTGAGGCTCTGCTCTATGCGGGCCCACAGGTCTGGTGCGAGTCTGGTGAATGCGATGGTGCCGCCGATTGCGCCGATGACTGTGACTCCAGCGAGGCCTGTCGTTGGGAGGTCAAAGCGGTGTGTAAGGGTGCCGGCGAGGACGACCCCGACGCCGCCGGCCGCTAGGAGTGCTGGCGAGATGACGACGAGCGTCGTGTGCCAGTCGAAGGAGGTGTGAGCGATCCAGACGAGCCCCGCTCCAAGCGCACTCGCGATGATGAGCGGTCCGCCGCTTCGCAGCGGGTCGCGGTCGGTGTAGACCGCGACGACGGCGTCCGCGGCGATGAGGAGACCGAGCGGAACGAGGAGGAGCGGGCCGGCGTCCCACGCGAGCGTCTGTGCGGCGACGCCGACAGTGACTGCCGCCATTGCGGCGACCGTTCGCAGTGAGGTGAGTGGTCGTGCATCGATCGCATCGCGCACAATCACTGTTGCACCGAGTGCAGTGAGCAGCAGCCAAATATAGTCGAATGCGTGGTGGTCGGCGAATCCGAGGCTCGTGCGAAGGCCGTGGCCAGCAACGGTGCCCATGAACACGACGGCTGCGATCCCGATGCGGCGATCGTCGGTGACCTCAACGGTCAGGCCGTACACGAACACGCCGGTAATGAGCGCAGAGACGACGGGATACCACGCAAAGACCTGCCCGGTGACGGCTTTGGTCCCACCAAGGATGGAACTGACCAGCCATAGCGTGGCAACGAGGAGCGGCTCACCCTTTGCGATCCCACCTGGAACGGTGGTGAGTGTGGTGTCGGGATTGGTGAGCATGCGCTCGACCCAGTACCGGTAGAAGTAGGGATCGTTCGCAGTGAGGACGACCTCTCCTTGGAAGACAGTCGAGAACGTCGTGATGCGGAGCAGGACCACAACTGCTAACGCTCCAGCAAGTCCTGTGAGAACGCGCGTGTTCGGGAGGGAGGGAAGCGAGAGGTCGAATTCTGCGGTGTGGCTGTCGGCCTGTTCGGAGACCTCACCAGTGAGTGCCTGTCGTGTGGCCTCGCGATCCGCGACGACGTAGCCGTCGTCGGTCTTCGTGACGACGCCGCGTGAGACTAATTCGCCGAAGGCACCCGAGTCGACGTCAACGTCTTCGAACGTCCAGGGGTCGTTGGGTTCGAGGACGGCGGTGATTGCGGGTTCGAGATCAGGCCGCTCGTCCAGGAGGTCCCTGATGTCGCGAGCGGTTACCATAGCGCCAGTCTGTGTCACTCGGGTAAAGAAGCCGTCGTCTCCAGTACGTGCGAGTACGCCACGGGACCGGTGACCGAACCTGTTTTGAGTAGTCGATATATGAAACTTAGAAGATTGCGTAGAACTATCTCCATCAACGCTTAGAAACATCTCTACTCAGCAATATACAAATAGACAATAGTTATATCACAATATCCGTCGAAATCGGTCTATGGGATTCGAAAAATTCGACGAGGCAGGTTCCGGCCGCGGTCGACCAGCAGGTACCGACCCGATGATCTCTATCCGGAAGTCGGGAAGCATCGGTGTGAACCGGGCAGCACTTGAGGAGTTCTTCGAGGACAACGAGGGTGCAGTCTTATACTTTGACGAGGACGTGAATCGGATCGGAATCGAACCTGTTCCCGATACGGACGCCGATGATGCCGCCTATACCGTCTCGGTGACCGATTCGGGTGGAACGATCGCACCGAAGGCGTTTCTCGAAACGTACGACCTCATCCCCGATGTGACCACGCAGTATGACCCTGTCTGGGACGACGATGACGACCAGTCGCTGGTCGTCTTAAATTTGGAGGACCCAACGGGGACATATGGATCGCCTGACGACGAGTAGTAGTTGGGCGGCGTAATGCCTTCAGCGATCGTCGTCGACGTGCTCGCTTTCAGTACCACTCGTTTGCTCATGTGTCTCCACGCGACCGGTGTCGGAGTGTTTTGTGTCTCCCTCGGGCGGTTCAGGTGGTTCAAGGATTCGAATGATGAGCTGCCCGGCTCGCGTCTCTGCAGCCTGCTCACCGAGTACGACAGCGTGGGTGAGGCCGCGCTTGATCATCGACCCGCGCCAGTAGGGGAGCACTCGCTCGATCAGCCAGTCGAGTAATGCGATGAATGGCCCGACAGTCCACGTTTCTCGAAGATCAATGACGATCACCTCCGGTTCGGGCTCTTTCGTCAACCAGGTGTACAGCCACGAGTTTTGTACAAATGTGCTGATACGCGTTCTGAGGGTCGAGAACGATGATGTTCGTGCTGCGTCGGCGAGGCTGGCGATAGTCGACCCAATCGTCGAGTCCACAGCGACGTGTTGGACACGCCTCTTCAGCCGTTGCACGGGCGATTTTGGGTTCTGGTTCGACATTACTTGTCTGGATTTCTGTTCAGGTTGGCCGCTATGGGCAGTTGCGTCACGAGGTGAGGTTGGCTAGTCACCTGACCGAGACCACCGTTGCGCGGATAGTGATCGACCCGAGATCTAACACGACGGTCGAGCCTTGCTGGATTGTCTGTCCCTTGAACTGGACGCCCGAGGTAGTCTCACGGACCTGCAGTGTCGTCGTGAGTGTCACATCCCGGAGCGTGGGGTGGTCGTACACACCAAGAGTTCCACGGTCACCCTCAAGAATGATCGTCGACGGCTCGATACTCACGCGGTTGACGCGTGCGATCGTTTCGCCGTCGGAGCGCTCACGCAAGCCGGCGTCGATGGATTGTGCCATCGGTTGTCGGACTTCGCGCATACTCAGTGTGACTGTGCGTTTTGCGAGTGTCCCGCGTTGGGTCGTCGCGCCCACGCGCTCGATGTCGCCAGTCAGGCTGTAGGCGTCCGTCGCGAACGTCAACTGCGACCCCTGCCGGAGTTCGGTCGACCCGAACTGAGGTTCGGAACCGGTGGTGACTGTCGTCAGTGACAGCCCAACGAACACGCGCTTGCGATCGGGGTCGTTCGTTCCGTAGGTGGCAACGTGTTCGACGGTGGCGATGTCTTGCATCCCTGCGGCCGCGGTGTCGCCCTCAGAGATTTGGTCAGCGACATCTGTCGGGACAACTTCGCTGATGAGCACCTCCGACTGCCCGCTCTCGAGACCAGTTCTGACCGAGAGGACGCGCCCGTCGATCATGTACCCGTCTCCCGGAAGCGTAACCGTTTGTCCGCGACGGAGTTGGTTCCCACCGTATCGGAGTGTTCCGCTTTGTCGATGCGTGCTGAGGTTCGCTGTTAGATAGACTTGGTGTTGACCCGAATCGTCGGTTGGGTATGCACGGACTGTCTCGACTGTCGCGACTGTGCGGCCCGATAGCCGGATCTCATCGCCGGCAGTCAGGTCACGGGCGTCTTGTGTGGAGAGGGTGTCGCGGATGACCACAGGAGTCTCGGGGGTTTCGAGTGCGGTCCCGGAGCCGACTGCGCGGATTTGGCCTTCAATTTGGTAAAGATCCGTCGCGATCTGGAGCGTGCGTCCTAATCGGGCTGGTGCACCGTCATAGCTGAAGCCACCTGACTGGACGCCCTGTATCTGGACACGAAGGATAGCCCGCGTCTGGTCTTCTTGGGGAGTGAAGTGGACGTCGGTGATCGTGATCTGTTGGTTGCTTCCGGGGCTGTAGCTGTCTCCTTCATTGATCTCGTCGGCGACATACTGAGGGACCGTCCCGAGATCAAGCGTCGCGTTTCTGGTCGCGGTATTCGATCCCTCTGGTTCCGGGTCGGGCTGGAGGACGAACGCCGCACCCGCGGCGACGACGGCGAGAACGAGGAGTACGGCGAGGGCGTCGATGACATTGATGACGCCAAAGAGGTTGCCCTCGTCGTCGATGAGATTCATTGGAAGTCACCCGCTAGTCGCATTGCTCCGTACGTGTAGTATCTGCAGCAAAACGGTTCCGGATCGAATCCCACGCACACACTGCTCCCGTACGATTGTACCCTCCGGTACCGTCGTGACTGGCAGTTCAAGCACAATCGGTTGTATCCCCCGGGAAGTAGCATGCTGAGCAGTTGCAATCACACTGTGTAGTCCGTCGTCGCCCCCGGGGGGACCCCGACACGAAGATCCAGAGCAGTGTGTGAGCGCGGGGCTCGCGTACGAGAACAGCGATGTCGTCGTTGCTTGGGCGGTCAGTGAGCAGTCTGCAACGAGTGTACAGTCTCCTCTCGAAGGCGCTCACACATGGGTCGCGTCTTGCGGTTTCAGTCTCACACCTCACTCACCCGGCGCTGCGAGGGTCGACCACGCGGTCACCACAGACGCGCATCTCATCGAGACTGGAGGAGTACAGCCCTGAAACCCTCGATCGCCGACGACAGTTATCGGCCACCCCCCGCGAATCGCGCTTCACACACGCCCACTCAATCCCTTCAGACACCCGATTGCGGTGGCTGGAGGCGATTGTGCAACTCCCACGGCGCATCCTCTCCCCACGAGACACTCCCTCGGCGCCGCTGTCGATTGTTCTCTCGTTCTAGATATTGTTCAGACATGAATGGATTCTCGTGCTGATGTACCGCCGAACAGTGAGTGGTCTCCCTCGTTGACGCATACCGAGTCCGTTGTGCACCAGTCAGAGCGCGCGTTAAGGGCCGATACAGTATCGAGGAGACGGCCACCGATCGGGAACGCGTGTTCGAGCGCTCGTTCACATTCGCTTCTTCCGGAGGTATTCGACCGGGAAGACCGCGGTGAGGCCCGGTGTGTCGATCCGGAACTGACTCGGCGGGGTATTCGGGCTGTAGGTCTTCTCGACGCGGGGGTCACCATCGAGCGGGTCGTTCAACGCACCGAGGACGTCGTGGCCAGCGCTGCGGGTCATCACCACCCAGATGGCCTCCTCGACATCGCAGTCGGCCATCTTATCGAAGTCCTCAGGAACAGCTCGTCGAAGGTCGTGATTCACGCGTTCGGCCTCGACCGCGATGACGATCTCGCCGTCCTCATCGACGGCGGCGATATCGAGGCGACGGTTCTCATCGAGATCGTAATAGGGGATGACCTCGGCGACGGACGACTCGGGGTCGTCGACGTACTCTGTGATGAGGTACTGCCGTGCGAGTTCGATCGCGAACACGTGTTGACTCGACTCTTCGAGGTCGCCTGCGCCGTGGCCGTAATCAACACCCTGGCGATAGCTCTCGCCGATGGCGGTGCGGCCGTCAGGCGTCACCGTGTACAGCCGGTGGGGATGATCCGTATCGTGGCGAAGCAGACCCGCATCAATGAGGTCATGAATCGCACTCGAGTCGATGCCGACGTACTCCTGCAGGCGGATCATCGAATCCGAGAGCAGGTCATATTCGAGTGGATCATACCGCAACTGCTGGGCGTTGTACACCGCTTGGAGGAACATGAGGTGGTGGTCATCCCACTCGGAGACGGCTCGCTCATCGGGTGTGAGCTTCACATTCAGGTCGCAGATGGGGATATCGTCTTTCTCGACAGCGTCCATGCTGTGACAACAGCGGATCGCCCGTTGCATCCCGCGGATATCCGGGTCGTATCGATTCGAACACGACTGGCAGCGGAGGGCATGCAGTGCGGCGTCGTACTCGACCGCCTCCGGCAACCGGTTCGTATACGGGAGTGCCGAGTCGATCCGCGGGAGGTCCTCGGGATCGACGGCATCATCATCTTCTTCGGCACCATCCCGATCAACTCCCCCGGGCGTGGTGAGGTGGATGCCCGCCCGGTCACCCGTCTCGACAGCACACGCCTGCAGCAGGTGTTGAAACCGCGTCTCTTCTGCAGGAGTGAGCGGGCGTGTGCTTTCTGGATGTCCCGCAGGCAGTGGTGCGGATTCGACGAGAAACGGTCGCGGTGCGGGCTTGCCGAATCCTGCTGGGAGTGAGACGAACCACTGTCCACGCTTGAGTGCACGCAGCCGTGCGCGGACGGCCCTCGAGTTCAGATCTTCGGTTGCGAGCCGCTCGGCGAGATCGCGGTCGAGTGGGACGTTCCCCGTGATGATCGTCGAGACGTTGTTGAGCACTTCCTCGTACGTCCCGGCTTCATGCTGGGCGAATTGCCCCGGGAACTGCGTCGCGAGGGTGACTGCACAATCGAAGCTACGCGCCTGTGACAACAGCGTCGAGAGGAGATCAGAGACGGCGACGCTCGCGGCCTCTTCGAGATAGAGGTTCACCAGCGGGTCATCTCTCTCGGTTTCTGTGTGCGGGTCCAATTTCCGCCGTCGAAGAGCCGTCCAGAGATTCGACAGCAAGACGAGCGTGAGGACACGCTGTGCTTCCGAGCGCAGCCCACCCGTATCGAAGATGAGGAGGACGTCCTCATCGAGGTAGTCGGCGAGGTCGAAGTGTGGGTCATCCCCCTCGGGGACGTGATTGAAGATCGCGGCGAGACGGCGGTCGACGGGAATCTTCTCGATACGGTTTGCGACCCCGCCCATGAGTTCATCGAAGGTTTGGGCGCGATTCGAGACGACGCCTTCGAGCATCCGTTCAAGGTCGCCATCAGAAACGGGGGGTGCTGCACGGCGCTCGTGCATCTGACGGGCCATCGAGTGGAACTGGCGATGTGAGTAGGCGTCATACCCGGAGACGGGGTCGAACATCGCCTTCACGAGATAGCGGATGATGTCTGGAGCACGGACCGCGCGCTCGAAGCGCTCACGGCCCATGACCTGCATCAGGATCTCAAGGTAGTGGTCGACCCGATCCTCGACTGCGGTCGTTCGGTCAACCCCCGCAGCAAGCTCTGCGCGGATATCGAAAAACGAGAGCGCGGGCAGCACCTCCGCACAATCGAAGTAGACGACATCGTCGAGGTTTCCATGGCGAGCGTAGTGTGCCCTGAGGAGTTCAGTCGGCATGCCATCCCCCTTAGGGTCGATAACGATGCTCGCGCCAGCTGTCGCCTCGTGGTTCGCGAGGATGGCGTTGATGAGTGCGATCGTCTTCCCGTGGCCGGTGCGCCCACTCCAGAGCGTGTGCATCGGCTGGTGGCTTGGTGGGAGTGCGATCGGCGTCGGGTCGCTCGTGCCATCCTCGCCGAGGGGGTGGCCAAGCAGCAGGCCGGGCGTGTGATATCGCTCAAGCTGCGCTACAGGTGGTGCAGGCAGGGTGTGTCGCTCTCCCGGTGTCGGTGCGAGCGTCCGCCCGCCTTCGGCAGTGAGTGCGTTGCCATCGACGAACGCGAAGCTCGCGAGTTCGGCTTCGTCGACGACGATCCCACGGGTCGCATTCGAAGTTCCAGGGAGGCGTCGTCGCCCACCGTGAGCGGGCGGAGGCGAAACGCGCGCGGCAAGGTCGTCAATAACCCCGCGTGCGTCGCGTCCTGTTCGAACCCGTCCATCGACTCCGTTGAACGGCGTCGACAGCGTCTCGAACGCGTCGGCGAGTTCGCGAGCGAGTCGGGTCCCCCCAGCCTCGTCGGTTGTGACGCCAGCCCGGGCGGTGAGTGTGAAGGTGTTGTGGGCGTGTCGGGTTTCGAGGCCGGCGATTCGATCGCGTTCTGTCGGAAGGAGGTCCTCGACGTCTGTCTGTGGGTCCGGTGCCCCGAGCAACGTATTCGCGACTTGCTGCCTGAACGTATCCTGATTCGCCTGCAGGCGTGCGATTCGATCCGAGACCGCTCCCGTGAGATCTGGGTGAGGTGTGATCAGCGCCTGGTACACCCCCGCGCCTGTCGTCTCGGTGAGTGTGTCGATCACCGACCCTAACGGAAGTCGGTGCGCCTCTTCGGTGTAGGCGTCGGCAAAGCGCCCGAGAGGCATGAGCCAGTCGCGTCTACGTGAAGGGGCTCCGTAGTACTCGACGGCCGTTGAAGTCGTGTGTGGGTCATCCTCGGCCACCTGAAGCGAGGTTGTCGGCCACGTCTCGCTCCGGGTGACTCGCTGAAATTCATACGTATCCGGAAATGCTGCTCGAAGCACGTGTTCGATCGAGGCGGTGGCCTCGGGATCGTCGATACCGATGTAGTAGGAGACGGTGGTCGTCTCGGCGGGCGAAACGAGGAGGACTTCAAGTGTCGCTGAATCTCGAGTGCTGAAGAGGCGTGTGAGTATTCCCTGCTCGCTAGAGTCAGGCGAACACAGTGCGTGAAGACGCCGAAGCTGCTGCGTAATGCGTGACGGCGAAAGCGGGTCATCACTCGGCGTGATCTGCAGGTAGGTCCGCGTTGTCGTTGCGGGAACGGGGAGATTCCGCTTATCGGGGTCTGAATGTGGGGCTGACATGACTGCGTGGCGTAGACGGCGACTACTGGCATCCGGTTCGAGTCTTCTGTAATAAGCCCGAACGACCGTATCTGAAGCTGATCGTGAACCCATCCGGCTGGATGTTGTCGCAATCTGTCTCGTCGACGCCTCCATCGGAGATACCAGTGTTCACATCGCAGACGGCACGCCGCGCTCGCCTCTCACGGCCGGGTTCACGGCGCTCCTGTCGTCGCGCCGTGCGTCGCTCGTGCCTCCCCGGCACGCCAGCAGGCTGTGGCTTGCGGTCGCTTCGCGCGCTCGTCCCTCGCGTGCTCGCGACACGCAACCCACGCTCTGCTGGCCGCTCGCCCCGACCGCTTCGGCGCGCGCGGCTGGTTGTGTCCCTTCCATCGGCGCGCGCCGCCCGCGCCCTGCGGGCGCGTGAAGGCGCGAGCGGCGCGCGAAGACGAATCTCAGTAGAGTAGTCGGTTCGTGTTGAAAATCCGCGGTGGAGCGCGGATTGTGGGCGTCGTGAAACGCCTTCGGTCAAGTAGACCAATGAGTAGTCAATACGCACTCGGTAGTGAAGCTGTCGGACAGGACACTGAACAATCGGCGGACGCGGTGGTTGATGAAGACGGATTCGAGGTGATCGATGAGGCGGCAGAGCGGGAAGCGGCACTGCGGCCCACAGTCGAGATGGAGACGCAGGCGGTGATCGATACGGACAACCCGGCGGCTCGGAAGGCGGGATTGACGCTGGAAGAAGCAGAATGCATTGCGGCGTGGGAGTTCGAGATCGCGCGGACGGTCGAGCGGGCAGACCGTGGTCAGGGACGGCTGCGTGAGGCGTGTACACAAGACGTTGTGGAGACGGCGTCGCGGACGGCGCGTGCGGCGTTCGATAAGCGGGCGGCGAGTGTCGACCCGCGGTTCGACCCGGTCGACCCGAGAGAGCGGTTGGCGCGCGAGGAGTTGGCGGCTGTGAATCAGGAGGCGGCACGGTTGGAGGCGGGGCTGGCGAACGGGACGTCCCGGGCGGCGCTTGCACGGCAGTTGGCCGAGCGAGTCGAGCAAGGGCGGTCACTCATGAGCGCGTCACTGGCAGTTGTGGAAGCCGAGCAAACGCGGCCCGAGCGGGTGGTCGATATCGCGCGGGTCGGAGATGTTCAATCGGGGGAAGTGAGTCTCGAAGGCGAGGTGACGCAGCTATTCGAGCACACGTCACAGGCGATCGCGCAGGTGGGACTCATCGAGGATGATACGGGGACGATCAAGTTCACTGCCTGGAAGCGCAGCGGTGTCGACCCAGTCAGGGTGGGCGAGCGGGTGCGGCTGTGTCACGTCGCGAAGAACTGGTACAATGGGCGTGTGAGCGTGTCACTGACGGGGTGGAGCGAGGTGGAGTGGGTCGGCTAACGAGCGAGCGCGTTCGATTTTGCCTCCAAAGCGTTGGGAACAGTGCCGTGTTCGAGAAGTGGGTCCTTCCGTTGGAGCGCCCACCGTCAAATCGGGTTGGCGATAGCACTTCGTATTCGTAATATCATACTCGCAAGTACGATCATTCGGGAGGATTTTCTTCTGCGAACGCACGAACACGCTGTTCGTGTTCGGCCGACAGTCCCGTCTCCTGTGCACTACGGAGTTGCTCGTTTACCACAGCGTTTTGCTGAGGGCCCCACTCCTCAGGCGGATGTGTCTGAATGTACTCGACCCACGGATTTGCCCCCGTCGGACGCACCGGAGTCCCATGCACCAGTTTGCGGGGTGCGATGGCCGGAGCGACCCCGAGCGCGGATGGGGAAACCTCGCCGTGTACGGCCAGGAGGATGTCATCAACCGAGAGCTGTCTATCATCCCCTGACGGGTGCGGGTGGCCTCACGAGGCTACTCGGATCGAACAGATGACTCCAGCAGACGCACTCAGACAGCTAGCACCGACAACGCGCGTCCTCAAGCGTGCACAATACGAAGCATTCGAGTTCTCCATCCGAACTGACGGCATCCACGTCAGGAATGCGAGTTACGCGGATCCTGAGAATCACGAGTATCTCGTGACGCTCTCAGAGGAGATTCCAGCGGCGTGTACGTGCCCCGCGGATGCGCGGTTCGACGGGGCGTGCAAACACCGGGTTGCCGTCGCGATTCGAAGTCCCGTGCTGGCTGCAGCACGCGACGTGAGCACGACCCGCGTTGCGGCCGACGGTGGGGAGCGTGGCGCGGTCACTCCCCGTAGATCGCCCGTCGATACCGACTCGATCGACGAGGACGACACACCTGCAGGCGGTGGCGACGTGGAGACCCCCGAAGACTGCGAGTGCGACGGCCTCGATGGCTTCCCGTGCTGGGCATGTGTGGATGCGGGTCGCCGCACAGTCCCCGAGTAGGATCGTGGCGTGGGCTGTTTATCGCCCCCTGACGGGTGCGGGGCGCGTGATGTGCTTCGCGTGACTACCGATGACGACAGAGATCGACTACTTCGACGAGCAGTACGATGACGAATACGGCGGCGAGCTCCCGACAGCGACCTGCCCAGAATGCGAAGGTGGGCTTCGAACCGACGGCGGCGAGACAGCGTGCACGGCGTGTGGACTACTCATCGACGAGTATCGCTACGATCACGGTGCGACGCCGCGGTCGTTCGCTGAGTGTGACCAGAGCCGAGAACAGGTGGGTGCACCACTCACGGAGACGCGCCATGACCGCGGCCTCTCGACGACGATCGGCCGCGGAAGGGACGCGAATGGTGCGTTCCTCACCGGGAAGAAGCGTGCGCAACTCCAGCGCCTTCGGCGTGAGGATAGCCGTGGGCTGTTCGCGTCGAAAGCCGAGCGGAATCTCGCGGCCGCTCTGAGTGAGATCGCCCGGCTCACGAGTGCACTCGAACTCGACCGGGCAACGCGCGAACTTGCCTCGCGGATCTACCGGGAGGCCCAGACACACGACTTGATTGTCGGGCGGTCGATCGAGGGGATGGCAGCCGCGAGTGTGTATGCTGGCTGTCGGTGTGGCTCGAGCACCCGGACCCTTGCGTCGATCGCGGCGGTCTCACACTGTTCGACGGAGGAGATTCGCGCGCGATACAGCGTGCTCAACACGGAACTGGGCCTTGAAGCAGAGCCACCAACACCCATGGAGACACTCGCCCGCCTCGCGAGCGAGTTCGACGTGCCCGCGGCGGTCCGCGCGAGAGCGACCGACGTGGCCACAGCGGTTTTCGAGGTGAAGCGTGGGACCGGATGCAATCCGGCCGGGATCGCAGCCGCGTGTGTGTATCTCGCGGCTCGCGAACACGATGTTCCGCTTCTCCAGCGAGCGGTCGCGGAGGCAGCGGGCGTGACAGATGTGACGCTTCGAGCGCGGATGAATGACGCTGCGGCGATTGGCGCGATCGAGTCGTAATGTAGATCACAATGAACAGGCCGTGTTTTTCTGGAGAAATTGATTACTACCGGGACCTCAAATATGAGGAAGAATAGCGATGGGAGCGTTCGATCGACTCCGATTCGAAGACGGCCTTGCTATTGAGTTCCCGGGCATCGGTGCTGATCCATTCGAGATCACGTGGCAGAAGAAATCGATTACTCGCCACAACCCGCTGATGGAGAATTACAAAATAACGAACGCAGGCCGTCTGTTCAAGGAAGATACCGACTACGAGCACGTTCCTGAGGAAGAGCGCCCACACTACGACGAAGATGCCGGTGGGTTCGAGAGCCCACTTATGAGGGCCGCGGGTAGTCTGCAGAAGGTGCACCATGGGTGGTCGGATACAGACTATCACGGGATATTCGAATTCCACCGGACCGTGGACGGCGATTATGTCAGCCTTGAAGCGAAGTTCACTGATGGTCGACTTGTAGAGATCACGCGCAGCGACTGAGTGTCTGGCGAGAGAATCGTACACTGCAGTGATGTGACCTCTGTGTAGCTCTGCTGGTACGACTTCCAGCAAAAAACAAATTTATAGGAATGTATTCCTAATAGGAATCCTATGCCCAATAGGAATGGATCGGCTACAATTGCGCTGGAGTATCCATTTCCCGATGACCGAGTATTTCGATACCAGGCGATGCAGGATGTCCTCTCGGTTCTTATTGAGGAGCCCTACGAAGAGTTCACCGTCAGCGAACTAGGGGAGCTAGTCGGGGCGAACCAAGCAACAGTCTCGAAAGCCGTTCAGCTCCTCAAAGAACTAGGACCGATTCAGACCCGCCGCGACGGTCGGAAACAGTACGTGAGTATCGATCGTGACCGACTCACGAATTCCGATCCAGTGCTCTTGATTCCACAAGCGGAGTTTCACAAGCCGGTTCGAACGTTCGTCGACCGCGTCCAAACGAAGATCTCCGGACTTGTCGGAATCGTTCTGTTCGGCAGCGTTGCGCGTGGAGAGGCTGACAGAGCGAGTGATATCGATCTCATCGTCTTCGTTGAAGAAAACAAGACCCAGGCTCGTCAAACCGTCCAATCAATCGTAAGGGATCTTGAAGAGACAAAGTTCGACGGAAACCGCTATGCGTTTGAGGTATTGGTTGAGTCGACCGACAGCGCGAAACGAATCGGGGATCGACTCCATCAGCAGTTCGACGGTGGAATCACGCTTGTCAGTTCCGACGAACTGACCACTATCCGACGGAGGGCCCACACAGATGGAGAATAGCGACGTTTTGGATGCACTGGCAGAGGCGGAGCACAGTTTCGAACAGTCACCAGATACAGTGGAGGACGGGCTTGACGTCGACGAGCCGGAGTTAGTACAGCTCCGGCGGGCGTGCCGGCTCCTCGCAGCTAGCTCACTGCTACTCGAAGATGGCTACTACACGGTCGTCATCGAGTCCTCATTCGTGGCAATCGAGCGGACGATACAGTTCCGGCTTATTCACGATGGCGCAATGGATCCATCTCAGGTCATCAGTAGTCATCGCCGGCTCTACCAGCGCGGTGCCGAGATCGGGCTCTATGACGAGGCGTTCGGTGACGAATTAGCGGAGTTGTGGAATCAGAACCGAACAAAAACGTACTACCGCCTCCGCATCGCGACGAAAGAGCAGGCTGAAGCGATGCAGGAACTCGCAAATGCAGTTCATATTCATCTCGTTGACGAGAGTCGAGCGAGCTATCAGTGTCTCTGTTGATGAGTAGACGCACCACTTGAGCGTGTTAATTGACGCTTGAGGGAATTTCCAGATGAGATCTGGTCAGGTTCGTCCTTCTCGTGTTGGGTATGGTTGAGTACTGTCGCGGTCGGCGTTTCACTTTCGCATAGAGCTGTTTGTTGCCCCCTGACGGGTGCGGGCGCACAGAACATCGCGCTCGTGAGAACTCGATGTCGAACACACCACACACAACCGTGTTTGCGGGTATCGATGCACGAACGCCAGCGAGCCTCCCCGAGTGGTACCGTCGTCACCACCACGATCCGGAGACGATCACCTTCTCTGAGGCGATCAGGTGCCTTCCACGGGCGAGCACCACCGAGGTTGCCTACAGAAATCCCTACCTGGATGACTGGGTTGCGACCGATCGGTTCACAGCGATCGTCGAGCCCGGGCGATTGGCCGAGCAGCAGTCCGATGAAGCCGAAGAGCCGCTATTCGCGATCCCGACTGATGCGTACTCTGTGATCAACCCCGTTGACGTGTACGGACCGCTCGAAAAGGTGCTCCATGAGACAGAGTACGACGACAGAGTGCTCGGGGAGGTGACGTTCGGCGAGATACGCCAATCGCGCGGCGGTGGCGAAGTCCACATGGACATCCTCTTCGACGGCTACTCGGTCGAACTTCCCGGTCGCCGTGAGCCCATTACACTCGGTGTGACTACTGGATACGATTACTTCGGCGGGCACGCGGTCTACGTCGAGGGCTTCGCACGCGATACCGTGTGTGCGAACTCGATTCGACAGCTCACCGATCGTGAGACAGTGCGACACGTCGGCGCGATTGGCGACTTCCGCGAGTGGTGGGAGCGCATCCTCACACAGTTGGACCTCGTTGCTAACGACCTCATCGCGTTCATCGCCGAGGCGAGCGACAGTTCCGTCGACTTCACCGAGGTTCCGTTCGACCTCGCCGAGTTCTACGCCCTGCTTGGATTCCCCGAGTACCTCGTCGACCACGCGGTTCGCGATGTCCGTGCGATGGCGAGCAACCCACTCGATGTGGATATGTGGACACTTCACTCGGGAGCGACGTATGCACTCACGCACTTCTTCACGGGCGGTGATGGAGTGGCTCTCGACCGCTACGTCACGACCGCGAACGATATCTTGTTTAACCCGAGTGCGACGCTGGACGTGGTCGAACGAAGCTTCGAACGACGTGCGGCTGAAGCGAGGGAGACGAACGGGCAGACTGATCTCGAAAGCCAGGTTGCCCTCGCACAACTCGAACGCGTCGGCGAAGACATCCATTCGAACGCGCGCCGATTCGAGGAGCGAGAAGCAGAACTTCGCAGCCGGTTTGCGTCAGTCGCTGACGACTGAGTTGGACACGATTCGCTTTCCTCAGTAGCCGCATAGTCTGTGCGGTCTGTACGTTCTTCTGATTCTGTGTAGCTCATTTGGCATTCTCCTTTCTCGTCGGCGAGAGCGTTCTGATCTGTTGGGAACCCTCGGCGTGTGCACGTGGTCGAACGCCGTCTGACCCCGCGAATTTACGACTCAGATGTGTCATAGATATCTCTCTTACAGCACCGGATGATAGCCTGGTTTTCACCGGATACAGCTAATTGGCCACCATTTCTTACTCAATAATTAAAGAGAAATTTTATTAGCGCGTTCTCCTCCGAGTGAATCGTCGATCTCCACGCACTGCGGCTGTCGCTGCTGGCTGCGGGTATTCGACAGATCATGCTAGGAATATCCTACTCGATCGTTCGCTGGATCGCCGCTCGTCGTATTCGCCTTCACGGGCCACTGACCGCGCTCGTGTTGTTCGCGATCGTCGCTATCGCCCCGGTGCAGGCACAGACCACGGGGACGGCCTTCTGTGAAACCGATATGGTCGCGACGATCAAGAACGTCTTCACGCTCATCCAGTTCGGCGGGCCGCTCATCGGCGGCGTGATCGCGTTGGGAGCGACGGTCGCACTCCCCGCCGTTTCGCGTGCAGACCGCAAGAAGGAACTCACCGAGATGCGCAATCAGGCAGTCGTCTGGGGGGTGCTTGTGGCGCCGCTCGGGACGGCCATCATCGCGTTCCTGCTCAACAACGTGGTCGTCGGAGGCACCAGTTGCGGCTTCTAACCACGGCGACGCGGTCTGTCCTCCTCGCGTTGCTGGTCGTGGCTACAGTCGTCGCGACGACATCGCATTCGCTCGCCCACCCGGTGAACGAGACTGACCACGGCGTCAACGAGTCGACGCACGCGACGCTGTGGTCAGGAGATACAGACACCGCGAACCTCACAGCGCTGGCCAACTCGAGGGGTGACGGCGAATCTCCCTCCGAACTCCGACTGCTTGCCGCGGGGACGGACATTCCCTTGGATGCGCCGCCTGCCGCAGTCGAGCAGTGGAACGAGGGCGAGCTCACCGAATTTCCGGAGACCGGTCCGAGTGAATCAGTGTATCCTGCGCGTGCAGAGCCAGTTGATGGGCGATTCATCGCGGATGCACACGCGACGCTGGTCACAGTGCAGCCGTCGACGCGTGCACGGCTTTCAGTCGGTGACGCTCCGTTATATGTCGCTGATCGCGGCGACGTGCTCGGCGTTGTGGACTATCGCATCGCAGTTCCCCGTGATGATCGCAGCGGCCTGTACCGCGTGTCATGGCGCTTGGCCGATCACGAGATCACTGAAACGCGACTATTGGTCAACGAGAGTATCGTCGCCCGCGGTGACGGGACTCGGACACCCACACTCGCGTACGATCTCGATGATGCAGCCGACGAGCCGCGAACGCTCACACTCGAAGCTGAAATCGCCATTTCACTCATCCGGACGACGCGCGTCGGCGACCGAACCTGCCGGAGTGTGAACAACAGCACGAACTGCACGACGACGTGGACGACGAGTGTTCGGACCATTGAGGAGACGCGTACGGTCTCCGATTCCATCGATGTCGTTGGGTACGAACTCGACGTTTCTGGAGCGCGAACGCGCTATCCGAACGGCGATATCGGCATCGTCCTCTACAAGAACCAGCCTTGGCTCGGCTATTCGCTCGGCGAGGGCTCGGTTAGCGGCGTGTGGCGCTTCTACTCTGCACGCGACTTGTCGTGGGATACGCTTACGCGGAGTGACGGAACGGGAGAGACGGTCGAGCACTCGCCAGTGCATCCGCTACAGGTACACGCGTATCCGATCAAGACGGGGCCGACCGCGGCGCCGCGCTCACACATCGAGCTTGTGGAGACCTACGGCGAGCAAGTCGTTCCACCCACGCTGCCCGAGGACATCAACCTCGACGTGCTCACTGACCCATACACGGCCAGCTACGGGATCGCAACGCGCTCCGCTGGGGACGAGACTGCTCCGTGGCAGGTCACCGCACGTGGACTGGTTGGCCGCGAGCACGTCGTCCTTGACCCTGCGGATCTCCCATCGGTACCGATGAACCGTAGCAATCTCACACTCGCTATCGAGAACACGACCGGCGAGACGATCACGGTTCGACTCGACCTCCGTGATGCTGGCTCTGGAGCAGCGATCGATACCAGCGAACGCAACGAATCAATCCACATTGCCGACCGCGAAGTCGACACCGGCCCCGATGGAACGGCGACTGTGACGCTTGATCGCGATGTCGGTGGGGTCTCTGCCCGATATGAGCCACGCCCGTGGTGGTTCGGCGGGACCGCATACGTCGGGGACTCTGATGCGGTGTATCCCCGAGGTGTGGTTCTCCAGACGGTACGGACGCTCTTCGAGTTCGCCATACCGCTGGCGTTGCTCTTGTTCGGGGTGTTCGTCATCGACCGGTTGACAGGCTGGGCCGTGTGGCCACCATGGAGGGGGCTGTAGATGCGGCGTGATCAACGGTGGTCACGTCGGCGTGTGCTCGCGGGCGTTGGTGCGCTTGGTGCGACAGCGGTCGCGGGCTGTGTAGGTGGCGACGGACCGTCGAGTGAGACGCCATCGCGCGATTCCGTCTTTGAGTCGATCGAGTTCGAGGGCCAACATCTCGTGATTCGACTTCGGGAAGACCACGATGTCTCAGCAGTCAACGTGATCGGGCCCGATGGGAGTCTGTTCGCACAGCGAGGTGTGGCAGTCGGGGAGACCCAAGTGGCAATTGAGATGCTTGACCCGCGCTCTGGAATGTCCGATCACTACACGACCGGTACCCACGAGGTCATCGCAATTTCAGGTGAATCGCAGGAATCTGTTGAGCTTCAGCTGGCTCCTGATATCCGAATTACGGATGTCTCACAGTACACTGATGGGAAATCCAACATAGACTTGGCCAGACTTGTTGTCACGGTTGAAAATACTGGTACTGCTCCGGCTTGGCTCACAGACTTCGCGGTTCGTGGTGCTCCGAATTGGGCTACCAATGAAGAGCTAATTGTCGGATCAGGTATCCCCTATTTTGGTATCCAAGAAACTCCTGCTGAGGCTCTCATTGAAGCCGGTGAAAGTCAACAATACGTTGCCGATGAGAGTCCGTTCCTCTTCGATGAGGACGGCATAATGTGCGATAGCGGCGATGAGGTGATTCTACTTGTAGGAATTAGTGATGGATCACACATCCGCCTGGATCTTGATGTCTCATATGGAGGCGATGTCTATACAGTGAGATTTGGGGAAACCGTTTGTTCAGCCCTCTCGATATCAATAACTCGTCAACGACTGGCACATGCAAATCCGAGCATTAGAGGTGCGACATGAACTCGCTCATTGAGGTGATCATTGAAGCACTGAAGCAGTTTATCGAGGACTTGCTGAATGAAGTACCATCTGTAATCGAATCGAACGTTGAGGCAGTCATCAAAACTATCGTTGGAACACCGCGTCCAGATTCCGTGTTTACTCGCCCAACAAACAACGCTTGGCCCGCAATGTACGACCAGTACTGGGAATTCATCTTCCCGCTTGCACTCCTCCTTTGGGGACTCTCAATCGGGATTGTGATCTTTCTCGAATCGACGAGCTACCTGTTCAGCGGATACCACCGCTCAAAACTGAAGAAGCGGGCTTTTTCGGGGCTTCTCGGAATCCTCTTCTGGTGGTGGATCGCCGCACTCTCGTTGCGGTTCATGGAGGCTCTCACTGGCTATCTCGTTCCGGATATCTCAGATATTACGCTCTTTGAGACCCTCTCATTCGGCACAATCGGTGTTCTCGGGGTTGCGCTCTCTCTTTCTGTTAATCTCACATTGTTCGTCCTCGTCGGACTCGTCTACTTCGTTCGCGAGATCGTCCTCTATTTGTTCGTTCTGATGATGCCGATCCTCATCGCCCTCTGGGTTCCCGGGGTCGGTCCGTTCACACTGGTTTCTGGATTCGTCCGTCGCCTTGCCGGCTTCTACGTGCCGTTCTTATTCATGACAGTCCCGGTGGCGATCCTCTTTCGTCTCGGAGAGATCCTCGGCGATAGCGTCACGCTCTCCCCGGATGGAATCGGCGCATGGATCACGGCACTCGTGATCCCCGTCGTCGCAGTCGCGTCGCCGTTCGTATTGTTCTGGCAGGCAGGGGCCCTACTGTTCACAGCCGATCGGACGGCCCAACACGTGTCTGCAGAACGCGCTCGTCGACGAGCCACGCAAGCGACGACTGCCAGCCAGTCAGGGGCGCACCACGGACGGAATTTCCTCCGTGGCGTCCGCGGCGACGGCGCGATCGCTCGTGATGGAACCCGCGAGTTCGGGTCGGGTGACTCACGCGCGAATCGGGCGGGGATGCAACTGCGCTCGCGGACGCGCAAGACGAAGACGAAACTCGCCGACCGCGTCGCACGACCGACACGTGATGATGCATCTAACCGCGACGGCGGGCTTCGCGAACGCGTCGGCCGTGGACGTGGAGACACGCGGCGTGATCCGCTTGCACCGGATCGCGCTTCAGGAGGGGAAAATCCTGAACGATCGTTCAGAGAAGAGACGGGGAGCGCACCGTCTCGCTCTCGGCCAAAACAAGATGCACCCGGTCGAGATGATCGTGATCGGAGGGACCGATCATGAGCACGAGCGACCCAGCGAAGCGTATTCCGAAATTCATCGGGACGGAGACGAAGCTGTTTGGCTCATACACGCTTACTGACCTCGCGGTTGCGCTCTCACCAGGCGTCGCAGTCATTCTCCTGACGCAGGTGCTCCTCCCATCGGAGTTCACAGTCGGGGGGTATCACCCACAGACGCTCACACTTCCGCTCGCGGGAGTGGGAATCGCAGTCGGTGTGCTCTTTGTCTACCTCACTCCGGCGTACACCACAAGTCTGGACTGGTTCGTTACCTTCGTCGGCTTCCACCGGAGTGAGCACGAACTCACCCACGAGGAGGCGAAGCAGTACACACACGTCGAGCGTGTGCACCCGATCGAGGGTGTGATCGAGCGGACCGACGGCGCGTTCGTCGGGCTGATCCACGTCAAGCCGCCGTCGATGGCACTTGCGACGAGTGCAGAGTGGGGAGCGAAAGCCCATGCGTTCGAGGAGTTCTGCAACACGGTCGTTGAGTATCCGATTCAGATCTACTCGACGACACAGCCGTTTCCCGTCGACGAGTTCCTCGCCGAATATGAAGCACGACTCAGCGATCCGGATGTGAAGGCAAACCCGCGGTTGGCGGCGCTCATCGAGCACTACCTCGAGTGGTATGCGAGTGAACTCGATAACCGACAGATGACGATCCGCGATCACTATATCGTGATCCCCGTAACGCCAGCGGAGGTTCGCTTCGAACGCGAGAGCCTCATCGAGAAACTCGCGGCCGTGCCCGTGCTCGGCGTATTCCTCAATGTCTGGCTGGCGCCGTCTGTTGACGACCAACGATCGGCGATGCTCGATGAACTCGACGAGCGCTTGCGACACGTCGAGGCGGGGATTCGCGAGATCGACGGCTGCGGGGCGAGTCGACTCGCGGTTGAGGATGCAACGACGCTTCTTGCCGAGTTCTGGGCTGGCGAGACACGAGAATATGCAAATCTGGAGCAGGTGCTTCGAACGCGCCCGCTCGTGAGCAATGATTAGAGATAGACTGCCATTTACTGGAAACGGTGGGGGCCCGAGTGATGAACACGCTGTGGAGACGGCGAACGAAGATACCGAGGACTCGAAAGACGAGCATGAAGGCGAACCCTCGGATCGACTCTCAATCAATTACGAGACAAATGACTCCCCACTGGGGAGTATCGAGTCTGTCCACCAGTCAATCCTCACGCCCTCGGATATCGAGCGGACGCCAAATGCAACCCGAACGGGCGAACAGTGGGCGCAAACACTGTGGGTAAGTGAGTTTCCAGACGCACCGAGTGACGGGCTCTTCGAAGGACTCTATTCAACACCAGAAACGCGCACAACGGACATCTCGTTACACATCGAGCCACGTGATACGCATCGGACGCTTGACTCACTTGAGAACAAACTCGAGTCGCTGGAGGCGAATCACGAATATCTCGCAGAGAAGCGCCGCGCCGGTGCCCGTGGCGTGCAGAAAGATCTTGCCGACTACCAGGAACTGTATGATGTCCTCAGGAACACGTCGATGCGGGCGTTCGACGCCTCGATGTATCTCACCGTCCGGGGTGACTCGGCTGATGAGATCAACGTCGACGGCGTGAGTAACGCTGCGCGACGCTCCCCATCGAATCTCACGCCGGTGACGCCGCGGTGGGCACAACTCGACTCACTCATCTCGGCGAGTCCAATCGGCGTGGACACGCTCAACCAGTCGATGGATACCCGGACGCCCATGCTCGGTGGCGCACTGGGTGCGATGTTCCCGTTCGTCGCCGGCGCGTTCGCCGAGCCCGGGATCGAGTACGGGACGTATGCCCTGAACGAAAGCCCGCTTATTCTCGATCGGTTCAATCGCGAGACAGGCTACTGTGCGATGGTCATCGGAAAGCTCGGTGCGGGCAAGTCCTTCTCGACAAAGCTCCAGCTGCTCCGTCGGGCGATGTACGATGAGGACACACTCATCGTCATGCTCGATCCACTGGAGGGCTTCGCGGGCGTGAACGACGCGCTCGGCGGCGAGCGTGTGACTATCGGCGGGACGCGCGGGCTGAATCCGCTTGAGCTGAAGGCGACGCCCGACGCGATCCTTGCGGACGTCCCTGACCTCGATCCGTGGTCTGAGCAGATCTCGTGGGTGCTCACCTTCTTCGAGACGTTCTTCGCACACATCGCGGCGAATCCGCTCGGTGACCGAACACAGACGCTTCGGCGGGCGATCCAAGAGGCGTACGAGCGCAAGGGAATCACACGTGATCCGTCGACGCACTCGCGTGCATCGCCGACCGTCCGTGATGTGGTCGGTGTGCTTGAGGACCTGCTCGCAGACCCGGGTGACTTCGGGTATGTGACTGCAGGTGAGCAAGAGAGCGTCGCTGCGGACGCACAATCGCTGTTGAAGGACCTTCGTCCCTCGTTCCGCGACGGTGGCGACCTCGCGAACCTCGCCGAGCCGACCGAGCTCGAACTCGACTCGGACGTGATCTACCTCGACTTACACCAAGAGGAGGGTACCCGCGGACGCTCGGAGACGAGCCTCATGATGCAGGTACTATTCAACGCGGTGTATGAACGCGCGAAGGAGACCGACAAGCGCGTCGTGTTCGTCATCGACGAAGCGCACTACCTGATGTCGGATGCGACCTCACTCGGGTTTCTGGAGACGGCCGTACGTCACAGCAGGCACTACGACCTGTCGCTGCAGTTTATCACGCAAACTGGTGGTGAATTCGCCTTGACACCGGAGGCGCGGACGATCGCGAGCCTCTGCTCGATGACACTCATCCACCGTGTGCAAGAGGAGGCTGAGAAGCTCGCCGAGTGGTTCGGGTTGAGCGAACGCGAGGTGAACTGGGTGCAGACGGCAAAAGCTGGGAATGATGAAGACGGGTATTCAGAGGCGTTACTCGGTATCGACGAGGAAGGGTGGTTCCCGCTTCGCGTGCGGGCCAGTGGGTTCGAAGCGCAGGTGATCGCGAGTGGAATGCCAGGACCTGCACCTGCTGGAGTCGAGCGTGAGAACAAGCCTGTGTCTGGATCGACGCCAGAGAGCGGTCTATCGGAGTCCCTGACGGGTGATGACTCGATCCCTCGGAAGTTGTGATTCGATTGTGAATCCGAATGCACTCCCGGTCGATCTTCGCTCCCGTCCCCAGTGGGTGTGCTGGGCGTCGCGTGAACGCGGTGGCAAGCAAACGAAAGTCCCACTCGACCCGGTGAGCAGGACGTTCGCCTCGACAGCCGACCCGGAGACGTGGAGTACGTTCGAGGAAGCCCTCTCGACAGCGACGCGCCCCGATGTCAGCGGTATTGGTTTCGTGTTCACGAGTGATGATCCGTATGTCGGCGTCGACTTGGACGACTGTCGCGATCCAGAATCCGGGGCCTTCGATCCGGATGCAATCCGTATCGTCACACGATTGCAGTCATACACGGAGGTCTCGCCGTCAGGCACGGGTGTCCACGTGATCGCACGCGGTCGACTTCCGGGTGGGCCGCGACGCCGCGGCGGCGTCGAGATGTACGACGACGCGCGCTTCTTCACGATGACCGGCGATCGAGTACAGGGAACGCCTGAGCGGGCCTGTGTCCGCCCCAGTGCGCTTCGGTGGGTCCATGCGTCGTATGTGGCGGACGACGATGACGAAGGCCCTGATGAGGCTGTGTCAAGTCGGGTTGCGCAGGTTGGCTCTGTGTCTACTACGATGGACGATACGGAGGTGCTCCAGCGTGCGAAGGCTGCGAAAAACGGTGAGAAGTTCTCCAGACTGTGGAACGGCTCAATCAGTGGATACGAAAGTCACTCTGAGGCCGACATGGCATTGTGTTGTTTGCTCGCGTTCTGGACCGGTGGCGATGACGTCCAGATGGATCGCCTCTTTCGAGAGTCTGGACTTCTTCGGGAGAAGTGGGATGAGGTTCACTTCAGTGACGGCGCGACGTACGGCGAACGAACGATCGAGCGAGCGATCGTGAGGACAGACGATTTATACAGATAAACAAGGCGAGTGCCTCGGGGCTTGACCCCGAGACGGTTCACTCCACGGGAGGCGATCGACTGTCCGAATGTCTTGAGACCACCGAGTGAGAGAGTACATTTCGTGTGTTCTCGCGTCCACTGGTGGAACCCCTCTTGTCGGGTTCTCGGCAGAGGTCGTGCGGAAGCTGATGGTCTGGTCTTTGTTATCGACGAAGAGACCTGTCCTTCGTCATAGTTCTGTTTTGGAGTATCTACTGGCGTTTTCTGGATACGTGGCCGTCCGCGGGAGTACGAGTGAGAGAGTACATTTCGTGTGTTCTCAGAGCGAACTACACCGCTACGTGTGGCGCGCGATTTCCGCCCGAGTCTCAAGGATGATCTCCTGATCGAGGTTGAGTTCATACTCGTAGTACTGCCCCCCACTGCGCCCGTGGTTTCGCTCGTGGCGAATGAGAAACCCAAGCATCTGGAGGTCAGAGAGATGATCTTGAACGCTTTTGAGTGTCGTCAGTGGCGTCGCACCGTGTGAGTCAGCAACAGTTTCATACACTGTTTGGACCGCCTTCGAACGCGCCGGTAAGTCGTCTGTCTCTGCCAGCCGTGCAATCGCCTCGAGGATGTACTGGGCGTGTTCAGTCTGATCGCGGATCTTGTTCTCCAATCGACCGCGCCTGACGAGTCCTCGCGCCCGCTCAATGTGTTCGTCGGTCACGTGAGCTTCGCCAGTTCGTTCTGCAACCTCAGAGCCAACCCGCAGGAAATCGATCGCTTGTCGTGCATTTCCCATGTCCTGCGCTGCGAGGGCGGCGGCCTTCGCGATCGCAGACTGCTTACAGACGCCATCACGAAACGCCTTGTCGGCACGGTACTGGAGAATTGTCTGAAGCTCAGCGGCGTCGTACGGACTGAAGGATATCTCGGTTTCCATCAGTGTATCTTTGACTTTTGGGGAGAGCGACTGTCGAAACGTGTAGTCGTTGCTGATTCCAACGATTCCAACGAACGCGTTTGAGATATGGTCGTTTGCCCGTGCCCGTGGGAGCTCATACAGTAGCGTGTTCACGTCCTCCAGGTGGTCAATCTCATCAATAACGAACAGATGCGTCCCGCCGATCCGGTCGAGTTGCGCATATAGTTCGTCGAATGCGTCCCCAGTTCCGAGTCCGCGTTTCGGAAACGGACTCGCGTTCTCTGGTAAGAGTTCATTCACCAGTTCGCGGACTACCATGAACAGCGTTCGGCCGTTACAATTGATTTTGTGGATGTGGACGTGGTCTGCTTCAGGACGGGTATCCACTTCAGCCAGCAGCTCGTTCATCATATACGTCGTCACGGCAGTCTTCCCGAGTCCAGCTTTACCGTACAAGAAAATGTTCTCGGGTTCGCGACCGAACAGGATATCCTGTAGTGCGTGACTGTAGGCTTCGATCTCCTCATCCCGCTCTAGAATCGTATCCGGTTGATAGCTTTCGGTGAGAACGGATTTGTTTTCGAAGATCGTGTTTCCCACATCACTGAACGGGCCCGACATCGGTTGTCTCTGCAATACCTGAGTGATTTTATAAAGGTACTGTTCGCGAGTTTTGTTTGTTATCGCTGTTCATCCTACTATCAGTGCAGCAAGGGCACTGTTAGCGATTTCCCGGGATAGACCACGTGAGAATACACACGAAATGTACTCTCTCACTCATCGAAGGCCCCTGCACCTCCGCGAATGGAACACACGAAATGTACTCTTTCACTCATAGAAGGCCCCCGCACCTCCGCGAATGGAACACACGAAATGTACTCTCTCTCATCCACAGAAGAATCCGAGACCTGCTAGAGTAGAACACACGAAATGTACTCTCACACGGTTCTGGTCAACTACCCCACCCTACTTCGCTCACCCTGACGGGTTTGCTCGTTGAGGGTGGGGCTTGTCCGTGAACCCGGCTTCGAACCCGTCTGGGTGGGCGGTGAATCCGCCACTCGGCGTCACTGTTCCAGACTTCAGGGCGAGCTGACTGTCGCCCGTCCGTCGAGACGACTGTTGGCCTCGACGGACATACCGCATCCCGATGTTCTTTGCTGCGTTGTAGTCCGCGTTCGCCTCTGACTCGCACTTCACGCACCGGAAGTCAGTACGAGTCAGGCGGTTTTCGGCTGCCGTGAACCCGCACTCGGCACACCGCTGCGACGTGTACGCCGACCCCACTTGCTTCACCGAGATGCCATCTACCTCGGCTTTGTACGCTACTTGCTCGTACAGCGTTCGGAACGCCCATTTGTGCCCCCACGACGCGCCTGTCCGGTCGCGGATGTGGGTTAAGTCCTCGAACGCGATCACGTCACACTCGTATCGGAGTGCTTCTTCTACAATAGCGTTCGACGCTTGGTGAAGCACGTCACGAACGTATCGTAGCTCGCGTCCACTTGACTGTTCGAGTGTTCTGTGGGCGCTTCGCGTCCCGGTCTGTTGGAGTCCTGCACGAACTTTTTCGAACTCGCGGAGGGTATGAGCGAGTTCGCGCCCATTGATGAATCGGGCGGTGCTAGTGACGGCGAGGTTTTCGATACCGAGGTCAACCCCGAGAACCGTTCCGTCCTCGGCGGTGTTTCGCTCGGTGTCTGTCTTGGGTCGGCGAAACCCCATGTGCAGGAAGTAGTCGCCGTCGCGGGCGGTGAGCGTGCTTTCCGTGACGCTCCACGTGTCCGAGTCGAGATACTGCCGTTGGTAGCCGTCGTCGGCGTGGGGCAGAGCAAGGTCGCACCGGACGCGACTCTCCGTTGTGGAGAGCGACAAGGTATCGTCGTCAAACAGTGTCATCGCCGCAGGAACGAGTTTGCCCGACACGTTCGTCAGCGTCCGCGCCGCTCGCAACGACGACAGCGTCACCAGCCTCACGAACGTCTTGGGGAGCAACACGTTCAACCTCCTCGTTGCCATTCCAATCGGCGTCCTCCTCGCGGGATCGGCGACCATCAACTTCCTCGCGGCGATACCGACGATGGGGTTTCTCGCGTTCGCCACCCTGGTATTCATCGTGTTCGCCCGCACGGACTTGGAGCTCACCAATCTCGAAGCCGTCGGTTTCATCGCGCTGTATGGGCTGTTCCTCGTCTGGATGACCCTCGAATCGATCGGTGCGATCAACACCGTCCGGGGGATCTGAATCGCGGGCCCACCGAACGAAGACGGTCAAGCGACGGTATCGGTCTCATCGCGTGAATACGAGTGATCGGAGGTGGTCTCACACGGACGCTGTCGGGGATCACTCCCCCGACGCTGTCGGGAGATCCGTGACGAACTCGACCGGAAATCGGCTCGTGTCCCCCGTCCGACTTCGGGCGCACGTGGTGGATGGGACGTTCGCCAGCCCCTGCCTTCCACAGCGCGGATTCATCGCCCGACGGTGAGCGTTTCTCACGAACTACTCCGGCTGGTGACGCGGAACCACGTACCGACCGGGCGGACGGGAGCGGCGACGCCGTCACGGATTCTGGGCGTGAGGACCGGCTACGCGACGCGAGGCGCCCACATGCTGATGAGTGTGGGCGGCGGGAAGTACCGTATGTGCGAGCGGACGTCCGGCGCCGAGGGCCAACCTAGGAATGTCGTCTGGCGGCTGTACACGGAGTACGCCGACGACGGACGCCGATACGCGGCCCTGGGGACGGTCGCGACCCTGGTCGGGCGGACCGTCAGCCTGGTTCCCGCGCTGGTGATCGGGCTAGCGGTCGACGCGGTCTTTCTCGCACAGCGACCCTACAACCTTCCCTTCGTCCCGGCCGACCTGATCCCTGCGGATGCGACGGGGCAGTTGTACTTCTCGGTCACCGTGCTGGTCGTCGCGACCGCGGTCGGCGCGGTCGCCTCTTGGGTCGAAGACTGGGGGTGGAGCGTGTTCGCCCAGCGCGTCCAGCGTTCGCTCCGTGTCGACGCCTACGACGCCCTCCAGCGCCAGGAGTTGGCGTACTTCACCCGACGGCGCACCGGCGACCTCATGTCGGTCCTGAACAACGACGTCAACGCCCTGCAGACGTTCTTGGAGGACGGCCTCAGCGCGACGGTGTGGATCCTCGCGACTGTCGCCGGCATCGGCGCGATCCTCGTCGGCTTGAATCCGGCGCTGACGGCGATCACCCTGTTGCCGATCCCCCTGCTTGCCGCGTTCACACTGGCGTTCACGCGGATCGTCGAGCCGCGGTACTTGGGTGTCCGCGAGGAGATCGGCGATCTCAACGCCCGGCTGGAAAACAGCGTCAGCGGCATCGAGGTCATCAAGACGCAGGGTGGGGAGTCCTTCGAGACCGAGCGAGTGCGCGAGGCGTCCGAGAGCTACCTCCGGGCCAGCCTGGCGGCCATCCGCGTCCGGATCACCTACTTCCCGGGACTCACACTCATCTCCGGCGCCGGGTTCGCGGTCACCTTCCTAGTCGGCGGACTGTGGGTACTCGGCGTCGCCCCGTTCGGCTTTTCGGGGACGCTCACGCCGGGCGCGTTCGTCACGTTCGTCATCTACGCCCAGCAGTTCATCTGGCCAATTATTCGGCTGGGCGACGTTGTCGACGACTACGAGCGGGCGAAAACAGCCGGCCTCCGGGTAGACGAACTACTCGGACGCGACGCGGCCGTAACCGACCGTCCCGACGCCCCCGACCTGACGGTGACGGACGGCGCCGTGACGTTCGCGGACGTCTCGTTCGCCTACCGTGAGCAACCGGTGATCCGAGACGTCGACGTCGACATCGCGGGCGGCGCGACCGTCGGGGTGGTCGGACCCACCGGCGCCGGAAAGTCGACGCTGTTGAAGCTCCTGCCGCGCCTGTACGACGCCGACGAGGGGAGCGTCCGCATCGACGGGCAGGACATCAGAGACGTCACCATTCGGAGCCTCCGGCAGTCGATCGGCTACGTGAGCCAGGACCCGTTCCTGTTCTACGGGACGGTCGCCGAGAACATCCGCTACGGCACCTTCGACGCAACGGACGAAGAGGTCGAGCGGGCCGCCGAGCGAGCACAGGCCGCCGAGTTCGTCCGGAAGCTCCCCGACGGGTTCGACACGCCCGTCGGCGAGCGCGGGGTGAAACTCTCGGGCGGCCAGCGCCAGCGGCTCGCCATCGCCCGGACGATGCTCAAAGACCCCGAGATCTTGATCCTCGACGAGGCCACTTCGGCGGTGGACACAGAGACCGAAGCACTGATCCAGGCCAGCCTACGGGAGTTCGCCGCGGACCGGACGACGTTCGTCATCGCACACCGGCTCTCGACCGTCCGCAACGCCGGCCGGATACTCGTCCTCGACGGCGGGCGGGTCGTCGACGACGGGAGCCACGAGGACCTCCTGTGTGCGGACGGCCTGTACGCGAACCTCTGGCGCGTGCAGGTCGGAGATGTCCAGTCGTTGCCGGCGGAGTTCCTCGAACGCGCCCTCGAGCGCCAGTCGACGATCCTCTCGGACGGGGATGAGTAGGGACGCCTGTCGTCGACTGTGGGCCCCATCCGTCGTGGTACACGGTGAACAAAGTTGAGTCAGACAGTCGCTGTGGTCTCCGTCGCCGCACCTCGGAGGGCAATATCGATGACGCTGGTCATTGATAACGAGACGGTGATGTTCATCCAGCGCGGGTTCGCCCGGTCCACTGCCGACCGGGGACAACGCTGGTGATCGCACGCCAGTTTTCTATGGCCAACGCGGCGGACTGCAACCTTGTTGTCGACGACGGTCGAAACGATGGGCGCGAGAAACACGATGAACTACTGGATGTTGGTGGCGGTATGGATCGTTCTCCCGTGTCAGACCCGCCCGTTGACGAGATAACGCCACCGCGACTGCGCTCCGTTGGTGAGGAGTTCCTCGAAATGGGCAACTTCCGGTTATGCGAGTACCCTGACGGGACGCTATTCGGGGCGGCCTCATTCCGAAAATCGAGTCCAGTTCGCATTCGCTGACAGCACACATCATTCTGGCGGCTGCATCGATGGGTCGATACCGATCAGATCCCCCCGGGGTTTGGTTTCGCAGTACGAGTTCTCACCTCGTAACTCGGTGAGGGTGTCCTCCAGCGTTCAGTCGACGATCCTACAGCTGTCAGGTTCCGCCCTATCGCAGCCATCACCGTCACTGCGGATACGACTGGACGCGAGTGCTGCCGGTTGTGGGAGTCGATGTTGTGTATCCCAGATTACGTCGCCCCCTCACGAACTCGGACGCGTGTTTGAGGAGTCTGGCGATCCTTGAGAGCCAGACAGTCACTGTCAGGGGTGATGGATGTTCGCGGTGGCGTCCAATTCGAACGCGCAAGTTCCCGGAGACAGATTCGAAGTGGAGATCACACAGGGTCTCTTCTCGACAGCATCTGATGGAGTGAACATTGAGGAGAACGTAACGTTACAAGTGGGAGCGTGCTGTGTGAGGGCGACATCTCACCGAATAGAAAGTCTACGCGTATCCCTGCTTCAGACACGAGGGCACGTAGGCTAGAGGAAAATAGTTGACTTTCAGAACATTCGACCCTATTGGGTTATTTTGGTTAGATATTTACTAAGGTTGAACAACTGATAGGAAAATTCTGCATAGTTTAATGCTATAGTTAGATTAATACCAAGACAGAGTGTGGACTCGTTCCATGCCTGGTAGTTCTCGCCCATCGCCAGAGAAACGAAATCAACTCGCCAAAGACGATTGGCGTTCACCAGACAAGGTTGTCTTATCTCGACGACAAGGGGCCGCGAACTATGGATACGCCTATCAAGAACCGGGAGAATATGGAAATCCAATCTATGGCGCCGGCGACTCAGATACTGGGTTTGAGGAAGTATCAGTTTCCAAGGCTCAAGAGCATAATAAGTACCCTTGCGAGATGTGTGATCGTATTCTCGGCAAATGAGATCAGTCGCAGAAATTGAGGAACATACTGGGATCGATAAAAACGATGATGAGACGATCAAGGAATACGTCAAGCGGGCATCGGAGAAGTCGAAGCTGTCTCGTCAACAGGGGGAGAAACTGGCCGAGGCTTTGGCAAGCTCGGTAAATGCACCAGATGAATCGTTGGACGAAGAGGTGATCTCGCTGTTTGAAGATCTAGTTTCGTCTGTCGATTACGCATCGTCAGCTACCAAATCATCACAAAAATCAGAGCCTGAGTCTCATTCTCCTGCCAGTATGGATAGTACAGACGCAAGCAAAGCTTCATGCGCGCCTATCACACGATCTGATGAAATTACTTCAGACATACTCCTATCAGAGATATCTAAACACGTCCGCTTCGAGGATTCTACCCAAAAGGTCACTGAAGATCTTCGATTCGGACAACTCAATCTCGCGTTTCGGTTGGTTCGGTACCTCCCAGTAGCTTTTCTAATCCCACTTCTGACAACAAAGATTCCACTCTCGCTTAGCCCAGCGCGGGAGTACGCAGGTTATTATCAAGCATTCGCATTTATTCGGGACCCTATTCAGTCGTTTACTTACATCACTCTGCAAGAATCTGACGCGGCGCTCCACCTCTCATCGATCTTAGCAAGTCCGCTTGTCGCACTCGGGTACGTTGAGGGAGGGAGGTTGGTTAGTTTCGGTGCAACAGTAGTTGCAGCAGTTTGCCTTGCCGTCGTTGCGAAGGAACTGTTCGGACGGAGGGTCGCCCTTTTAGCCCCAGTTGCGCTTTTAGCGAACCCGTATTTCATCAGGTACTCATGGACTATCTATCCAGAGTCAGTTAGCGTGGCAACCACTGTTGCTGCTCTCGCAGCTATCTTGAAATATATTCGAACCTCGGACGAGAAGTGGTTCTATGTGAGTATAGCCGTGGCGCTGCTTGGAATTACTAATCACTCGTGGGAGGCTATTATCGGGCTTCCATTGGTGATTGTACTTCTTTGGAGATCTGAGTGGAAGAAAATCACAACGACCACAATAGCGATCTTCTCGATGGTGGGGATGATGTTCATCGCGACAGGCTTCCAGCCGAATCCTGCAGAAACAATGAAATATGCAGTAATCAATACCGGCCCGGGTCTTCTCTGGAGCGGTGAATGGTGGTCTCGGTGGTTCCAGGTGATAAATCGATGGCCGATGCCACCGTACTTCGCCGCGCACCGACTTCATATGCTACTAGCATTCCCCACAATCGGGTTTTGGTCGTGGACTGCCCGACAAAGGGAATTAGGACCGGATGTGATGGTGGGTTGGTTAATTTCTGGACTCACAATTCCGTTTTTTCTACCTGGCGGGGTGAACCACTCATACTATCTCTGGGGATTGATGGCTCCAATGTCTTTGACAGCTGCTGCACTTGTCGGTCAGATTGTCGATAAGATTGAGCAAGAACGAACGAAAGGATCTGCTCAAGCATGCCTTCGCGTCATTGCGATATTCGCTGTGATCGTTGCTTCCGGAAGTATCGTAGTCCATGAGGGCTCTCTCGGACCCACCCAAGACGCAGTTGATAACTTTGCGTATCCCGCGAGTGGCCCAGCCGGATATACTGGCGGGGTCGCTCTCGGTCGGGAACTGAAGGCGCACGGTGTCGAGTCGCGTAGCGATGTCGTGTTCGTCGGAAACTGGTCGTACAACTCATTTAATGGGTTCTACAGGGGTGACGCTGTCCGAATACTCACGTACTCAGGAGTGCCAATGAATGGAACGTGGCACTATGGGGCGGTCCCGGGGGCACGAGAAACAAGTCCGGAATTAGTTGACTCCAAGACACAAGTCAACCGTGACCACTGTGAAGCAATGGTGATCCGATACAACAATGGGAGCACGACGGTTGACGGATGTTGATCTGGTTGACAGTTTGGTGAAACCCGATGAATTTCCGGAGCTGATTTTTAATAATGTGCCGTCGGATTTCAATTTAGAACAGATAGCTATTTTCGTTTCTTCACACAGTATTCGCGTGCGAATTCCCCAGCTTCAGCTCATTGGCCATCTGCAGTAGTGAGAACACCCGATTTGACCCAATTGTCGTTCACAATTTATGGGTCTCAGTAGTTATTATGACAGACCGTATTGTTCTGACCTGATATTCAGATCATATTTCAGATGATCATCCAGAAAGTCTAAGCTGGATCCATCTGATGGACCGTCAGAACTCACTTGTCGCTATTTCTTCTCAGACACGGCGCCTCCGTCAGGCCGTTTGTGTGATGACTCCGACGAGGACCGGTCAGATTTGAGGGCGACACATCGCCGTCGAGGATTGATACAGCCAGCAATAAGAGAACAACTTGCTACAAAGTTTGATCCTACGCAACTTGTGCATGACTCCGTCACCTGGCGTGAGCTAAATGCAGTTGTCGTCATCTGTGTCGGTAAAGTCAGCGAGCGTTCTATGTTTCCAAGACTTCTATAGAGTCTCTGGGTTTATCCACTTAAAGCCAATAACATTGATAAAATATCCGTCTCTTTCATTGACCAAGGTTGGCTGCGTCGTTTCCTCTGATGGTATTCGCCAAGACTACAGATTTGCCCGTCGCAGCGTGGACGCGGGCGCAATACAACGTATTTTCCCCACAGTAGACCTGGTAGAATCGCCAAAAAGTACCAATATCTGTTTTCTAGGTGCATCCCGTCTTCAGGCGTTTCGTTTATCAAAAATTCGTAGTATTAACACCGTCCAGCTGAATAGCAGTCAACAGTTTCATCCCGATGGATGACGTGGCCAGGTGTGTTGTTATCTCTGTTACCGCTGAGATAGTGATTCAAGAAGCAGTTGTACCCCGTTGTTACGAATAGATCATCGTCGAGATCGTTTCCCTAGTTGACTCTCGTCTGACCGTAGTTGTGCGTTTTTTGCCGGATTGCTGGTTCTGGCTTTGACCGTGGCCTTGCTGTACTGAACGCAGGTCCTAAGTTTCAGGCGTTCAATCCCTCGATAGCAACCTAAAGAACGGTGTAAAGGTCGTCGCAACCCAGGGTGTGAATCTCTCAGACTGTGGGCCCGCGAGAATCTCTCCGCTTTTTGTAGACGACGTAGTCAATCGCTTCACTTACGCTAAAGAGACTCTCTGGAGTTGTTGGTGTCTTTGATTGGGACTATCTATGATCTTATTGACAGCGGTGATGTCATAGGTATATGACCCGGCGGAGACAACCATTGACCAGTGTCCGAATAAGCACTTCCACAAGCTCGATGGGATGGACATGGAGTGGGCTCCAAGTCGGGATGAAAGGCCCGCAGATTCGGTACGTACAGAGGTCGATGTTCGGCAACAAGCCACACGCCACATAAATCTTCCACGCCATTTTGGTGATTGATCGCTGGCCCATTGAATGAGAGTTCCAAACTGATTTTAGCAACGGAAGGATCTACCAATTATCGTGGTCTCCGCACGGACAATTCGAACGATATTTGCACTGCTCCTTCTCGTCTCGGTTGGGCTGGTTGGTTCCGAGTATGTATTCGCCCAAAGAGACACCCTTGAAGAGCGATCTTCACTCCAGGGAAGTCCGTCTGAGTCGGTTGTACTGATCGAAACGAACTCCTCCTATAAGCCGAACAACTTGACCGTCGTAACGAGTGTGGCAGGAGCGATTTCTTCGGCGCAAGAACGTGGTGCACTATTTGTTGTGACGCCGAACGGAACTGTCGTCCATCAGGAGTCCCGGTACAACATCTATGATGATGTCGATCCTAGTCCATACGGCCGGTACAGCGTTTCATACGTTGCTGCGGAAATACTGACTGGTGAGGACTGTGCTGGGTTCAACTCATCGCCGTGCACTCGGAATTTCATCGAGTACCTGAACTTTTCGACGGGAGAACGGGAGCGTCTCTACACTGAGAAGACGGCTGGTGTGGCGAACACGCGCTGGCACGATGCAGATCGGATCAATGAGACTCACTTCGCTATCGCCGATATCTCACAGGATAGGCTCATCGTTGTCGATATCACGAGTGATGAAACTGTGTGGGAATGGCGGATGGACTCCGCATTTGATCCAGCTACTTCTGGTGGCGATAGCGATGACTGGGCTCATCTGAATGACGTGGAGATTCTTGAGGATGGGACGTATATGCTCAGCCCCCGAAACCACGACCAAGTGATATTCGTTCGTCCGGGCGAAGGGCTCGTCCGCGATCGAACGCTGGGTGCTGACGAGGAGTACGACATCCTCTACGAGCAGCATAATCCGGATTACCTCACCGGCGACGGGCAAACACGTAGCGTCCTGGTCGCGGATTCACAGAATAATCGAATCATCGAATACGAACGCCGGAACGGCAGCTGGGTAGAGACATGGACGTGGCGTGATGACGGTCTCCGGTGGCCACGAGACGCTGATCGGCTTCCCAATGGAAACACGCTCGTCGGTGACACTGGAGGAGACCGAATTATAGAGGTGACCCCCTCTGGAGAGGTAGTCTGGGGAGTTCGAGTTGACGGGAACTACGAAGCCGAACGACTTGGAACAGGTGACGAAAGTGAAACTGGTCTCCCTATGAGCGAGATCCGTGGGGAATCCGATAACGAGGCTGACAACGTGAATGGGGCATTCTTCTCACCACACATTCGACTATTGATTAATGGGTTGCTGTTCATCATCCCGCCATGGGTGGGTGCACAAACTGTGGTCGGCGTCGTACTCGGGGCTGTGGCGATATTCGGAGAAGTAATCTTTGAACTTAAGCGTCAACTACAGGTTCGGAGGGGAATGGGCTTGTGAGGTGGGTAGTGAATTATACGATTTTGGAGTTTAATTTATGATCTCCAAAGTTGCGCTGTGTACGAACCCCCGTTCTGAGTGATCTCCCCTATCATGGAGCTTCATCATGACGGCAACTTTTCCTTTTGATGGGAAATTTTGCCCATTCTCTTTGGACAGATCTGCTTGCAATTCCCCGTCAACATATCCTCGGACTTCACCCGTAGATGAACGGAGTTCAAGCCTTAGTTCGCGTTTCTCAGAATGATCAATGGGCGCGGATTTGAATTTATCCCAACTAAACATTGGGTTACCTACATCATCTCGCCAATGCGATAAGATTTGATCCTTTCTGGCGAAGAATCCATCTCCAGAGCTATCATCTTTCAATTCTGTATTTTCGACCCCCATCCCACCTCCGGCGTCAATTAGTACCCACGGCCTGTGTCCAGCAGAATCTTGAGATATAATAAAGAACTCCCAAGCACCGCCCATTTGCGGTTGTGAAGCACTCTCAACCACAGTGAATCGGACATCTGGATTCTTGTCTAAATCGATCACATTTTCTTCCATTTCTAAGTATGCTTGCTCATCTGTCTTTGAGTTTTTAAATTCAACGAATCCCTCAGAGGGATGGGGAGTAATTTTAGAACCATCTCCCAACCGGGGGTTCCAGCTAAATTCACTCTCTGATGGGTCTGTCCATGTGAAATCATCGTGGTACTCCATTACACTTGGGGAGCTTTGCCTACCACTAATACAACCGGAACCCAGGCCGAGCAGGCCAGTACAGGTGGAAGACAAAAATTGACGGCGATTCATTTAATGATAGAATCTTCTTGATTAGGTATAAAAACTCTGGGTGATGATTGGTCTGATAGCATTCGGAAGGGTCGGATTCCATACCTGATCTGTCGAGGATATTGTAGTTGGTTCCGAATTCCTCAAACCGACCGGCGTCATCGTCGGGGATGCGTTGATCTTCGGAGGTGTGATTCCGGGCCTGGCCAACATCTACAATCGCATGACTATGTTCTTAATCATGAGGAATTGGAACAAAAATGTAGAAACCACAGTAAAAGACTAATGTCAAATAAAAACAACATGGAAAGTTAACTCAGAATATGCCCTATCGAGAAGTTAAATTCTCAGTTATCAAACTAATTTGTATAATATCGCATAAAATATTAATAAACTGAGTAATCCTCGGTTAGCGACTGTCGGCAGTTTCATGTGTGACCAGTGGTTCGTTCCGACAACGAGTGACCTCGGAAGCATCTTCTGAATCTACTGCTGAATCCGATCCAGCATTCAATTGTCTTTCCACCAACAGCATTCGCAGGATTCGACTTCAAAAGTTAGCAGTGGTAGTGCTAATTACGTTCCTCTTGGCGTTACCAGTCGAGGGCCTAACGACATTCTCGGTTGGACGGCTCTCGTTTGCGGATCTAGCGCTTCTGATAACGGCTGCTATCGTCGGTTTAGCTGCGCTCACCGACGGACCACTAGTCATCCCACGACCGCTCGTTGGTGACATCGTCATTTTTGGTGTATTCGTTGGACTCGCTGTTGTTGCTACCTTCGTCTCCGGGAGCGCTGATGCGTTAGCCGTGCTCAAACTGTATACTAAATTTTTCTTGACGTATGCGCTGGTCGCATACATAATCGCAATGTTGCCGGCGACCCGCGCGATCGTTGCCGCGGTTGTCGGAGCTGCTGTACTTGCTGCAGGCGTGGCTGTCACCCAAAGCGTAACCGGCGTCCCGGCAGGCATTGGTCGACTCCTCCCGGGACGGTCTGTTGCGGGCTTTAACCTACCGTTTGACCGGAGTGCTGGCCCATACGGTACGTATGGACGGTACGGAATGCTGGTGAATACGGGATTGGCGGTCGCACTCGTAGCAGCGGGTCGGTCAAATCAACGCCGCTGGTTCGCCGCGAGTGCCATCGGTGTTCTACTGGTTGGCGTCCTCGTTTCGCAGTCCCGGGCAACTTGGATGGCAGCGGGCGTCGTCATTGGACTGATCGCTTTTCGACGAATCACTGAACGCTACTCACTGGCGGATCTAGTCGCTGTCGTGATAGTGACAGCGCTGCTGACTGGACCGCTCGCAGTGCTCCTGGCTCGTTTTCTCGTTGCTATTGAGCCTGCCACGGTTTTTGAGCGCATCCGCGTCTACCGATTTGCTCTTGTCGTAATCGCCGACAACCTGGTTTTAGGCGTCGGATTCGACGGATTCCGTCCACTCGCAACCCCAGTTGGTATTGACGTTGCTGTCCACAACCTATTCCTTGAGATTGCTGTCACAACGGGGCTGACTGGATTGGCTTTGTTCCTCGCCCTCTTCTGCCGGGTTGCTCGACGAGGAACCCAGTTGTTGAAAAATGGAGACAATATACTAGCATCGGCTGCACCTTTCGCGCTTGCAGCAGTCATTCTTGAGGCACAATTTTTCCGTGGAGTGTATTCATATGAACTTTGGATCGTGTTCGCTGTCGCCAGCGGTATGTTCCTGCGGCAGACAGATCATAATGACCAAAATGTCTAACGCTCGCTTACGGTCTCTCACTGAAACGCTCTCTCATATTCAGAGGTCGTTGACAGATCGTTTGCCAATTACAGGTGGCGTCGAATTCCTAATATTGGTACTCTTGACATTTACAATCCTGGCTCATATTAATCTCTTCACAATCCGGGTGCCACGTGACGCAGGTGCTTTCCTTACAATTGCCGATGGTATACTTGAGGGTCAATTACCGTACCGCGAGTACGTAGACCATAAGCCACCGGGCATTTATTATACGCTAGCGGCTGTACTGGTTATTGACCGGTCGGTCGAGACAGCTCGGACATTATTACTAGTGACTAACGTCGCGACGTCAGCGTTGCTGGTGACCGTCGCACGCAATTGCTGGTCGCGCGACGTTGGTTTGCTTGCAGCGTTGCTCTACCTTGCGGCGCTTCCGCTATACCAAGGTGTATTTCTCCTCACTGAACCGTTTCTCGCGCTCGCGTTAGTCGCTACGGTGGTTATGCTCAGCCGGTATGTCGAACACCGCGATCTAAAGTTTGCAGCTGCCGCTGGATTCGCAATAGGTGCTGCACTGTTGTTCAAACAAGTCGCTCTTGCTGGACTTCCAATCTTCGCCGTTGCCATCGTCATACTCCCAGCAGTCCACGACAATAGATTGGCTCTTCCTATCTCCTATCACTATTTACGTCCATTAGTACCGCTAGCAATCGGTTTCGCAGTTCCGCTACTGATAACTTCTGGATACTTTATTGCAAATGATTCGATAGGTGAACTATTATTTTGGACTACTACTGCAAATGTAGGTTACGGGATCATGTCTCCAACTCGAACTCTCAAGTTGATAATCGAACGGGTTGGTCTCGCGACGGAGTTGTGGTTGATTGCTGCAATTAGTACTGGCCTACTCCTCACTGTCGCTAAGCGTGAGTGGGCAGTTTGGGGAGCTGTGTTTACGGCGCTACTGGTAGCGACAGCTGTTCCTCTGATTGTCCATCAGTTCCACCACTATTTCATCACTATGCTCCCTTTCGTAGTATTGCTCACGGCCGGGGGAATTTTTGTCGCAGGCGAATGGCTCGCCGAGCGATTTGAGTTGTCGAGTGTGGTTACCCGGCGTGGATTAATTATTGGAGTACTCGTAATAACATCGCCAATCATCGGGCCCACAGCCATCAATACTGTGACGGTTCCCGGTGGCGATGGTACGCTGGCCGATCAACGTGTCCTTGCAGATCGTATCGCCATGGAGACTGACCCGAATGAACCTATCGTTTTACTTTCGGCAGAACCGCAATTCTACTTCTTAGCTGACCGTCGTCCGATGGGGCGAAACGTCTACTACTTACCGATCAACCGAGGAATTTCGTACACCGATGCCGGTCTCGCACGACGAATCGCATCTACTCGGCCACCTGTGGTTATCATTCGCGATTGCCGGACACTCTCTCGGAGTTGTATGGTTGTCCGCGACCAGTATCTGGGACCAGATGATTATCACCGCGGACTCCGATATTGGCGCGACTCCGAGAGCCCTTAATAAATGATTTTTTAAATGGTATTCCACAATGTCGATCCGTAAAATGTCTTTGACCGATGGACCGATCCGCGTGTTTGTCGTCGGCACCACCGACCGAACCTGCAAAATAACTAGTCCCCTCACCCAAGCCGACATTGATGTGAAACATCTCCAGTTCACTGGATCAGAGTCACTCCTCCCGTTTTCCCGGCGCGTTGGTGCCTTCGATCCTGACATCATCATCACAGACTCCGTTGGCTGGGTCGGCGCAATCACATTCGCCGTAGCCGTTCGCCACCGCATACCGTATGCTGTCCGGGTTCGCGGTGACGCGCTAACTGAACACGGTATATGGCTACGAGAGCACGCCAGTGAGCGTTCTGCATTCCAGTTTCTGAAAGAGATAATCAAGACTGGATGCACTGTAGTCTCGCTGTCAGCTGCATCCTGTCGGTTGTTCGTCTCCGAATTTCTTCGCGATCGCAGCCTATGTCGGCTATTTAAACACGAACAAGACCCAGTCATTCCCACACCTACACCGCTTCCTGAGACAGAAACCGATACTTCAGATGGGAATGCCCTTGTAACCGGGATTGACAATGGAGGAGTCATTCTTTCAGTTAGTAATTTTGTATTCCGCGAGAAGGCCGAAGGGCTGGCTGATGCCATCCCGGAAATCGTAGAGGTTCTTGACGCACATCCAGAATGGCAGCTCAGAATAGCGGGCGATGGGCGGCATCATGACTTGGTAGCTAATGCTGTCTCAGCTGCCGACACCGACGATATCAATTTACTGGGTTATGTTGATGATCTCGCTACCGAGTACCGCAGTGCCGATGTGTTTGTTCACTTCTCGCGGCTTGACGCTTACCCCTCGACAGTACTCGAAGCAGGTAGCTACGGCTTGCCGGTGGTCGTGAACGATTCGGGTGGAATGCCCGAGCAGGTAGCGGACGGCGAGACAGGTTATGTCGTTGATCTTGGCGAGCCGACGACAATCAAAGACTCTCTCAACAAATTGATTAATCACTCCGACCACCGCAGGTCGCTCGGACGAGCTCACCGCAGAATAGTCGCTGAACGTAACACCGACCGCGCCGTTGGCAAGCAGTTTCGGAAGGTGCTCAATCGACTCACAGGGCGATGACAAACGAGGACGGTATACAAGCGTTATTCAGAGGAGGCAGCCTTCTACTCGTTGGTCTAGCCATTGAACTGAGCATATCCTTCGGTGTGAAAGTACTCTTGGCCCGCTATCTAGGCCGTGTCGACTTTGGCATTGTCTCCATCGGTATGACGCTGATGACTATCGTCGCTACTGTGGTTCTTGCTGGGTTGCACACTGGTGTCGGTCGTTATATCCCTCGATCCGATACCCCTCGAGAGCGAAACGGGGTTATTATATCTGCCCTACATATTGTCATTCCCCTGTCAGTAGTGGCGGCAGTCGTCCTCGCCGTGTTTTCAACTCCGTTGGCTGAAGCCCTACTCAACGATCAGAAGCTTAGGTGGGTAATCATCGCTTTTGCCGTTGGTGTACCATTCAATACTGTCGTAAGATTCGCTAATGGGACTATTCAAGGGAGTCAAGAGGTACTCCCCAGAGTCTATCTTCAGAACATTGGGATCCCCGGCGCCCGTTTTGTATTCCTCGGTATCGCGGTTCTGTTCGGGTTGGGTTTATCGGGAGTTGTCGCTGCGACTGTCGGCGCATATGTAGCCCTTTCAGGATATGCGTTATGGGTTATTTCGCGTTCGCTTTCATCGATTCGAACAACCGGCTATGACCCGGCCCACCGCGAGTTACTCAGTTTCTCCATACCTCTTCTGATCACTTCAGCGATGTTGTTGGTATTTTCTGAGATCGATACTCTCATGCTGGGATACTTCGCGTCCTCTGGGACGGTTGGCGATTATAAAGTCGTCTATCCACTGGCGATGTTACTTTTGATTGTCCTCCGTTCGTTCCAGTTCCTATTTATGCCACAGATTTCTGAGCGGCACGCTGATGATGATCTTGCGGGTGCCGTCGAAGCGTATGCTTCCGTCACGAAGTGGGTGTTTGTCGCCACAGTTCCTGTGTTCCTTGTTCTTATCAGTGCTCCTAAACAAATTATCATATTGTTGTTTGGTGCCGAGTACACTGGCGGCACACTCGCGCTGATTGTTCTCTGTGTTGGTTTTGTCACTCACACAGCTGTCGGTCCTAACGGGACGACACTCACATCCATCGGCCGCACCCGGACTATAATGTATGACAATATTGTTGTCGCTGCTATTAATGTGATATTGAACTTTTTGCTCATCCCTCGATATGGAATCCTTGGTGCTGCGATCGCCACCGCAGTTGCGTATGTCGGAATTAATATTCTCTATTCCGCACAGCTTTTTCGTGCGCTCGGTATCCTACCCTTCCCTGGCTCAGCAATTCGTCTATACCTCTTTAGTCTCATTAGCGCAGCAGCCGTCCTTTGGACGTGGTTCATTGACGCCGCTACAGTCCGCTTGATCGTCGCCGCCGTCGCTTTGTTGCTGTTTCCCGTTGCGGTGGTACGGCTTGGCGGAATTAGCGTACGTGAAGTTGAGCTACTGGAACAGGTCGGTCAGCGGATCGGATTATCAGACGGGCGACTCACCGAGATACTTGACCGGTTTGTCGATGATTAATCCGGAGTTATTGAGCGGTATAATTTCCGATAAGCCTCTGATGCCCTACTTAAACGAAACTTGGCAACGCTTTCACGAGCGCGGTTACCCATCAGTTCCCACTTTTTCGGGTTCTCAACAACATCGGCGAGGACTGTCGACAAAGCCTCCACATCGCCGGGTTCAATCAATCGGCCAGTCTCGCCATCTGCCACCTGTTCAGGGATGCCCGCGACATTGGTCGCCACCACGGCGGTTCCGGAGGCTAGCGCTTCCGTGACAACCCGAGGCGTCCCTTCGCGGTATGATGGTAAAACTAACACATCGGCGCCTGCCATCAGTGCTGGCACATCCTCGCGGTATCCGAGGAAATGAGTTGGAAGTCCGTGCGCCTCGGCCTTAGCCTCCAGCCCAGCTCGCTCTGGACCTTCGCCCGCTATGAGCAACTCAACACTCGGCTGGTGTAGTCGGTTTAGCGCAGTTAGCAGGTCATAAAGCCCTTTTCCGTCCGCAAGGCGGCCAACGTACAGTAGGGTTGTACAATTGTCGGCAGGAACAGACGAAGGCGTTGCCGTTCGGAACTGCTCAATATCTACACCATGATAGATGAGTTTGTACTGATTCGGCTGGCCAATGTCCCGTTTGAGATATGTTTCACGGATCCGTTCAGATTTCACGACGATTCGGTTGGAAAACCGAGCGCAGAGCCGTTCAGACGTGAGCAGAAACTGGTTAAACAGCCACGGCCGATCGTCAGTGATTGGATCGCCGTGGACTTCGTGAATAATGACTGGGGTGCCAGCAAGAAGGCCGGCAAGACGTCCGACGACTCCAGCCTCCGTACTGTGGGTATGTAGAACGTCAATCTCCTCAGAATGGAGATAGCGGGCAATGGAGCCCACAGCAAAAACGGCTGAAACGGGGGCGTAGTGTCGCAATGAGTCGAAAACGACCGACTTGATATTGAGGTTTTCCAGCCGATTGGGATCATGCTCTCCCCCAGTTCCCAACCGAATATCATAGTTAGCGTCAGAACTTTTAAGTGTGTCAATGGTATTTAACGTTGTTGTCTCTGCACCGCCGTCAAGGAACCGTGTGATCAGGTGGAGGACGCGCATTACTTGTGGATCTGCTCCATTATATCCGCACCGATCTTCCAAATCTGTCGTACCACGAGTTTCAAATCGAACCGAAATGAGCGCCTTTTGACATACTGGAGGTCATAACGTATTTTTTCCTCAGGATCTATCCCAGTAATATCGTTAATTTGTGCCAAGCCTGTCAGCCCTGGCTTCACGAACCACCGTTTCTGCCACTCCACGACCCCAGACTGAATATCCGAGTCCAGTTCAGGCCGCTCGGGCCGCGGGCCGACCACGCTCATATCACCACGCAAAACCGACCACAACTGCGGGATCTCGTCCAGGTGCGTCCGCCGCAACACGCGACCCATGTCCGTCACCCGAGGATCAACCCTCCCGTCGTCATCATCGCTGATTGTCGCACCCGTCTCCGCCTCCGCGTTCTCGATCATTGACCGGAACTTGTACACGTCGAACGTCTCTCCGAACACTGCCGTCCGCTCCTGCTTGTAGAGTACCGAGCCACCGTCATCCAGCTTAATCGCCACACATATCCCCACAATAACGGGCGCCAACACCACCAACCCAACCACCGAGAACACAACGTCGAACGCCCGCTTGAGCATGTAGTCCTGCACGTCCCAGGGTTCGATCACGACGTCCAGCAGCGGACCCACGTCGTCGCCCGAGGTCAACACTGTATCCGAATGGTCACGGTGAACCTTCGCATTCACACCATGCTCGTAACATGCGTCCAGCGCCCCGAAGAACTCCGCCCTATCCGCGTGTTCGAACGCGAGCACGACCGTGTCCACGTCGTACTCCACGAGCACGTCCTCGATGCGCGAGAGGCCGCCCAGCCGGGAGAGTCCCTCCACGTGCACGCCGCCGTCGGCCATGGCCTGTGGACCGAGTTTCGTCTGCACGCCAAGGGTGTTCGTCGGGCACAGGTACCCTAACAGCTTCTCGTCCACCTCGGCGATCACGTCCTCGATCACGTCGGGGTCGTCCCCGACGACGATCGTCCGAGCCCCGTCGACGTTCGGCCGCTGTCGGATCCACACGAACCACGCGGGCAGCGCGACGAACAGCACAGGCGTAACCAGCAGGACGGTCAGCCGCGGAAGCGCGTATGTGTAGTCGAAGAAGCCGATCGTCGCGACGGCGAACACGGCGACGACGACACGCTTGTGCGCGAGCGCGACCGTATCGAGGACGCGACGCGGCCGTGGCCGATAGAGAGGAAAGAACGCCCCCGTGAACACCGCGACGGTGAGCAGGACTTCGATCGCGAACTCCGGACCACCAGGTGATCCTGCGGGCAGTTGGCCCAACAGCGGCAACATCGCCGCAACTGACTGGACCGCGCCGTGGTTCGCAATAGCAACCGCCAGCGTCGATAGGAGAATCACGCCTCCGACGCTGGCGAATCGATAGCGCCAGCCTCGTTCCATTATACACGTGTTGCCACGGGAACGAGGTTAAGTGCTACGTACCACGCCTGTGACAGGGCTCGTCAGCATCCCGGACGGGAGCAGGATTATCTCGTAGCTTGGACGCTCGATCGAACACGGAGGCGAACCGAACCGTCGGGTCGAGTGTTCGCACTCGCTTTGAGTGAGAGATCCTCTGTCACCTGTTCAAACTCGAAACGCTGGAGGAGCGTCGCCGTTGCGAGACGGAGTTCTTGGCGTGCGAACCGCATCCCGATGCAGTGTCTCGGCCCGCCCCCGAACGGGAAATACGAGTACTCCGGTCGCTCGCCGACTGCCGGGCCACGCGTTTCGTCGCCGCGAACCGTCGCCCCCTCTGCGGTCTCACGAAGCCAGCGTTCGGGCTGGTACGTCTCGAGGTCGCTCCACCAACGGCCGTCTCGATGGACTGTCCACGGAGTGAGCGTGAGGACGACGCCCTCGGGGATACGGTACCCACCGAGTTCCACGTCTTCAGTCGGTTCCCGAAAGAACGAGTGGACAGGCGGATACAGCCGCAAGGCCTCATCGACGGCCGCGCCAAGGACCGGACACTCACGAACGGCTGACGGTGTCGGGTCGCCGTCGAATGAATCGACCTCTGCGTGGATCTGCTCTTGTATCTCGGGCCGGCCCGCCAGACAGTAGAGCGCGTACCTCAACCCGAGCGCGCTCGTCTCGTGACCGGCGAACAAGAACGTCACTGCGTTATCGACGAGTTCCTCATCGTTGAGTGCGCCCATCTCTGCGGCTGCGAGGAGCGTCCCCAACAGATCGTCGGCAGACGCCGGGTCAGAGGGCGGTCCCGCGGCGCGGCGTCGGGCGACGAGTTCGCGTATGGTCTCCCGGAGTGTGTCGTGTCTGCGGCGGTACCGCCGATTCGTCGCCGTTGGTATCCACTCGGGAAGGAACGAGCTCAATCGACCGGTGTCGAACCGTGCCGTGATGCTTGCGGCGGCGTCGCGGACAGTCTCTCGTTCTGCGTCGATATCGCTTCCGAGGAGACTCTCTGCGAGAACCGAGAACGCGTAGTCGGTCGCCGCCTCGTGAACCTCGACGACATCACCTTCAGTCCACGACGAGACCATCGATCGAGCGTGCTTACGCGGCCACCATCAAACAGGAGATCGCCGATGGCGACGGAGTACGCGAGGCCCAACAAGCGGCTGCTGACTCTGACGGTGACGGGGGAGAGGAGGCGGGAGACGGCGACGACGTGATCGAGGAATCGATCGCCGGTGATGGTCCGGTTCTGCGTGGCGATGACGACGAACGGGTCAGGTAACGAATGGACTTCGCCGTTGACGGTGACCTGTCCCTCTTCCATCGCCTCCAGCAGCGCCGCCTGCGTCTTCGGCGGCGCTCGGTTGATCTTGTCGGCCAGCATGACGTTCGCGAAGACCGGCCCGGGACGGAACTCGAACTCCCGCGTTGCCTCATCGACGACGTCCGAGGGGAGCAAGTCGGGCGCGAATTGCACACGCGAGAACGACACGCCGAGGGTGTTTGCGAACGACCGCGCAGTCAGCGTCTTTCCCGTCCCAGGTACGTCTTTGAGGAGGACGTGTCTGTCTGCGAGGATCCCGACGAGAATCGTCTCAAGGGTCGACCGCTCGGTAACGACGGCGCCTGCGATCTCATCAAGGAGTTCATCACACTGGCGGCATACCGCCTCCGATTCCATGGTGGCTGCTGGGCCAGTGCGGGATTGTTATCTCTTTAATACTCGAAATTATGAAGCTCACAACCCATCTGCTGTCTCTGCCGGAATAATGATATTCTGCTCGGTAACAGTAACGGACCCGTCAATCGCACACTCAACGAGCTTACCGACCGCTTTCCGATACAGCTGTGTGCGCGAACGCATCTGCAGCTTGACCGTATTGCGGTTGGGATCCTTCGTCATCCGTTCGTGAATCCAAATCGTTCCGAGAGTCTCTTTTGCGTCTTCGGGGAGCTCCAGAATCCACTCTGGCAGCGCACCAACCTGTGAGGCCTCCCCAATGTGGACACCAGCCGCAGCCATCACTCGACCGAACAACACCGCGTTTCGAGCTGGAACGAGCTCTGTCGGCCTGTCGAGATCGCCCTCGTGACGTGTTGTTACTCCAGTATCAAGGGTGGTGAGTGCCTCCTCAATTAGTGATCGAACCGTTGGAGATGAGGGATTCCACGATGGGCCGTAGTTCTCCGCACTGATCCCGCCGCATGTATAGACGCCGGCAACGACGATCGCGAAGCTTCTCCCAACACGGCTGTCTGTAGTCATATCGAGCCACCCGTATTCACGAGCGATTTCGGTCCCGCGGACTGCGTCGGGCTTGCCATCATCAATCCAACTGCGGACACGAGATGGCGGGAGATCTAACGCGGACCCCACTCGTGTTCGTCCGTGATCTGGATGATGACTCGCGTACTGTTTGACCCGCTTGTAATCATCCACAGCGTCTGCTGCATCAACGTAACTCGGATGATCGTAGGTTCGAGCGAGACCTGCTTCAGAGATGATTTGCATAGATTTCTCTGTCAACAATTATGATATGGAAGCAAATATTCCGGCGTGAGCCTTATGCCGGCGCGTCTTCGGTCGCGAGTGCCTGTGAGGTATCACCGTTCGGCGACGTCCAGAGGACGCGAACGGTTGCACCGGCAGTCACGGGGCCATCAGTGTCATCGCTGAGGTTTGCCGATGTGCCCGCGCTCACTGGCAGACCGAACGCCGTTGAATTGCCATCACTGGCATTCAGCGTGAGGCTTCCAGTGTTCTCCGCGTTGAGAGTGCTTCCTCCAGTGTGGGTTGCGGTGACGTCGTACGCCCCGCCAGATGCAGTTTCGTTGAAGTCAAACTGGAAGTTCGCGTTCGGCGTGGTCTGCTGCACGCTGTTCCCTTGACCGAGGACGAACGAGCCGATGACCGCCGCGAGGATCACAGTAATGGCAACCATGAGGATGACACCAATGACAGGTGAAACCGCGCGATCGTCATCGTTGAGGAGTTGATTGAAATTCATTGTTTGTTAGGGAGCGGTCTCCTCAGCAAGCGTTTGTGAGGTGTCTCCAGTCTGTGATGTCCAGAGGACGCGGACGGTTTCTCCTGAAGCATATTCTACATCAGTAACACTGTCGCCTGCGCTCACTTCATCAGTAAAGGCTTTAGAGTCGACGCTGGTGTTGACTGAAACCCGCTCATTCGCGGGGATCGTATCTCCGCCAGTGTGCGTCGTATTAACGACATCCGTGGTTGCATTCTCACCAAACTCGAACTGGAAGTTCGCGTTCGGCGCGGTCTGCTGGACACTGTTCCCTAACCCGAGGACGAACGAACCGATCACGGCCGCGAGGATCACGGTAATGGCGACCATGAGAATGACCCCAATAACCGGGGACACGGCACGTTCATCGCCGTTGAGTAGTTGGTTGATATTCATGTTGTGTTCCACACAGCCACGCGAGTGGGCTCAACCCCCCATGGTGCCTGTGATAAGCTTGTCTTACTCTCCACGGCTGATAAATATACGGGTCCGATATTCAGAAATGAAAAATGTAGAAGGTGACTGGCATCTCCCGACAATCTATTTCCAATAATGACCTTCTACAAAATAATCTCGTGGGGCTGGAACGGAGGAGATTCCGAGCGACCTTTGGAGGCGTTCTCTCCGCCATTTAATGAGGTATTATCCGAGATCGTAACGCGGTGAATTTGAACCCCCAAAGAATCATTTTGTACCCTCAGCCTGAGGCGGACTCTATACAGGGGTGCTCCGCCGATTGTACGAATACATGGCGTACAGAGCCGAAGAGGAGGGTATTGAAGCCCCGTAGGTAGACCCGACCTACGTGCCCAAGGATTGCTCGAAATGTGGGACGACGTTGAACGAGCCGTCGTAGGGTCGGTCCTGTTGTAAGAAATGTGCCTACGAGGTACAGGCAGCCTACAATAGGGCGGAGAACGCCGTCGTGAATATACTTGGAGCGGGGGAAATCTCAAGAAAGCACAAAACACCACCTCGCCCTAAAATCGAGCCAGATCGTGAATCAAGCGACAAGCCCAGTCGCGGGCGTAGGTGAATCTCCGCCCAACAGCCTGATTCTTCTCATTGAATATTTCTGGTATCTAACCGGTTATATTATACAGGGAAATGATATTATAGGTGACGTATGTCTCAGGGGAGTCACGGTGGCACCCAACTCACCTCCAGCAGACTCTCTCCATGGGAACTCCTCGTGACCGTCGCTATCGTGGGTGGGCTCGTCATCGGCCTGTCCTACCTCCTCCCGGTCCGACTCCTGGGTGTCGTCCTCGCGGTTGCGAGCATGACTGCTGTGTTCTATCTTAGCTCCGTCGCGATCGCCCACTACGCCGATGCACTACCCGAGTGGGCACAGACGGTTCCCATTTGGACGACACTGGCACTCCCGTTCACGATCGCTCTTGTTCTGATCACCCAACTCAACATCGCCATCCCTGCGTTGACGCTCGTGTTGCTGTTCGCACTCGTGCTTGTGTTCTTCTATTACTGGCTAGTAGTCCCACTGGCACTGTATCAGCGCCTCCGAGAACAGGCCCGCGACCAGTCCATCGACAGCTGGCCAGAACTGAGCGTCCTGATCCCCGCGTACAACGAGGAAGGCTACGTTGGCCGGACGATCGAGTCGTTTCTCGCGGCCGACTACCCCGACAACCGCCTCGAACTGATCGTCATCGATGACGGGAGCTCGGACAACACGTATGAGGAAGCACTAGCATACGCCTCCGAAACGGTAACTGTCCTTACAAAGGAGAATGGCGGAAAACACTCAGCGCTCAATCACGGCCTCGCACACACAGACGCAGCCCACATCGTCACCGTTGACGCCGACTCAGTCATTGCCCCAGACGCCCTCAGGAAGCTCGTTCGATCACTGAAAGCGAATCCCAACGCTGGCGCCGTCGCAGGGAATGTCAAGGTGGCCAACCGGGACTCGTTCATCACGCGCCTCCAAGCACTCGAGTACATCGTCGGAATCAACACGTTCAGACGGACGTTCGACCTGCTGGGTGTCGTCACGGTGGTCCCCGGCTGTCTCGGGTTGTTTCGCCGCGAAGCCATTGAGTCGGTCGGCAGGTATTCGGCCGACACGATCACCGAGGATTTCGACCTCACGATCGAACTCCTAAAACACGGTGTTTCGATCCATCACAGCAACGCTATCGTATCCACCGAGGTACCTGATACGTGGCGAGATCTGTACCGGCAGCGCTTGCGGTGGTTCCGCGGGAACTTCCAGACCGTCCTCAAACACCGGACCGTCTTTGTCGACCCCAATTTCGGGCTCCTCCACAGCGTTGGCTTCCCGTATCTCGTCCTCTCGATGTCGGTGTTGCCGGTGTTAGGTGTGATCATCCTCGGGGTCATCCTCTGGCTCGTCATCCAAGGCTCGCTGAGTCAGTTCCTCGGCTTGCTGGGATTGTTCATCCTGCTGCAAGTGTTGCTCTCGCTATTGGCGATCCGGATCGAAAATGACGACCTGTGGCTCGCACGATACGCCCCGCTGTCAATTGTCGGCTACAAACAGTTCCTTGACGGCGTCTTGCTCAAGAGTGTCGTCGACGTCTTCACTCACGACGATCTTGTATGGACCGGTCCCGAGCGGATCCGCCAACGCGAGCAGACACCGGCTGCAGATGACCAGTTCGAGGACTGATCACAGCTCGTTCGCTGAACCGCACCTCCCCTTAACGACCAGTTCCCCACGCTACTGTCTCTTCACTGCTACAGCCTTCTCGTAACCTACCGATGACGCCCAACCCACTTACTCACAGTACGCAATCGCTTGCTCAACCCCGTCTCGAGTCACCGCAACCTGATTCGCAACCGAACTGCACAGCGCCAACACCGGATGCGCCGCTCCCGAATCACGATATAGATACGAACGGACAGTCGGAATCTCACCACCAAACTCGTACTCTTCTCGTCGTCGATGCAGTGATTGTTGTCGGCGTCGAACAATGGTGTCACAGCGCTCTTCCAGCCGGAGGCAACGGTCACGATAGTACTGGAGCCGCGTGTACGGCTGGTCGGCAAACGTCTCGCTGGCAATCGACTCGCATTCGGTTGCAACGGGGACAAGCTCTTCGCGAACCATCGAAAGCGACTCTTGCTCTTCGTAACAGATACCCAATAGCCTCGCTCGCTCTTCGAGTGCGATCTCAATCTGTTCGACAAGCGACGCGCGGACAGCCGACGTGAAACACGCCGGCTGCGTCAACGCGATGGCGATCTCCTCACCAAATTCGGCGCGGAGACTCTCACCATAGGAGTCGCCGTATTCATTCTCATAAAATGAGAGACCCATGACCGTCTCTTGATACGCCCGCCGAATTGCCGCGATGGTATCGGCTGCGCTCGAGGCCTCGGCGACCCGCGAGCGGAGACACTGCTCCTCGGGTGAGTCAGTTGCGATAGATGAGTGTATCGTCGCTTGCGGAGCCAACTCAAAAATCTCCGTAAGGCGATCGCGAAACGACTGCAATGCTTCATGCTCTGCATGTGTTTGAGCGATCTCGGTGTCAACCTGCTGCCGGAGTGAATCGAGTTCCCCCGAAACGGATTCTTTTCCACCGAGAGTCTGTACTGACATCCGTGGACTGGTCGTTCGTGTCTCAAGGTAATTAACCTGATATAGTTCTCCTCTCATATACCGCAGAGAAATATTGAACTCTCAATATGTTGGGTTACCTGCCCAGAGCGGTATCATCGTCTACAGGCGGAGCAGGCCGAGTGCCTCGGGGCTTGACCCCGAGGCGGTTCACCCCATTGGGCGGGTTCGTTTATCGGTTCCTGACGAATCCACACACGCGACTACCCGTGACCTTCCGCTGTACATAGCTCACACCTTCTCTCGGCCACGCGCATGCAGGCCATGACTAGCACCCATCCGTTTACCACTCAGATTCACAGCAGTGGATCTCTCCCCATTAATTTGGCTGGCGGCCCACAGGAGTAGACAACTCCCGACTCACGATAGCCCGAAAATCACTGCTATTATGACACTCTCCGAATCCGTTCATGATGGGCCCAGCGCTGGTGCCGCCTGGATACGTGAATGGGAGTGTCACAATCCGACGGAGTGGATCTGAGAGGCCGTATTCAGTTCCGGCGATGGGCTCAAATCTCTCGTTTGTGTGGATAATTCACCACCACAAACTGCAGTGTGCTTGATTCCACCAGAGACGAACGGATTGGTCGTCCATCGGTTCAGTTGTCGTAATCGACGCGTAGACTGCATGGTGGGAGACAACAACTGTGCCACTGCACCCCCTTATTTCAAGTCCAACTCCACAGTCGTCAGTAACTAGATTCTAGAGAGTCTCGCCTGTGAAGCCGAGGATATCTGATTCCACAGGTGGGCTATCGCCCCGCAATAAGAAAACTACAGAGAGTGTGTGACACGCATAATCCACCCAACTGCCATTGACGCTATTCAGGGCGACCGCCCGCGCGGCCAGCAACGACTCAGCGGGTGCGGCGTCGCGACGTCGGGACTGACCACTCGCTCGATTGCCTCGCGATGGTGATTCCGAGATGTCGTCGTCGATCTGGAGGGTGACTCGTCGAATACCGATGACGTACTATGGCTGCTTTTGTGGCCCCGCGACTGCGTTATTGAGGGCTACTTGTTGAGCAGTGGGGACCCACTCCGAGGACTACTCGTCCGGCAATCCAGATGCGCTATGGAATATTGTTGTCACGTACTGTCGCTGTGTCGACGATCGCGGCCGTGTGCCGGTGTGCACACCCCTATCCGACGAGGAGTCGGGTTCGTCGCCTTCTGGTTGTACCGTGCTGATTTAGTCCCTCTTGCTTCTTCCTCTTGCGGTGCCGTTGCGTAAGCGTGACCTCGCTATTTCTGAGGGGTCGTCGAGTACGTCAATTGTTCTCTGAAGTACGGCTCTGTGAATACTCATTCTGTGCGTTACCTGTCCATGGACCAGCAAATTCCATTCTTTATAGATCTCCGGATAGAGGTGTTCCACAGGCTAAATTCGTCTGTGGAGACTGTCCAATACGTCTGTGGAAACAGCCAAATTCCTCCTCCAAACAGATAGCGATCGAACCATTGGACGAATTGTACAAGCCCAGTCTCGGTGTTCGAACGTCGATGGCAAAACCCGTGAAGGATTCCGACGAGGAGACTCTCTGTGTTGATAGCAACACCGACACATTCATACAAATCGGAGTTACTCACAACTTGAGTAACCAATGACGATCCTCGTCACCGCCGCCGATGGCTATCTCGGCAGTGCGCTCGTTCCGAACCTTCGAGATGACGAGTGGATCGACCGCCTACGCTTTCGTCGCGGTGATACCACCGGGTACAGCAACGTCGCTGTCTTTCGCAGAATTCGTGACCCGAGTATTCGATGTCCGGTTCTATCCGCGACGAACCTTCGGACCGATAACGAACAATATGATAACTTATCTAATGTCCACCAACGTTGACGAATAGATGGGTATTATATACACCGTAACTCCAAAAGAGCGTTATGTCGAAGTTTAATGAGGCGCTTTCAATCTTAAGAGATGATGGAATAATAAAACTATTCAAAAAAATATACGAATCGTATTTTGAATATGTGGTTTTAAGTATTAGGGGAAAAAGCAATATAAATATTGATAGTTATAGTATAGAAGTTAATATTTCTAATAAAGGATCATATAAAGAGATGAGACACATAAATAATACAGAAATTTCTATTATCAAAGACATGTTAGATGAATCTGAGAAGAGTGACACTTTTTTAGATATTGGTGCTAATATGGGGGTACATTCAATATTTATTGATAAGAAGGTTGAAGATGTCTATTCGATAGAACCACATCCTGTGAATCTATCACATCTAAATATAAATTCACACATAAATCAATCTGGTATCAGTATGTATGCGTGTGGATTTTCAGATACAGCAGGCTATATTGAGATCAATAGCTCAAGAACGGGGATGCAGGTAGATGGCAGAGCCTCAATTAAGCGACCAAATGATAACAAAAACAACAGTACTATTTTAGTAAGACTAGAAAAAGGTGATAAGTTCATACAGCAAAACGAATTAGATATTCCAGAAATGATAAAAGTAGATGTAGAAGGAGCTGAAATGAGTGTATTGCGTGGATTAGAGGACACAATAAATCACGCTAGTTGCAAAGTGATATATTGCGAATATCATAATAATGAAAAAAACATACGTAGTTTCTTAAAATCCGCTGGATATTCGACGACACTAATCGGAGATGGTCGGATAATCAAAGCTATGAGGGAATAACAATCGTCGCAAACGCGATATTGACGGTCTCTGATTTGGTAGCCCATCTAGTCCACAGATCTCCCGTCAAAGATGTCGCTGTTAGTTCGTCAAACCTTCCCTATGGCTATCTCTCCATAGGTCTGGCTACCCGGATACTCGTCCCACTTCGGACGCATCCGACTAGAGGCTCGGAAAGCCTTGTTCATCAACTGCTGTATTCGCGCTGTGTATTTAATACTCTCACCGGAACATACTTCGATCCTGGTAGAATCCTCATGCGAGATACAGCGGATGCACTCAACAGCCCACGCTCTTCGTTTCATCAGTGAACGGGTCGATAGGCCGATAGGGAGATCCCGTGGCGTGGTCACATCCGCTAATAGGGGTTGGTAGCAGTACCAAGGCGGTCGAAATCATCAACAGCGATGGAGTCGACGGCGAACACATAGAGGTAGCCTAGCCCTTCGGTCTGCATGTAGGCGACGGTATATGCATCAATGAACGAAATCTTTCGATGTCGTCGGAAGAGGATTTCACTGTTGTGAAGACACTCCCGCAACGAGTCAGTTCCTTTCTTCCATAATACTCATGTTAGCGGCGAACGACCCAGAGATGTGAGAGATAAGCCAAATATTATCCTTGTGGTGTTGGACACGGTCCGGGCACGAAATCTCTCCTGCTACGGGTACCACCGACAAACCACGCCGTTCCTGACTGATTTCGCGTCAGACAACACCTTGTTCGAAAATGCGTTCTCTCCCGCGGAGTGGACTCCGACATCCCATGCGTCCATATTCACCGGCACATACCCGTGGGTACATCAGACAGGGAGAAAGTCAAGTAAGCTACACCCCCAATTAGAGACCTTAGCTGAGGTTCTTCAGAGTGACGGATATGAAACGGTTGGATTCTCCAGCAACACATATATTAGCCCTGTTTTCGAATTCGATCGCGGGTTTGACACATTCTTATTCAATTCCTCAGCATTCGGAGAGCCGTTCAGTGACGGGGTTCCGATCCAGCAGATGAGACAAAGTATCGATTCAGCGACCTTCCCCGGTGAAGCGTGGCAGGCACTGAAATATATCCGAAATAACGATGGGTCGCTCGTTCAGACGTTTGGAAACTGGATCGTAAAGAAACTGAACAAACGAGGTGTATTTTCACAAGCCGACAGTGGAGCTCAGAAGGCGAACAGTTTCGTCCGGGACTGGCTTCGGAGGCGAGATGATGACCAGCCATTTTTTCTATTTATAAACTATATGGAGGGTCACACTCCGTATCAGGCGCCTGATCAATACCTCGCTGACTTCGGAGACCCGTCAGACGATCGGGGTTGGGAGAGCCTCGATCGATTCTTCGCCGATACTGACGGGGACCTCGACCCCACGGCCTCTCGACTTCAGGATCTGTACGACGGTTCTATTTCCTACCTGGACGCTCAATTACGAGAGTTGACCGAGAGTATTGACGAATACGCAGACGACGAGACACTTATCATCATTACCGGCGATCACGGGGAGGCATTCGGCGAACACGATATATACGGACACACGGCAGGGCTCTACAACGAGATTACTCGAGTCCCACTACTCATCAGGGATCCTGCCCGAAAAAAAGAAACTAGCTCTGAACCTGTCTCGATTCAATGGATCATGCCGACTCTGTTGGAACGAATCGGCCTCTCGCTACCCGAGTACTGTGTTGATGCGTCACTATTCGAGAGCAGCAACCCCCCGGTAGTCGGAGATACAAAAGCCCTCGACTTGTCGGTTGATATCCCGGACAGCATCGGTCACCTGACTCAGCCAGCACGGTTCTGTGTGGATGACGAGTGGAAGCTCATCAGTGGGGTCGATAGCGACTATTCTGAGCTGTACATGATCAGTGATGAAGAAGAGACGGAAGACTGCTTCTCTCGATACCCCGACCGTGTGAGCGAATATCGGAACAGGCTCTCAGCCGAAATTGAGCGGTTTCCGGACCTTTCTGAGTCGTACAGCGGACAAGTATCTATCGACTCAGAAACCAGCCAACAACTCAAAGAACTTGGGTACGTGGAATGAGAGCTCTCAATCTCTCTCGAGTGACGACGATCACGCAGGGCTAAAAATCGGCCAAATACGCCCGGTCCGATCAAATACACTCTGTGGATGATCCGCCCGCGGAACCATTTTCTGATCAGCCGGAGATGTAACTCTCGATGGACTCAATGAAACCAGTTGAGTCGAAAGGTGTATTTTGGACACCGTCAAATCGACTACATTGACAGATCAAGCCGGGGACGTACATCTTCACATGCTTCTGGACACCTCAGCGAAGACGATCGAGGGCGTAACTCAACTGACTGATTTCTTTTCGTACCGGTTCGCCGGCGAATCTCTCGTTCATCGGGAGTACGTCTCGGTCGCTCCTGGCAGTTACCAGTACCTGATTCACCCCTCTGAAAGGAGCCTTTCCTGGCTATCGAACCGCGTCGATGGTCACTCCTATCGCAGGCGAATCGCGAGCCTGGGGATCAACGCGCTTGGGTCGACCCAGCCATCCCTACTCGGTAGCGTGCCCGGGGTCCGGAGTGTAACGCTCGAAGTACCACGGACGTGTCAGTTCGATATCGCAGTTGTCGGTATGCGGATTAAGGTTATCGACTATAGACGGGAGCGAGTATACACGCTCCCCCTCGCGAGGGAGCACCACGAGAATATCCACGAGGAGGTCCGGACCAGACGGAACCTACCTCCATCGATCGACACGCCGCGAGTTCTCGATGCTGACGACACGTTCCCGTACTTCGTAGAGGAACTTTGCGACGGGCGTACGCCGTCGAACGTCGTCGAAGACTGGGATATTCTCCGCGAAGGACTTCGTCAATTGACTCCTCTCCACCGCGAGACGAGAAGCGTATGGGTCCCCACGGAGGAGGCGATAGATCAGGCGTTCGAAGCGCTCGCAGCATCCGAACTCTCGAACGATCCTGTCGTTAACCACACGAGAACGTTTCTCGACCAACACACACTTCCCAACGAACTACGTCGGTCCCGGATTCACGGTGATTTCCAAACCGGGAACCTGATAGTGCAAGATGACCGAGTAATTATTCTGGACTGGGAGTCATCTAGGATTGATCTCGTCCTGGTTGACCTGTTCGATCCCTTCAAACGTCATTCGATCGAGAGTGACGACGGAGGCCCACTCGCTGACTTGATCCTACGGACCGGCGCGTTTCGCGCGATCTCGGACGACCTCCGGACCGGATTCGGACCTCTCGCTTGGGGTGATAACACCTACTACCCCGCCCTTCCAGTTGTGTACCTGTTGCTACAGTTGGCACACGACCCACCCGAGAGTACGCACAGCAGAAACCCAGTGTATGAGCTGCTTGTAGACGTCCTCGCCGACGTGATGTAACGATGGTACCTGTCATCGGACATAGTTGGAGTACGCGAGCACTTCGCCGTCGCGAAACACCGCTTCAAGCACATCATCGACGACGCTGTCGATATCCTGTGTTGCATCTACCTGTTCCAAATCCAACTGCTCGAAGTCGGCGAGCATCCGCTCGATCGACCTGCGGTCGTATTCCGACCGGTCGGCGATGGTTCTTGCGTCACCACCCAGCACGACTCCGGTGAATGCCGTCCCCTCGAACAACTGAAAGGTTCGTTCCGGATGCGAATCGAAATCGTCGTACGCGACCACATCATGCACGAATCGGTCCGCGACGAGTACGCCGTGGGTTTGCGACCGCGCAGATAGCAGCCGAACAGCGATGTCTGCGATGTGGAACCCTGACTTCCATGATGGTCGCTTCGCCGGCAGCGATTCGGGACCGGACTGACCGTGGTCGTTTTCATGGTCGGATTCCTCCGTTTGAGGGGAAATATTCACCAATCGTTTCAGCCGTGTCCGCCAGTCACCGACGCGTTGGAGGACAGTCTTTCCAAATCGGAGCGGCACGCTCTGGGCGTTGTAAGTTCCCAGTTGTGCACGGGTGACTTGGAAGCCAGCCTCACGCAACACCGTGGCCACGTTGTCGGTGACCGTTGTTTTCCCGGCTCCGTCTGGACCCAGTATCGCGATCACGAACACCGTCTCGGTCGGATCGTACGTTTTGAGCCCCCGCTTGAGCGGTATCACGATCTCACGGCGCACCACCAAGTTCCATACGAACCGCTGGACACGTGACGGGTGTCGTACTAGTGCTACACCAACGAGTGGCCACTTGAGACGTACCGCCCGGTCCAAATTCCCGTTGAGTGCACCCCTTGCAGCGTACCGACCAATCTGTCCGAAGACAGCGGAGGCGTGGGTCAATACCTGCTCTTCGCTGACACGGTCGGCGAGGTTTCGTAGCGTCTCCTCATACTCCCGACGGAACCCGTTCTTGTTCAACGCGCCGTGGAATAGGAGTTCGACGAATAGGTCCTCCTCACTCGGGACGCGGACCCCTTCGTGCCGGCGGGCACGCTCCATCGTTCGGGCCCCATCGATGATCGGAATCCCGTTGTAGGTCGGTGCGTCCCAGTAGAAATCCAATACGAGGAGTCGCCTTGACGGGACGTGGAATTTGAGGTACGTTGTTTGCTGACTTGTGTCCCCTCTCCCCCGCTGAAAGCCGAGGCCAGTGAGGGCGGAGTCCACCGCTCTACACGCCGTAGCCGGTGCGAGGATGTCCACATCGCCATCGACCTCCGCACCGGTGAGAAACTCGAAGTTCCGGAGGACGCAGTAGTCGATCCCACGGTCATCTAACTTATCGATCGCCTGAAGAGCAAGTGCGTTCAGCGCTTCCGTCATAGATAGCCCATATCCCGGAGTCGATCCTCCACATCCTCGTTCGTGGTCGATTTCTGTTCTGGATCCACCAGTGTGGGTGCGCGTGGCCGGATGGTGGTTACGTCATCGGTTCGTCGATGTGTACTGAGTGCTTCGGTCATTGGTGAGGCGTCGATGTCGGCGGGAACCCCAACACCGAGTTCGTGAAGCACCGTCGGGGCGAACTCTTCGGCAGCGATCGTCAGCCCCGCAGCCGTCGGTATCTCCGCTCCGCTCGCTGCAAACACGCCGTCCGGGTTGTAAATGTGATATCCCGACCGATGTGACGAGCCACCAGTCGGTGACGTGAGTGACCGGGAGAGCGTGTGGTTGAGGTGGTACTCTCGGGTTGGCAATACGATCACGTCCGGGAACCGGTCGAGATACCGTCCGGTATAGACGTCCTCTCGTCTGGCGACGAACCGGAACACCGGCTCTCCTTGGATGTGAAGCGCTCGTAGGTCGGAAACCAACGAATCGACAATCTCACTGCGTCTGTTGGAAGCTAGAACATTTATCCCCCACTCGTTCACCATGACAGCCGTCGACCGCTCGTAGTCAACGCCCGGAACTGTCACATTCCGGCGAGTGCTACCCGCCGAGTGGCTCGCCGCCTCATCACCGCTGGTGGCTGCCCCTCCCATCTTTGAGAGCACAGATTGCGCCTTGTCTGTGAGGCCGTTCGGCACGTACTTCGACACCAGCGGTCCGATGTACCTCGACATCGGTGCCGCGGGGGTCGTTCGAAGATAGCCCCGCCGCTCGAGCCACGTATTCAGGTGGAGTTCCCGTTCGTAAACGGCTTCGAACCCATGATCAGAGATTACGTAGGTTACCTCCGGCTCGAATCGGTCGAGCGTCTGCTTGAGTAACCCGTCGATGAGTTCGTAGTACTCCGCGAGCACATCCTTCTCATCCCATGCGAGGTGCTGTAGTTTGTCCGCGGCCCCAATCCAAAACATCGCGAGATCGGGATCCGTCTCCGCGATGATGTCCTCGAAGACCCCGTGCTGCGTTCGAGTTGTCGTACTTGCGGCCTCAATGAAGCACGGAATGTCCGCATTCTTTTGTAATTCATCGAGTTCTGCGAGCCCATCATGAAACGATTCTACCCCCGGGACATCGTCCGGCAGGTGTTCCGGGAACATGTAATCCGTAGCGTCCGGTGGGGTATAGAGGTCGCCCGAAACGACAACTCCGTTCTCGACGGGTCGTGGCGGGTAAGTCGTTCGAACCCCGACGGCGCATGTTCTCAGTCCCTGTCGCCCGGCGATTTCCCAAAGTACCTCGTCCTCGATATCAGTGAAATCCTGAAGCGTCCCATCGACCCGCTCGAACCCAACCATCCCCGTCGTGCCTGGGTTCTTTCCCGTTAGAAGAGTTGGAACCGCGATCCCGGTGTAAGCTGGTATTGTCGACCTGAGCGTACCACTGGCTCCGGTCTCGATCATCCGAGAAAGCGTTGGGATCCGACCGCTGTCCTGTAACTGTTTCAGTAACTCCCACTCAGCGCCATCGATCCCCCATATCAGATTCATTGTTCGGGGGGAGTCAATCGGCCCATGTAACCCTTACCCCATCGGTGTCCGAAGACCGATCGACGCTCCGTTCACTGTCTAGTTTCGGCATATACAAACTGGGGCAGTCTGAGTTTGGACTATGCCGGAAGAGCAGTCTGGTTCGTTCTCACGAATCCTATCTGGCTCGGCTGTTATCTTTCTGGGCGCTATTCTCCACAAATTCATCGCGTTCGGTGGGAGTGTATTCAACGCGCAGTTACTGGGACCGTCGGGGTACGGTGTCATCGTCGTTGCGCTGTCGGTCTATTTCATCCTCTGTGATATCCTCTCGCTGGGGTTGAACTCCGGCGTCGCACGAAACTACTCCCAGTCGGACCCTTCGGCCGTACGACGCGGTGTACTGACGACAGCGTACCAACTCGCAACGATTACTGCCGTTGTCGGTGCTATCGCTGTTTTCGTTGCTGCAGGTCCTGTTGCGGAGTATGTATTTCAGGACGAATCGATTGCGCCTGCACTCCGTATTCTCGCCGTCGCTATTCCGCTCAAGATCTTTCTGAATCTCATAAACGGAACACTTCAAGGCGTAAAGAAACCGCTCGTGAAGACTGTCGTCACGAGCATTCTCCAACCGGTCGTTCGCATCTCGCTCATCGTCTCGTTGGTCCTCCTCGGGTATGGGGCAATCGGTGTCGCAGGTGCCTACCTCGGTGCGACCGCTGTCACTGCAGTCGTCTCCCTGTACTACGTACGCAAACATACAGAACTATTCGAATTCGGCACCGATGCGGTTCCGGTCCACCGGTCGCTGCTTCGGTTTTCGGTGCCACTGGTGGGGTCGTCTATTATCCTTAAGTTCATGAATAATCTCGACACGATCCTGATCGGCACCTTCGCCACGTCTGCAGACGCCGGCGGGTACAACGTCGCTTTTGTCCTCGGGCAAACGACACTCTTGTTCATCGAGTCGATCGCGTTTATGTATCTCCCAGAAGTGTCGGACCTGTACAAGGAGGGGGCCCTCGAGCAGGTAAGCGACATCTATCGAACAGTTACCAAGTGGGTCGTCTTCCTTTCTGCCCCGTTTGTCTTGACGGCACTTGCCTTCCCGAACTACGTTTTAACGTTCATTTATTCCGCCAACTACGGGTACGCGACGACCGCCTTCGTAATCTTGGTTGTCGGGTTCTCTTCACACATCCTGAACGGTCCGAACCGTGGAACGCTCGTTGCCTTCGGGAAGACCAGACGGTTGTTGGGGTTCGATTTGGGCACTCTCGCTGCGAACTTCGCACTGAATGTCGTACTGATTCCCCGCTTCGGAATCGCTGGCGCTGCGGTTGCGACCGGGTCGTCGTATCTACTCCGGAACGCAATGATGACGTGGTATCTCAATCGGGAGTTCCGGATCATTCCGTTCTCTCAAGCGCTCCTCTTCCCCCTGATCCCGCTGGCTATTACAGCAGTGGTTGTTCGAGGAATTGTACCGTCGCCGTCCGTCCTTTCGGTAATCATCTACACGGCGGTACTGACCATCACGCTCGCGCTGGGGTACCTCAGTATGGGAGTCGAGGAGACTGACCTCCTCCTTGCGGAATTGCTTGAAGAACAAGGGATCGACCTCGACATTGTCCGGCGGGTCCACGAACGGGTAAACAGGCCTTGAACACCGAACCATCCGGGAGCTTTTCGGGTCGGTGCGCCGCACTGCTTATAAGAGAAGTTCACGGAGCAGCCACGGTCCGTACTGCGGATATCGGGCGGCAAGGTACGCGGAGTTCCGAAGAGTCGCCCAACGCCCTTGTCCCGGTGACTCATGTTCCTCGTGATGTACGGCACAGCGGGGAAGTTCGTTGAGCGTCTTGCCACGTGAGAGCGCGTTCAGGCAGAACTCCGTGTCTTCCATGTGATTGAGACGCTCGTCGAATCCTCCGAGCTCCTCGAAGTCCACACGGTGTACGATCATGAACCGAGTGAGGAGGAGACCGAAATCGAAGTCCTCCAGGCCTAAGATTGTCCCCGTCTCGGTCGCTTCGACCTGTTTCCATAGGAAGGACTCGTCGAAAGACACATCGTCGTCACAAAACACGAGGACATCTCCGCTCGTCCGACGAGCACCCTCATTTCGCGCTTCCGATCGGTTCCCCTCCTGAACGACTGCCGTCTCTACCCCCGCCGGAACGGAATCCAATGTCCAAGGGTCCCCGTCGAGTGTGGGAATGACGATGCTAATCGAGTCGCTCATATATTTCCTCCAGTCGAGCCGTCTGTGCGTCCCAGCTAAACTGGGACGCCGTCTCTCGAGCGTTCCTCCCGAGTCGTTCCCGAAGCGAGGCGTCATCGGCGAGTCGGCGTAACGCCGCTGCGAGGCCATCGACATCGCCGGGAGGAACAAGGAGTCCGTTTTTTCCGTCGACGAGATACTCCTCGATCGCGTCTATGCGGGTAGACACCACAGGTGTTCCACAAGCCATCGCCTCGATGTTTACCATCCCGAAGCTTTCGTGATGTGATGGAAGGCAGAACACGTCCGCAGCAGTGTAGTAGTGCGCGACCTCTCCGTGATCGACTGCTCCGGTGAACACTACGTTGTCCTCGATATCGAGATCTCGAACCGCTGCTTGAAGATCGTCCGCCAGCGTCCCATCACCGACGAGATAGAGTCTAGTTCGGTCGCCAAGACGCGCCTGTGCATTCAATAACTCGAACAGTCCCTTCCCCTCGTCAAGTCGTCCAACGTACAGAACAGCCACAAGCTCCTCGTCGAACACCGGATCGGCAGAAGGAGAAAACATCGTAAGATCAACTCCCGGGTAGACAACGTCCTGCACTTGGATATCCAACCACTTTTTCACCCGGGAAGCCGTCGCACGACTGTTCGCGAGATAGGCGTTCGGGTGGCCAAGTCGTGCCATCGCCTTCCAGCGAACGGAAGGCTGTTTAATACCAGGGAACCGGAACACCATCGGTACAGGTGAGACCCGGCTGACTAGGATGTTATCTAGGTAATAATGTGTCGAGACGATATCTACCTGCTTATCCATCTCCTCGAAGATCCCTCTGCGCCGGGCATTCCGGAACATCGTTAGCGACTCAACTTCCGCGGGAATGACCGGCGTTGCTCCTGTGATTGCTCTGTTGGTCGCAGACTCTTTGCTTATTAGAGGTATCTGTTCTATCCGTACGTCGAGATTGAGAACTTCCTCAATGATCTCTCCTTCACCACAATAAAAAACAATCTCGTGGTCGGACTGGAGCTGCTTTGCGATCTGGCGGATGAATGTCTCTGTCCCACCCGATCGCGCGAAGCCAACTCGTGGATTATAGAATCCAATCCTCATTTGATATTTCCACCGGTACTGTTGACGGTATGCTCAAACGCTTCTTCAAGCAGTTCTTCGAGCTTGTGCTGAAATGTTTCGGTTGAGAATTCATCGACGTTCATTCCGTCCGTGCCCGGCCTCTCGGAACGCATCCGGTCTATCGCATCCCGGATCCCGTCAGTGGTTCCGTCATGGAGGTAGCCGTTTTCGCCGGATCGAACGTACACACCGGGAAAGCCTTCGTCCCGAGCGAGTACGGGTTTTCCGCTCGCGTTCGCTTCGATCGGAACGATACCGAAGTCCTCGTTTCTCCCATTGAATACAACGGCTGTACATCCTGCGAGAAGTTCGATCTTTTCATTCTCACTCACGAATCCTTTATAATCGATGTTTTCAGCCCCTCTGATGCGATCGATCGTAGCCTCGGCGATATCTCCGCGGCCGCCAGCCATTACGAGGTGTTCATCGAGTTTCTCGAAGGCATCGATAACCGCCGGGACGCCTTTCTCCTCGTCAAGTCGCCCTAAATGTAAATAATACCCCTGATCGCCCTCGTCCTGATACTGATTGAGGTCGAGTGGCGGATAAAGGACGGTACTGTCCCGTTTGTAGTACTTCCAGAGCCGCCGTTTGATGACTGGGCTGTTGACGAAATACTGGTCGACGCGTGGGTCGAGAGTTTGGTCTCTCATCCGCAGATACCGCACAAGCGGACGAGCGAGCATACCGAGCATCGAGTCTTTTCGATCATGATAAAGGTCATAAAACCACCGCGGGGGAGAATGACAGTAGTTGACATGGAGCGTGTCATCGGGCGTGATGACTGCCCGGGTCGTTGAACCTGATGTCACGAGGATATCAGGGTCACCCACGGTCCTCCAATCGACATCTTCCCACTGCGCGTATTCGAAAACACGACCGGCGCTCTGCTGGAGCCGCCGAATCTGTGGATAATCAAGAGACGACGTTACGTCTACGAACTTAATATCGCCGTACGGATTCGGCTCTTTCGGGTTCGGATCCCCGAGCGTATGAACCACACTGACATCGAGGGCCTCAGCGAGTTTCGTGACGAGATACTCCGCGCCTCCCCAAGCATCCACATGCCAGTGAGCGACAGCGATGTCGAGGCTGTCGAGATCTCCCTCTTGGCTCTTACTTGAACCAGAGGTCGACTGCATGGGATGTAAACTTCTGAGTGAAGAGAAAAGTATGTCGTTCCGTCGTCTCCTTTCCGAGCACAGACTTGATTATGAGCGAGATTGTAACCCCTACAGACCACCTCGAAGTGAGCTGGTCCGTGAGTGTTGGGGCCCTAGCCAAATGGGTAGACCGGCTATCGTTCACGATGATTATGATGGGAGGTATATGATTGGAAAGAGTCGGTTCGTACAGTCGGTGGGCTGAGGAAACACCTCGTGTTACAAAATACGAAAAGAATATATATTCTGATTTGACTTTTAATGTGTGGTTAGATCTGATAAAATCGAGTACATAAGCAGGATCTGCGCAGGAAAAAACGTGCTTCATCTTGGGTGCGTTGGAAACGAACAAACAGTTGGTGCAGATCGGTGGCTTCATGCAAAGTTGCACGAGGTCAGCGAAAACTGCGTAGGAATGGACATTGATGAATCAGGTGTCGAAGAGATGAACGAACAGGGATATCATGCTGTCGTTGATGATGCCCAGAACTTTCACGTTGATGATCAATTTGATGTGATTGTAGCAGGTGAAATAATTGAACATCTCGCAAATCCCGGAGGGATGTTCGAATCAGCGAGGAGAACTCTTTCCGAAGGTGGTACATTCATAATTACAACGCCGAACCCCTTCGCGTTAATACGGTTTATTAAGTACATTTCCCCGATTCATGAGTTCAGTGTATTTGAAGAACACGTTTCTTGGTTCGATAGAATTACACTCAGCCAATTTGCTTCACGGTATGGATTCGTTGAAAGTGACCACTATTACGCAAAAGCTGATACTTTTGGACTGACACAAATTCTCCATGATATAGGATTTGAAAAGTTTGAAGACGACTTCATTGGAGTATATCGTTTAAATAAAAAACCAGGAAAATGACTATTCTTCCTTACTAATATTGATAGATTATTGAGGCGGGACGGAACAACAAACGCTGAAGTTGGAGCTTTGCCGACTGGGTCTATTCCAGACGTTACGAACTGATTCAACGGGGGGTTCACAACCAATTTCGCACCGGGCTGAAGCATCAGAGTCATATTGGGAAGTCACTTGTTAACAATAGTACCAACACATTCATATCGAATCAGAGTTACTCACAACTTGAGTAACCAATGACGATCCTCGTCACGGGCGCCGACGGCTACCTCGGTTGGCCCACGTCGCTGCGCATCGCCTCGCGAACCGATGACCGCGTCGTCCTCGTCGACAACTTCGGCCGGCGTGAGTGGGTCTCGGAAGTTGGCTCGGTCTCTGCGACGCCCGTCGCGGACATCGAGACACGCCTCAAGGCCGCGGAAGAAGTCCACGGTCTCACGAACCTCTCGTTCGTCGAGGGTGACCTCACTGACCGGTCGTTCGTCGACGAACTCCTCCAAGTACACGAGCCCGAGACGATCGTCCACACGGCCGCTCAGCCGAGCGCCCCCTACTCGCAGATCAACGGCGAGCGCGCCAACTACACCCAGCACAACAACATGCAGTCTACGCGGAACCTCGCGTGGGGGCTCCACGAGAACGACCTTTCGGACACGCACCTGATCGAGACGACCACCACGGGCGTCTACGGTGCCCCCGAGTTCCCCATCCCCGAGGGTGGTGCGACAATGGAGAACCAAGGCGACCGCGACGACGTACCCTTCCCCGCGATGGCGGGCAGCTGGTACCACCTCACCAAGTCCCACGACGCGGCGAACCTCCGTCTCGCGAACAAGCAGTTCGACATCCCCGTCTCGGACGTGCGCACCGCGATCACCTACGGTGCTGCCACCGAGGAGACCGCGGCCGACGAGCGCCTCGCGACGCGCTTCGACTTCGACTACTACTTCGGCGTCGTCGCTCACCGCTTCGCCGCGCAGGCGATCGCCGGGTATCCAATCACGGTGTACGGCAAGGGCGAACAGCGCAAGCCGTTCATCTCCCTTGAAGACGCTGTTGAGGGACTCGCCCGGCTCGCGCTGAACGATGTCGACGACCGACCGGATGACCACGTCGTTTACAATCAGGTCACGCGCCCGATCTCCATCGTCGAGATGGGGACGACGATCGCGGATGTTGCGAACGAATTCGGCTTCGATACCGCGGTCGAGCACTTCGAGAACCCGCGTGATGAGGATGAGACCCACCAGATGGAGATCGAGAACGACCGCTACATGGACCTGATCGGTGACCAGCAGGTCACCTTCGAGGAGGGTATCCGCGGCGTCTTCGAGCGGCTGGCCGACCACGCCGACCGCATCGGTGCCTACGAGGACCGGTTCCTCCCCGGTGTTCTCGAGGATCGACATGACGACGACAAGAAGGAGGCACCCGCGGCCGCAGACGACTAAGCGACTCCACCCCTCCCACTACCTCACGCATGCACGTTCTCGTTACCGGCGGCTGTGGCTACATCGGCAGCGCGCTCGTTCCGATCCTTCGGGACGACGAGCGGGTCGACCGGATCACTATCTTGGACAACCTCTCGATGTCCTCACCGCGTAACCTCATGGGGAGCGGCCTCGGGAGTGACGACAGCCTGCGCTTCCGTCGCGGCGACATCACCGAGTACGGCGATGTCGAGTCGGCGATGCGCGGGTGTGATACCGTCATCCATCTCGCGGCGATCACCGGCGCCGACAGCACACACGACAGACGCGAGGAGACGTTCCACGTGAACTACGACGCGACGCGGAACGTCCTCCGAGCCGCAGGAAAGCTCGACGTCTCGAACGTCGTGTTCGCCTCCTCGTGTAACATCTACGGCCGCGCGGCCTCCCGCGACATCGACGAGACGGTTGACCCCGATCCGCTAAACCCCTACGCTGAATCGAAACACGAGGCGGAGGACCTCCTCACGAACGCGATCGACGAATACGGCTACGACGGGACCGCGCTCCGGATGAGCACGAACTACGGCTACTCGCCGGGCATGCGATTCAACCTCGTCGTCAACCACTTCGTCTTCCGTGCGATCACCGACCGGCCGCTCACGGTGTACGGCGACGGCTCGAACTGGCGCCCGTTCATTCACGTGAAGGACGCCGCTCGCGCGTACGCCCAAGCCGCACTCGAACCGGAGAACTGGCCCGAACAGGTCTACAACGTCGGGGCCAACGACAGCAACTACCGCGTCGAGGAGATCGCCGAGGCCGTCCGCGACGAACTCGACCGTGATCTCGACATCACATATCTGGAAGACGAGCACCCGGGGCCCTCGTATCACGTGAATTTCGACCGCGTCGCCGAGACGGGCTTCGAGCCCGAACACTACCTTCGAGCGGGGATAGCCGATTTGGCCAAGCGATTCCAGAACGGAACTGCAGGGGGACACCGATGATCGGTGCATCCCCCAATTCCGGAACTGGATCGCGAGGTATTTGCACTGACCCCGGTGGTGAACGTACATGAGCACGACAGATGACTTCCACGTCACGGTCACCGGTGCGGCAGGGTACATCGGCAGTCGCGTCGTCAAAATTCTCCAGCGTGACCACCCGGAGTGGGAGATCACCGCCCTCGACAATTTCTATCTCGGGACTGTTCGCCAGATCGATGACGTCGAAGTCGAACACGTGGACATCCGCGATCGCGACTACCTCGAGGACGCGCTCGCGGGCGCCGACCTCGTCATGCATCTCGCGGCGATCAGCGGCGTCGACGACTGCGACACCAACCGTGATCTGGCGTACGACGTGAACATCACGGGCACGAACAACGTCGCGTGGTTCTGCCGCAAGACCGGTGCTGGTCTGGTCTTCCCGTTCAGCATGGCTGTCCTCGGCGACCCGGAGTCGTTTCCCATCTCCGTCGACGACCCGCGTGACCCGCTGAACTGGTACGGGCGAACGAAGGTGCTCAACGAGCGTGCCATCGAGTCCTTCGCCGACGACGCGTTCCCGGCGCACCTGTTCTTGAAGTCCAACCTCTACGGCGAACACACGATCGGCGACACCCGCGTCTCGAAGGGGACCGTGATCAACTTCTTCGCGAACCGAGCCGCCGCCGGAAACACCCTCACCGTGTATGAACCGGGGACGCAGGCGCGCAACTTCATCCACGTGAAGGACGTGGCTCGTGCGTACGTCCACAGCGCCGAACGGCTCTGCGAGCAACTCGCCGCCGACGAGACCGGAGTCGAGAAGTACGAGATCGCTTCCCATGAGGACCCCGGCGTGATGGATGTCGCCGAACTCGTCCAACAGTACGCCGCGGAGATCCTCGACTCCGAGGTCGACATCGAGGTCGTCGAGAACCCGCGAAGTGGGGAGACGATGGTTGAGTCCTTCGAGGTGGACATCTCGGCGGCCGAGGAAACGCTCGGATGGACTCCCCAGGAGACGGTGGAGGGGTCGATTCAGGAGCTCCTCGAAGCGAAGGCACGGGGAGAGTAACCCTCAGGCGTCGCCGTACGGGTCCGCGTCGAGCGTGTCGTGGTTCCACGTCAGATCGAAGTAGCGACCCAGCCCCGCGACGAACGAGTGGTTCTCGGTCACCGCGGCCTGTCGCTTGTGTAGCGGGACGTTCTCCTCCTCGACGAGGAGCACCGCGTCACCGGAGTCGTACTCCAAGCTAGGGTCGATGAGCGTTCCGCGCCAAGGGAGTCGTGTCGCGCTGAAGCGATACTCGACTGCGGGATATTCCGCACGGAGATACTCCACCGTCTCTCGTTGGATCGATCTGTTCTCTGTTTCGAGGAGATCCGGATCGAGAAACAGGATTCGGAGTTCACAGTCTCGTTCGTAGGCGTCCGCGAACGCGGGTTCGATTGCCTCGAAGTACTCGAAACTCTTCGTGATGATCCGAATTTCTTGCTGCGCGTCCGCGTATAACGTCCGGGTCTCGCGCTCGCTCGGGTCACCGACATCGACGACGTGAAAGAGCTCCTCCGTCGGAGAGATGTCCTCGCTGGCCTGCTCGTACAATGGGCCGAACGCTGCGACGAACTCCTCACGGGTGTCTTCGATCTGTGCCCGGTCGGTCTCGTAGGTCTGTCGGCGGTTCTCGATCGCCCGGTCGAGGATCTCCTCGGGCGACTTGGGTTGGTACTGTTTCGGCCGACCGGGGATAACCTTGAGGTACCCCAGATCGGCCAACTCATCGAGGACGCCGTAGATTCGTGCCTTGGGGATCCCGGTTGCCTCGGAGAGATCCGGTGCCGTCGTTCGCCCCAACTCGATCAGACGTTCGAGCGCCTGCTCCTCGTACTCCGTCAGATCGAGTGGATCGAGAAGCGCGTCCCTGTCGCGGCTGCTCATACCAACCGTATGCGCGTCCGATTGATAAGCCACGGCGGTCGATGCTCGTTCTCACGATCGGTTTTCGCTCCGATAGCTTCATATCGGTGGCGTCTGCAGTTACTCACAAGATGAGTAACTCAACGCGGGACGATGATCACCTCCACGATCTCGAGGACGGTGCGGGCTGCACAGAGATCTGGGAGAAGCTCAGCGAACAGCGTGAGGAGGCGGCACAGACAACGGACCGCAGCCAGGACGACTAGAGCCGTCGGTGTTGCGGGTGCGAAAGACACAGTAGTCCGCTCACGAGTTCACGGGTATGTCAATTGATTCCGCAGTCGTCCTCGCAGCTGGCGAGGGCCAACGACTCAGGCCGCTCACGAAGTATCGACCGAAGCCGATGCTCCCGGCCGCGAATCGGCCGATCTTAGAGTACGTCTTCGACGCGCTGATCGACGCCGGGATCGACGACCTCCACGTCGTCGTCGGCTACGAGGGCGACCGGGTGCAGAACCACTTCGGGCCGACTTATCGAAACCGCACGATCACGTACCACACCCAAGAGAAGCAACTCGGAAGCGGACATGCGCTTCTCCAAGCGCGTGACGCACTCGATGGTGACTTCCTCGTCGTCAACGGTGACGAGGTTGTCGACACAGAGACGATTGTGGCAGTCGTCGACGCGCACTCGGCGGAGGATATCTGCACCCTCGCGATTGTCGAGTCGGCCGAAGCACCGATGTACGGTGCCGTCACACTCGACGGATCAACTGTGACCGAACTCATCGAAAAGCCGGGGACGGGATCCTATCGCCTGCTTAACGCGGGCGTGTACGCGTTCGGCCCCTCGTTCTTTTCGACCGTCGAGAACGTCGAGCGGACGGACGGCGAACTCGGGCTCACTGAGGGCATCTCTGCCGTGATCGACCGCGGTGGCCACGTCCGCGGCGTCACGGCCAATGGCCTCCACTCTGAGGTGACCTATCCGTGGGACCTCACCGCCCTCGCCAGCACACTGCTTGCGGACGGTCGGGTCGACGAACCCGAGACCACTCCGGGCGTGTACGTCGCCGACTCCGCGTCGATCGCCGACACCGCCGACCTGTATGGGCCGGTCGTCATCGGCTCCGACACCGTGGTCGAACCCGGCGCAGTCGTCGGTCCCGACGTTGCGGTCGGTCCCAACACGAGTGTCGAAGCGGGTGCGGTTGTGCGTCGGTCGGTCCTCGACACCGACACGCGCGTTGGCGCGAACGCGACCGTCGTCGACTCGATCACGGGACAGGGCGCAGAGATCGAGGCCGGTGCGACCGCTCCAGGCGGCCCTGCAGACGTGCGCGTGAGCGACCGCGTCCACGAAAACGAGCGCCTCGGATGCGTCCTCGCCGACCGAGCGCGCCTCGGCGGAGGGGCGACGGTCTCACCCGGCTTGCTCGTCGGTCCGGGTGCCGATATCGCCGCAGGTGTCACTCTTCGTCGCAATGTCGACGAGAACGCGGAGGTGCAGGGCTGATGTGCGGGATCATTGGCTGTGTCGGACACGGGGACGACACACTCGATGTCGTGCTTGACGGCTTGGAGACGTTGGAGTACCGCGGCTACGATTCGGCGGGGGTCGCACTCGCCGGCGACGAGATCGATGTGGAGAAGAAGGAAGGGCGGCTCGAAGCGCTCCGCGAGGAGATCGCCACACGTGACGGGACCCCCTCCGGCGACATCGGGATCGGCCACACGCGCTGGAGCACACACGGCCCGCCGACGGACGCGAACGCCCACCCGCACACCGACGAGTCCGGCCGGGTCGCGGTCGTTCACAACGGGATCATCGAGAACTATCAGTCGCTGCGCGACGAACTCGAGGCGGAGGGCGTCACCTTCACCAGCGACACCGACACGGAGGTCATCCCGCACCTCTTGGCCGCCTACCTCGACACTGAGTTGGATGTCGAGGCGGCGTTCCGTCGGACGCTCGACCGAATCGAGGGCAGCTACGCGATCGCGGCGGTCGTCGCCGGCGACGATCGGATCTTCGCGACGCGCAACGACTCCCCGCTCGTCCTCGGGGTCGGCGAGGGACGGTACTACCTCGCGAGCGACGTTCCCGCGTTCCTCGAACACACGCGCGACGTCGTGTATCTCGATGACGGCGACGTCGCGGTCATCGACGCCGACGGATGGCGCGTCTCCGACCGTGACGGCCAGCCCGTCGAGAAAGACGTGTCCACCGTCTCCTGGAGCGCCGAGCAGACCGGCAAGAGCGGCTACGACCACTACATGCTCAAGGAGATCCACGAGCAGCCGACGGCCCTCCGGCAGGGGCTCAGTGGTCGACTCGACGAACTCTCCGGACAGGTCACCGTCGAGGAACTCGACGATGTCGGTACACCCGAAACCGTCCACTTCGTCGCTTGCGGTACCTCCTATCATGCCGCGTTGTATGGGGTCGAACTGTTCCGCGAGGCCGGCGTGCCCGCACAGGCGTTCCTCGCCAGCGAGTACGCGACTGGTCCCGCGCCGGTTCCGGAGGACGGTCTCGTCGTCGGCGTCACCCAAAGCGGTGAGACGGCTGATACTCTCTCGGCGCTTCGAGAGGCCCAGGGGCGAGGTGCAGAGACACTCGCAGTGACGAACGTCGTGGGTAGCACGGCCGCCCGCGAGTGCGACCACGCGCTGTACATCCGCTCGGGGCCGGAAATCGGCGTCGCCGCGACGAAGACGTTCTCTTCGCAGCTCACGGCGTTGAACCTCCTCGCGGAGACACTCACCGACGGTGCCGCAGGCTCTCGCGATCTCGTCGGTGCGCTCCGGGATGTCCCGGGCGACATTCAACAGGTGCTCGACGAGACGACCGCGGAAGCGATCGTCGACGAGTACCGGGATCACGAATCGTTCTTCTTCATCGGCCGCGGCCTGCACTTCCCGGTCGCACTGGAGGGTGCCTTGAAATTCAAGGAGATCACCTACGAGCACGCGGAGGGGTTCGCCGCGGGCGAGTTGAAACACGGTCCGCTCGCGCTCGTCACACGGAACACGCCGGTGTTCGCGATCGTCACCGGCGACGACGAGCGCGCTCGCAAGACTATCGGGAACGTGAAAGAGGTCGAGGCTCGCGACGCGCCTGTGATCGCAGTTACTGACGGGCAGTCCGATGTGGAGCGGTACGCTGACCACGTGCTCGAGATCCCCGAGACGCATCCACGGACCGCGCCGATGCTCGCGAACGTCCAGCTCCAACTCGTCGCCTACCACATGGCCGACCGGTTGGGGCGCTCCATCGACAAGCCGCGCAACCTCGCGAAGAGTGTCACCGTTGAGTGAACGCCGATCGCGAACCGTAACGAGTTACCCGTAGCCGGAACCCCACTGATTCATGCAAACCATCATTCTCGCTGCCGGACAGGGAACCAGAATGCGTCCCCTGACGGACCGCAGACCCAAGCCGATGCTGCCAGTCGCGGGTAAGCCCTTGGTTGCACACACGGCGGAAGCCGCTGTCGCGGCCGGCGCCAGCGAACTGGTGATCGTCGTCGGCTACGAGGCGGACGATGTCCGCACGTACTTCCGAGAAGAATTCGCAGGTGTCCCCGTCTCGTTTGCCGAGCAGCCCGAGCAACGCGGCACGGCCGACGCCGTTCGGGCGGGCGCATCATATCTCGACGACGGCCCATTCGCTGTCCTCAACGGTGATGCGCTGTACGACCACGACTCGTTAGTGACACTGTACGAGTCGGCACCAGCGGTCGGGTCGTTTCGTGTCGACAATCCCAGCGCCTACGGTGTCCTCCATACGGACGAGACTCCCGATGGTACTCGTGTGACTGGTGTGACCGAGAAGCCCGCAGACCCGCCTTCCAATCTGATCAACACCGGTGCGTACGTCTTCCCCGCTGAGGCACACGACTGGCTCGATGTCGGCGAAAGCGAACGTGGTGAGCTCGAATTGACGGATGTCCTCGAACGCGCCTGCGAGGAGACGACCGTTTCGGCGGTCCCGTTCGACCGCTGGCTCGACGTTGGTCGCCCGTGGGAACTGCTCGAGGCGAACGAGTGGAAGCTCGACGAACTGGAGCGTCGGATCGACGGCGACGTGCACGAGGACGCCGACCTCCGCGGCGCGGTCGTCGTCGAGGCTGGTGTGGAGATCGATTCGGGCGTCGTGATCGAGGGTCCTGCGCTGATCCGGTCGGGTGCGAGTGTGGGACCGAACGCGTACGTGCGCGGGCGAACACTAATCAGTTCTGACGCGACGGTCGGTCACAGCGTCGAGGTGAAAAACAGCGTGCTGATGGAGGGTGCCACCGTGGGTCACCTCTCATATGTCGGTGACAGTATACTCGGTCGCGACGTGAACTTCGGTGCGGGGACAACTGTCGCGAACCTGCGTCACGACGACGAGGACGTTCGGACGCTCGTCAAGGGTGAGGTCGTCTCGACCGGACGCCGGAAGTATGGTGTTGTCTGTGGGGACGGTGTGAAGACCGGTATCCAGACGAGTTTGAACGCAGGTGTGAAACTGGGATCGGATGCGCGAACCAGTCCTAACGAACCGGTCTTGCGGGATCGGACGGATGAGTAAGCAGTCAGACGTGACTGACTGACGAAGATATCGCTGACGACGGAGAGATTAAGACTTCAGTACCGTACGACCGCGATTCGCCTGTCGACTTCACCGACAGGGTGGACGAGATCGTGACCTGTCTCTGGGCGCGCGCGAGCCGAAATCGGCCCGAAGTCACGAAAGAGCCCGTGGCGACTCCTCACACAATCTCCACAAAGTACTTATTCACGATTCGGCGAGAATCCCCGAAACGCCCGAATTTGGGTGTGTGAAGCGTTGACGCGCCCTCTGATTTACCACAAGACATTTATAAGGTCCGATGTTGGTTATGTCCGTACCCCTACCCATGGTGACAGCAGAGAGTATCTCTCGTCAAGTCCGCCTCGCGGGCGTTCTGCGGCAGGCGTGGGAAAACGGTGTTGTCGCCGCTTGCAGTGCGACCTAGCAAACCATGACAGAAACAAACAACAAGATCCGCGCGCTGTTCCTAACAGCGCTGATGGTGTTCAGCGTCTTCGCTGGCACTGTCGCGTTCGCAGGTACAGCCGCTGCGGCCAACAATGCTACAGTAACTGCCAATCCGGCAGATGCTGATGCAACTTCTACCCACACGTTCACCGTGGAGCCTAGCGGTGGTGAAGTGGGTAGTTCGCTGAACGGTATCGTGATCGATTATAGCGTCGGTACTGCTCCGTCGTCCGTCAGTAACGTCGAGCAGAGCGACGTTACGGTCGAACTTACGGGTCCTGGTGACATCTCCAACGATGTGAGCGGCGTCTCCGCATCCAACAACGGAGAAACCCTCACTATCTCACTCGGCGGCAGTAACTCGTTGTCCTCCGGTGACACGGTGACGGTTACCGTTGATAACGTCGAGAACCCGTCGAGCGGTAGCTCGACAGACATCGAGGTTGACCTGAACCCGCAGTCGAACGACAATCCGTCAACGGTGACGACGGCGTTCGGCAGCACGACTAACCCGAACGACAACGCTGTTGTCTACGATACAGAGGCGACCAACAACGTCGACCTCATCTACTCGGGTCAGGAGTTCAACGCGACTGAACTTCAGGCTGACGAGGAATACGAACTCCGTTCGGTCGACGAGACCAGCGGCAACGACATCACTTCGAGCACCTTCGAAGACACTTACACCTCGAACGGTAACGGAGAAATCATCGGTATCAGCACTGATGGTCTGGAGACCGGTGACTACTACATCGATGGTCCGGGCGTCACGGCGACGACCAACAACACCATCGAGATCGTTGAGCAGACGTTCTCGACTGAGTTCGACGCGGACTCTGTCGATAACGAGGGGTCGACCACGGTCGACCTGAACGTCAACTCCAACCGCAACAACTTCGACGTCATCGTCGAGTCGGAAGACTTCGACTACGACGACCCGGAGCTCGAAGACATCTTCGGCGAGGGCTTCACCTACAACGTCGATGACGACGATGAGGAGTTCGTTCTGACCGGTGTTTCGGATGACGCCGCGACGAACTTCTCGGACATCGACGAGGGTCAGTACAACTTCACCTTCACGGTCGCAGACACTGGCGTTGAGGACGACGCGTCCATCGACGTCAACAGTGTCGGCGCGGGTGAGGCTGACCTCTCGCAGGGTACCACGAGCGTCCAGCAGGGCGACTACGGTACCTTCACCGTCACGATGAACAGCGCCGCAGAGGGCGGCGACGCAACAGTGCTCATCGGTGACGAGGACGCGGACGGCTACCAAGCGAACATCACTGTCACTGACGACGACTCAGACGGTGAGGTTACCTTCGCCTTCAACACGTACAAGGCTGGTAACACGAGCGCTACCGACGACCAGATGGTCACGCTCGTTGGCGACAGTGTTGGCGAGGACGAGATCAGCTTCGACGGCCAGTCCAGCCTGAACGACATTCTGGACACGGGCGACTACATCATCTCCGTGGGGACGAACGACGACCCCGCTGAGGTGCTCGACAGCCCGGACAACGTCGGCACGCTCGTGATTAACGAGCGTCAGACGCCCGAGCAGCAGCTCTGGCGTACGAGCACGGCTACGCTCGAAGATGTTGAGACCGCCGCTGGCGACGACGACGTCGACGCCGCCTCGGCAATCACGACCGCAGTCGAGAACGACCAGGTGACCCAGACCGACACGCTCGCGCTCGACCCCGACGGGACGAACGACGACGTGATGGTCCACCAGCTCACCGCCCCCGGCCTGTCCGGTCTGCTGGGTGCGGCCGAGTCCGGTGAGGTCACCAGTGAGTTCACGGCTGCGCTCGACACGAGCAACACCTACGGCGACGCGAACCTGAGCGTCGTGCTCGAAGAGGAGAATCCCGGTGCAAACCAGGATCCCGCAACGCTCGACCTGAACGCTAGCGGCCTCTCCGACGCCCTGACCGTCATCGCTGACGGCGAGGGCAACTACTACGTCTTCGTCGACTACAGTTCGGTCGAAGACACTGACTACGAGGACTCGGACCTCACCTTCGAGGACGGTGACGATGTCACCGCCGACATCTCGGTGCAGGACACGCGCCTGCTCGACATCGACACGGACGATGTCGACGGTGACGAGGCCTCCGAAGACTACTACCAGACCGCCTCGGCGAACTTCTCCGTCGAGGAGGTCGAGGGGAGCTTCAACCTGAACGAGGACGACCTCGTTGCGGTCACGGCGTCCGAGGACGCCATGGTCGAGGGCACGACGAACGTCGCGCCCGGGACGGAGTTCACCGTGCGCGTCCAGTCGACGGGCGACACGGAGCCGCGGTTCTTCGAAACCCAGACTGTGACGGTTCAGGCTGACGGGAGCTTTAACGCGACCTTCGACCTGAGCGACCAGTCCGCAGGTGACGAGTTCACCGCAAGTGTCCGTCAGGCTGGCTTCTCGCTGAGCGAGGACGGTGTGGTTGTCGAGAGCGTCTCGACGGCAACGCCGACCGCCACCGCCACCGCCACCGCGACCGAGGGCGACGACGCCACGGAGACGGCAACCGCGACGGCAACCGCGACGGCGACTGCGACGGCCACCGAGGCTGACGACAGCACGCCGACCGAGACCGCGACGGAGACCTCCACGTCTACGCCCGGCTTCGGCGCTGTGCTGGCAGTCATCGCCCTCATCGGCGCTGCGCTGCTGGCAGTCCGCCGCGACAACTAACTAACCACGACTGACCGGCCGTAACCCGGTCACGTCCGCTTCACGCGGACCCTTTCTTTCGACGCGCCCACACCGACCAGCGACGGCGCCGTCGATGGATACGGCTCGGCGCTCTCGACACACGAGACGACAAGGGCTTTACCCGACAGCGCCGATCCACGAACGAATGGCGAGCATCTACACCGACCTGCTCGGGTGGGTGGTGATCGCGACGTTCCTCGCCGGTGCGGGCGCCGAGTACGTCCGTCGCAACCGCGGCGGCGACACGGGCGCGCTCGCGACCCTCCGGCGTCGCCTCGATGCGTTCGACACGCCCCCCGAGCGGACGCTCGCAACCGCCGGCTGGGTGCTGTTCGCCGCCTTCTGGCTGGCGCTGTTCCCGCACTTCGCGTTCACGCAGAAGAGCTACGTCGAGGGCGTGCTCTCCCTGTTCGCCGTCCCCGCGAGTCTGTACGCCGGGTGGCTGCTGTGGAACGGTCGCGACTCGCTGCTTGTGCTCTCGCGGGCGGTCGCCGCGATGGGGATCGTCTACTTCCCGTTCGAGTCGATCGAGCCGCTCAAGCGCACCCTCATCCTCGTCGTCACCGGGCAAACCGGCTGGGCGATGGCGCAGCTCGGCTACGAACCCACGCTGGTCGAGGGACCGATCCTCGGCTATCAGAACGCCTATCGGTTCGTCACCGCCGACGGCCACGGTCTCCTGTTCGAGATCGTCCTCGCGTGCACCGGCTTGGGGAGCATGGCCATCTTCGCGGGACTCATCGCCGCGGTGCGTGCCCCCCTCGGTCGGAAGCTCCGCGCGTTAGCCGTCTCGATCCCGATCATTTGGGGGTTGAACATCGCCCGAACCACGTTCATCGGGATCACCTTCGGCAACCAGTACCTCCAACTGTTCGTCGACGAGGTGCTGTTCCTGTTCGGCTCCTCGGACCCGTACATGGTGTCGTTCTTCCTCTCGGACCGGGTCATCTCGCAGGTGCTCGCGGTCGTCGCGCTCGTGGGCGTCACCTACCTCGTCGTCCGCGAGCTGCCCGAGCTCGTCACCGTGATCGAGGACGTGCTGTACATGGTCACTAAAGAGGAGTACGACCTGCTGGAGTCGCTGGACCTCCCGCGGGAGCCGGTTCGGACCGACGGCGGGCGCAGTGACTCCGACGAACTGTAACCTAAGCCACAACCTGCGGTGGCGACTCGCCTTCACTCCGACCCGGGCAACACGTCCCGCGGACACCCGGCCAACTCCGCGAGTGCCTCCGCCTCCAGGTGGTGCAACTCCCCCGGGATCACGAGCATGTGTAGCGGGTCACCGAAGTCGCGCTCGCCCAGCGCCGCGAGCGTGTCGGCGGCGACGACCGGCTCGGGGCTCCCGGCTCGCGCGACTGCCACCCCGACGACGTCCTCGTCCCAGTCGCGGGCCAGCGCGGCGGCGGCGTGGTCCGCGGTCATGTACTCGTCTGGCTCGCCCTCCGCGGGCCCGGCAGGGGAGGAGCCGGCGACCTTGATGTCCAGATACACCAGCGTGTGAAGCCCGCGCTCGCGGTTCGCCTCGATCCCGTCGATCACGCTCTTGGGGGTTCCGTCGGCGCCGTGAGCGTACTCGAACGGCAGGGTTACGGCCTTGCCGAAGCGGTAGTTCTGCAGCCCCGTCAGCGACGAGGCGGCCGACTGAGCGGTGATCCCGTGGATCACCCGGGTGTCGATGCCGCGTTCTGCCGCGCGGACACGGAGGTCGACGTGTGTCGTCGAGATCATCGTGTCTCCGGCGGTACAGAAGGCGACGTCCTCCTCGGCGGCCGCATCGAGGATCGGCGTCGGGTCCTGTTCGACGCCCGCGCGATCACGGACCTCGACGCCGATCCCGTGGTGGGCTTCGAGATCCTCAACGGTGGTACCCGCGAGCCGGCTGGTGTAGAACTCTGCAAACACGCGGTCGGCGGTTCGGAGCGCCTCCCGCCCCTCGACGGTGACGGAGCGCTCGTCCCACAGCCCCAGGCCGATGAAAGTGAGCATGCCCGGATCTGACGGGTCGAGGGCTTCGGGGTTTCGCTCCGCGACGACCGACTCCCAGAACGGTACTGCGTGGGGTCGATTCAGGCCGGTTTTCCGGGCACGTACTGGGTGACTAACGGTGACGGTACGCTCGTCAGTTCCAGAGTGTATTCGTTCGAACGGGAACGCCCGCAGGAGATATCACCCACGTACTCGGGGTTCCTCTCCACCTAACAAGTGACACAGACCTGATCGGGTTCCTCCTAACAATACACAGGGACCGGATCACCTGTACCATGGGTTCCCTCGACGACCTCACGGTGCTCGATCTCACACGCGTTCTTGGGGGGCCGTACTGTACGATGCTGCTCGCGGACATGGGGGCGGACGTGTTGAAAGTCGAGCCACCCGGCGGAGACTGGGTCCGCCGCACGCCGCCGTTCCTCGACAGCGAGGAAGAGCCGTACGGCGGCTACTTCCAGAGCGTCAACCGCGGGAAATCGAGCATCGAGCTCGATCTGACGGACTCCGACGACCGCGAAGACTTCCTCACGCTCGTCGACCGCGCGGACGTGCTCGTCGAGAACTACCGCGCGGGGACGATGGAGGGGTTCGACCTCTCGTACGAGCGCCTCCACGAGCGCAACCCGGGGCTCGTGTACGCGGCCATCCGGGGGTTCGGCGACCCTCGAACCGGCTCGACCCCCGAACAGGCTCGCCCGGCGTACGACCTGATCGTACAGGCGATGGCCGGCGTGATGCAGATCAACGGCCAGTCCGACGACCCACCGACGAAAGTGGGCGTCGGTATCGGCGATCTGTTCACCGGTGTCCTCAGCGCCGTGGGAATCTTTGCGGCGATCCACCATCGGGATCGCACCGGCGAGGGACAGTTCGTCGACACCTCGATGTACGACGCCATGCTGTCGATGTGCGAGCGCACCGTCTACCAGTACTCCTACACGGGCGAGGTTCCCGGCCGCGTCGGCAACGCCCATCCGGTTCTGTTTCCGTACGACGCCTTCGAGGCGCACGACGGACTCGTCGTCATCGCCGCAATCGGCCCGAGCCAATGGGACGCATTGTGTCGTGCTATCGACCGGCCGGACCTGACCGAGTACCGCGAGCAGTCGGTCCGACTCGCGAACCGCGAGCGGCTGCGCGCCGAGATCGCCGCGTGGACTCGCGAGCGGACCGTCGAGGAGGTTCTCGACGTGCTCGACACCGTCGTGCCGTGTGCCCCGGTGCAGGACGTGGCTGACGTGTTCGAGGGCGGAATCGCCGACCGCCGGGACATGCTCGTCGATCTCCCACATCCCGGGAGCGGCGAGCGCGCGACCGTCGCCGGCTCGCCGATCAAGATGACGGCGACCCCGGCGCACCCGCGGGGGCGCGCCCCACTGCTCGATGAACACCGGGAGGCGGTGGTAGCCAAAGAGCGTACGACTGTCGACGCGAATCCGGACACGCGCGCCGAATCCGACGGATCGGGCAACCCTGACGCTGGGGCCGCCTCCGCCGACGGGGAGTCCGCAATCACCGACGACACCGGATCGGGGAGCGTCACGTGACCCGCCCGGCTCGCCACGACTCCGACGGCTACACCGTGCGGCTGTTCGAGCCAGGCGACCGCGACGACTATCTCGCGCTCCACCGTGCGGTGCTCGATGGCGGAAGCGAAGCGTGGTTCGACTGGAAGTACGTGGACGACCCCTACACGGACCACGTCACGGTCGTCGTCGCGACCGACGGGAACCGCATCGTCGGCACGAAGTCGGGGATGCCGTTCGAGGTCGGTTGGAACGGCCGGCGGTTCCCGGCACTCCAGCCGGGTGACACGATGGTCCACCCCGACCACCGTCGCCGTGGCCTCTTCTCGCGGATGACCGAGTACATGAAGTCGACGTACGCCGACGCTCCCCAGGCGCTGTTCTTCAACTACCCGAACCACGCGACCCTCCGCGGGAGTCGTAAACACGGCTGGCGCGAGGTCGGTCGTGTCACGACCCGCTACCGGATCGCCGATCCGGCGGCGTTCGCCGGGGTGGACGCGGGCCGGCTCGACGGAGCCCTCTCGCGTACCGGGCGGACGGTCGCCGACGGACTCCTCCGGCTCCCCCGTCTCGCGTCCCGGGGAGCGGAGGATCTGACTGTTCGCCGCCACCGCGACATCCCCGTCGACACGCTCGCATCGCTGTATCGGCGCTCGATCCCCGACGAGTTCCACGTCGTCCGCGATGAGGCGTATCTGGGCTGGCGATACGGGAACCCGCAGTGGGAGTATACCGCCTTCACCGTCGAGCGTGGCGGACGGACGGCGCTCGGAGCCGTCGTCGGCGCCGACGAGGCAGCCGACCCGGCGACCGCGTCCGTCGTCGACGTGCTCCCGTTGCGGGCCTCAGGGGACGACCGCGGCGACACGGACGGTTCCTCCGCTCGCGCGCGACTCGCGGCCGAGCGGGCGCTGCTCGATCGGATCGTCGCCGCCTACGACGTGGACGTGTTCTCAGCCGCCGAGGACTCGTTCGCGCGCTCCACGCTTCTGAGGCTCGGGTTCCTCCCGGATACGGCGCCGCCGCTGTCGTGGGTCTCCTCGCCGAGCACGCTCGTGGCGTATCCGCTCGACGACGCGCTCGACACTCCCGACCTCTCGGCACTCGACGGCTGGACGCTCGGGCTGAGCGACCGCGACACCCGGTGACCGAGCGTCGACTCCGGTGCAGCAGTCCGTGCGGGACACGGCAGCGGGCACACCGATCCCGGAGTGACACGCCAGACTGCCGACTTCGAAGTCCGGACCCTGCGACAGCGTTCGACGTCAGAGGTCGTGCTCGATCGCCCAGTGGTGGAGGTGCGCGAACACGGGGAACAGCGACTCGGCCTTCTCGGTCGGCGTGTACTCAACGCGGGGCGGGACCTCGTCGTAGGCCTGACGGTCGAGCAACCCCGCGTCCGTCAGTTCTCGCAGTCGCGTCGACAACGTGTTCGGTGCGACGTCGAGCTCGGCCTCGAGGTCGCTGAACCGGAGCGACCCCTCGGCGAACGCGAACGCGCTCAGCACCGCCATCGTGTGGGTCTTCCCGAGGAGATCGAGGAGGTCCGCGACCGTCCGACGGATGCGATCCTGCTCTTCGGCGTCGAACGATTCGCGGAGCGCGACGGCTTCCTCGCGGGACAGCCCCCCGCTCAGGTCGGGCACCTCCGGCGGGTCGCTCGGTTCGGTCATGAACTCGGATAGCGACTTGTCGATTTGTATCTTTGGTTAAAATCGGACTAACGATCCAATACTTCGAAACTTCGAAGTTGGAAGTATAACCGCTCGGGGGACCTATGGCGTGCATGCGAATCGCAGTATTCGGCGCGACCGGGCGAACCGGCCGCCCGCTCGTCGACCAGGCGCTCGACCGCGGCCACGAGGTTGTCGCCTTCGTCCGGAACCCGACAGACCTCCCGTCGGCGCTCCGGGACGACGACCGGGTCAGCGTGATCGAGGGCGACGCCTACGGCGGCGACGGCGTCGACCGCGCCATCGGCGGCGACGACCCGGTCGACGCCGTCGTCAGCGTCCTCGGACGGAGATCCGAGAGCCCCGACGACCTCCTGACGGAGGCGGGGAGACACGTGCTCGCGGCGATGGATAGGCACGGGATCGAGCGGCTCGTGACGCTGGTCGGCGCGGGCGTCCGCGAGGAGAGCGAGTCGGTGAGCCTCGGCGGGAAGGTGATGGGGTCGCTGTTGAAGCTGCTGGCGCGATCGACGCTCGAGGACGCCGTCGACCACGTTGAGTCCGTCAGGGCCAGCGACGCCCGGTGGACGGTCGTCCGCGGCCCGCGGCTCACCGATGGACCACACACGGGCGAGTTCCGCCACGGGACGGGTCTCGCGCTCGGCGTGCGCGCCGCCGCCGCGCGGGCGAACGTCGCCGAGTTCGTCCTCGACTGTCTCGAGGAGGACCTGTACGTCCACGAGATGCCCAAGGTCGCGGACGCATGACCGATCTCGCACACGCCGGTCCCGGGTCCTGCTCAGTCCCGAAGCGGGCCGGATCCGCGGTCGTGCCCGCCCCTCGGGGGGCCGACCGATGACGGAGGCGATACTCGTCACCGGGGCGACCGGGACCGTCGGCCGGCACGTTGTCGCCGCGCTCGCGGACCGCGACGTCGCCGGCAGGGCCGGAGTTCGCGATCCCGAAGCCGTCCCGAGGCAGATCGCGGACGCCGGCGAACCGGTCGAGTTCGACTTCACGAAGCCCGAGACGTGGGGCCCCGCGCTGGCGGACGTCGACGGCGTCTTTCTCGTCCGGCCGCCGATCGTGGACGGGTCCGCCGTCGGGTCGTTCGCCGAGGCCGCGGGCCGCGTCGGCGTCGACCGCGTCGCCTACCTCTCGACGCTCGGCGCGGAGAGGAACGTGCTCATCCCCCACCACCGGATCGAGAAGCGCGTCGCTGCGGCGGATGTCGACTACACGCTCTTACGGGCGTCGTTCTTCATGCAGAACCTGCTCGAGGTCCACCGTCCCGACATCGTCGAACGCGACGAGGTGTTCGTTCCGGCCGGGAGCGGGCGGACCAGCTTCGTGGACGCGCGCGATATCGGCGAGATCGCGGCGGTCGTGTTGACCGAGTCGGGCCACGCGAACCGGGCGTACGACCTCACGGGGCCCGCGGCGCTGGAGTACGGGGACGTCGCCGAGATCTTCGCGGACGTTCTGGGGCGCCCGATCACGTATCCGGAGCCGTCGCTGCCGGCGTTCGCGAGACGGATGCGTCGGCGTGGAAAGCCGTGGGCGTTCATCGCGCTCATGTGCGGCATCTACACCGTCGCACGCCTCGGGCTGGCCGCCCGTGTTACCGAGGACGGCCGACGACTCCTCGGCCGACAGCCGCGGGACATGCGAACGTTCGTCGAGGACCACGCGGACCAGTTCCGGTCGGAAAACGTGGCCTGATCTGTTCGACAGTCGTGGCTCTGGGTGGGTGTGCTGTGGGTGCTGTCGGGTCTGTCGGAATCGGCGGTGCCGTGGAACAGGACGGATTCGATACCGAAACCCTCAATGCTAGTATGACACCTGCTACTGGTCGATCCTACTCCTTCGCGATTGAACGCAAAACGAAAGCCGGTGGAGGGATTTGAACCCTCGGCCTATTCCTTACGAAGGAATCGCTCTGCCAGCTGAGCTACACCGGCGCGTGCAATCAGTCGTACTGCCATGATGGGAATAAGGGTTGCGAATGTGCGTCGCCGTGTCCCGGACTCGCACGTTTACTCAGAAGGAAGATCGAACGTTCCTGAGGTGACCGACAGTGATGATCTCCAGCAGGCCTGATCGGGGGACGTGTTCATCGTACCCGGTCCGGGCCTCTACAGATAAGCAAGGCGAGTGCCTCGGGGCTTGACCCCGAGGCTGTTCACCCCGATCACTTGGTCAGGCGTTGAGAATAGTTGTCTCGATGCGTATCGTTCCCGAACTGCTCGGTCGAGACTATATTTCATCAATCACATGGATTTCACTGATAACGCTCTTCACAGTTGAACCCATACTCTCGTTCAGCAATGTCTATCGACCGAGACACCTTCGAGAACACGAGCGAGGAAGAGCTCGCCGACCTTTCGGTCCCGGAGCAGGTCCTCGGGTTTCTCGCCGCCAACGACGAACGGGCATTCAAGGCCCGTGAAATCGCCACCCAGATCGGTGTCGACGAGGGGGCAGTCAGCACCGCGCTCTCGCGGCTGAAGGATCGGGACGTAGTTGAACACAAAGCGACGTACTGGGCGGTAACTGACGACACTGGGCGACTCGAACGATACAGTGGCTACGAGCGAGCGACTGCCCTGTTCAACGATCAGCTCGGTGCAGAAGAGAAGGAATCCTGGCGCGAACACGCCCCCAGCGAGCCCCATCCGAGTGTGGAGAACGAACGGTGACGGGCGAGGGATCGCTGCCGATCTTCGAGCGAGGAGATGTCATCTACGGCGACGACCCGTTCAAAGGAGAGGCGGATGCCCGACCGTGGCTCGTTCTCTCGAACCACGAGGGACGGCCGTTCCATGGCGATCAGTACATCGCGCTGACGTTGACGTCGAAATCTTGGATGGACGGCCTCATCGATATCCCTGCGGAGAGTTGGCTTCGTGGCGGAACTCCTGAGAAGAGTGGAATCGTTCCGTGGGCTGTTCAATCGGTCGACAACGAGGACATCGATTTCTGGCAGGGCCGGCTCGAGAGCGACCTTGTCGATGAGGCGGTGGCTGCGCTTGTCGACGAACTTCGATAACAGACCACTCTCGTTTCAGCTTCCCTACTCCTCAGTTTCGAAGAATCCGCACGTCCAGACAGACGTTGAGCTCGTGTGGCGCGTACGACCGCACTTCTCGCCTCGTCAGCACCTCCACCTCGTAGCCCGCGGGCTCGGCGATTTCCCGAATCGCGCGCTCGCTGGGTCCGAACGGGTCGTCCTCGTGGGCCATGTCGTACAGGTGGAGCACGCAGTCGTCGCCCGCGAGCCGAACCGCGGTGTCGAGGAACTCGTCGGCGCTGTGCGGGAGGTTCATCACGACCCGGTCGGCCCAGCCGTCGTAGTCGGCGGTCGTCTCGCGAACGTCGCCCTCCAGCGCGGTGACGCGATCGGCGACGCCGTTGCGCTCGGCGTTCGCTCGGAGGTAGTCGATCGCGGCGGGGTTCACGTCGCAGGCGAGCACCTCGGCGCCGCGGGCGGCCATCGGCACCGCGAAGGGACCCACGCCCGCGAACATGTCGACGACGCGCTCGCCCGACTCCACCTGCTCGACGACGCGGTGGCGCTCGGTGGCGAGCCGGGGCGAGAAGTACACCTCGGCGACGTCGAGGGCGAACTCGTGGCCGTACTCGCGGTGGACCGTCTCGGTGTGCTCCCCGTACAGCACGTCCCACTCGCGGACGCGGAACTCGCCGGCGACCTTCGAGGCGCGGTTCACGACCGTCTCGCAGGGAACGTCCGACTCGACGATCGCGTCGGCGATCGCCCGTGCGCGTTCGGCGTCGTCCTCGTCGAGGATGACGATGTCGCCGAGGCGCCCGTAGGAGGGTTCGAATCCGAGGACCTCCGCGGGCGGGGTGGGGCCGTCGCGCTCGGCGGTCTCGCGCTCGACGACCGCGTAGCCGGCGTCGCGGGCGACGGCGGCGTCGACGACGGGGAGGAAGATGTCGCCGTCGTCGACCGCGATCTCGCGGTCGCCGTCGAGCAGGTCGCGCTCGGCGAGCGCCTGTCTCGTTCCCTCGCCCTCGCTGACGGGGACGCGGACGCACGGCGTGGTCATACCCGCCCTCGCCCGCCCGCGCGAAAAGGGCTACCGGTCCGCGCTCGGAGGCGCCTCACCGCTCGGATCCAGCTTGTGCTCCACCTCACCCGCGAACAGCGCCGACACCTCGAGGCCGCCGACGAGCGACGCGGCCGCCTCGTACGGGTCTCCCGCGTCCCCGGCGACCGCTGGACGCCCGCGCCCCGCGTGCGCGAAGACGGCGTCGACGAACGCCTCCCGCACGGTGTCGGTCGCGAACACGTCGTGGAGGTACGTGCCGACGACGTCGCCGACGGCGGCGCTCCCCGGTTCCAGCGGGGTCTCGACGGCCGCGGACTCGAGCGGCGCTGTCCGCCCCATGTGGATCTCGTACCCGGATACGGTCCCGGTCACGCCCGCGAGCGGGCCCGCACCGTCGACTGTGACGGTCGTCTGGCGCACGCGCTTGTCCTCGCTGAAGCGCGTCTCGACGGGGAGGAGGCCCACCCCTTGGACCACGTCCGCGTCGCCGGTGCCCTCCACGGCGGCGTTCGTGATCCGCTCGCCGAGCAGCTGGTAGCCGCCGCAGATCCCGATTATGGGGCCGTCGAACGTCCGAATCTCCTCGTCGAACCCCGCATCCCGAAGCGCCAGCAGGTCGTCGACGGTGTTCTTCGTGCCCGGGAGCACCACCGCGTCCGCGCAAGTGTCCGCGCCGACCTCCGCGTCCGCGCCAGCGAGGCCGGCGTCGAGGGGGACGTACGCCACCCGGACGCCGGGTGTGCGCGCGAGCGGGTCGAGATCCGAGAAGTTCGACACGCGCGGGAGCCGGGGCACCGCGACAGTCACCGCGGCCGCGTCCGCGACGCCGTCGTCGTCGCCGACGACCGCACGCGAGTCCCGGTCAGGGAGGGCGACGCTGTCCTCCTCGGGCAGCCCCGGGTCGTCGTACGGGAGCACCGCGGAGACGGGCACGCCGGTCCGCGATTCCAACTCCTCGATCCCCGGGTCGAGGAGGGAGGCGTCGCCGCGGAACTTCGTGATCACCGTGCCGGCGACGCGTTCCCGGAGGTCGTCGGGCATGAGCTCCAGCGTCCCGTAGAGGCTGGCGAACACGCCGCCGCGCTCGATGTCGCCCAGCAGGAGGATCGACGCGTCCGCGAACCGTGCGGTCTCGACGTTCGCCAGATCGCGGTCGTGGAGGTTGATCTCCGCGATCGAACCGGCGCCCTCGGCGACGATCACGTCGTGTTCGGTCGCGAGCCGCTCGTACGCGTCGCGAGCGGCCGTTCGCGCCCGCTCCCAGTGGTCGTCGTAGTAGGCGCCCGCCTCGTAGTGGCCGACCGCCTCGCCGTCGATCACGAGCTGGCTCTCCCCCTCGCCCCGAGGTTTGAGGAGCACGGGATTCGTGTCCGTCGTCGGCGTGACCCGGGCTGCGCGGGCCTGCACGAACTGCGAGACGCCGATCTCCCCCCACTTGCCCGCGGGCGTGAGCGCGGCGCGGGCGTTGTTGCTCATGTTCTGCGCCTTGAACGGCGCGACCGAGACGCCGGCATCGGCGAGACGGCGGCACAGCCCCGCGACGACTGTGCTCTTGCCGACGTGGCTCGCCGTTCCGGCGACGAGGAGGGTGGCTGCGCCGTCGCCGGTGTGCTGGCCGTCACCGGCCGCCTGCTGGCCGTCATCGGCCACCTCGTCGTCGCCGTCGGCGCTCGTGCGCTCGCCCCCGCCCATCAGTACTCGGTTCCCTTGCGGGCGCGGTGGCCATCGTCGAAGGGGTGTTTCACCTTGCGGACGTTCGTGATCAGGTCGGATACCTCCCGGAGGTAGTCGGGCTCCTCGTGGCCGCCCGTGAGGACGAGTTCGAGCGCGTCGGGTTTCGACTCGACCAGACCGACGAGGTCGTCGGGGTCGACGAGCCCGCGGTTGGCGGCGTACACGACCTCGTCGAGGACGAGCATGTGCGCGCCCGCCTCGGGGTCGCCCTCGAGGTCGAGCGGCGCGGTCAGGTCGGCGTCGGCCCACCCGTCGACTAGTTCGCGGGCGCGCTCGAACCCCGCGGCGGCGCGGGCGGCGTGGTCGTCCTCGTCGGTGCCGTCCGCCATCGCGTGCCAGCCGTAGTGGCCGGAGTTCTCGTAGCTGATCCCCGGGATCGCGGCGATCGCGTTGTACTCGCCGCGCACGTCCTCGACGCTGTCGGCGCCGCCCTTCATGAACTGGAGCAGGTGAACCCGGTAGCCGTGGCCGGCGGCCCGGAACGCCATCCCCAGCGCGGCCGTCGTCTTCCCCTTCCCGTCGCCCCACCACGTCTGCACGAGGCCGAACTCATCGGGCGCGGCGGGCTCGATGTCGCGGGCGGCCGGGGTGACGCCCTTTCCCGGGGTTCGGGCGCGCGGGTCCTCGGCGGCGTCGTCGCTCGGTCGGTCGTCGGTTCGGTGCTCGTCGTCGGTGGCGTTCGTGTCGGTCATGGGTTGCTCCTCGGAACTGGATCGGCAAACGGGTGTGGATCGCAACGCTGGCGCTCGGTCACGGCTCGCCGACCTCCGTCTCGCGGTCGGTGACGACGCCGTATTTCGCGTCGGCGACCGAGTCGGGCAGCGCCACGTCGCCGACGGCGTACCGCGAGTCGAGGCTCGCGCGGACGGCGTCGCGGACGCACGCTCGTGCGGCGCTCCCGACGGGCGTCGCGCTCCCGGAGAAGGCGGCCGGCTCGCCGTCGCGGGCGCTTCCGGCGACCACCGCGTCGGTCGTCGTGCCCGGAAAGCCCGTCGCGGCCAGCAGCGTCGCGGCCTTCGCCTCGGCGGCGACCGCGACGAGGTTGGCGAGCGCGCCGTCGTCGAGCAAGCGGTCGGTCCACACGAGGACGTTCACCGTCCCGCGACCGGGACGATCCGGCGCGTCGACGGCGTTCGACTCGCTCGCCCGGCCGGCGCCGCTCGCGACCGCCTCGGGAGCGTCCATCGGCAGCGCCGCGGGGTTCGACACGCCCGCGGTCGCGACCGCGACGACCGAGCCGGAGCGCGCCACTCGCGCGTGGCGCATGTCGACGCCGGTGAGCAGCGCCGGACCAGTGCGCTCCTCCGCGCCGGTGAACCCGGCGTCCGCGAGCCGCTCCGTCACGTACGCGTCGAGGTCGGTGCGCTCCCATCCCTCGGGGACGGAGACGTTGAACGCCGCCGGCGCGTCGGCGAACCCGCCGGCCCAGCCCGTCGAGAGCCAGCGCGTGTCCGGTCGGCGCAGGCGGAGCACGCCGTCAGCGACGACGGTCTCAACGGTCACGCAGCACCTCCAGCAGGCGGTCGTTCGCCGCGCGCGTTCGGACCGCCACGCGGACGTGGTTGTCGAGCCCGCGGAACGTCGTCGCGTCGCGAACCGCGATCCCGGCCTCGGCGGCGCCGGCGACGACGGCGTCGACGCCGCGGTCGCCCACGTCGAGCAGAACGAACGGGGCATCCGAGGGGTGGACGGCATACCCCGCGTCGGTCAGCCCCTCGCGCATGCGCTCGCGCTCGGCGGCGACGCGCTCGCGGGTCTCGGCGACGAACTCGCCCTGGCGCATGCAGTGGGCACCGGTCGCAAGTGCGGGCGCCCCGAGGTTCCAGGTCCGCCGAGCGTTCGCCAGCGCCTCGCGCCACGCGCCGGTCGCGACGGCGAAACCCGCGCGGATCCCGGGCAGCCCGAACAGCTTCGTCAGCGACCGCGCGACGACGACGCCCGGCTCGCCCGCGAGGGAGGGCCGGTCGGTGAATCCCAGGAACGCCTCGTCGACCAACAGCGGCGTCCCGGCCGCCCGACACCGGGCGGCCAGCGTTCGCAACTTCTCGTCCGGGTAGGCGTTCCCGGTGGGGTTGTTTGGGTTGCAGACGATCACGAGCGCGTGCGCTGCGGGGTCCGCGTCGGCGATCTCCGCCTGCGGGACGAACACCGGCTCGCCGTCCTGGAGGCGGACCTCCCGAGCGTACTCCCCGAAGCTCGGAGACGGAATCGCGACCGAGTCGCCGGGATCGACCGCGAGGTCGATCACGAGTCGGATCGCCGCCAGCCCGCCGGGGGTCGAGATCACCGCTTCGGGGTCACAGCCGACGTACTCGGCGGCCGCCCGGCGGTACTCGGCGGGCGGTTCTCGTGGGTACGTCCCTGCCGCCTCGAAGGCGTCGCGGTACGCTGCCTCGGTCCCCTCGGGGACGTGCGGGTTCGTGTTCGCGCTGAAGTCCAGCACGTCGGGGTCGTCGCTGCTGCCGTGGGGCGTGCGTTGGGTGTCGCGTGCGGTGTCGAAGTTCATGACTGGCTTCCGTGATCGGTGTCGGTCTCGGTTCGCTCGCGCCGCCGCAACAGCGCCTCGGCGACGCGCAGGTCGCGCGGCCGGTTCGTGTTCACGGCGAGGCGCTCGTCGTCGACGACGATCGAACGCTCGTCTCCGTACTCGCTCTCGCCGTCGTCGACGCCGACGACGTTCAGTCCGGTCGGCGCAACCGTCCTGCCGTCCACCATCGTCGTCGTCCCGTCGTCGACGCTGACGCCCACATCGCGCTTCAACTCGACGGGAACGTACACCGACAGCGACGCGTCGCCGGCGGCGTCGATCGCGCGGTCGACGGCTCCGGCCGACAGCAACGGGATGTCCGCGGCGACCGTGAGCACCGGCCGCTCGACCCGCTCCAGCGCGTAGCCCAGGTCGGCCACGTAGCCGTCGCCCGGGGCGTCGAGGATCGAGACGCCGGCAGTCGCGTCGTCGGCGTCGTCGGGGCCTCGCTCCGCTCGCCGCGGAGGTGCTCGCGCGTCGCAGGCGCGTTCGGGGAGACGACCGCGTGGATGCGGTCGACTCGGCTCCCCACGAGCGCCGCGAGCACGCGGTCGATCATGGGTTCCCCGCCGACCGAGACCAGCGGCTTCTCCGTGTCCTCGCCGACTCGCCCGAGGCGGGTGCCGCGCCCGCCGCACATCACGAGAGCGTCCACGCGATCACCCCCACGTGGAGCCCGACGACGCGGGCGACCTCGTTCGTCGCGCCGAGCACGTCGCCGCTGACGCCGCCGAGCCGAGCCCTCGCCCACCACAGCGCAGCTGCGGCGACGACGCCGGCGGCGGCGAGGACGGCGAGGCCGGGCGCGAGCGCGGGCCACCCGACGAACGCGACGGGCGCGGCGACGACACCGACCCCGAGCAGCGAGCGCGGGCCGGACTCGGCGGTCAGCGCGGACCCGAGGCCCTCGTGGGCGGCGTCGCCGAGACACACCAGCGTCGCCGTCGCCGCCTTCGCGGCCACCTCGGCGGCGACCACGAGTCCGACGGCGGCGACGGGGAGGTTAGGGGCGAGCCGCGCGAGATCGACCAGCAGCAGGGCCGCCGCAGCGAGTCCGAGGACGACCACTCCGAGCGCCAGCGCGCCGCCGACGCCGACGGCGCTGTCTTTCAGTACTTCGCGCCGACGCTCGGCGTCGCCGTGGACCACCGCGGCGTCGCCCAGGTCGGCCACCCCGTCGAGGTGGGTGATCCCGGTGACCGTGTACAGCCACGCGACGAACAGCACCGCGACCGTCTCGCTCGGGACGGCGGCGGCGCGGGCGGGGGCGGCGGCGATCGCCGCGATCGGCAGCGCCAGCAGCGCGCCGATCACGTAGCCGGCGGCCGGGATCGCCGCCGGGGTTCGACGGAACGCCTCCCAGTTAGCCTCGCTGTGGCCGACCGGAACGCGCGAGAGGAAGCCCAGCGCGCCGCGCAGGGCCGCGAGCGGGGCCGGAGTCACGCCCCCGCCCCCGCGGCCGTCGCCGCGATCGCTCCGGCGAGCAGGAACGCCAGCGCACCGGCGATCGCGACCGCTCGGACGCCGGCTCGCCCCTCGGCGAGCGAGGGCAACGCGGCGTCGGGGTTCAGCGCGTACGCGCCGGGCTTTTCGAGCCGGACCCCGAGGGCGGCGGCCGCGGTCGCCATCGGCCACCCCGAGTTGGGGGAGGCGGGGACGCGAGCCCACCGCCGGGCGTCGAGGAGCGATCCGGGCGAGCCGGCCGCGACGGCGAGCAACACGGCCGACACGCGGGCGGGCACCCACATAACCGCGTCGTCGAGGCGGGCGCTGGCGGCGCCGACCGACTTGTCCGGGTAGCCGAGCATCGAGTCGAGCGTGTTCACGCCCTTCACCCACGCGGCGGCGGCGACGCCGACCGCGAGCGACGCCTGCGCGCCGACCGCGAACCACAGCAGGGGCGCGACGAGCCCATCCGCGAGGTTCTCTGCGGCGCTCTCGACGCCGGCGCTGCGGATCTCCGCGGGCGACAGCGACGACGTGTCCCGACCGACGAGCGCGATCGCCGACGCCCGTGCCGCCTCGGCGTCGCGTTCGGTCGCCTCGATCACCTCGCTCGCGACGGCGACGAGCATCCGCAGGCTCGTGAGCGAGAACAGCGCGAGGCCGGCGGCGACGCTCCCCGCGAGGGCGCCCACGCTCCCCGTGCCGGCGACGACCCCCACGCGACCGCCGCGAACGCCAGCGGGAGGACGACCGCGACGGCGACGCCGACGGCCCGCGGCCGGGCCCACTCGCGGTCGACGCGACCGACGACGCCCCCGAACAGCGCGATCGGGTGGGCGCGACCGGGCGGCTCCGCGAACGCCGCGTCGAGCGCGGCCGCCAGCCCGACGGCCGCGAGCGCGGTCAGTCCCATCGCTCCGCGACGACCGCGGGGAGCTCCCGAAGCGACGCCGCCGCTGTACCGACCTGAACGAAGTAGCCGCCGGCGGCAGTCACGCCGCCGTCCGTCTCCGCGTCGTCGCCGACGTGGAGCAGGCGGTCGACCGGGACGCCGAGGTCGTCGGCGACCGCCTCGAACGCCCGCGCGTCGGGCTTGCGCCACCCGCGGTCGACGCTCGCGACCACGGCGTCGAACGCGTCCGGATCGAGGGCCGACCGCGCCAGCGTCCGCCCGAGGAGCCCGGAGACGCTGCAGTTCGAGTAGACGCCGACGGGGTACTCCGCCGCGAGCGTCGCGACCGCCTCGGCGGCGCCCGGGCGCGTCTCGACCGGTCGGTCGAACGCCGCGCGAACGGCGGCAGCGGCGTCGTCGACGAACGCCCGCGGCTCGTGCTCGGATGAGCGACTCGCGAGCGCCGCCGAGACGTGGTGGTGCAACGGCCGCTCGACGCCCTCCGCGTACTCCAGGTGCACCTCCGCGTACGCGTCGGCCCAGTCGTCCGGGACGGAGACGCCGCAGTCGCGGAGTTCGGCGGCGACGCCGGCGGCCGGGTCGGCCGGCCGCTCGACGGACACGAGCGTCCCGAACAGGTCGAACGAGACGGCCGCGACGGGAGACGCCTCCTTGCCTGCGCGGGCGTCGGGTCCACCGGTCTCACGTCCGTCGCGACGCGCCATCTCAGATCGCCTCCAGGAACGAGTCGAACGCGCCGCTCTCGGGGTGGACGTGCGCGTACGTGCCGAGCGTGCGGTACTCCGTCAGGCCGTCCATCCCGTCGGCGATACCGTCGCCGCGGACCACCTCGAAGGCGAAGCGGGCGTCGTCGTCGACCTCCGCCGAGGAGTAGTGGAACTCGTGGCCGCGGCGGGTCTCGCCCGCACGGGCGGTGAGCGCGTCGTCGCGGGCGCGGAGCTCGACGTGGTCGAGCGCCTGATAGCGGTCGTGCATCCGCACGTCCGCGGGGAGCACGCCGGCCAGCTCGTGGGTGTCGCCGTCGGCGGTCGTCAGCGTCTCCGAGAGCGCCATCAGTCCGCCGCACTCCCCGAGCACGGAGAGGCCCTCGCTCGCCCGGTCGCCCAGTTCCGCGAGCGCGTCGCTGTCGGCGAGCGCGGGCGCGTGGAGCTCCGGGTAGCCGCCGGGGAGGTAGACGGCGTCGCACTCGGGGAGCGGGTCGCCGCGCGTCGGCGCGAACGTGACCACGTCTGCACCCTCGCGAAGGCGCTCCAGCGTCGCCGGGTAGCGGAACGCGAAGGCGGCGTCGTCGGCGACCGCGACCCGCGTTCCAGCCGGCGATCCCGAGTCGGTCCCGCCTTCGTGGTCCCGTTCGGGCGGCTGTGGCGGTTCGCGCGCGAGGTCGGCCAGCGCCTCGGCGTCGAGGCGCTCGGCTGCGGCGTCGAGCGCGTCCGTCGGGAGCGGCGACTCCGCGCCCATGTGGAGGCCGAGGTGGCGGTCGGGGATCTCCAGATCCGGGTTCGGTGGGATCCGACCGAAGTAGGCTATCCCCTCGGGCAGCGCCTCGCGGATGCCACGCTCGTGGCGACCGCCGTGAGCGCGCTGGGCGATCACACCCGCGACCTCGATGTCGCGGTCGGCGTGGGCGGCGTACTCGCGAAAGCCCAGCGCGGTCGCGGCGACGCTCTCCATGCCGGCCTTCGCGTCGACGACGAGCACGACCGGGAGATCGAGCGCCTCGGCGACCCGGGCCGTGCTGGAGCCGTCGCCGTCGTACAGTCCCATCACGCCCTCAACCACACACAGGTCGCCCTCGCCGCGGTGGTAGTTCCGCCGAACTCCTCCCTCGCCTTGCAGCCAGGTGTCGAGCGTCCGCGAGGGGACCCCGGCGACGGCCTCGTGGTGGCTCGGGTCGATGAAGTCCGGTCCCGCCTTGGCCGGTTGGACCGCGTAGCCGGCGGCGTCGAGCGCCCGGATCGCCGCCAGCGTCGCCACGGTCTTCCCGACGCCGGAGGCGGTGCCGCCGAGGACGAGCCCCCTCACGGACCGCCCTCCGGCGGCTCCGCCGGCTCCACGGCCGGCCCGTCCCCCGCGAGCAGGCGGTCGTACACCTCGACGATCCGCTCGCGGAGGTCGGCCATCGAGGCCGTCGACTCGTCGATCAGCCGGAGCGCGCCGCCCATCGCGACGCCCTCCTTCGCCTCGCCGGCGACGTACGCGTCCATCGCGGGGTGATCGACCGCGTCGAACCCGGGGTCGGTGACCACGAGGTCGACGCCCAGCGAGTCGGCGAGGCCGGCGACCCCGGCGGAGTCGTCGGCGGCGACGAACGACGTCGTCGCGAGCGTCAGCGGCGCGTCCACGCCCGCGTGGCGGACCAGCGCCGCCGCGGCGGCGAGCTGCGTGCCGCCCGCGAGCGTCACTTCGGTTCCGGACTCCACGGCGCCCGCGGTCAGCCCCGCGACCGCCGCAAGCACGGGGTCGCCGACGGCTCCGACCGCCGTCAGGGGGTCGCCCGCGGCGTCACCGGGCGCGAGCCCGCTGGCGTCAAGCCCCTCGTCGACGACCCGCCGCTTCAGGTCGAGAGGATTCTCGGGCAGCGACGACGACACCGCCGGTTCCTCGCCCAGCGCGGTCAACACCCCGAGAGCGGTGGTCGTGCCCCCGGGAATCGTCTCGCCGATCACGACGCGATCGTCCGGGAGTGCGGCCCCGAACTCGCGCGCTCGTTCGTACGTCGCCTCGGCGTCGGGGACCGCGGTCGGCTCGCGGACGTCGGCGCCCGCCCCGGCGCCCACGTCGACCGCGGGTGAGCCCGTCCGCCCGGCGATGCCCGCGTCGACGCCGAGCGTGTCGAAGCCGAGCAGTTCCCGCGCGGCTCGGGTGACGACCGCCGGCGTCGGACAGCCCGTCGGACTCACCGGCACGACCGGCGCGAGCGTCGGCTCGCCGTGGACCAACACGTCCAGGTCCGCGCCGGGGGTGTGACGCATCAGATCCGGGTCGGCGCCGGCCGCGCTGATCCCCGGAATCTTCGCGGTCTCGGTCGTTCCGGCGACGAGGACGAGTCTCACGCTCGCTCCCCGTGCGGAGCCGGCGAGTCCGCCCCGCGGTCGACCGTCGATGACTGCTGCATGCCACTACGAGACGCGGCGGGCGGTATAACAATTATGAGTACATTAGCACAAGTTCGGTTGAATCGCGACGGAACGGGCCCCGCTGTCCACGGGTCTCCCCGGCCGTTCCTCGTCGGTTCTCCGGCGTCGTCGCCGCAGGTTCACTCCGTTCGATCGCCGTCGCCATCGCGCAGCGCCGTCACCATCGGCGACCCGACCGCGGGGTCGTCGTTGACGGCCGTGCGGACGCCGAACGCCGACGCGAGGGCGTCGTCGGAGAGCACCGCTCGCGGCGTGCCGGTCGCTCGCACCTCGCCGCCCGCCAGGAGCACGAGTCGGTCGCACACCCGCGCGGCGAGGTTCAGGTCGTGGATCGCCGCGAGTGCGGCCTTCCCGTCGTCGACGGCCTCCCGGACGAGTTCGAGCGTTCGGACCTGGTGGTTGATGTCGAGGCTGGCGGTCGGCTCGTCGAGCAAGAGCGCGGGCGTCTCGGCGGCCAGCGCCCGGGCGAACAGCACGCGCTGGCGCTCGCCGCCCGACAGCGTCGTCACCGAGCGGTCGGCGAACTCGCGGACCTCGGCGCGGTCCATCGCCCGGCGGATCGCCTCGCGGTCGGCCTCGGTCGTCGTCCCGAACCGAGAGACGTAGGCGGTCCGCCCCATCTCGACGATCGACTCCACGGGGAACTCGAACGCCGTGTTCGTCTCCTGGGGCACGGTCGCGACGCGGCGGGCAACCTCGCGCTGGGACAGCGCCCGCCGGTCGGTGCCGTCGAGTTCGACCGCGCCGCCGTCGATTCCGAGCGTGCCGTTGCAGGCGGCGATCAGCGTCGTCTTGCCGGCGCCGTTGGGGCCGACGAGCCCGACGAGTTCGCCGCGGTCCACGGAGAGGGAGACGCCGTCGAGGACGCGCTCGCCGCCCCGGGAGACGACGAGGTCGCGGACGGCGATCAGCGAGGGACCGTCGTCGCGGTCGCCGGGGCGGTCGGTGTCGCTGTCTCGGTTCGCGGTCCGATCGGCGTCGCCGTCGACTTCCTCGCGCCGCTCGCTCACAGGTCGTACACCTCCCGCGTGCGCAGCAGGTACAGGAAGAAGGGGGCGCCGACGGCCGCCGTCACGATACCGACCGGCAGCTCCGCGACGCCCGAGCGCGCGAACGTGTCGGCGGCGACGAGGAAGCTCCCGCCCGCGAGCGCGCTCGTCGGCAGCAGCACGCGGTGGTCCGGGCCGACGAGCAGGCGGACGCCGTGGGGGACGATGAGGCCGACGAAGCCGATGACGCCGGAGACGGCGACCGCAGCGCCCGTCAACACCGACGAGACGGCAAGCAGGACCCGCTTGCTCCGCTCGGCATCGACGCCGAGGGCGACGGCGTCCGTCTCGCCGAGCAGGAGCACGTTCAGGTCGCGGGCGTACGCGAACAACACGAGCGTCAGCGCGGGGACGACCACGGCGACGACGGCCACCTCCGACCAGCTCGCGCCGCTGAGGTGACCCATCAGCCAGTACGTCACCCGGCGGATCGACTCCCCGGAGTGGAGCAGGAGATACGAGACGACGGCACCTAAGAACGTCTGGACGGCGACGCCCGCGAGCAGCAGCGTCGCCACGGGCGTGCGACCGTCGCGGCTGGCGATGAGGTAGACGCCGAAGCCGGCGACGAGCGCGCCCGAGAAGGCGGCGATCTGGAGCCCCGCGCCGTCGACCAACAGCGGCCGAAGCGGCCCGAGCAGCGCCAGCACGCTGGCGGGGGCGACGATCCACGAGACGGCGCCGACGGCCGCGCCCGAGGAGACGCCGATGATCCCCGGGTCGGCCATCGGGTTGCGGAAGAAGCCCTGCATCACCGTGCCGGCGGTCCCGAGTCCGACGCCGACGAACGCCGCGAGGAGGATCCGCGGGAGCCGGACCCGCATCACGATCGCCTCGTGCGTGCTCGACACCGGAAACGCGAACGGGTGGGCGAACTCCACCCGAAGCGGGAGTCCGGCAGTCAGCGGACCGCCCGCGACGGCGGTGGAAGCCCACTCGACGCTCACCGGGACCGCGACGGCGTTGGCGACGACGGCCACCACGGTGTCGGCGGGGACCGACACCGGACCGATGCCGGCGCTCACCGTCACGACGCCGACGAGGAGCGCGAACAGGGCGGCCGAGTAGCCGGCGGTGCGACGCCAGACGCGTGTCACGAACTCAAGGCTGTTTGCATTAGGTAAATATTTATTGTCTTGTCCGGTGGCCTTGACCGTGACACGACGGACACGGACGCTGTTGATCGCGACGCTGTTGATGGTCGCCGCGGCGGTGCCCGCGGTCGGGGCCGCGGCCGCCGAGCCGTCCGCGCAGGTGGCACCGAACGGCGGACACGACGCTGTCGCCGGCGCACAGCCCGCACTCGGTTCGACCGGTGCGTCGAACGCGCAAACGCAGGCCGACTGCGGCTTCCCCTACACGGCCACGGACGCGACTGGGACCGAGGTGACCCTCGACGAACGCCCCGAACGAGTCACGACACTGAACCCCAGCGCCGCACAGACGATGTGGGAGATCGGCGGCGAGTCGCAGGTCGTCGGCGTGAGCCAGTTCGCGCTGTACCTCGAGGGCGCCGACTCCCGGACGAACGTCTCGGCGGCCGGCTTCGGCGTGAGCGTGGAGAAGGTCGTGGGCACGAACCCCGACCTCGTGCTCGCGCCGAACGCGACCTCCGTCGAGACGGTGCGGACGCTGCGCGATGCGGGCCTGACAGTGTTCCACTTCGAGGAGTCGACGACGGTCGCGGGCGTGCGCGAGAAGACGACGCTCATCGGCCGCCTCACCGGCAACTGTGAGGGCGCCGCCGAGGCGAACGCGTGGATGGACGCGAACGTCGAGGCGGCGACCGAGGCGACCGCCGACGCCGAGGACGTGCGCGTGCTGTACCCGCTGGGCGGCGGCTACATCGCCGGCAGCGAGACGTTCATCTCCGCGATGATCGACACCGCCGGCGGCACGAACGTCGCCGCCGAACGCAACCTGACCGGCTACCCGCAGATCAACGACGAGGTCGTCCTCGAGCTCGCGCCCGAGTACCTCGTCGTCACGGGCTCCTCGTCGTACCTCCTCGGGCAGGAGCCGTACGCGAGCACGCCCGCCGTCGAGAACAACAACACCGTCTCGGTGGACCGCAACTGGATGAACCAGCCCGCGCCGCGCTCGGTCGTGATGGGCGTGCGGACGCTGACCGAAGGGTTCCACCCCGAGGCGGCCGCCGAGGCCGACTTCCAGACGCGTGAGGAGGCGGTCGCCGCGATGGAGACCGAGACGCCGACCGCGACCGAGAGCCAGCCGATCACTGACACGCCGTCGACGACGACGACCGCGGCCGTCGACGACACGCCCGCTGCCACCGAGACCTCCGGCCCCGGCTTCGGCGTCGCGCTCGCGGTGCTTGCGGTGCTCGGGTCCGCGCTGCTGGCGCGTCGCGAACGATAGCTCGGGAACGCCACGCCGCGGGTTCCTGTACCGAGTCGAGCGGTTTTATTTTCTACACGAGAGATCAGTCGCACATGAGCGCGAGCCCCACCGAGCGTCTCCGCGAAAACGCGACGGGCGTCGTCAGCACGCTCGTCACCGGAATCTGGCTGGCGGCCATGTTCACCGGGCAAGACTGGTGGCTCGCGGCGCTGCTGTTCGGCTACATCGTCGTCGTCCCGTTGACGGCGATGCTGTTCGGCGACGAGGACGACATCGAGGAGTGGTGGGACGAGGAAGTCAAGGGGGTCGAGGGGCTCGACGACTCGGACGGGGGGACCGACGGCCGTCCCGAGGAGCCGCCGACCGACCCGGACACGCGCGACGCGCTCGACACCCTCCGCGACCGCTACGCACGTGGGGACCTCACCGACGAGCAGTTCGAACGGAAACTCGACCGCCTGCTGGAGACCGAGTCGCTGGAGGACGCGGAGGATCGCAGGCACCGTGAGCGCGATCGGCGGGGACGCGAACGCGACGCCGACCGCGATCTCGAACGCGACCGGTAGCTGGCTGCCCGCCTCGCCTCGGCGCCGATAGCACCCTTTTTCCGCGCGGGCGCCGCCCCTCCGGTATGGTCGAGAACGTCCTCTACCCCGCGTACTTCGACGCCGCCCTGACCCGGGCCGAGGGGCGTCGCGTCCCCGAGGACCTCGCGGTGTCGGAGCCGACGGTCGACGAGATCGCACAGGCCGTCCAGCAAGTCGGGTACGACGCCAAGATCGAACGCGACAAGACGTACAGCCGGGAGTACGAGCCTCGCGGGCGCGTGGTCGTCACGGGCACCGAGGAGACCGCGAAGAACGACCTCGTGCAGGCGGTGGGCGCCTACCTCGGGGTCATCCGCGGGGACTGACGCGCCGCCGTGGTGGTTCGATGAAGCGCGTCGGCGAGGTGGTCCGGACCGCTCAGGGGCTCGCGGTCGTCCGCGTTCCCGAGGGCACCGAGCCGGCCCGCGTCGGCAGCGAGGTCGTCGACGAGTCGCTCTCGGCGGTCGGCCGCGTCGTCGACGTGTTCGGCCCGGTCGAGCGCCCGTACGTCGCGGTGTCGCCGACGGACCGCTCGCGATTGACGGCGCTGCTCGGCGCCAAGCTGTACGCGCGGTAGGCGGCGTCGGTCGACGGCCGCCCGCCCCGGCCTTCCCCCGCGCCCGTCCCGTCAGGCTTTACCTGCGGCGTCGCAAATCCCGGTTCAACGATGGCACGAGCAGCCGAACGGGCCGAGTTGGTGCCCGTCATCGGGCTGGAGGTCCACGTCCAGCTCGAGACGGACACCAAGATCTTCTGCGGGTGTTCCACCGACCCCGCCGAGGAGGAGGAGCCCAACACGCGCGTCTGTCCCACCTGTCTCGGGCTCCCGGGAGCCCTCCCGGTACTCAACGAGGCGGCCGTCGAGGCGGCCGTCAAGGTGGGCAAGGCGCTCGACGCCGACATCCCCGAGGAGACCCGGTTTCACCGGAAGAACTACTACTACCCCGACCTCCCCAAGAACTTCCAGATCACCCAGTACGACGCGCCGCTGTGTGCCGACGGGGAACTGGAGTTCTCCCACGAAGGCACGCGCCGCACCGTGAACGTCCGCCGCGCCCACCTGGAGGAGGACCCCGGGAGCCTGCGCCACGTCCGAGAGGGCCCCGCCGATCTCGACGTGCGCACCACGTCGGTCGACCGCGCCGACTACTCGCTGGTCGATTACAACCGCGCGGGCACGCCGCTGATGGAGGTCGTCACCGAACCGGACTTCCGCGATCCCAAGGAGGTACGGGCCTTCCTGGAGAAGCTCGAGGAGGTGCTGGAGTACCTCGGCGTGTTCGACGCCGGCCGCGACGGCAGCCTCCGCATCGACGCGAACCTCTCGATGGTCGAGGCGGGCGAGGTCGACGACGACGGCCGCATCGACGAGGACGTGCTCGACTCCGCCAACCGCACCGAGGTCAAGAACATCTCCAGCCACAAGGGCGCCGAGCAGGCACTCGCGTACGAGCGAAACCGACAGGAGAACCAACTCAAGCGCGGGAAGGCCGTCGAACAGGAGACGCGCCACTTCAACGAGACACACGGCAACACCGTCTCGATGCGCTCGAAGGAGGAGGAGAAGGACTACCGCTACTTCCGGGAGGCCGACCTCCCCGCGCTGCAGGTGTCCGACTGGAAGGAGCGGATCGCCATCCCGGAGCTCCCGGACGCCCGCCGCGAGCGCTTCCGCGAGGAGTACGGGCTCGACCAGGAGGCTGCCTCGAAGCTCACGTCCCGCAAGGCCGTCGCCGACTTCTACGAGGAGGTCGCCGAGGAGTTCGACCCGGACCTCGCGGCGGCGTGGGTCGCCGACACCCTGCTGGGCGAACTGAACTACCGCGACATGGCCGTCGAGGACGTGACCGATCGCCTCGACGAGTTCACCCGGCTGATCGAACTTGTCGCCACGGAGGAAGTGACGACGAAGAACGCCGAGGAGGTCGTTCTCCGCGCGATGCTCGACGAGGGGCTCGGCCCCGACGAGGTCATCGAGCGCGAGGATCTCGGCACCGCCGGCGACGACGAGGTCGCCGCCGCCGTCGAGGAAGCGATCGACGAGAACCCCGACGCAGTCGACGACTACCGCGCCGGCGAGGGCGGCGCGATCAACTTCCTCGTCGGACAGGTGATGCAGAAGACCGGCGGCTCGGCGGCGCCCGACGACGTGAACGCGATGCTGCGCGATCGGCTGGACGAGTAGTCGCCCACACGATCCACGCGTCGCGTCCGCCCCGTCTTCTCCGCTTCAGTTCACATCCCGCCATCTCCTGAGTCGCGGGTCGTCATAACGATCCCGCTGAACAGCATCAGCGCCGCGAGCGCGACCATGCCGAGGTCCCAGCCCATGCCGGCGGTCGCAGTCGATCCCATGCCGCCCATGGTCCCCATCCCGCCGCTCGTGCCGCCGGTCATCCCCATCGAGCCAGTCATCCCGGTCGCTCCGAGCGCCTGGAGCAGCAACATCACCAGCGAGTAGGCGATCATCAGCGGCCCGCTCGCGCTCCCGAGTCTGTCTGCCGCGGGAGTCAACAACACTACGCCGTGGACCACGACGACGACGCCGATGGCGAGCATTACCCACCCAGCGGCGCCGATTCCGGTCGACCCCATCGTTCCGGTCGACCCCATCATGCCGCCACCGACGCTCGCCGCCACCAGCGAGTACACGCCGGAGGTGATCGCGATCGCCGCGCCGTACAGCCGGGTCGTCGAGCCGTCCATGCCGTGGAGTTCGGGCGCCGCCCGCTTGGATACTCCGGCCGCGGCGACGGGGCCTCTGTCAGTCGTCGGTCGCGGGGTCGCCCTCGCCGTCGTCGGCGGGCGGGGCGGCGCTCGGCGCCGAATCGCGGTTGGCGTTCGCCGGTCCGCCGCCCCGGTCGCCGCCCTGTTCGTCCTCCTCGCGCTCGACCACGCCCTCGGTCCACGTGCCGCGGAGGAACCACAGCGCCCCGACCACCAGCGATCCGACCGCGCCGAACGTCCACGCCCACCAGAGCCCGTCGGGGCCCAATCCAAGCCCCGACACCGGGCCGATCCCCGGGACGACGACGGTAAACGAGTACGCCAGCACGACGGCCGCGGGGATTCGCAGGCCCCACCGCGACAACAGCGACAGCCCCATCGCCGTGCGGGTGTCGCCGGCGCCGCGGAACGCCCCTTGCAGCACCATCAGCCCGCCGAACGCTGCCCACGCGGGCGCGGTGATCCGCAGGAAGGAGACGCCCTCCTCCACGACGGCGGCGTCGTTCACGAACACCCGGATCGCCATCGCGGGGACGAACCAGACGACGGCGCCCGCGAGCGCCAGCACCGCCATCGTGCCGCCGGTACCGGTCCAGGCGACTCGGCTCGCGCGGTCGGGCGTGTCGGCGCCGAGGTTCTGGCCGACGCCGGTCGCCGTCGCCTGTCCGACCGCGCCGGCGACGGTCCAGGAGACGGACATCAGCCGGACGCCGACGCCGTAGGCGGCGGTCGCGGCCGGGCCGAACCGCGCGACCAGCGCGGCCATCGCCACCGCGGCGAACGAGCGGGCCCAACCGTCGAGGGTGCCCGGATACCCCACGTCGACGAGTTTACGCAGCAGCGCGGGGTTCGGGCGGAGGTCGCCGACGTGGAGCTGGATCCCCCAGTCGCCCTTCACGAGCACGTAGATTCCCGCGACGGCGGCGAGCGCCCGCGCGATGAACGTCGCGATCGCGGCGCCCTGGGTCCCCATCGCGGGGATCGGTCCGAACCCGAGGATGAACACGGGGTCGATGACGATGTTGACGCCGGCGGAAGCGGCGACCAGCCACATCGCGGTTTTCGTGTCGCCGGCGCCCTGCAGCGACGCGCGAAACGCGAAAAACAGGAACGTGAGCGGCAGGGTGAGGAAGATCACCTCGATGTACGCCAGCGCCTCCGTGAACACGACTCCCTCCGCGCCGATCCACTGCAGGAGGGGGCGACGAGCCAACAGCCCGACGGCCGCCAGCACGACCGAGACGCCGATCGCTAACAGCGTCGTCTGGCCGACCACCTCGTCGGCGCGGCGGTCCTCGCCGGCGCCGACGTGCTGGGAGACGAGCGCGATGGTCGCGGCGGTCAGCCCCATCGCCGTCGAGACGAACATCCACGAGAGCGGGAACATGAGCGACACGGCGGCGACGGCCTCCGGGCTGACGCGACCGACCCAGAACACGTCCGCGAGGTTGTAGAGCGTCTGGAGGAGGTTGCCGAGCACGAGGGGCCACGCGAGGCTGAACAACCGCGGCGTCACCGCCCCCTCGGTCATGTCGACGCGCGCGTCGGTGTTCGCCATGCGGGTCTCTATCGGTTCGGAGGTTCGCTAGCGCCTAACAGTTGTGGAGGCGGTCGCCGCGGCCGGAACCGGGCGTCCGCCCGGTCCTCCGGCGGGAACTGGCTGTTACGATCCCCGGACGCTGTCGCGACCGACCTGATACAGCGTGAGCGCGCCGAACAGGACCGAAAGCGCCTCGAGCGCGCGTTCGACGCCGGGTTGCTCGGAGTAGCCGTCGTGGATCTCGTCTTCGGAGACGATCACGTAGCCGCCGTCGTGGCGGTAGATACGTTCGCTTCCGAAGAACCGCACCGGCTCGTTCCTGCGGACCGACTCGCCGTCGAGGGCTCGCCGGATCGCCGGCGGTGCGCGGTCGGCGTCCCGCGACACGTCGTCGAGCGCCGTTTCGGGGTCGACGCGGTCGAGGCCGAACACGAACGACCCGTTCGCCTCGTCGTAGTCGATCGTCCGCTCGTACACCGGGCCGGCGATCCCGAAGACGACGTAGTCGGCTCCCGCGACCTGCGGCGCGCCGTTGTACCCGCCGAGTCCGGGGTAATCGACGCTGACAGTCCCGTTTTGCAGGCGCGATTCGAGGTAGCACCCCCGGTCGTGGTCGAGGAGAGACGACCGCGAGAAACACGCGATCCGGTCGGTCGGGCCGCGCCAATACCCGCGCTCGGTCACCGCGATCTCGCCGCCGTCGACGGTGATGTCGACGGTTCTGTACTCGTAGTCGGGCCCCGTCAGATCCAGTGGCGGCCCCCACAGCGGTGCCGTCACGAGGAGGAGGGCCAGCGCGAGGCGGGCGCGCGAGCGGGCGTCCATGAGGTGGCTCGTCCCGGGTTCGGCATGAACGGGACGGTCGGCCGAGGCCTCGCGTCGGCCGCGTCACTCGGCGTCGTCGCCGCGGACCTCGCCCGTCCGGCCCCGATCCGACCGCGGAGCGGCGAGGCGAGCACGGAGCGTCGTCGCCGCGACCACCGCGACGTACCCCGCGATGGCGACGAGCACGATCGTCCCGCCGGCGGCCACGTCGTACCAGTACGACAGCGAGACGCCCGCAAGCGTTGCGACGAACCCGGCGCCGACGCTCGCCGCGATCGCCCGCCTGAATCCCGTCACGGGCGCCGCGGTGGCGACGGGAATCACGAGCATGGCGGCGACGAGGATCACGCCCATGATCTGCATCGCGCCGACCACGACGACCGCGGTCAACACCGCGAGCAGGCGGTTGTATCGCGTCACGTCGATCCCGGCGGCGCGAGCACCGACCTCGTCGAAGGTGACGTACACGAGCGGCCGGTACGCCGCTCCGACGGCGAGGCCAACGACGACGGTCATCGCCAGCAGGATACCGGCGTTCGCCCGCGAGACGGTCGCCAGCGACCCGAACAGGTAGGCGTTGATCCCGACGGCGATGCCACCGTCGGCGGCGGTGATGAGGACGCTCCCGACCGCGAACGACCCGGTGAGCACGATTGCGAGCGAGGTGTCCCGATAGGCGCCGGCGTAGTCGACGAGCGTCTGCACGACCAGCGCGGCGAGGGCGGCGACGACCAGCGCGGTCGCCAGCGGCGGCACCGAGACCGCAAAGACCGCGTTGGCGAACAGGCCCGCGGCGACGCCGGCGAAGGCGGCGTGCGCGAGCGTGTCGCCGATCATCGCCATCTCGCGGTGCACGAGGAAACTCCCGACGAGCGGGCCGACGATCGCGACGCACACCGCCGCGAGGTACGCCCGCTGCATGAACGGCGAGGCGAGTATGTCGACGCCCGTCGCACCCGCGAGAACGTCGAGGAGGCCGCCCCACAGGTCGTCGAGCACGAACCCGAGCGCCTGATCGCCCGCGCTCGCCAGCGGGACAGCGCTGTCGCCGGCGACGGTGAGCGAATCGCTCCGGATGACGTCTCCCTGCATGCTCAGTGATCGTGGGCGAGCACGTGCTGTGCGTTCCCGTACGCCTCCGCGAGCGCGTCGGTCTCGACGAACGCCTCGGGGTCGCCGTGGAAGAACAGCTCCCGGTTGAGGCAGGCGATCTCGGTGGCGTGGGTCGTGACGACGCCGATGTCGTGTTCGATGAGCACGATCGTCATCCCCTCGTCGTTCAGCTCGTGGAGGAGGTCGTAGAACGCCTCTCGCGACTCGGCGTCGACGCCGACTGTCGGCTCGTCGAGCGCGAGCAGGTCCGCCTCGGCGGCGAGGGCCCGCGCGATGAACGCCCGTTGGCGCTGGCCGCCCGAGAGCCTCCCGATCCGGCGGTCGGCGATGTCGGCTATCCCGACGCGGTCGAGGGCGTCAGCGATCGCCGTCCGGTCCTCGTCGCGGAACCGCCCGAAGTACCGATGCGGGTACCGACCCATCCGGACGACCTCCTCGACGGTGATCGGCATCTCGTCGGCGGCCTCGCCCACGTCCTGCGGGACGTAGCCGACGCGCTCGCCGTGGGCGCGGTCGGCCGCGGGGTCGCCGAACAGCGCGACGCTCCCGCTGTCGGGACGGCGAAGCCCGATCACCAGTTCCAGCAGCGTCGTCTTCCCCGACCCGTTCGGGCCGACGAGCCCGAGGAACTCGCCCGCCTCGACCGTCAGCGACACGTCCTCGACCACCGGCCGGCCGCCGTA